>NZ_KV797924.1:34690-45012 GCF_001809535.1 Aerococcus sp. HMSC062A02 | reverse complement strand
AGATGTCGTAGGTTCGAGTCCTACTTGCGGAGTTTTTCTTTTATAGTTTGCTGCAGTAGCTCAGTCGGTAGAGCGTCGCCTTGGTAAGGCGGAGGTCGTGGGTTCAAATCCCATCTGTAGCTTCATTTAAGGGGCCTAGTTCAAACTAGGCCTTTTTTCTTGCTTTATTGGTTAATTTAAGCGGTCATGTTCGCAATTTATTTTTTTATTTGATAGACTAAATTAGAATGTATAACTTAATATAAGGAGATTATTATGGAAATTATTGGATTTATTGGCGTTTTAGCCGCCATCTGTTTGATTATCCTCTTTTCAGCTAAGGGGCTCAATATATTAATTGGGGCTCCTCTAGCGACAATGGTAGTCTTAGTAACGAATCGCATGAATGTATTGGAATGGATGCTCAGACCTGAGCAGTCTTATCTGGCTTCAGTGGGTGATTTCTTTGTCAGTATGTTCGCACTGTTTATCTTGGGGACGATTCTGTCACAGTACATGCAGGATTCCCATGCGACGACTTCGATTGCGCGGACAGTCTTAAAGATTGTGGGCCGGGACAAACCTTTTAATGCCCTCTTTGCTCTCGCTGTTATTGGGCTTTTAATTTCCTATGGGGGGATCAATTCGGTAATTGTTTACTTTGCGATTATCCCAATTGCTCACTCGGTCTTTAAGGAACTGGATATTAACTGGCGCTTGATCTGTATCCCTGTCTTCTTAGGGGTGGCGTCGATTACGATGACCATGCTGCCAGGGACCCCTTCACCAACCAATGTTATCCCAGCAGAAGCTCTGGGTACATCGATGACGGCTGGGAAATTGCTCGGTTTCGGGGCGTCGATTGTAGCCTTTATTTATGGGGTAGTCTATATGAAATTCCGTCTAGATAAGAGCTTGGCCAATGATGAGACTTTCTATTCTTACCTGGAGGATACGGACCAAGAGATGGAAGATCCTGATGAATCTGATCTGGATGAAGAGGAAGTGGCTGAGGAAGATATTCCACCTTTCTTCTTGAGTATCTTGCCGATGTTAGTCTTGATTGCGATTATCTTTATGTTTAGTGAAGTGACTAATATTGTTGTCATTGCCCTCCTAGCGGCTGTTTTACTCTGTGCTATTTTCTTCAGAAAGTATTTGAATTCTTCGGATAAGGAACTCTTGAATGAGGGGGCAGCAGATGCTGTAATGCCAACCCTAGCTATGGGGAGTACGGTGGCATTCGGGACGGTCTTGATTGAATCGACAGGTTTTAACTTCATTGTGACCTTCTTAAACAGTGTTCTTGCCAACCCAGTCTTACGCTTGACTATTGTGTCCGTTGCCTTGGGGGCAATTACTGGTTCTTCTTCAGGGACGGTGGGGATCTTAGTCAATACGATGGCACCAGAGATTATTGCTGAGGGGGTTGACCCTGTTGTCGTTCACCGGATCTCAGGTGTGGCATCTTCAATCTTTGCTCTCCTCCCCCATGCCGGAGCTTACATTACCTTTAGTTCTCTAACGCATCTGCCTCAGAAGTCGACTTATCGTGATTCCTTTGCGATTGTCGGTGGCTGTCATTTCGTTGCTTTAATTACCATGTTAGTGATCACTTACTTCTTTTATTAAAATTAGCCGGCAATCTTTGTCATTGCCTAGCTGCACCCTAGCTTATGTCGCGAGCTGGGGTGTTTTTGATTGTGATCAGGAGGAAAAATGATTGATCGCTTTTGGCGAACATAGGTGTTCTCTTATTAATCGCTTTTAGCTAAGGATTCCATGCTATGATGAATGATAAATATAGAGAACAGGGGCAGATGAATATGAAACATGTTGAAACGATTTTGGCGCAGCTAGGTAACCACAGCGATCCGCGGACGGGGGCGATTAATACGCCGATCTATCTCAGTACGGCTTATGCCCACCCACACTTGGGGGAATCGACGGGCTATGACTATGTGCGCACCGCGAATCCGACTAGAGATGTCTTACAGTCGGGGATTGCAGAGCTCGAAGGGGGCAAATATGGCTTCGCAACGGCTTCAGGGATGGCAGCTATCCAGTTAGTCCTGGAAGGTCTCTTAAAGGCTGGCGACAGGATTGTTACCCTCCAAGATCTCTACGGGGGGTCTTACCGTTACTTCCACCATATGGAAGAATTAGGGATCTATCAATTTGAATACTGTTTGGACCAAGCAGCTTTGGAGACTGCCTTGAAGGAAGAGACGGCCATGGTCTTCATTGAAACACCAACCAATCCGCTGATGGTGGAATTTGATATTGAAGCTATTGCTGAATTGGCCAAGGCAGCCGGTGCGCTCTTAGTGGTCGACAATACCTTCTATACACCGATTATCCAACGGCCTTTAGAGCTTGGAGCAGATGTCGTTGTGCATTCGGCTACTAAATACTTGGCTGGCCACAATGATGTTCTAGCTGGCTTGGTGGTCTGTTCGCGCGACGACCTGGGGGAAAAATTAGACTTCCAATTGAACACAACGGGCTCGACCTTGAGTGTCTTTGATAGTTGGTTGGTAATTCGGGGCTTGAAGACTCTGGCCCTTCGCTTCAAGCAGCATGAGAAGAATGCGCGCGCCATTGTGGACTATCTGAAGGAGGAGCCCCTGGTGACAGCGGTTAATTATCCTGGCCGTGGGGGGATGCTGTCCTTTGCGATTAAAGATACGGACCTAATTAGTGATTTCCTCCAAGCTCTAGATATTATTACCTTTGCGGAGAGCTTGGGTGGGGTGGAGAGTTTGATTACCTATCCTAAGACCCAGACCCATGCGGATATTCCTGAAGAGGTCCGGCTATCTTACGGGTTGACAGATGAAATTTTACGGATTTCGACGGGGATCGAATCTGATGAGGACTTGGTGACTGATTTGAAACAGGCTTTTGATGCTGTACGCTAAATCTTTATAGAAGAAGAAAAAAGGAAGCCAAAGCGATAACTTTGGGCTTCCTTTTTGTGCGTTAAAGGCCTTTTGCCGGTAATGGTTGATGGATAAGCAGCTGGAACTTTGACTATAAGTTCACCTGCAATTCTTACGATATATATGCTGAAATGCTTCGTCATGATAGAAGGCATATTCCCTAGTCAAGCTCAGGTTCGAAGTGGTCGTCCTGGCTTTCAGACACGTACTTGCCATTCTTCTTGTGCTGTTTGACGCAGGCGGTGAGAAGATATTCGATCTGACCATTGATCGAGCGGAAATCATTTTCTGCCCAGGCTGCGAGTTCTTGGTAGAGCTTGTCGGAAATCCGGAGGGGGACTTGTTTCTTCTTAGCCAAGGCTAGTAGAGGCTCCCTGAATTGACAATGGGTGAGACGTCGTTATTTCCGCATAAGACGACGAGGAGGTTGGAGACCATGGCAGCCTTGCGTTCTTCATCGAGTTCGACGACGGACTCTTCTTCTAATTTGGCCAGGGCCATATCGACCATGCCGACTGCGCCGTCCACGATCATGGCGCGGGCATCGATCAGGGCAGAGGCTTGTTGGCGTTGGAGCATGGCAGCTGCGATTTCTGGTGCATAGGAGAGGTGGGTGATCCGGGCTTCCAGGATTTCTAAGCCAGCGAATTCTACCCGGTCTTGGATTTCATCCTTGATGCGCTGGGCCACAATCTCGGAAGACCCGCGTAAGGACCCATCGTCAGGTTCGCCGTCCCCGCTAGTGTCGATAGGAACGCGAGGATTGACGTCATAGGGATACTGGCGGATGATATTGCGCAGGGCAGTATCTGTTTGTAAGGAGAGGTATTCCTTGAAGTTATCGACATTGAAGACCGCCTTGGCCGTGTCACTGACCTTCCAAATAACCGCGACACCAATCTCAACCGGGTTTCCAAGATAGTCATTGATCTTTTGCTTGGAATTGTTGAGGGTCATGACCTTCATTGAGATCTTCTTATCCTGACGATTGAGGTTCAAGCTAATGGCTTCCTTATCTTGGCTGGCCCCGCTTGTTTGTTCGCTCACATCCCCGCTCTGTCCTAGCTTGGTCTGGGCCGCTGGGTTAAAGGCTTGGGCGAAGGGGTTGACATAGTAGAAGCCTGCGCCTTTGAGCGTCCCGTAGTAATGGCCAAAAAGGGTCAGGGCCAGGGCTTCTTGGGGCTTGAGGACCTTGAGACCAAAGAGTAAGATCCAAGCGAAGGCGATATAAGCCAGGGCTAAGCCAATCACTAGGTTGGATCCGGCCTGGTTACCGTCTTGGTTAATGCCCCAGATAAAGGCTAGGACGGCGACCACTAGTAAGACGAAATAGGCGGTCAAGACGACCATGCCCTTCTGCTTGCCGACAAGCACCTTCTCTTCGATCTTATCGCTGTGGTCCAACTGCTGGCCCAGCTGGTCAATTTGGTTCTGGTTCTTCTTCATTTCAACGTCCTCCATTCTATTTGATATCATTATGATATCATTTTTCTTATTAGAAGACAAACAAAGTCAAGTAAAAAAGGCAGTGACAATAATCACAGCCTTTTGATAAGAATTAATGCTCTTGTTTTTCTTGTTATTAGTGTTGGTAACTAGTAATTAAAAATAATTTCTATATCAGCTATTTTGAGCAGGAGTGGAGCTTTGAATTTGATCGTTAGCCATGAACAAGCAAGCGAAGCGAATTTATGGATCGTAGGCGTCAGCCATACGAGCCGTTTGAGTCTCGCTAGGCGAGAGACCTTGGCTCAAGCCGGTGCCATGGCTCTTTAACGATCAAATTCAAAAGCGCAACGGATGCTCACTAGCATAATTTGTTTAAGAACCACATCTTTAGTTTACTCCTGCTGGTAGCGGATAGCAGCTAGTTTGAAGCTTTCATAGCTATCATAGGGGCTATGGGCCGCAATGATGGGGTCCAGCTGGTCGCTGGGCAAATCTTCCATGGCTTCCAGACTGTCCACTCCGACTTGGGCCAGGAGGTCACCCTTGGAGACTAGGTCGGAATGAGCCTGGAGGAAGCTGTTGCTGAAGAGCTGGTCCAGGTCGCTGGCATCCACTGCCTCTTTTGTCTTCTTTTTCTTCTGGGCTAGGTCAAAGCGGTCGCCGAAGCCCTTGAGCTGTGTGATATCGAATTTGAATCCCATGTGATCGACTCCTTTCTTCTAGTATAAGCTCTTCCAAGGCAAAAGCAAAGAGGCAAGGCTCTGACGAGGCAATTGGGCTAAAAGATGTTAGAATAGGACTTAGAAAGGAGCGATGTCGAATGGCTAATGAAATTGTCAAAGAAAACAACGCTTATGTAATTCGTTCAGACGAAGGCGAAAAAATCGCTGAAATTACTTATTCCCCAGCTTCCGAGGATTTTGTGATTGCCGACCATACTTTTGTCGATGAGAGCTTGCGCGGGCAAGGAATTGCGGGTAAGTTGCTGGACCACCTGGTGGCTGAAATGTCCAAAGAAGGCAAGCAAATTAAGGCTCTCTGCCCTTATGTTGTCCGCAAATTCCAGGAAAATCCTGAAAAATATGACGCCATTAACTTCGATAAGAAAAATTAAGCGAAGGGTCTAGAAAGCGCTTGCTTCCCTCTGCTTTTGGGCTATAATTAGGTTAGTAGAAAAAATAGTTCACGGAGGGGATTATAATGAAAGAGATTAAACGTATTCTAGCCCCTGTGGATGGGTCGACACCCGCCAAAGCGGCCTTAGAAGCAGCAGTTGACTTAGCCCAACACCATGGAGCTGATCTGACTATATTGAACGTGATTGATGACTTCGGTGCTTATACGGATGCTAGCGATTATACCAAGCTGAGCGATATCTTATATGACAAGAACCGGATCAAGTTGGAAGAGGATGAAGCTTATGTCAAGTCCCTGGGCTTTGATCGGGCCGAGATTAAGCTGCTCAGAGGTGAAGCCAAGGATGAGATTGTGTCCTATGCTGAGGCCAATGATATCGATCTGATTGTTGTGGGCTCAACCGGTAAAGGCAGCATTCGTCGGGCCCTCTTAGGCTCTGTGTCATCCTATATTGTCCGCCATGCCCACTGTGATGTCCTCGTGGTGCGCTAATCAGGAACTTTTGGAATTTCGATAAGCAGTGTTCGCTTTTAGGTGTCAGTGATTCGGTCCAAGGATTAAAATGACCGCTTAGAAGCTTGTTTTGATAAGCTTTCGGCCCTTTTTTGGGAACTCGTTAAATGAAGGAATAAGTGATGAAAATAGGGACTCCGAGATTGGGGTCCCTATTTTCTTCTTGCGCAAGTGCGCTTATTTTTGTATAGTAAGTGATGATAAGAAGAGAGGCGAGGGGTGCGACAATGAATTTTCATAAATTAAAGTATGTTGTAGTGGCAGCAGATAGTGGGTCCTTCCGGGAGGCTGCCCGCCGCCTGTACATGGCTCAATCCAGTCTATCCACTGCGATTAAAGAATTAGAAGAAGAATACCAGATCCAGATCTTTGAGCGGACCAAGCGGGGGATTTATATCACACCGGAAGGGAGCGAATTCCTCTCCTATGCCCGGGACATCCTCTCCCAAGTGGATGTCTTGGAGAAACGCTACCTGGAGCCAACGGGCAAGCAGATTTTCTCGGTGTCGGGCCAGCACTATGACTTTGCCTCCGAGGCCTTCTCCCAGCTGATTGCGGAATCGGACACCTCGCAGACAGACTTCCGTTTGCTGGAAACCTCAACCAAGGAAGTCCTCCACGATGTGCGGTCAGCCTACAGCGAATTGGGCATTCTCTACATGAATCCCAATAACCAGAAAGTCATCCAGCAATACCTGAACCGCCATGAGCTGGACTTTGTGGAGTTGGGTGAATTCTCAGTCCATATCTTTGTGGGCCATGACCACCCCCTAGCTGACCGAGACAGTGTGAGCTTGGAAGACCTGGAGCCCTATCCCTCCCTTGGCTTTGAGCAGAAGGAGAGCAATACCCTGCAATTCTCGGAAGAGGTGGTTGAAGGGGACAAGAAGGACCAGCAGCAAATTATGGTGTCTGACCGCGGCAGCTCCATCAATGTCCTGGTCAATACCGATGCCTATCTGATTGGCTCAGGGATCCTGAGCTCCCCCTTCAAGACCATGATGCGGACCATCCCTGTCCGCGACCAAGAACCCAACCATATCGGCTATATCCACGCCAGCTACCGCAAGCAGTCGGACCTGGCCAAGCGCTATATCGAGCTCTTGACGGCTATGGTGGATTAATCGTATCAGTCAAGTGATGACCCCAAAACTTGGATGGAGTTTTGGGGGGCTATTTCAATGGTGGTCTATTTCTTGCCTCCTATTAAATGATAGGATAGCTTGGCAACTAATAGCCGCTAGATTCAAATCATTTGAAAGCGATTAAAAGACCTGTTAGGATGAGGATAAGAGGAGTGGTCAAATGAGAAAGAAAGCTATATATTCACCCTTTGTCTTAATCCTTGATGTTGGTCTACTTGTTTTCTGGATTGTTTTGCAGGTTTACCTAGGCTATACCTGGAAAGAAGCTATATTCTCTGGATCAACTTGGCTGTTCTTTCTGGCTGTTCTAACTTATGTTTTTAGTTTTATTAGGTATCACAAAGGTAAATAATTAATTCTGATTTTAAGCTAGTGATAGGAGACTGGGACAAGAGTTCCAGTCTCTTTTTTATCAGACATTTTCCTGCTTTTAAGCGAATAGACGCTTTAGATCCCAAAAAATACCCTTTTTGCAAGCGTATAATTTGCTTATTGTGTCTTGTATCCGCTAAAATGAAGGTATTAAGAAAGCAATATTTTGTTTCAGAGTGGAGGGATCTCAATGGGAGGCTTTCGTCGTTTTATCCAGATTGTCGTTACATTAATTTTTATTTTGGCCCTAGTTGCCGCCATTTCCTTGTTCTACCCAATTCCTTACCTATCCGCCTTCGCGATTAGTTACCTAGTTGGAAATTGGACCCTACGTTTGGTCGTGGCCGTGATTTTAGGTCTACTCTTGGTATACTGCGTCTTCCTATTCTTCAGAGCGCTATTTGTTGCCAGTAAGCACCGGAGAATGGTGATGGATGCGTCGCGCGGGGATATGAATGTATCCAAGCAAGCTATCGAAGCAACAGCTTTGAGTGCAGTCAAGCATGTGGGGAATATCTACTATCCAGATGCCAAGGTGACCATCTACGATAAACCTGAGGATACAGAAATCGATATCCAAGTGAGTGTTGGTGAGATGGATAATGTGCCAATGCTCGGTCAATTGATCCAAGAGCGCGTTCAAGCAGCCGTACAGCGGACCTTGCACCTCGATGTGCACCGGATTGATGTCAAGATTAACCAAGTGAGCCCGGCAGAGAGTCGTCAAGCCAAGCACTTGACCCGGCCAGCGCAACCACGTGTTAGATAGTCAGGAGGAGTCAAATTATGGATAATGAACAAGTAAAGAAAGTTTGGGACCAATACAGTGGTCGGATTATTGGTGCAGTACTCGGCTTTATTTTTGCCCTCTTATGGATGAGCATTGGCTTCGCTGAGAGCTTGCTGATTTTTGTGGTGATGGGGGCTGCCTACTGTGTGGGCGCTTACTTCGACGGAGAATTAGACCTTAACGCTTGGTTAAAATTCTTCAATATCAAGTGATATTGGTTTCATTCTGAAGAAATATTTGTTAAAGTGAAGATAGCACTAAAGTAATAGTATAAGTAAAGGAGAGTTATTAATGTCTGAACAAGTTCAACATGAAAATGAATTAACCTATGAAGATAAAGTCATCCAAAAAATTGCTAACTATGCCGTACAAAACATTGATGGTATCTTAGAATTAAAAGGTGGCATGACTTCAGGTATCAAAGGTTTCTTCTCAGATAACGGGGAAGATGAAACTCGTGGCGTAAGTGCTGAAGTTGGTAAGAAAGAAGTAGCTCTCGACCTTGAAGTGGTTGGGGAGTTCGGTAAGGACTTACAAAAAGCCTTTAAAGATACCATTAAAGTTGTCAGCGAAAACGTTGAACATATGACTGGTTTGAAGGTTGTTGAAGTTAACATGCATGTTAACGAAGTCTACACCAAGAGCGACTATGAAAAGAATAAGAGCGATAAGGAACGTGAACAAGAAGCGCGTCGCCGCAAAGAAGCAAGCGACTACTCTGGCTCTTCACGCGTTCAATAAACATGATATAGAAGAGCAGGTGAGCTGCTCAGTAGAGAAGCTAGGACAAGTCGCCTGGCTTCTTTTTGTTTGATGAAGAAGACTGCAATAGCCTCGCTTCACAAAATTTGATGAAAGTCCTATAATTAAGTTAAGTAAAGGAGGAATCTATGATGCGTGCAATGATTTTACTTGGAAGTGGTTATGAAGAAGTGGAAGCTCTAACTGTGGTGGACTGGTTCCGCCGGGCTGGGCTCGCAATTGATATGGTTTCTGTGTCGGACGAACTGGAGACGGTGGGAGACCACCAGATTCACATCCAAGCGGACAAGCGTCTGGCTGACGTTGACCCCAGTCTCTATGACTTGATCGTTACGCCAGGGGGGATGCCTGCTTCGAAACAGTTAGCTGGAGACCAGGCTGTCCTTGATTTAGTTCAAAGCCACCATCAAGCTGGGAAGTGGCTGGCTTCCATCTGTGCCTCTCCGCTGATCTTGGAAGCTGCAGGAATTGCGGCAGAAGCTGTGGGAACCTGCTATCCAGGGATTGAAGAGACTGTTCACTTTAAAGACCATAAGGAAGACTTAGTGGTCGTCGATGAAGACGCTAAGTTGATGACTTCGAGGGGACCTGCGACGGCGACTTACTTTGCCCTCAAGCTCGTGGAACGTTTTGCCGGTGAAGAGGCTGCTAATGATTTGAAGCAGGCCCTACTCCTCGACCAAGTGGAAGCGAGTCAGGCTGGCCATGCTTAAGGCCCTCTTCCAAGCCCCCGTTCGCTTCTACCGGGCCTATATTTCGCCTTTATTTCCTGCCACTTGCCGCTACTATCCCTCTTGTTCGGCTTATATGCTGCGAGCCCTGGATAAGCACGGGGCTTTGAAGGGAACTTTAATGGGGCTGGGCCGGATTTGCCGCTGCCATCCTTTCATTAAGGGCGGCTTTGACCCGGTACCTGACCACTTCACCCTCCGTCGCAACCGGGAGGAGATTTCGGAGGCTGAGCGGGCTCTCTTGATCCAGGCTAAGGCAGAAGAAATGAGCGACCAAGAGCTTTAGAAAATCCTAGTATTTTTTTCAAAAAGGGCTAAGGAAAAATTCACACTTAATTCACAGGGGACCCTTATAGTATAAACATACCCAACAAACCCAAATAAACTTTTCTTCATATCTTTCTCCTCCAAATTGAAAGATAGCGAAAGAGGCTGAGCTGTGGAAAGGCCAGCCTTTTTCTTTTTTCCTAGGGTGTGAGCAAAGGCGGTTAGAAAGGGATGA
>NZ_KV797924.1:30261-34590 GCF_001809535.1 Aerococcus sp. HMSC062A02 | reverse complement strand
CTTTCTGCCTTTGCGAACCCGACTAGGGTGTGAGAGCGCGCGGTTAGAAATAGACCTCTGGAGCCAAAAAACAGAGAAGTCTGGAAGACTTCGGCGGATTTTGGTGAAGAGAAACTATTTCTGCTAGCCTGAGCCTGACTACAGGGTGTAAGCAGTTGCCTCTAAACATTTAAGGATCAGCTTCAAAAGCGTAAGAGATGCTCACTCATACGATGTGGTAAAGCTTCAGGATTTTTTGAGTAGGCAAGCTTGAACTTTTGCTGGTAAGCCCCTATAATGACTAGGCGAGCTAATGTTGATGGCTCCATGATTATTTATAAATGGAGGGGTGTTGCGCTTTGAAGTTTATTTGGAAATATCTGAAGAAATATCCTGGCGACTTATTGATGTTGTTTCTAGGCATGGCTGCTTTTGTAGCGGTGACTCTAGGCCTACCAACCATGGTCGCTTTTATTATTGACCACGCCATTGTGGCAGGCAATATGTCTGTCTTTTACCGTTATATGGCCTATATGGTGGTCTTTGCCTTAGTTGGGGTAGTGGGCCAGTTGATGGCGTCTTACTTTATTAGTAAGATCGTCAACGATATGACCATGAAGATCCGCAATGATGTCTATGCGAAGATGCAGTCACTGTCGCACCATGAATTCCAAGAACTTGGGGTGCCGTCGTTAACGACACGAATTACAACGGATGCCTTTATTCTCTTGCAGTTTACGCAAATTATGTTGCGGACTGGGATGACATCGCCCTTGATGATTGCGGCATCGATCTTTATGATTACGACCATTTCGCCGGCATTAGGGGCTTATATTATCCCCATTGTGCCGATTATCCTACTCTTGGTCCTCTTTATGTCCAAACTGACTCTGCCTATCTCGGAAGACCAGCAGGCGAGTTTGGATCAGATCAACCAGAGCTTGCGGGAGAACATTACAGGGACTCGGGTCGTGCGGGCATTCAACCGCCAAGGCTATTTTGAGAAGCGTTTCGCCAAGGTGGCCAGCCTCTATAAAGGGCTGACCAAGAAGCTCTTCAAGTTAGTGGCGGTGACCCCTTCTATCTTCAGTTTCCTCATTAATGTTACGATTATTATGATTATGTTGGTGGGGTCGCGTTATATTGAACATGGCCAGCTCCAGGTGGGGAATCTCTTTGCCTTCATCGAGTATGCCTTCCATATCTTGATTTCCCTCATGCTTTTTGCCAATATTTATATGATGTATCCGCGGGCGGTGGTGTCGGCTGGCCGCCTCCAGGAAGTCTTGGACACGCCGATTACGGTTGAAAATCCTGACCAGCCTGTGATGGAGACCGATGGCAGCGGGCGCTTGGAGTTCCGTCATGTGGACTTTGCTTATCCGGATGCTAGAGAGCCGGTCTTGAGAGATATTTCCTTTAGCTCCAAGGCAGGGGAAACGGTGGCCTTTATCGGATCAACAGGTTCAGGGAAATCAACCATTGTCAAGTTGATTCCACGTTTCTACGATGTGACCAAGGGGGCTATCCTGGTTGATGGGGTAGACGTTAGAGACTTGGACCTGGCTGTCTTGAGGGACAAGATTGGCTTTACCCCGCAGAAGGCTAACTTATTCACGGGGGAGATTGCCGACAACTTACGCTACGGCAAGGCTGATGCGACGGAATATGATATGGATGAAGCAACCTCCATTGCCCAGGCCCGTGAATTTATCGAGCGCTTAGAGACTCGCTACCATACCCAGCTGTCTGAGGGCGGGAGTAACTTATCAGGTGGACAGAAGCAACGCTTGTCTATTGCCCGGTCCATTATCGGGGGACGGGAGATTTATATCTTTGACGATTCCTTCTCCGCTCTCGACTATAAGACCGATGCGGCTGTCCGCCAAGCCCTCAAGGAAGAGACCAAGGGAGCGACCACTATTATTGTGGCCCAGCGTGTGGGGACGATCATGCATGCGGACCAGATTATTGTGCTCGACCACGGGGAGATTGCGGCACGAGGCACCCACGAGGAACTTCTGAAGACCTCCCCGCTCTATTACGATATTGCCTCATCCCAACTTAGTGAGGAGGAATTGGCTCGATGAAATCTAGTGAACTCATGAAGCGTATTTGGACCTATCTGCGGCCCTATCGCTTACAATTCTACCTGGCGATTTTCGCCACTGTCGTGATGTCTGTCGCCAATGCTTTAGAACCCTTTGTCCTCGGCTTAGCGATTACAGAAGTAGCCAACAATGTGATGGATATGGTCAAGGGGGTCCCTGGAGCAGGGATCAACTTCCCTTACTTGATTCGGATCCTAGCCATTTACCTGGTACGGGGGCTCTTCTTCCAAGCGGGCCAATACCTGGGCATTTATTTCCTGACCAATGCCACCCAGGATGCTATGTACGATCTGCGCCAGGATATCTCGCGTAAGGCCAACCGTCTACCGGTGGCTTATTTCGACCAGAACCAAACCGGGGATATCCTAAGCCGGATGACCAATGACGTGGACGCGATTTCCAATGCCATGCAGCAGTCCGCCATGCAGCTCTTTATTGGGGTCTTGCAAATCTCTTTAGCCGTGATTTCCATGCTACTCCTTGACTGGCAATTGGCCTTGATCAGCTTGGTCATGTTACCGGTCAGCTATTTGGTGGCACGGCGGGTGATTCATTACTCTCAACCCATCTTTAAGGAACAGGCAGATGCTTTGGGCCATCTCTTTGGTTATACCCAAGAAAACTTATCTGGTTTTACTGAAATCAAGGTCTACAACCGCCAGGCAGAATCGATTGAGGAATTCAAAAAACGCAACAAGCAATTGCGCGATATTGGCTTTAAATCAAGTTTCTTGTCCACCATTCTCCAACCCTTGCTCAGCTTTATCTCCAATATTTCCTATATTGTTATTACCTTATTCGGTTCGTTGAAGAGTTTCCAGGGGGTACTGACCGTTGGTAACCTCCAAGCCTTCCTGAATTATGTGTGGCAGATTAACCAGCCGATTAACCAGATTACCGAATTGTCTGGCTTGATCCAAAGCGCCTTCGCAGCGGGAGGACGGATTTTTGGCTTCCTGGATGAGGAAGAAATCAGCTCAGCTAGCGAAGGCCAGACCCTGCCTCGGCCAGTTAAAGGGCATGTGCGTTTCAACCATGTCCGCTTCGGTTATGATTCTGAGAACCCACTGATGAAAGACGTGAACTTCGAAGTGCAACCGGGGCAAATGATTGCCGTGGTTGGGCCGACCGGTGCTGGGAAGACGACCCTGATCAACCTCTTGATGCGCTTCTATGATATTGATGGCGGCAGCATTGAACTGGACGGGGTGAATATCCAGGATGTTTCCCGTGAAGACCTGCGCCGAAACTTTGGCATGGTTCTCCAGGATGCTTGGCTCTTCAATGATACCGTGATGGAGAATATCCGTTTCGGGAACTTGGAAGCGGGCGACTATGAGGTGATTGAAGCGGCTAAGGTGGCCAATGTGGACCACTTTATCCAAACCTTGCCGGGCGGCTATCAGATGGAAATTAACGAAGAAGCCTCTAACGTTTCGCTCGGTCAGAAGCAGTTGATGACCATCGCCCGGGCGGTGATTGCGGATCCGAATATTCTGATCCTCGATGAGGCTACCTCCTCCGTCGATACCCGCTTGGAACAATTGATCCAAGAGGCTATGGATAAGATTATGCAGGGGCGGACCTCCTTCGTTATCGCCCACCGCTTGTCCACTATCCGCAATGCTGACATGATTCTCGTGATGCAGCAGGGGGATATTATCGAACACGGCACCCACGATGAACTCCTGGCCAAGGGTGGCTTCTATGCTGATCTCTATAACAGTCAGTTCAATGAAGAAACCGCGACGGAGATTCATATGGGTTACTAGGGGGAGTATGCGTTTAAAGTCGTACCCCCTATAAAAAGAAAAAAGCTTCGAATTCCAAGATGTGATTGGCTTGGATTCGGAGCTTTTTAGTTTGTCTTCTTTAATAAATGGTGGAGGTGAGCTGCTCTTTCGCTGTTGCAGTCGGCTTGCCGGTTTGTGCTTAGAGGGATGGTTTGCTTGTTGGCGCTGTTCATTTAATAGAGTCCCTGTGTGTCTGCCAACTTGTGAATGAGCCTTCCGTTAGCGACTAAGCTGACTGGGCTCCCCCATAATAAAAACAAGCTAGCAAGGGTCTTGCTAGCTTGTTGGTCCTTTAGTAGGATTCGGTCTGGCAGAAATAGCTCCTCTTCACCAAAATCCGCCGAAGACTTACAGTCTTCTTTGGTTTTTGGCTCCAGAGGTCTCTTTCTCCCGCCAGCCCTCACACCCTGTTTAGTCGGGTTCGCAAAGGCAGAAAGGGCGTGACT
>NZ_KV797924.1:17056-30161 GCF_001809535.1 Aerococcus sp. HMSC062A02 | reverse complement strand
CCCTTTCTAACCGCCTTTGCTCACACCCTTATCTTTCTTTTCGGATCATGTCGTGGGCTTTGACGGGCTGGTTGACTTTCATGCTGATGATTTGCATGGCGTGGGGGGCGCGGTCGATGGCTTGGCCGTCTTCGTCGCGCATGGCAGTGAGTTCTTGTTGGAAGTGGCGCATGCCGGGGCCGTAGAATTCGATGAGGTCGCCGACGCCAAAGTTGTTCCGCTGTTGGATGGTGGCGATTTGGCTGTCTGGGTCATAGTCTAGGACTTCGCCAACGAATTGGTAGCGGGGGATCCGGCGGCGCTTGCCGAAGAGTTGTTCGTTCTCAGTTGGGCGGCCATAGTAGAAACCGGTGGCTAGTTCACGTTGGGCAGACTTCCAGAGTTCGTCGATCCATTCTTGTTGGACCTGGTAGTTATCGGGGTCTTCCAGATAAGAATCGATAGCCTTGCGGTAGACATTGATGACGGTTGAGACATAGTGGATGGACTTCATCCGGCCTTCAACCTTTAAGGAGTCGATGCCGTTCTGGATGATGTCAGGAATATGGTTGATCATGGAGAGGTCAACGGCTGACATGGCAAAAGGTTCATCGATATCCGTGCCTTCTTCGCCCTTGCCGACCATGTAGCGGTCACCGAGCTTGGGCATGTCATAGAGGCCATACTGCCAACGACAGGATTGGCAGCAGCCGCCCCGGTTAGCATCACGGTGGGCCATGTGGTTGGAGAGGGTACAGCGGCCCGAATAAGAGATACACATGGCGCCGTGGACGAAGGCTTCAATTTCGACATTGGTTTTTTGCCGAATTTCAGCGACTTCGGCCATGGAGACTTCCCGGCCCAGTACACAGCGGGTGAGACCGGCATCTTCCCAGAAGTTCAAGGTTTCATAATTGACGGCAGATTGCTGGGTTGACAGGTGCATTTCCAGGCCTGGCGCGTCGCTGGCGCAAATCTGCATGAGGGCAGGGTCGGAGATAATCACCGCGTCAATTCCGATATCGCGGATGGTGCGGAAGAATTCGCCAGCCCCCTCTTCATCGCCGACATGGGTGACCATGTTAGAGGCCACATAAACCTTGGCATTATGCTTGTGGGCATAATCCACGGCTTCTTGCATCTCATCGAAGTCGAAGTTGCCGGCCCGGCTTCTCAAGCCGTAAGCCTCGCCACCGATATAGCAGGCATCGGCGCCATAGTGGATAGCAATCTTTAATTTTTCAAGGGTCCCGGCTGGTGCTAAGAGCTCGGGACGTTTTAATTCACTTTGTGTCACACTGATTTCCTTTCTAATTTAACGCTTATTGGACGGTATCCTTGTCGAAGAGGAAGAAGCCGGTCGAAAGCTCGCGGTTATCTGGATGAAGTTCGCGCACTTTTTGGTCGAGCTGGAGGGCGTAGGCATCGTTCCATTGGCCCGCTTCAATGGCATCGCGGGCCTGGGCGAAAAGTCGGTTAATCTCAACGAAGGCTTGGCCTGGGCAGTAAATGCCGTCTGCATACCAGTGTTGGATGCCAGCTTTTTGGAGGTCGTTTAGGTACATCATAAGGTCCAAGTCGTTGTTGGCGAAGATATGGGTGCCGTGGTCATCTTCATAGATGGAATAATGGGTCTCATCCTTCTTAGGTTCGGAGAGGAAGAGCTCGTGTTCGGCAACTTCGGTCTTGTCCTTGCCGACAAAGTTAAAGTAGTTGTCGAGGAGCATGCGACCGCTCTGGTGGATGCAGGAGGCGCCGTAAGTTTGGACCATAAGTGGAATCTTGGCATCCCGGGCCATCTCAGTCAGTTCGACATAGGGAACTTCCCGGGCAACCAGGGCGCCGACCGCACCGTACTGGGCCCAGAAGTTAACCTGGCCTGGGCTGGTCACAAGGACAGAGGCATCGTAGATATAAGGCATGCGGTAGGCCTCTTCTTTGAGGATTTGGATCAGACCGGTGTCGCCAACCATGAGTAAATCAGCATTCATGGCCTTGATCTGGCTCAGATAGTCGCGGGCCCGGTCAATCTTGTCATTGTGGAGGATAGCATTGGCTGCGACAATCACCTCTTTGCCTGCTTGGTGCGTGATGCGGATCATTTCAGCCATTTCTTCCCGGTCAAAATATCCCGGCAAGCGGAGGCCGTAGCTGCTTTCGCCAATGACGAGATAGTCGACGCCGGCTTCCAACAGGGCCTGACCTTGGCTCAAGGATTCAGCTGTCGCAATCAATTTAATCATTCGTCTCTTTCCCTCTTTCTTCATTATAGTACACATTTCTACATTGTAAGTTCAAAAGCAATAAAAGTCTAGGCTTTTCGGTAAAAGTTGGGGGAATCTTAGTAAGCAAGTCTATTTTAAAGGGTAATTGTTATGAAAAAACAAGACGGCTTATTTATTATAAGGGTGCTAGAAGCATCTATTCCGCTTTTGAATTTGATCGTTAAAGAGCCGTGAGCACCGGTCGGGCCAAGGTCCCTCACCTAGCGAGCTTCAAAGGGCTAGTACGGCTGACGCCTACTATCCCTAATTCACATCGCTTGCTTGGTCACGGCTAACGATCAAATTCAAAGCTCCACTCCTGCTCAAAATTAGCTGATATGAAATTTACATTTAAATTACTAATCAGCAATATTAGAAAATGAAACAAGCTGGCTTATTATACGGTGCTGGAAGCATCCGTTTCGCTTTTGAATATGAGCCTTAATAGAATTGAGAAGTAAAAAAGTCCTGGACGACTTGGCTAAAAGTTGTCTAGGACTTTTTTTGCTTGTATTTGTTAAGGAGAGAGTGAAACTTGTTTAATTTCCCATTAATGGTTATGGGCGAGTTGTTGGAGTGGGCGCTGGTAATTTTCAGCCTTGAGATTAGGGAGGCTGAGCATGGTGGCCAAGCTGATTAAGTAGAGGCTGGCTAGGAAGAGCATGACCATGGGGACGGAGGAGACGTCGAGCAGCCAACCGATAACTACCGAGGAGAAGCCGCCTACTGCCCGGCCCACATTGAGGATGACGTTGTTAGCAATCGAAGCAATGTGGTCGGGATAGAGGCGGGTAATCATGGCCCCGTAGCCGGCGAACATGCCGTTGACGAAGAAACCGACGATGGCGCCGCCGAGAATCATAGTGAGCGGTGTCCGGGCAAAGGTGAAGAGGTAGACGGACAGGGCAGACAGGCTGAGGAAAGTAGTATAGGCCAGGCGGGGTCCCCGAGCGTCAAGCAAGCGGCCGAAGGTGAACATGCCTAGGCACATCCCAATAATGGTCGCAATCATCCAAGTTGAAGAATCCTTCACACTGACACCGCTGGCTTCCTGCATAATGGTCGGCAGCCAGTTCATCATCCCGAAGTAGCCAGCGATTTGAACGGTGGTCATCAGCATGAGTCCCAGGGTCTGCCGGCTGAGCTCAGCTGTCTGGAAGAGTTCCTTGATCGAAGGCTGTTGGGCTGCAGTTTGCTTTTGTTGGCGGGCCTGGGTGTCCGCAAAGACTTGCTGGTCATCGATAGCAAAGATCATCCAAATCACAAGCAGGACGGGCAGGAGGCCGAAGAGGAAGAGGCCGCGTCAGCCGAAGAGGGGAGCGATAAAACCGGCGAGCAGGGCAGAAAGAATGGAACCAATCTGACCGGCGATCCCGTTGAGGGAACTGACCCGTCCCATCTTCTGGGCGGGAACGATACTGGCCATAATAGCAATGGCGACACCGTATTCGCCCCCAACTCCCATGCCTGCTAGGAAGCGCATGAGGTAGAGGTAGCCGAGGTTAGGAGTGAAGAAGATGAGCCCCGTAGCCAGAGAGAAGAGGAGGATGGTCCACTTGAAGACCTTAAAGCGGTTATAACGGTCAGCAAGGACGCCGAAGACTAGACCTCCGACCAGCATACCGAGGTTGGTGATGGTGGCAATGAGTCCGGCTTGGGCGCCGTTGATGCCGAGCTGGGCGATAATTGCCGACATGGAGAAGGCTAGGAACATGACATTGAGGTCGTCGGTTCCTGAAGCCAGGATAGCAGCGATGAGGGCGCGTTGACTGTTGGTATTGGGATGATTCACAAGATGACCTCCTTCATTAAAGCACTGGCTGACTAGTCACTGTGGCTGGCGGTCCAAGCTTGGGGGTCTTGGTACCATTGCTCCAGCACGTCACGGGCCGCTTCCACTTCAGGATCTTCTTTGGCCGCGATCGGAATCAGAGTTTTGAAGTCCGATAGGGTGTAGAGGGGGAAGTCTTCCTTGGCAAAAGCTTCGCGGCTGGCTGGGAGGAGGTAGTTGAAGATGGCTAGGGCAGCAACGACTTCGCCACCTGCTTCTTGGACTTGGTGGGCTGCGTGGATCACTGACCCGCCGGTTGAAATCAAGTCTTCAACCATGAGAACCTTGGCCCCTTTTTCGAATTCGCCTTCGATAGCATTTTGCTTACCGTGACCCTTGGCTTTATCGCGGACATAGATCATGGGTAGGTCGAGAGCTTGGGCGATAAAGGCGGCATGGGGGATACCAGCAGTTGCGGTTCCGGCAACCACTTCGATATCCGAACACTTGTCTTTAATCGTCGCCAGGAAGCCGTCGATGAGGAGCTGGCGAACCTCAGGATGGGAAATCGTCAGGCGGTTATCGCAATAAATAGGAGACTTGAGGCCACTGGTCCAAGTAAAGGGTTGGTTGGGACGAAGGGAGATGGCATGGATATCTAAGAGGGCTTGGGCAATTTTTTCGGCTTGTGACATGGTAGATTCTCCTTTTCTATTCTGGTGACGGTTTAGGCTTGCCATTCGGCAGTGATGTCGCGGTAGGCTTGGACTGGATCAGCAGACTGGGTGATAGGACGGCCGACAACAATATAGTCGCTGCCGAGCGCCTTAGCCTTGGCTGGCGTAGTGATCCGCTCTTGGTCTTCCCGTTGACTCTGATAGTTGCTAGGACGGATGCCGGGCGTGACCGTGATGAAGTCAGTACCCACTTGGTCTTTAATCAGGCGGGATTCCAGGGGCGAGCAGACAACCCCGTCGAGGCCTGCTTTTTGGCTGAGTTGAGCATAGTGGACCACACTCTCTTCGATGGTCGCTTGGGTCAGTTGTTCGGCCTGCATGGCAGCTTCAGATGTTGAAGTCAATTGGGTGACCGCAATCAGGAGAGGGCGCTTGTCAGGATCAGGTTGGGCTTCCACAATGGCATCCATAGCCCAGCGCATCATTTCTTCCCCACCCGCAGCGTGGACATTTAGCATATCAACGCCCAGTTCCGTCAGCGCGCGGATACTGCGGTGGACCGTGTTTGGAATATCGTGCAGCTTCAAGTCAAGGAAGATGTGGTGGCCAGCCGCTTTGAGTTGCTTCACTAGGGCCGGACCGTTGGCATAGTACATCTCCATCCCAATCTTGACGTTTAGTTCCTGGCCGTCGAATTTTTGGATAAAAGCTTCCATCTTGTCAACTGTATCGAAGTCTAGGGCAATAATCGGTTTGTCTTTTTGCATTTTTAGCCTCCAAAAATAACTATTTTTTCCCAAAAAAAAGCACGTTGATTAAAATCAAAGTGCCGACCCCCTGCTTGGCGCCAAGCATAAAGGATGCGAATAAAATTTTGCTCAAATTGTCAAATATTATATCCCCCTATCGAAAGCTTGTCAAGATTTTTTCGTAATTTTTTTAATTAAATGTGTGCGAGAGAGTCTCCCTTGTGTTTTTGAAATTACTTAAGCCTGGCTATTCCTCAACGGGTCCATTATTAAAAATCTTCTTCACATGAAATAAGCTAGCAAGGGCTGGTAAATTATTTTTTAAATCATAAAAAATATCATTGTTGTTTGAATGCTGGGGCCTAGCAAGCCACATTCGGGGGACCCTAATGTGATTTGAACGCTGTCAAGCCACACTCCCATGACGTAATTGTGGCTACTCCAGCTACAAGCCACAATCGGAGAGCTAGACTGTGGTTTGCTGACGTTTAACCCACAATTGGGTCTTTCAAGTGTGGCTTGAGCCATGCTAATCCTCACTTGGGGCTTTGGATTGTGGCTTGCTGAGATAAAACAAAAACACTTCCCCAGATAAGCAATCAGAAGATGCCGCTTGCTAAGGGAAGTGTTTACTTTGAGTGAAAATTTACGAATTTCGCTTTATTATTGGAAAAGCTAGTCTTTAAGTCTTGCTTCTCTTTAAAAACAGCTATTCTTTCGAAAACCTGTTCCAGTGATTCAAGTCTCCCGACTTTTGTCACACTCTGCTTATTCAACGCCAAATTCTTGGCGGACTTGGTCGGCGATCCGGTTGGCATAGTCGGCAGCGAGTTCGTCGGTTTGGGCTTCGACCATGACGCGGAGGAGGTTCTCGGTACCGCTTGGGCGGACGAGGATCCGGCCATCGCCGCCCATGTCGGCTTCAACCGCTTGGATAACTTCTTGAACGGTCTCGGACTTCATGGCATCCTCACGGCCTTGGCGGGTGACGCGGACATTGACCAGGATTTGTGGATAGGTCTGCATCTCGTCAGCGAGTTCGGAGAGTTTCTTTCCGGTTTGCTTCATGACGAAGAGTAGTTGGACAGCGGTTAGGAGGCCATCTCCAGTTGTATTGTGGTCCATGAAGATAATATGGCCGGATTGTTCGCCACCCAGGTTGTAGCCGTGTTCGCGCATGGCTTCTACCACATAGCGGTCGCCGACCTTGGTAGTTTCAACCTGGATGCCGGCAGCTTCTGTCGCCTTGTGGAAGCCGAGATTGGACATGACGGTGGCAACAATGGTGTTATCCTTCAAACGCCCGCGCTCGTTCAAGTACTTGCCGCAGATGAACATGATGTGGTCGCCATCAATCAGTCGACCATTCTCGTCTACAGCTAGGCAGCGGTCGCCGTCACCGTCGAAGGCAATCCCAACATCAGCTTGGTTATCGCGAACCATTTGGGCTAAAGCTTCAGGGTGGGTAGAACCTACGCCGTCATTGATGTTCAGACCATTAGGCGAAGAGGCCATAGTTTGAAAATTAGTTTCAAGATCAGCAAACAAACGGTTGACTAGGGGCGAGGTTGCTCCATTGGCCGCATCGATGCAAACGTTCATGCCTTCGAGCGAGGAGGTAATTGTTGATTCAAGGAATTCCAAGTACTTGGACGCTCCCTCTAAGTACTCGCTCACCGTACCCAGGCCTTCAGAACTTGGCCGTGGAAGCGTATCTTCTTCCTGGTCTAAGAGGGCTTCGATTTCTAATTCTTGGTCGTCAGAAAGCTTGAAGCCGTCGCTACCGAAGAACTTAATGCCGTTATCAGCAGCTGGGTTGTGGCTGGCTGAAATCATCACGCCGGCTGTGGCACCGGTTGTCCGGGTCAAGTAGGCCACCCCAGGGGTTGAAATGACGCCTAATTGGAAGACTTCAATGCCAACGGATAAGAGGCCGGAAATGAGGGCATGTTCAAGTAATTGCCCTGAGATTCGTGGATCGCGCGCCACGAGGACACGGGGATTTTCACTCTGTTCACCGGCATGCTGGAGGAGGACATAGCCCCCACAACGCCCTAATTTGAAGGCGAGTTCTGGAGTTAATTCGC
Source organism: Aerococcus sp. HMSC062A02 (assembly GCF_001809535.1). GTDB lineage: Bacteria > Bacillota > Bacilli > Lactobacillales > Aerococcaceae > Aerococcus. The sequence continues at coordinate 22,634 of NZ_KV797924.1, read as the reverse complement.
GGTTTGCTTCGCCGCGAACACCATCCGTTCCAAAATATTTACGCATAATGAATAATCTCCTTAATATTGGTTTATTCGAGGATTTTTTCTTTTGTACAAGTCATCTTAACATGAAAGCTTCAGCCTGTGAAGTTATAACTTAAAGGTCTAAGTAGAGGGGTCTTGTTCCTGGCTGGGGGCGTTTTGGCGGCCAGCTGCCGACCGGGTCTCCTGGGACCGCTGGCTGCTAGCTGAACTAGAATTCCTTTCAGCTTCTTCTTGACGGTTGGCAGCGTTTTGCCGGTGGGGTGTAACCTTGACCCGGACTTGTGCCGGTTCCATGGAGGATACGCCTGCTGGCAATTCCAGGTCCACCTGGGTTTCTTCTTCCTTGGTAATCTGGCTGACATCGACATAGCCCATCACCCGGTTGAGCTGGTGGATGCTGGCGGGGTCACCCGAGAGGACCGTGTTATGGGTGGTCAGGGGCTCAATCTCATAGTCGGTGTCAGGTCGGCCATTGACGGCTTCGAATTGGATGGGGACGGTATTGGTATTGGACTGGATATCGACTTGGACTTCCACCTGCTTGGGATCGGCACTGATATCCAGCATCTGCCCCTGGCTATCCGCGATCAGGACCGTGGCCGAAGTGGTATAGGAGTCGCTGGCATCGCTCGGGATATCCACATTGACATAGACCTGGCTGATCTGCTGGAGCTTGTCGCCAGAGCCTGACAGGGTAACGGTTTGGGGGTTGACACTCACATTACCGACCGCATAGTCGGGAGAGAGCTTATCACTATTGACCCGGACCTCGATCGGATAATTCTGGGTCTGGAGCTCCGCAATGGTGATATTAACGCTAGAAGGGGAGAGTTTATAATGTAATTCCTTAGAGATTCCTTCCAGGCGGAGCTTGATATAGTGCTGGCCAGGCCCGAGCTGTTCCAGATCTTCCGTCACTACCTTGAAGTTCTCAGCCTCCAGGGTTTGTTGGATGAGATTGGCTGGACCCGACAGCTCCACGTCCACGGTTTCGGGTAGGCCTGTAATATAGTAGTTTTGGACATTGCCCTTGATGTGGACGGGAACATTGGAGATAGTTTCCGTCGAATTCTCACTCACATTCTGGAAGAAAGAAATAGGATTATCATTGTAGCGCTCGGCCTTAACGAAGACAAACATGGTCAAGGCGAGGAAGAGGGCGACCAGGAGTGTCAACCACTTGTTGTCATAAATTTTATTCATCGTCATGCGCCTCGCTTTCCTTCTCTTCTTTAGCGAAGAGGCGGCTCAGGATATTGCTTTCGGAATGTTCTTCAGCCACAATGAAGTGATCTTGGAGGCTCTGGCGGAGCTCATCTTCTGAGAGGTCGCGGATAATCCGGCCGTGGTAGGTCAGGGAAATGCCCCCGGTTTCTTCAGAGACGACAACGGTAATGGCATCGGTCTGCTCGCTCAAGCCGACTGCTGCCCGGTGCCGGGTCCCCAGTTCCTTAGGGATATCGGGGTTCTCTGAGAGGGGGAGGAAGCTGGCGGCTGAAGTAATTTCTCCATCTTGGATAATGACCGCCCCATCGTGGAGGGGGGTATTGGGGATGAAGATATTAATGAGGAGCTGGGAGCTGATCGCAGCGTTCAGGCTGATCCCGGTCTTGGCGAATTCGGTTAGGGACTGTTCCTGCTCAATCGAGATCAGGGCCCCAATCCGCCGCTTGGCCATGTACTTGGAAGCGTCAATAATCTCTTCCACCATCTCCTCCATGGGATTGGTATACATCTGCTGCCTCTTAGCTGTAAAGAGGCGCTGGCCCAAATGTTCCAGACCGCGCCGGATCTCAGGCTGGAAGATAATGAGGACCCCAACGACGGACCACTGGATAATACTGTTCATGATCCAATCAACCGTCTCCAGACGAAAGACCGAACTCAGGATCTTAATCACAATAAAGACAAAAATCCCATTCAAAATATTGATGGCCTTGGTATGTCGGATCACCTTCAGCAATTGGTAGCAGAGGAACCAGACAATCAGGATATCAATCAGATTGAAGAGGTGTTGGAAAGTAAAAATAGATGACCAGTCAAAGGACATGGCGAGGCCTCCTTATCAGCTAATTCACGAATGCCCTAAGCATTCTTACCTATTAAGTATAGCATACCCGGCCCCCTAAACCCGCCTTGAGCTCTGGGATAAAGCTTAGGAAATCTTTAAAATGACTGGAGAGATTATCGATTTTATTGATAGAAGTTAGGTCTATTAAAGGAAGCTAGAAGAAAAATTGGTTTTTATTTAATGCTTTGTTAAAATTAAATCAAAGCGTATCCATGAAAAGGAGTGTCAAAGAGAAATGAAAATTCAAGTAAAAGATTTCCTAAAACTTAGCCTGACCATGATTGTTGCGGTCTATTTCATTCGAATTTTTAAAGAGACGGGATGGCCCTTTATTTGGACAGACCTAACTTGGGGGCTTTTCTTTTCGGTAACAGCTATTATTTTGCCTCGAATTAAAGCTCATCAGAAGGCTAAATACCAGGCCAAGTGGGGGAAACCGACCAATCGGAGATAGGAAGTGTATTATTTATTCGATGGTAAAAAAACAAACATATGTTAAACTGTAATTACCACTATAAATTTAACATATGTTTGGGAGTGTGAAATCTTTGATGCGAAAAGAACAGCTTTGGCCACTATGGAAGGGGCTGCTAGGCCTTTCCTGGCTGCTTTACTTTTATTTTTTGATTAGCCAGGCCGAAGTTACTTGGTGGTTTCAATGGCTAGCGAGAATAACCTTCTTATTATCATTATTTGTCAGTGGTCAGTTTTTGGATAAACGTAAAGATTTGGGTAAAAAGAAATTTTATCAGTATCTTATTGGTATTTCTATTCTTTCTTTTCCTCTGATACCTTTTCAACCCTTTACTGAAATAGGCACCATTACTTGGTCTGATTTTAAGCTGATTGGCCTGTTGACCCTAACCTTAATTATTATGATTGTCCTAGCCAATCTTTTCTATGATTGGATGCAAGAGAGGAATTAATCCGAAAAAAATATCAAAAAGGTCTTGCCAAGCCCAGGTTGAGATGTTATTATAATTGAGTACGATAAATCAAATTGATTCGTCGGGTGGGATAGCGAAGTGGCTAAACGCGGCGGACTGTAAATCCGCTCCTTCGGGTTCATAGGTTCGAATCCTATTCCCACCATTTCAATTATTATTGGGGTATCGCCAAGTGGTAAGGCAACAGACTTTGACTCTGTTATGCGTTGGTTCGAATCCAGCTACCCCAGTTGAGATGACCAGCTCTGAGCTGGTCTTTTTTTGTCTTAAAAAATATTGTTTCTATTAAATAGAATTGTTATACTTAGGTTAGCTCGAGAAAGGAGTGGTCCCTTATGGAATTATCCCAAGACCAAGTGCTGATCCGGCGCTTGAAACGTTTTGCTATCTTTTTCTTAGTCATTAATATTTTTAATGCAATTTCCCAATTGATTACCACGATTTCATCCTTCCAGTCTAAGGCTTTCGATGCCAGCCAATTTGAAATGTTGGGCCCTGAGATGGTGGACCAGATGCGGCAAACCTTCGCTTATTCTCATTCCATGCCTGTCCGGCTCATGAATGTGGTCTATCTTCTATTATATGTGGTTTTGGTTTATCTCTTCTATAAGGAATGGCAGAAGTTACGAGCCTTCCAGATTGATCCTCAGACCAAGACCAACTTCACCATTGCCTGTGCCATTAGCTTGGCCATCCCCTTAGTCAATGCCTTACTGACCCACTTAGCGGGTCTGGGTGCCTTCTCCGCTATGGCGGGTTGGATTGGTGCCGCGATTGTGATTGTCTTAAACCTGATTCTTTTCGGCATTTGTTTCTATACCTATAAGAAGTTGGCGGACCAGGGCGCGGTTTAGTCCTTATTCCCCGTCTTTGTTTCAGCCTGTTAGTTTGGATGATTTCTTCGCCAAGCTGGCAGGCTTTGTTTTTGCTTCCAGGCGTGTTAGAGTCAAACTATAATATGTAGAGAGGGGTTATAACCATGTTAGCGATCTATCGTCCAGGCGACCAGGCGCCGGAGTCTTTACTGGAGGCCATGGAGGGTGTGGACTTTCCAGGAGGAGGCTATCTGGCGGAGAAATTAGAGGACCAGACGCTCCAGGCGGGTGAAATGGTCTTAGTGGTGACGGATGTCAGTGGAGGCTTGATGGCCTTTGCTTCGCTCTTAGAGGAGGATATTGTGCCAGACCTCGACTATGGCCCCTTCCTAGCGGCCGTCTATGTTGACCCGAACTACCGTGGCCAAGGGATCTTCTATCATCTCGTCTCCTTGATCGAACTCGAAGCCAAGAGCCAAGGTCAGAGCCAGCTCTATGTGATCTCTCAACACAAAAACCTTTATAGTAAGGTGGGTTATCAGTTCAAGGAAGACCTGGTCGACTTCATGGAACGGCCAGTTTATTGTTTTAACAAGGCTCTTTAGTGGTGAAATATAACAATTCTTACAAGCAGCCAAGTTAAGGAAAGCCTGTTCTGATGGGAAATTTCCTCTAACTTGGCTTTTCTTTTAAGGATTCTTAGGATTTTTTGTCATAATTTGGTATGTAATTTTTAACAAAAGACAATTCAAGAGGTTTTTTATTACAGGATTTTTACATTTTTTCAGCTAAATTTCAAAAGCTCCAGACTTGTTAACAGAGGCGTTAAGGCTGATTAACAAGTCGGTCGGAGGGCTTTTTTTGTTTTGGGGGCCGTGCTAAGATATTTCTTGTCGACGAGGCAAGGCCCTGATGCCTTCGCCTGAAGTGAAAGAATATAGATAAAAAAGAGATGAAAAAGGAGAATTTACTCAAATGAAATTTAACAAGGTACTTTTCGGAGCAAGTGTTGCAATCGCAGGTTTCGCTTTCCAAGCGGTTCAAGGTCAAGACGTTCAAGCAGCTGAATGGGTAGCTCGTACAGTTGAACAAGTTCAAGCAGACGTTAAAGCTGTTGACGGCGATGCTAAAGAATACACTGTTCAATGGGGTGACACCCTAAACGTAATCGCAGCAGCCGTAAACGCTGATGTTGATGCGATCGCTGACCTCAACGACATCGAAAACGCTAACCTCATCGAACCTGGCCAAAAATTAACCTTCGAAGTGGACAAAGACGGTAAGGCCCACAATGTCAAAGCTGAAGGCCAAAAAGCTGAAAACAATGACCAAGTTGCAGCTCAACCACAAGCCCAAGCAAGTTCATACGCTAACGCACCAGCTGCCCAACCTTCACAACAAGCTTACAGCTATGAAGCCCCTGCTCAAGCAGCACCAGCCGCTTCAAACTACACCGGCTCATCTTCATCCGCTAAAGAAATCATCGCCCAACGCGAATCAGGCGGTTCTTACACAGCAACTAACGGCCAATACATCGGACGTTACCAATTATCAGCTAGCTACCTCGGTGGCGACCACTCCCCAGCCAACCAAGAACGCGTCGCTGACCAATACGTAGCCAACCGCTACGGCTCATGGGACAACGCCCTAGCCTTCTGGAACAACAACGGTTGGTATTAAAAAAAGGGTGTGAGACTTGGCGCTTAGACTCGGATGAT
>NZ_KV797924.1:0-16956 GCF_001809535.1 Aerococcus sp. HMSC062A02 | reverse complement strand
CACTCCGAGTCTGCCAAGTCGAACCCAACTAGGACGTGAGGACGCACGGTTAGGTTCAAACAATCCTCTAACATTCATACAGAGCTATCGAGTGTGGGTTGATGCTGTTCAATCCACAAACAGAAGGTCCGAATGTGGGTTGATGCTGTTCAATCCACAAACAGAAGATCCGAGTGTGGGTTGATGCTGTTCAATCCACAGACAGAAGGTTCGAGTGTGGCTTGTTACCATTCAACCCACAGACAGAGCCAGCAAGTGTGGATAGACAGACCGATCGAACTCGGGCGCAAGCCAGAATGCGTTTCCTTGTACGTTAAACACCACTCAAAACTATTGAATATAACAATGAAAGGCTAGCACGGCAAAACTGCGCCGGGCTAGCTTTTTTCATTATTTAAGACGATTTTCTTTATGATAATCTTTAAAAACAAGTGGGGAGCAACTTGAGAACGAGGGATTCCAAAGCAAGTAACATCCTTCCAACTTTGAACTAAGGGCTCTGAGCGCAAGTTGAATGCCTCTAGTTTCAAAGGAGGCTGTCCAATGAAAGTTGTAAGAAGAGGCAAAGTTCGATTCCTTCTCACAATCACTCCTGAACCGTTAAATATCGCTCCTAAACGCTTGAGACTGGGAATCTTAGAGGCCAACATGTTATAATTAAGGGAAGTTAGGAGGCTTGCGAATGTTTGAAATTATTATTTGTGAAGATAATCCGGCGCATTTGGAAGCAATGGTGACTTATGTGAAGAACTATCTTGTAATGGAAGAAGATCTTCCCATTCGCCTGGCTCTTGCGACGCCGGAGGCTGCAGAAGTAGTCGCTTATGCTAGGCAGACGAGCGCTAGGCAGGACAGCCTTTACTTTATTGATGTGCGCTTGGGTGAGCAAATGAGCGGCCTAGACTTGGCTCGTAAGCTTCGTCGCTACCAGCCCCAGGCCAAGCTGGTCTTTGTCACAGCTTATGAAGAATACCTGCCCTTCACCATGACCTATCATCTAGAGGCCTTGGATTATATCTTGAAGGATGATTCGCACAAGATGCGGGACAAAATAATTGCCTGTATCCAGACAGCTTATGAGCGGAGCCTGGTTCAAGCGCAGAGCTTTCCCCCTTTTGTCATCCGCAAGGGGGCTCAAACCCAGGTGATCCGGAGCGCAGCGATTAATTTCTTTGAGACCCTGCCTGCCCACCGTATCCGCCTCGTGGGTCCGGATGCTCTCGTTGAATTCTATGATTCCCTCAAAAATATCGAAGCGGACTATCCGCAATTCGTTCGCTGCCACCGGTCCTACCTAGCTAATGTTGAGAATATTCAGGAGTTAGACAGCAAGGAGCGCCAGCTGACCTTTATCGATGGCAGTGCCATCCCCTTCTCTAGGGAACGTTACGACCAGCTGGTGGAAGCCATGGCCAATTATTCCAACCAGTGTCCGCGTTAAAGCAAAAAAACGACCGTCCCACTTAGTCTGCTAGACTAAATTGGGCTGGTCGTTTTTTCTTAGGCTGAGGGATCGCTTATTGGCGTTTCTTCAACCAATAGGCGAGGGGGAGGAGCAAGAGGGCGAGTAGGCCTGCAAATGGCCACTTGCTCGCTTGCTGGTCTTCCTTGTCTTCTTTTTCTTTGCTGGAATGGAGGCTTTCGGAGTCTTGACTAGCTTCAGCAGGCGATACTTTCGCCCCTTCTTTCTGATCTTGGCTAGTTGGGCGGTTAGGGTCAAGCCTATCATCTTCTACAGCTGCTTGGACAGGGGTTTGGAAGATCTGGGCGATGGCTTCCTTAAAGTTGAGGCCCTGTCTGGTGCGCAGGGGACGATCTTCTGGCGATAGGTTACGCGCAGTATCTGCCTCCTGGTTAGGATTTGGACGGAGGAAGCGATCCTGGAAGTTTTGGATGAGCTGGGCTAAGCTGCCTGCTTCAGGCCGGTCATCTTGCTTAGCCAGCTGGGTCTGCCGTCTGACGATACGCTGGCTCGGACGGTTGATCCAATCTTTAAGACTTTGGCTGAGTCGTTCAAGCCAAGAGATGTCTGGCGAAGTTTGGCTAGCTGGCTTCTCTTCTACTGGCTGGGTTGGAGAAGTGGAGCTTGGGCTAGAAGGGGCTTGACTTGTCGCTTCAGGCTGGTCAGCTTCTTTCGCTTGACCTCCTGCTTCATTGCCTGGTCGGGCAGTTTCTTCTTTATTAGCAGGTAGGGTTACCTGACTTTCTTCATAAGGCTTGTCCTTAGTGATGTCATCGTGGTCCTCTATTCCTTGACTCGCTCCAGCCTCTGATGTTTCTTTTGATGGGTCCGGCTTGTGGTCTTGATCAGGCAGCTTGACCTGGTTGCCTTCATAAGGTTTTTCCTTGGTGAGGACTTGGCGGCCGCCTGTTCCCTGGCCACCCTGGCCGAAGTCATCGCCGATATAGCGGTAGACCCGGTCTGGATGGTCTAAATCGGTATAGAACTTCATGGTATAGCTTATGAATGGAACAGGGCTTTCGAGGCCGAATTGTTGGACCCGGTAGCGCCGTTGGCTCCTATTATAGGGGTTGGCTGCCCCACTGATATTGGTCAAGGTTAGGATATAGTCGGAAGTCCCTTCGACAGGCTCAGTCTGATAGTAGAAAGCTTCGAAGCCGGATGGCTGGCTAGGGGATTTGAAGATGTAAAAATTATCCGCAAAAAGAATGGGATAAGCATAGGCCCCTTCAAATGTGCTGGAAGTTGGCAGGATATTGAAGATATTGGGAATATCGACAGGGCCTTTGCCTTCCTCCTGGCTACGAATTTTCTCCGCCTGAGTGAAGAAGGGCCGGGCTCCGCTTGCCTGGTCGGATTTCGGCAGGCTAAAGACTTTTTCCACGCTTTCGCTGTTGCTCTCTGGATCTGAGTTGACCAGGCTGAATTTGACCTGGTAGGAACTATCGTCTTCAGTGAGGATCTCCTTGCGCCAAGCTTCTTTCCGGAAGGTCACCCGAGGCAGGTAGAGCTTACCGACCAACTTATCGCCATACCGGTAGTGGGTGAGGTGGATGAGTTCTGTCTTATCATCGATCTTTTCCCGCTGGGTTTCTTTGGCATAGTAGTGGGCAGGGTCGTCCGTGTCCTTGGTCAGGATGAGGTCGAGGTCGCTTAGCACATTAGCTTGTGATGCGGGCTGGCTTTGCTTTTGGACCCACTCGTCAGTAAAGTGGAGGAGCTGTTGGTAGTGGTAGCGGGTTTGCTGGTCATCGAGTGCTTCTTTGGAAACCCGCCAGTGGACTTTGAAAGTCTTCGTATCCAACATGGGTCGGTCCGTATATTGGTAGATGAGGTCGACTTGGTCCTTGCCCTCTTGGGGGATGACAAACTTCGACCATTTAATTTGACTGGTGAGTCTGCCTTGGCTATCTAGCCTATGATAGGTCAGTTGTTTAGAAGGGAGGTTGAGGATCGGGTCCCAGCCATTTTCAATTTGCTTCCAATTGACCCCCAGCCAGTAGGGATTGAAGCTGAGCAGCTCTTCATCTGAGGCCCCTTCAGGACTATGGGGGAGGTCTTGGTAGATGAATTCAGAGAAAGGATTCTCCTTGTCTTCAACGATGAAGTAGTAGCGGTCATCTTCTAAGATGCCAGGACGAGGGGAGAGGGGCTCTTGAACGGTCTCCTTGTCGATCCGCCGCCAGACCCGTAACTTACCGAAGTCCTGGGGATTGGGGGTCCAGTTTTGGATCCCGTAGAGGAGGTCGCGGTCATTGGCGCTGGGGAGGGGGCCCAGGATGGTGAAGCGGTAGTGGTTATCCGAGTTGGCCTTTTCGGGGATAATCTGGTGCTTGCCTGTGGGCGATTTAGAGAGAGAACGCACGGGGAAGCTAAAGTAGCGGTCCCAGGAGTCTCTAGGTAAGCCCATGAGATCCCAGTGAGTAACGACTTGCTTCTCCGCCTCTTGGCCGCTTAGGCCCTCCTGGCTAAACTTTTGGTAGGGAGGCAGGTCAGCCTGGCCCTGGCCTTGGCTGTGGTCAACGATCCGCTCCAGCTGGCGGTCCAAATTATAGTGGAAGATGAGGCTTGACGCCTGCTCAGGGTCTTGTGGCTGGTCGTTGACTTCGTAAGAGATGATCCACTTGTGGTCTTGCTGGAAATGGGGGTTGCTGTAGCTGACTAGGAGCTGTTTTTGGTCAGCTGAGAGTTCGATTTTGCGCAACCACTCGCTGGGTGGTGTGATGTTGGCGAGCCGCTGTTGGCTGGCTAGGTTTGCGGGGAAGGTGCCGGGCTTATCATTATTGTGATCAGTCCAAGCATAAGGGTAGTTGATGAGTTTATCATTGGGCAAGCCTTTTTTGATCAGGGCTTGGAAGGGGAAGGGAAGCTGGTCGGTTGGTGTTGAGGAGGGGTCGATTAGCGGGGAATAGTGAGACCGGCTGATGACTGGTTTGTAGGCTTGACGGTGCTTTGAAGCGGGCTTAGGCGCTGACTTTGAATCTGCTTTGCTTGCTTGAGGAGCACTTGCCTTGCTTTCCTCGCTTGCCTTAGGGGTGTCTTGGACAGAACTTGGCTTAGGCGCTTCCGTGCTTGGATTCGCCTCTTGAGGCTTAGCCTCAGTGTCAGTTTGCTTTTCCAGGCTGGCACTTGTGTTAGTAGTTGCCGCTGGGCTTTCGTCTGTCTTTTCGGCAGCTGGGGTCTCTGCTTCTACCGGGCGATCGGTTGATGGCTCAGCTGGGCTAGAGGCTTTCGGTTGACTTTCCTTGGCCTGGACGTCTGGAGTCGTTTCAATGGGAGCAGCTTGGACCTCTTGGCTAAGGAAGAAGCAGAGGCTGGCGCTGCAGGCAAGAATTTTAAGAATGTCTTGTTTTAATTGTCTTTGCATATGGTTTCTCCTTATAATGGTAATATCTTAGTGATATTAATATAACATTTTATTAAATTTTTAACTAGTTTGAACTAAGGAGGTGGGCCATGTTTGCTTACCTAATGAGCCACTTGACCCTCTATGATTTTGTTTTTCAGGCCCTGGTGGTCTACAGCTGTCAGTTCTGGGCTAAGGGGAAGCGGTCTCTGACCAGCTATCTGGTCTTGTACGGGCTCTTATTATCAACAGCTCTGAATCCGCTAATTGTGAGCTTAAATTTCTATATGACCTTTAACTTCCTCCTAGTAGCAGCCTGGCTCTACTGGCAGTGGCGAGAGCTGACCCAGGTGATGGCGATGACGGCCTTGATCTTTGTTAATATTTCTTGCCAGGATTTTTATTACTTTAATATTGTTTACGAAAGCCTCCCATACGGCACACTGGGACATTTTATACTTTGGCTCCTGGGATCGATTCCCTTGATCTGGGGGCTCAGTCGCTTGGAAGATTGGCTTTGGCGGACATATTTCTCGGGGTCAATCCGCCGCCACATTACTTTCCTGCTCCTGACGGTGGGCCTGGCTTTCCTGATTTATTTTCCTGCTTTTGTCCGCGACTTCCAGAAGGTTTCAGACATTAATTCGGCAACCTGGATTTATTTGGCCCTGACCAACCTGCTCTTATTGATTTTCCTGATTTTTGCGGCGGCTCTCTTCTATCAGGGAACGGAAAGGATCCGCCAGGCGGAGCGCCAACAAGCTGAGCAACGCTTGGATGCGGAGTATGGGCGCTTAATCCGCCAACAATACAAGGAGATGCGGCGCTTTCGCCATGACCTGAAGAACCTCTTAGTGGGCTTCGGGGGTTATATTGAGTCCCGGAATTGGGAGGGCTTGGCGAGCTATTACCAGGCGCTGAAAGCAAGCGGGACCAGTTTGGACCTAGCGGAAGACCACCCCATCTTTGATTTGGTAGACTTGCCGAATGATGCCTTGCGGGAACTGGTCCAAACCAAGCTGAGCTTAGCCTTGGCCTACGATATCCCGGTCCATGTCGAAGTGGCCGAGGACCTGCCCCAGATCCAGGATGGCGTGGCGGGCCTGGTTCGGATCGTTGGTATTCTCCTGGACAATGCCATTGAGGAGTCTGAAGGCTTTGACCAGGCAGACCTGACCTTTGCGGTGGAAGCGGTGGAAGGCTATCTCTCCATTAGTGTGGCCAACCGCTGCCAGGATCCCGACCAAGTGAGGGCGGTTCTCCAGAAGACGGGCCAGTCGACCAAGGCTGGTCCGGGCCAAGACCGGGGCTATGGCTTGGTTAATATTCAGCGTCTGAGTGAGTCTCAGGGGATCCAGCACTTTACCAGCTTCTTGGGAGATACCTTGGTGCAGGAACTCTTGATTGATTTGAATTAAGTCGCATAGTGAGCATTCGTTCCGCTTTTGAATTTGGTCCTTAAAGAGCCATGGCACCGGCTCGAGCCAAGGTCTCTCGCCTAGCGAGCTTCAAACGGCTAGTATGGCTGACGCCTACTATCCGTATTTCACATCGCTTGCTTATTCATGGCTAAGGACTAACTTCAAAGCTACACTCCTGCTCATAAAGAGATAGTTAAATGAAAATGTTTTAATCAATCACTGCTTTTTATAATAATCTACTTTCATAAGAAAAAGCGACCCTGTCAAGGGGGTCGCTTTTTGTCTTAATGAGGTATAGCTCGATATTTAGCGGAGGGCCATGAGAACGTCAATTTCGTCTTCGTTGAGGCCGACCATGGCTTCGCCGAGGTCATAGGAGACTTCAGCGATGACTTCAGGCTGATCATAATTGGCCACAGCCTTGACGATGGCCTGGGCCCGTTTTTCAGGGTTGCCGCTCTTGAAGATCCCACTACCAACGAAGACGCCTTCTGCTCCCAGCTGGCGCATGAGGGCAGCGTCTGCTGGCGTTGCTACGCCACCGGCAGAGAAGTTGGGGACAGGCAGGCGTCCTTCTTGGTGGACGAAGCGTAGGAGTTCAATCGGCACCTGGAGCTCTTTGGCCTTGGTATAGAGCTCATCTTCCTGGAGGGCACGGACACTAGCGATTTCTCGGTTGAGGGTGCGGAGGTGTTGGACAGCTTGGACCACGTCACCCGTCCCGGCTTCCCCCTTGGTCCGGATCATAGCGGCTCCCTCGCTAATGCGGCGGAGGGCTTCGCCTAGGTTGCGGCAACCGCAAACGAAGGGCGTCTTGAAGTCGTGCTTGTTGATATGGTTGGTATTGTCGGCGGGTGAGAGCACTTCCGATTCGTCGATATAGTCGATCTCTAGGGCTTCGAGAACTTGGGCTTCAACGAAGTGGCCAATCCGCGCCTTAGCCATTACAGGGATGCTCACCGCTTCTTGGATCTTTTGGATAATGGCTGGATCGCTCATCCGACTCACCCCGCCTGCCTTGCGGATATCGGCGGGTACGCGTTCGAGCGCCATGACTGCTACGGCACCTGCTGCTTCAGCAATCTTGGCTTGTTCATGGTTGATCACGTCCATAATGACCCCACCCAGTAATTGGTCGTTAACTTCTTGGAATTTTGTCATGATTGGGCCTCCTTTTTCTAATGCATTTATTATAAAATAAGTCTGTAACCTTCTAAAGGTACAAAAGCTATTAAAAAAAGGGGTACAGATACCATGTTATCGATTGACTTTAAGCCAGGCGAGAAGCTCTACGAACAAATTTATGAGCGCTTGAAGGCGGCTATTTCGGACGGCTACTATCAGAGTGGGGACCAGCTGCCCTCCTTCCGGGCCTATGCCGACCACTTGGGGGTTAGCTTGAATACGGTCAAAACAGCCTACTTCCAGCTCTTGGAAGAGGGTTATATTATTTCTAAAGAACGCTGTGGTTTCTTCGTGGATAAGATCGAACTGGATCATCTGGGACCGAGAGAGGCGGTCTATCCCCAGTATCTTGCGGAGGCAAAAGAGGCGTCTGCTTGGCGTTATGACTTCTCGCCCTCAGCGGTTGACCTAGAAGGCCTGGCTCGGACCGGTCTCCAACAAGCGGCCAGTCTGGGAATGGCCCAGGCTAGTCGCTACCAGCAGGCCAATCCCCTGGGCGAAGTGCCCCTCCGCAATGCCCTGGCCCACTACCTCTATGAATTCCGGGGCCTGGCCACTTCGGCTGAAAATATCGTGATCACCCGGGGCTTTTCCCATAACTTACTGGCCTTAAACCAGGTCTTCGGCCATGCTTGTTATGGCCTGGAAGATCCTGGCTATGCGCTGAACCTAGCTAGCCTGCACGCGAATTTTGAGCAGAGGGAGAAGATCCCCATTGACCGCTATGGTTTCTCGGTTAAGGACCTGGAGCAGACGCCGGCCAATATTGCGGTGGTCTCTCCCAACCACCAGTTTCCCACCGGGCAAGTGATGGGGGTCCGCCGTCGCCAGCGCTTGTTGAACTGGGCGTCTGAGCGACCCGACCGCTACATTATTGAGGATGACTATGACTCTGTCTTTAAGTATGCGGGGCGGCGGATTCCTGCCATGAAGGCTATCGACCGGGACGACCGGGTCATCTTATCGGGATCCTTCTCCAAGTCGATTGGGCCTTTTATGGGCTTAGCCTATATGGTCCTGCCAGACGCTCTCTTGGACACTTACGCAACTTGTGCAGATCTCGGCTTGACCCCCTCGATTGCTAGCCAGTTGACCCTCAGCCAGTGGATGGCGGAAGGAGCCTTCACCAAACATGTCAACCGGATGAATACCTATTACCGGAAGAAGCAGGGGCTGATCATCGACGCCCTCCAAGAGCTGCCGGGGCTATCTTTCACCCAGGCGGATACTGGCCTCTACCTGGTCTTTCGCCTAGACCCTGACTGCTATAATCTGAACCAGCTGACCCAGACCTGGCAAACAGAGGGGTTGAAGATCGACAGTGTTGCTAGCTATTGCCGGCAGAAAAACTGGCCCTGGGCAGACTATCTCCTCGGCCTGGGCGGCGTTCCCCTAGCTGACCTGCCCCAGGCGATGGAAGTTCTTCGTCGGAGTTTAGAGGGGAGTCGGCTGTGATGACCATACGGGTGCTTGAATTATATTAAAACAGATAATAATTTCATTGTGTGTATTAAATATGATAAGAAATAAGAGGCAAATATTTCAAAAGAATTAAATCTATCTCAACGAAAATCAAAAAAGTAAAAATAATGTAAATTATTCTCAACATACTTGATATATATATATATTAGGCTTTGCTTAAGCATAAAAAACCAATAATATAAAAGGTGGAGAAGCTATGAATGCGCTTATTAATTTTCTCATGGCAATATTTTTTATCATATCAGGCGATAAAAATCCTGGGAATGAAACAATTTTAAAATTTATAGGTGTAATCTTTTTGTTTTTTGCTTTAAAAGAAACGTTTATAGATAAAGAGAAATAACTGTTACTACAATGGGTTATGGGCTAAGATCTGTTTGAATTTGATGGCTATATTTTTAATGAAAGACTAATTTCGGCTCCTTTAGAGGAGGGGAAGGGGATATAATAAAAGAAAAAGAGTGGGGGGAGTATAGTGAGAATCCTAGTGATCTTAGCCCTTTTATGGGGGATTCAGCTACTGATAAATCTTACCGGGCTCCGTTTATCTTTTGGGAAGGCTTTCCTGGATGCCCAAGCAAATAAATGCTGTCTAAAAATTTATCTGATTTTTTTAGTTAGTATGCTTGGACTGATCATCCTGGAAGTCTATGTCTTGCCGCTTGCTTTCTTCTGCTGTGTCCTTTCTCAATTTCTTAAAAGCTACTCCCGGACTTTAGAAGACCTCTATGTCGCGGGGACTAGCTATCTAATTGTCTTTATCCCCCAACTGGTCTTTGTCTGGCAGATGGTGAAAAACTTGCTTCAAAACGAGGAAAGGCGGTTTACCCTAAGCTACTTTCTGACTATTTTCTGTATCCTTCTTCTCTTAACCACAGCTTGGGCCATCCTGATCCCTATCACGGCCATTGCCTTATATGGGGTGTGATGATTTGATCTCACTTTGTCTTTTTGTTAGTTTGAAAGTGAAAGCGAGGGAGATCGGTAATGAAGCGGATCGAAAAAATCATGAATGGCTATGTTTTTATTCTAGTGTGTATGATTTACTTCCTAGGACGCCTCTTGGATTTCGCTTTGGGGCAATCATTAAGTGAAGTAGTCTGGTCCTTTGAAAATTTCATGTATTTACTGGGTCTAGCGACCTATCTGTTTTGTTTAATCAAAATGAAGCGTGATGGGGTCATTGATAGTATTTGGTGATAAAATTTAGCTTAATTGCTATTTAGTTGAATAAAATTAGATTTTTGAATTATAAGATGAAGTCGTTTAAACAGTGTTTTTAATTTAGGTTGTCGGTATTAATAGCTGGTTAATTTTGAGCAGTAGTGGAGTTTTGGATGAGATCGTTAGCCATGAAAAAGCAAGGCCAGGGTGTAAAGGATAGCGGGAGAAATAGACCTCTGGAGCAAAGAGACAGAGAAGACTAAAAGTCTTCGACGGCTCTTTGTGAAGAGGAGCTATTTCTGCTAGCCTGAACCCGACTAGATGTGAATTACGGATAGTCGGCGTAAGCCGTTACTAGCCGTTTGAAGCTCGCTAGGCGAGAGACCTTGGCTCGAGCCGGTGCTGCTTTAGCTGTAGGAGCAAAGCGACGTACGGATAAAGTACGAGACGGCATTAGCCGTTCTCGATCCCTTAAAATTTAACGATCACATCCAAAACGGAACGGATGCTCACTCATGCGACTTGGTTTAGAAGTAAATAAAAGAGAAGCTACAATTCCAGTCTTGGTTTTGTAGCTTCTCTTATTTTATGTATTTTTTTACCGGTCCGAATTAATCTTGAGGTCCTTGAATTCAGGCAGGGCTAGGTTGAGGCAGACACCGACGATGGCGGCTAGGGCGGTCCCAGACAGGGAGAAGACGCCGACTTGGAGGATAGCGCCGCCCAGACCTAGGACGAGCATGGCACTAGCAATAACTAAGTTGCGGACTTGGTTGAAGTTCACCCGGGCTTCGATGAGGACCTTCAAGCCGTTGCTGGCGATGACCCCATAGAGGAGGATGGACATCCCACCTAGTACGGAGGCTGGGATGGTTGAGATGAGGGCAGTAAACTTGCCCAGGCAGCTCAGGATAATGGCAATGATAGCCGCATTGCGGATGACGCTGACAGAAGATACCCGGGTCAGGCCGATAACGCCTGTATTTTCCCCGTAAGTGGTGTTAGCAGGCCCACCTAGAAAAGCAGAGACGGCCGTTGCCACCCCATCCCCGATCAGCGTACGATGGAGGCCAGGTTTTTTCAAGAATTCGCTGCCGCAAATTTCGCTGAGGACAGTGTGGTCGCCGATATGCTCAGAGATGGTAACCAGGGCGACAGGCAGGATGGCGATGGCTTCGGGACCGAAGTAGAAGCGGTAGCTGTCGAAGAAGGGGGTCTGGAAGGGGAGTTGGAATTCGGGGAATTGGAACCAGGCCGCTTCATGGACAGGAGTGAAATCCACGAGGCCCAGGCAAGCAGCAGTAATGTAACCGCCAATCAGGCCAATTAGAAAAGGAATGACCCGGATAAAGCCACGTCCGTAGACGTTAACGAAGGCACAGATTAGGAAAGTTACGACAGCGACCAACATCTGCTGCCAGGTCCCATCTGCAGTAAAACCCGCATTGCTGACGGCGGAAGAAGACAGGCTTAGACCAATCACGATAATCATTGGCCCAATCACGATAGGTGGCAGGAGCCGGTCGATCCAGCCGGTGCCCAGAGCTTTGACAAGGAGGGCGACTAATACATAGATCACACCCGTCAGGATAACCCCGGTCTGGGCGGCTGATATATCGCCCCCCAATTGTTTAATGGCATAGGACATGGCCCCGATAAAGGCGAAAGACGATCCCAAGTAGACAGGAACTTGGTGCTTGGTTGCGAAGTGGTAAATCAAGGTGCCTAAACCACTACAGAAGAGGGCCACTGAGACTGGCAAACCCAAGATGAGCGGCACCAGAATCGTTGCTCCAAACATGGCGAAGACGTGCTGGAAGCTGAGCAGTAAACCCTCCGCAAAGGGCGGGGTGTCCTCAATATCAAAATTCATGCGTAACTGTTTGGTGTTCATTTCCATGACTTCATCCCTCCATAAGTCAATATCCAATCATTGATCAAGAGCCAGCCTAAAACTGGCCAAACTTTTGAAATTATACCGCATAAAAATCCCTTATTCAAGAGAAGGTTAAGAAAAAATTAAAAACGGAGGGTGTGAGGGCGCGCGGGTAGAAGTGGACCTTTGGAGCAAAATATCGAAGAAGGCTGAAAGACTTCGCCGATATTTTGTGAAAAGGAGCCACTTCTGTGCGCTCGAACCCGACTATAAGGGTGTGAGGGCGCGCGGTTAGCTTCCTTTCACTGGAGCAAGTCAGAATAAGAGCGAATACTCACTAACCAGATATGGTAAAAAACAAAAGAGGCTGGGACAAAAGTTCCAACCTCTTTAAAAAAACGAACTTTTTTCAAAAATTTGTTCCAAAAGTCAGGCCTGAACGACTTTTGTCACACTCTCTGGCCTAATCAATAGAAACAGCGGTCCCGCTACAGGTTACCATGAGCATGCCGTTATCTGCGCCAAGAACCTCATAGTCCATCTTAACGCCAACAACAGCATTGGCACCTAATTCCTCGGCCCGCCCCTTCATTTCGTTGAGGGCTTCTTCGCGGGCTTGATTGAGCTCCTCCTCGTAGCCTTGTGACCGACCGCCGAAGATATTGCGTAAGCCGGCACCGATATCTCTAAACATGTTAATCCCAGTAATCACTTCACCAAAGACAATGCCGTGGTAGGCTTGGATGTTTTTGCCTTCAATTTGGGCAGTGGTTGTGCTAATCATGAGGCCATCTCCTTTTCTATTTGTAAGTGCTTTCTATAGTTTAATCATAACAAAGAATGGCGATAGAAAAAATACTGAGCCTTAAAATATTTTGCCTTGTGGGACTGTTGCCGATTCTATTTGCATGCAAAGTACTTGAGCGCTAATAGAGCGCTCTTATTTGTACACAGGGCTTCCGGGTGTAAATAGAGACTTGTTATTTGTATATAGAGCAGGTGAGGGCAAATAGAATTCGGCTATCTGTATACAGAGCCATCGAGTGCCAAAGAATGCTGCTATTTGCATATAGAGCTGCTCAGTGCAAATTGGAAAACTGCAAGCGTCCTCACACCCTAGTCGGGTTCGAGGATGCAGAAAGGGCTCCTCTTCATAAAAGACTGTCGAAGGCTTGTAGCCTTCGACAGTCTTTTACTCCAGAGGTCCCTTTCTCCCGCATCCTCTCACACCCTGTAGTCGGGTTCGACTTGGCAAACTTGGAGTGATTTCACAAATAAGAAACGAGCGAATGCTTCGCTCTTTTTCTTATTTGTTCCAATCATCCAAGTTTAAGCGCTAAGTCTCACGCCCTGGTATACTGTTTGATTTTGGGGAGGATTTTTTCGCCGATGAGGGCAATGGTTTTTTTGATTTCGTCGAAGGGCATGCCGCCGTTGTCGATTTGGGCAATGTAGCGTTGGTTTTGGTAGGCTTCGTGTTGGGCTAGGATTTTATCGATGATGAAGTTGGGTTCGCCGACGTTGATGACGCTGCGTTGGTCTTGGCCTTGGGCGAAGAGGCGTTTGGAGATGCCGCGTCCGTTGGCTAGGCGCAGCCCCTGGTCGACGCAGGGGTAGTAGAGGCGGTAGGCTTCCTTCATATCTTCGCGGGGGAAGAAGAAGCCGCCGGTTGAGACGGGCAGGTTTTCTGCTCGGTAGCCCGCTTCCTTAGCTTGGCGGCGGTAGACGTCGATATGAATTTCATAGGAATCGATAGTGCCCGCCAGGTGAGCTAGTTGAAGGGGGACGCCGCGTTGTCCAGCGCGTTCAGCAGATCCTAAACTCCCACCGACAGCTTGCCAGATGGGAAGGCCCTGGTTAGGATTTTGGGGGCGAGGGATGATCTTTTGTTCCTTCAATTCAGGGCGGAAACGACCTTGCCAAGTGATGGGGTTATTTTCGTTGATTGCTAGTAGGAGGTCGAATTTTTCATCGAAGAGGTCCTCGTAATCGGCGAAATCGTAGCCAAAAAGGTCAAAAATTCCCAGGCGTGATGCCCGACCGCCAACGATTTCCATCCGACCATCGGAAATTAAGTCGATCGTCGCTGCTTCTTCAAAGACACGGACAGGATCTGCCGTTGATAAGATGCTGGCGGCTGATCCAAGTTTTATCTTTTGCGTTTTAGCCGCAATAGCGCTGAGAATAACGAAGTGGGCCTGGGAGATGAAATAATCCTGGTGGGACTCGCCCAACATAAAGCAGTCCAAACCAGCTTCTTCAGCTAGGACCGCCATCTCGATAATTTCTTTGATCCGTTCCTGGACGCTGGTCTGCTGGCCGGTGAAGGGGTTGGGCATATGTTCACCTAGGCTGTAGAGACCGAATTCCAGGCCTTGACTGGGGTCAAATGAAGGCAGGATACGATGTGACATCTGAGGGCTCCTTTCTGTTTTTATCTTAGGAAAAATCGGGACTAGCTAGGCTTTGTAGCCAATCAAAATCTCTAAATCAATAGTCATTTCTGTGAGCTCAAGGGCTGCCTGCCGCTCTTGGTCTGAGGCGTGCCACATGAGCGGGGTCATCTGGATGAGCTCAGCCATGAGATCAGGTGTCATGGCGACTTGGTCATGGTAGTGGAAGCTCTCCATCTCTGGGAAGCTGTCTTGGAAACGTTGGCGGCTCTGGCTGGGATCTTGGGCAACGTCTTCTTGGTCGAGAACCAAGCGGCGGAGTTCGATGAGATAGCTTGGCCCCGGGATGATCTTGATAAAGGGGGCGCCGGCCTTTAAGACCCGTTTTACTTCTTGGTAGTTAGAAGGGGAGAGGATGGTCAGGGCTAGGTCCAAAGTCTTGTCGGCGAGCGGAATCTGGGCCAGGTCAGCCACAGCCCAGAGTGCCTGGCTGGATTGCTTGGCTGCGCTTTGGATGCCAGCCTTGGCCAGGTCCAGACCCAGACCGTGGACTTCCTTGTCTCCGAACTGGGTCAAGAAGTCTAGCAGATGGCTGCCTTCGCCTGTTCCCAGGTCGGCTAGGAAGATAGGGCTTTGGGGCAGTTGGGCAGCGATACTTTGATAGGCCTGACTGAGGGCTTGCCCGTAGAGCTGGTTTTCGCCCATAACGACTTGGCGGGCTTGGAAGAGGTCAGCGGTATAGTGCTTCTCTTGGTGGTTGGGGGCTAGGTTGATATAGCCCTGCTTAGCGAGGTTGAACTGGTGGCGATTGGAACACTGGAGGTCTGGGTTCAGGGCTTCATGGCAGAGGGGACAAGTGAGTCGTCCCTGCCAGGCTTGGATTTTTGCTTGGGCGCGTTGCTTTTTACTTTGCATAATAGGGACCTTTCCTTTAATATTAAGCATGTGAGACTGTGACAAAAGTCGCTTAGGCCTGACTTTTGGAACAGCTTTTTGCAAAAAGTGTGTTATTTAAAAAGAGGTCAGATTTTCGTGCCAGCCTCTTTAGAACTAGCTTATCATAAATAAGAAGGTGTCTCATGTTTAGAAGAAAACGAATCTATGAAGCTGTGGAAGAGTCGGATGGTTACCGGGTCTTGGTCGATCGGCTCTGGCCGCGTGGCGTTAAGAAAGAAGATGCCCAGCTAGATGCTTGGCCCAAGGAAATCGCCCCTTCCAAGGACCTGCGCCAGGCCTTCCACCGGGCTGACCTGGACTTTGAGGACTTTAGCCAGGCCTATGAAGAGGAGTTAGAGGGGAATGAAGAGATCCAGGAAACCTGCTCGGACCTGGCCCGCCGTGCGCGCGACCACCGGGTGACCCTCCTCTATGCTAGTAAGAATGAAGAGGAGAACCATGTCCTTGTCCTTGAAGCCTATCTCGCTTCGTTACTTAAGGGCATCCGGACAGACTTGGAGGGAGACTAAAGCATGAAACGAAATTATTATAGTTTAGGCATTGGGGGCTTGATGGCTCTGGTCGCCTTGCTACTGGAGCTACTCTTTCCGGATTCAGCTTTGGCCTTGATCTTTGGACGGCCGGCACCTTTTGCGACCGGTTGGCCCTATTGGCTTTACTTTGTCTTGATTATGGGACTGGCCTTCACCTTAATGACCAAGGCCTATGATTTAATCGACCTCCGCCTGCCAGGGAATGCCTTCTATAAAACGGTGGTCTATGTGGCTTGCGAGCTCTTGCTCTGGCTCTTGTATACAGCGGAGCCCCTGCCTCATTTGGATCTGGCCAGCCTGACTATTAATCTCTTGAAGGGCTTTATTATTTTCTTGGTCCAGTATCAGTTAATTCGTCGCTACTTGGCCACCGAGCGCTACCATTACCAGCGTAAGGCCTTCCTGTATTGGCGGGGGATCGCAGTCTTTACGGCGAGTTTTGCGGTCTTTCGAACCCTGGGTAATCTCGCCTTCGACCTCTACCAATTGCCCCGCAACCTGATGGCCTTCTCCATCCTATGGGCCTCTTTGATGGGTTTTGCGCTGGGGCTCGTCTTTTGTTTCCTACAGAGGTATCTCAGTAAGCAGGACAAGAAGGGCAAGACCTTCCAGTTTAGCTTTAACTTCTTTAGTCCCCTAGTGATTAGCTACCATCTCTTCTTGGTCTTGAGTTATGACCTGGATGCGGTGGGGATTTTGATCCGGATTGGCCTGGATATCCTTGCGGTACTTGTTGCCAGTTGGATTGTTAGCCAGTGGCAGATCGACGAATTTATTGACTATGACCAAGCCGACAGTCAGACTTAAGGAGGGACCAAGATGATTAATATCAAACGTATGGGCATACTGGCTCTGGCCCTGATCCTGGCGGGCATCCTCTATGTCCTCTGCCAGAAGCTGGGCCTGCCAGACTTCCTTACACGCGTCCTAGCTGCCCTGACCTGCCTAGGCCTCTACCTTTTCCTAGCTGACCGTTTGCTCGAGCAAAAATAAAACAAAGCGCCTTCCTCGATTGGCTTCAACCGATCGAGGAGGCGCTTATTTGTTTGGGTACTTTATTAGCTAGGATGGGGTGGTTTAACTGCCAAGTCTCTCACCCTTATTAGTCGGGTTCGGTCTGGCAGCTTTCGTGTCACT
>NZ_KV797923.1:13489-28274 GCF_001809535.1 Aerococcus sp. HMSC062A02 | reverse complement strand
AAATCACTCCGAGTCTGCCAAGTCGAACCCGACTAAAGGGTGTGAGGGCACGCGGTAAGAAGTGGACCTCTCTATAGATAGCTGATATTTCCATACAATTATTCAACAAGCTAGGCTTCGGCCTAGCTTGTTTTCCTTTTTAACTAAAAAATCAAAAAAACTCTACACTTCGGTTAGTAGATCAAAAATTAGCAAGGTCAACATGGACTCAGAGGCCTAGACTGTGGGTTGGCAAGCTCTAACCCACAGAGAAAATGCCCGAGTGGGGATTGATACACTCTAACCCACACTAAAGACATCAGAATGAGGCTTAGGAAGCTACAACACACAATCGAGACCCGCAAGTGAGGGTTGACCAACCCCAACACCCACTCGAAGGCAGCAATTGGGGGCTTGGACAAAAGCCCCAGCTCCTTTTTAAACATCTGCTCCAAAAGTCAGTTATGATATCTATTCCATACAGGGCATGAGGGTTAACACTTTCATTCCCTCAAGATTTATTGTAGAATTTAATTGGGCCATAATAATTCTCCTTTCGATGCCAAAGCATCACTTTTTACAGCAATTTAAGCATAGATTATTATGGCCTTTTTGTGTGCCATTATTTCAATTTAATGAGCTGACTTGCTAAGGGACTCGCCAAAAACAAGTTGACATGCCCCTACTTGCTAACGAGCCACACAAAAGCAAGTCACACGCCGCATACACTCTGAACAAAACAAAAAGGCCCTCCCAAAGATCTTAACTCAGATGCTTAGGAGGGCCTTGTTTCATTCTATGATTTATCTGCTCGAGATTCTTGATTTTTAGCGAATTGGCGCTTGTTTAGGACTTGCTGGTAGACGGATTCCACCAAGAGGCCAAAGACCTTGGAGGAGAAATTCTGTTGGACATAGTTGGCGGCCCGGCTGCCTAAGCGACGTCGAGTACCTTGTTCTTGCAAGCGGTCTAAATAGGACGCAAATTCGTCGAAATCGTGGTACTGGTAGCCATTGTAGCCGTCAATTAGGACCGCCTCTAGGCAATCGTCGGCGCGGCAGAGGGCGGGCCGACCGGAAGCCAGGGCCTCGATATAGGTCAGGCCCTGGGTTTCACTGGTCGAGCCACTGACAAAGATATCCCCGAGCTGGTAGTAGCGGGCGACCTCTTCTTGGGCGACCTTACCGGTGAAGATAACCTGGTCCTCTAAGTGATAACGAGTCACTTCAGCTTCTAAGTTGCTGCGGTAGGGGCCGTCGCCCACCACAAGCAGGCGGAGATCCGGCCGCTGTAAGCGGGCAAGATAAGCAATGATTTCTTGGAGGTTCTTCTCCTTGGCCAGCCGCCCGATGGAGACCAAGACGAGCTGGTCATCGCTCAGTCCCAGAGCCCTTTTCTGCGCCTTTATTTCTTCTTCCGGGAAGGCCTGTTGGAAGCGGGCCAGCTTGATCCCCGTCGGAATAATTTCGATGGTCTGGTCAACGCCATAATCGCGCAGGAGCCGCTCCACCTTCTTACTGGGCGTAATCACCGCATCGGTCGCGCGCAAGGTCAGGTAGGAGACCACCGAAACAATCTTCTTCCCTGTCGCCTTGCTGGGGGAGAAATAATGGGTATAGTCTTCATAAACCGTGTGGTAGGTATGGACAATGGGAATATCCAGGGCCTTGGCAATGGTCCGAGCCGCGTGAAAAGTCGAAAATTCACACTGGGTATGGATAATATCTGGAGCCCAGTCAATGATCTCCCGTATAATACTGTGGTTGATGGGCAGGCTGATGCGGGCGCCGGGGTAGATCTTCCCCACCTTGATGGAATTCAAGTAATAAACGCCCGACTCCTTGGCAATAGCCTGCTTGTCACCTAGGGTCAGGATCCGGACATCGTGGCCCCGCCCCATCAATTCTTCGCGCAAAGTCATTAAAGAAGACACCACGCCATTAACAGCAGGCTGATATAAGTCAGTTGTGATTAGAATCTTCATCGTTAACCGTACGCTCCTTAACTTCCACTTCTTACCATGCATGCTTATTATAGCAAACCCCCACAAAGCAGCGCAATCTCCCCTGACAATCTTAGGGGAAGCTTAAGTATAGATCTTTCCCATCCATTCTTTCAAAGTCGTCTAGATTAGAATTGTTTTTGATGAGTATAAAATGAGACAATACTTAGATTGTTTTGCTTTTAGTTTAACTTTGTGCTATTATTTTTAATAACTTATAATGATTCATAATATTCACATTACTAAGATAGGGAGTGTCATGATGGCAGATCAAGAAAAAGATTATCGGATCCAAAGTCAAGTCTACGATCCAGACGTACGAATGCCGAACCGGGCGATGATGCGGGCGGTAGGCTTAACCGATGAAACCTTCAAGAAACCAAAAATTGGGGTTGCCAATACTGAGAGCGATATTACCCCTTGTAACATGCATATGGGGGACCTGGCGGATGAAACCATCCAAGCTATCAAGGACTACGGCTACCATCCCTTCGAATTCCACACCATTACGATCTCTGACGGGATTTCCATGGGGACCCAGGGGATGCGCTTTTCCCTGCCTTCCCGTGACTTAATCGCCGACTCCATTGAAACCGTAGTCAACGGTGAAAACATGGACGGGGTTGTGGCCTTCGGGGGCTGCGATAAGAACATACCCGGCTGTTTGATTGGGATTGCCAACACCGGACTACCAGCTGTCTTCGTTTATGGCGGAACGATTTTGCCTGGCCAAGACCGTGAAGGCCAGGACATTGATATTGTGTCCGCCTTTGAAGCAGTTGGCCAATACGCCGCTGGAACCATCGAATACGACCGTTTTCGCGATGTTGAATTAAATGCCTGCCCTGGCGCCGGGTCTTGCGGTGGGATGTATACCGCTAATACCATGGCCTCAGCAGCCGAAGCATTAGGTATGTCCCTACCCGGCAGCTCCAGCCACCCTGCCGTCAGCCAAGAAAAACATGACGACTCCCGGGCAGCTGGTGAAGCTGTCTGCAAGCTCATCGAGAAACGAATCTACCCTAAAGATATCATGACCAAGGAAGCCTTTGAAAATGCTATTACTTTGGTGATGGCTCTGGGTGGGTCAACGAACGCCATCCTTCACTTGCTGGCTATTGCCCATGCGGTGGAAGTCGACGTGACTCTGGAAGACTTCGAACGCATCCAGAAGAAGGTGCCTCACTTAGCTGACCTCAAACCTTCCGGCCGCTATGTCTTCAATGACCTCTACAAAGTCGGCGGCGTCCCAGCGGTGATGAAATACTTGCTAGAAGAGGGCTACCTCCACGGCGACTGCCTGACGGTTACAGGTAAGACCCTGGCCGAAAACTTGGCAGAAATGCCAGGTCTGAGCGAGGGCCAAGACGTCATCATGCCGCTTTCTGCGCCTAAACGCGAAGACGGTCCATTGATCATCCTGCGCGGTAACTTGGCTGAAAAAGGCTGTGTGTCCAAACTTTCTGGGCTCAAGGTCATGCACCATTCCGGCCCTGCCCGCGTCTTCAACACAGAAGACGATGCGGTTGAAGCAGCGACCCGGCAAGAAATTGTCCCAGGCGACGTTGTTATCGTCCGCTATGTAGGACCTAAAGGTGGACCAGGTATGCCTGAAATGCTTTCCCTCTCCTCTATCCTGGTGGGTGAAGGCCTAGGTGAATCCGTTGCCCTCTTGACTGATGGCCGCTTCTCTGGTGGTTCACACGGTCTGGTTATCGGCCACATCGCGCCTGAAGCCATTGTCGGCGGAACCATCGCCCTGGTTGAAGAAGGCGACACCGTCACCATCGACGTGCCAAGCCGGTCCATCACCCTCGAAGTCAACGACGAAGAATTAGCCAAACGTCGGGAAAAACTGGTCCTCCCAGAACTTCTCAAGAAAGGTGCACTCGGTAAGTATGCCCACAACGTCACCTCTGCCGACCGCGGCGCCGTTACCGACTATGTTAACCGGGATGAAGACTAAGCGGATCCGTATTCCGCATGCATAATTAAAATTCTAACGAAGACCCAGCGCTGATAAGCGTTTGGGTCTTTTTCTTCTGCAATAGCTTTTCGAAACAATGAATTGGCAGAAAACAAGGAGACTTGAGCGTAACTTTTGTTATTGGTCGCGATTCTTGTTATGCTAGATTTAGATTAAACAGAGGAGGATGCTAAATGTTTGTTATTTTACAAAAAATTACTACTGAAGCAGAACACACTGAAGATGTGATCAAGAAATTAGGCGACCGTGAAATCATTACCGAACAAGATGGTTTCGTCGACATGTCTGTCCTCAAAGGCGAAGAACAAGAAGACGGTAAAGACGTCATCTTCGTTATCGGCCGCTGGGAAAACAAAGACGCCTGGGCCGCTTGGGAAGCATCCGATAAACGTGACCAACCAAACGATCCAGACAAAGCAGAAATTGTTTCCATGACAGCTGGCAAATTCGATAGCCAAGTGATCTTGGAAAGCAAATAAGGGTATAAGCAATTGCGGACCCGACTGCGTAGACTGTAACTCAAACTATTTTTAGCGCAAAGCAAAAGACGAGCTCTTTTTAGAGGGCTCGTCTTTTTTCTTTTTTAATGCTGAATCCTGACTGCTAGTTAAAAGAGAATGACTCTTCTAAATGAATTCGATTCGACAGCTTTGGGCAACTTCCGTAACTCGTAGTTCTCCATTTGCACGCAAAGTCTCTGAGTGCAAATGGAAAACCGGCTAAGCGCCGGCCTTCACACCCTGTTATAGTCGGGTTCGGGCTGGCAGAAATAGCTCCTCTTCGCAAAGATCCGCCGAAGACCTTCACTCTTCTCTGGTTCTTTGCTCCAGAGATCTCTTTCTCCCGCCAGCCCTCACACCCTAAACATCAAAAAAAGCGATGCAAGTTGGCTCTGGGCGTTCTTGCTCGCTTAATTTCCCGTGGTGCTAGCGCATAGTCGCTAGCTGTGCCAGTTGGAACAACTGGCATGCTATGCTTGGTCGGTGCCAAGCGATTTGTTTAACTTGACTATAGTATAGCAGGTATTCAGGGAGACGTCAATACTTCTTTAGGAAATTCTAAAAAATATTTAACCTTTCTTCTGATAACGGAAGGCGACGGTTTCATAAGGGGCGACTTCTAGCTGGTCTGAGAGCTCCGTCAAGGGGCCGTTGCCTATAACTTTCTTAGCGTCAGCCTGCCAGCCTAGTTCACTGAGGTCCAGCGTCACAGGGTCGCCATAGAAATTAGACAGTACCAAGAGCTCCTGGTCGCCATAGCGGCGGCGGTAGGCCATGACTCGAGGATGGTCAAGAAAGAGCCCCTCGTAGTCACCTTGACTAATTAGCGGCTCTGTCTTCCGCAGCTGGATCAAGTCCTGGTAGTAGGCAAAAATACGCTGGCTCAATTCCGACTGGGCATTCACCTGGTCATGGTTCGCATTAACTGCCAGCCAGGGCGTCCCCGTCGTGAAGCCTGCTTGGTCGCCGGTTTCCCACTGCATAGGGGTCCGGCCATTATCCCGTGACTTGTCTTGGATAATGGCCAGGGCTTCAGCTTGATCCTTGCCAGCTTCCAAGAGGCTCTGGTAGGCATTGTGGGTCTCCACATCCTGGTAGTCTTCGATCGACTGGAAGTTGGCATTGGTCATACCAATCTCTTCACCCTGGTAGATATAGGGGGTACCTCGCATCAGGTGAATGGTCTGGGCCAGCATGGTTGCCGATTCATAAGGGTAGTGCTTTGGATCACCGAAGCGGCTGAGCTGGCGGGGTTGGTCGTGGTTACTCAAGAAGAGAGCATTCCAACCGCCCCCCGCAGCCATTCCTTCCTGCCAGTCATTGAGGATCCGCTTCAACTCTAGGAAGTCAAAGTCATCCTGGGCCCACTTCTCACCCTCGGGATAGTCTACCTTGAGATGGTGGAAGTTGAAGATCATATCCAATTCATCTCGGTCCGGATTGGTATACTTGACTCCCTCAGCAATAGAGGTCGAAGACATTTCCCCCACGGTCACCGTATCCTCGCGCTGACCAAAGCTGGCCTGGTTCAGCTGGCGCACCCAGTCGTGGACACGCGGGGTATCGGTATAGAGGGCCTTCTCCTCGCTGCCTCCATCGCCGGACCCATCGACTAAGACCGGATCCTTACCGATCACATTGAGGACATCGAAGCGGAAGCCCCGCACTCCCTTCTCCAGCCAGAAATTACAAATGGCCTGACATTCTTTACGAACAGCAGGATTGTGCCAGTTGAGGTCGGCCTGGCTAACATCATAAAGGTGGAGGTAGTAAAGGCCGGAATCGCCAAAAGACTCCCAGGCTGGGCCACCAAACTTAGACTGCCAGTTGGTCGGTAGGCTCCCATCGGCCTTGGGCTCGCGAAGGATATAGTAGTCCTGGTAGGTTGCGTCCCCCGCCAAGGCCTTCTGGAACCATTCATGGTCAGTTGACGTATGGTTAAAGACCATATCCATCATCAAGCCCATGCCACGCCTGTCTGCTTCCTGAACCAAGTCCTCAAAATCCTCCATCGTCCCAAAGCGCGGGTCGATAGCCCGGTAATCCCTCACATCATAGCCATTATCATTCTGAGGTGAGGGGTAGATCGGACTCAACCAAAGCATATCCACCCCCAATTTAGCCAAATAGTCCAAGCGTCGGATAATCCCACGCAAGTCTCCGAAGCCGTCTCCATCACTATCCTGGAAAGACTTGGGGTAGATCTGGTAAACCGTCATCTCACGAAAATTCATTACAGGAACTCCTTTCGATTACTTAATCAAATAGCCGACACGCTGGCCTGCTTGGTCCACCTGGTCAAAGTTAAAGTCCAGCGCATCATATTGGTCTGCCTCTGTAAAGACAACCACAATATCTGTTCCTTTACCTGCTGCCCGAATGGCTTCCAGGTCCATTTCGGCTAGCTCTGTCCCTATGTCAACCGCCTGACCTGTTGGCACCTCAATGGTAAAGGGTTCTCCCTCCAAGTCAACCGTATCCAAGCCCATATGGATAAGCACTTCAACGCCTGAATCTGTTTCTAAACCAATCGCATGCTTAGTAGGAAAGACACTCGTCACTTTGCCGGCTACGGGAGAAACTACCCGGCCATCCGTGGGTTCCACCGCAAAACCATCCCCCATCATCTGCTGAGAGAAGACCTCATCATCAACGGCCGTAATGGCTTTAGCCTTACCGTTGGCGACGCTGGCTATTGTTTCCTTAGCTGTTTCAGCCTTAGCCGGTGTCGGTGCCGTTTGATCTACTTGGTCAGAATTTTCTTGGCTGACTGCTTCCTTTTGACCCTGACCGTCCTTGACCAAGAAACCCATCTTCCTAAAGAGAATAGTCAGGACAAAAGGCACAACTAGGGCAATCAGCATGGCTAGGAAGAACCAAGCCATTGAGGGAACCTGGATCACTAAGAAGCCAGGCAAGCCACCAATCCCAATGGAATTAGCAGTTACCTTGGTCGCCGTGGATAGGAGCCCTGCCAAGGCAGAGCCGATCATCCCGGCCACCAAGGGGTACATGTACTTGAGATTGATCCCGAAGAGAGCAGGTTCTGTTACGCCGAGATAGGCTGAGATAGCGGCTGGAATGGTAACCTGGGATTCCTCTTCATCATGGCGGGTCATCCACCATACGGCAAGCACCGCAGAACCCTGGGCAATATTCGAGAGGGCAATCATGGGCCAGAGCCCCGTTCCCTGGTAGTCTGCGATCAACTGGGCGTCGACGGCATTGGACATGTGGTGGAGGCCCGTCACCACTAGGGGCGCATAGAGGGCTCCAAAGACCGCCCCGAAGAGCCAACTTAGACCTGAAGTCAGACCGGCGTAAACAATCGACCCAATCCAGGTCCCAATCCGCCAACCCACCGGCCCTAGCACGGTATGGGCCAGGATAATCGAAGGGAAGAGGGCCAAGAAGGGAACCAGGATCATCGACAGGTACTCCGGCACGTGCTTGCGGAAGAAACGCTCCAAGTAGCCCAGCGTCAAACCAGCGAAGAGAGCCGGTAAGACCTGACCCTGGTAGCCAATCTTATCCAAAGTAAAGAAACCGAAGTCCCAGACCGGCACCTCTCCATTGAGGATAGCGGCCGGCGCATCATAGGCATTCAGCAACTGACCAGAGACCAGGGTAATCCCTAAGATAATCCCCAGAATCTGGGTTCCGCCCATCTTCTTCACCACGGACCAGGTAATGCCGACCGGTAGGAAGTGGAAGATGGCCTCACTAGGCAGCCAGAGAAAGTCATTCAAACCTGCCCAAAAAGTCGAAGCTTCCACTAGGGTCTGACCATCCAGCATATCTAAGGGAATCCCACTCAATAAGTTCCTAAAGCCTAAGATCAACCCCCCGACAATAAAGGCTGGAATAATTGGTGCAAAGACCTCCGCCATAAAGGCTAGGCCCCGCTGGAAGGCGGACTGATTGCCCTTGGCTTGAGCTTTCACCTGGTCTTTACTCGTTCCTTCCAAACCCGATACCGCTTCAAATTCTTGGTAGAAATCCGACACCTTGTTGCCAATAATCACTTGGAATTGCCCCGCTTGGGTAAATGTCCCCTTAACTGAAGGCAAGCTCTCAATCCGGTCAACATCCGCCTTGCCGGGATCTTCCAAAGCGAAACGCATCCGAGTCGCACAGTGGGTCACCGCTGCCACATTATCTTGACCGCCAATTGCCTCCAGCAAGGCGGCCGCATCTTCTTTAAATTCTGCCATCTTGTCTCCTCCATTTCTCAGCTATGTGTCACTCCTATTATACCTAAAGAAAACCCTTCCACCAAGGGAAGAAGCCCATAATAAAAGAAGCTAGAGCGGATCTAGCTTCTTTGGTGAAGGTAAATGTTGGATAAGAGCAGCTGAAGCCGCCTTGGTCACCTAGACTGAGACCCTCCGATTGAAAGTTGAGCATAAGCAACTCACACTCAGAGCTCCTGATTAAAAGTTGAGCGCATCCTCTCACACCCTACAGTCAGGTTCAGGCTGGCAGAAATAGCTCCTCTTCGCAAATATCCGCCGAAGACCTTCAGTCTTCTCTGGCTATTTGCTCCAGAGGTCTATTTCTCCCGCCAGCCTTCACACCCTTCTTAGTCGGGTTCGGTCTGGCAACTTTCCACTCACTTCACAAGTCTTCGCCGCAGTCTTCCAGACTGCTCTGGTGACTTGCTCCAGTGAAGGAAAGCTAATCGCCAGCCCTCACACCCTTCTTAGTCGGGTTCGGTCGCGCAGAACTGGCTCCTCTTCACAAAATCCCTGCGAAGTCTCTCGACTTCTCCGGTCTTTTGCTCCAGAGGTCCACTTCTACCCGCGCTCCCTCACACCCTGTGTAGTCGGGTTCGCAAAGGCAGAAGGGAAGTGACTTCAGCAAAGTGGAGCGAGCAGCTAAAGCTGCTCTTATCCACTTTGCCTCCAGTCATTCCTTTCTGAACGCCTTTGCTCACACCCTTCTTCTTAACCGGCGGAAGATTTTGATGTTTTGTTCACCTGTCAGGCGGCGGTAATAGTAGATGATCAGGGCGAGGGATATGAGGGCTGTACTAGCTTCTACAGCGGTCATGGTCAGCCAAACGCCGGTCAGGTCCCAAATCCGACTCATCACTAAGAGATAAGGCACAATCAAGACCAGTCCTCTTAACAGAGAAACGACCATGGACGAGCGCGGGGCGTTGACAGCTACCGCATAATAGATCACAAAGAAATTCACGGCAGTCAGCGGATAAGATAGGAAGTAGAGTCGCAAACCTGAACTGGCCATGGAGGCTAGGGCCGGATCTGCCTGGCTATTAAAGATGCTGACTAGAGAGCCCGCCCCCACTTGACCAATGACTAAGCAGAGGCCGCCAAACACCAGATAGGTCACTAGGGCCAGACGGAAGACAGCCTGAACATTGCGGTCATCACGCGCCCCATAGAACTGGCTGACCAGGGGTTGGAAGCCCTGACCAATCCCTGTTAGGATAGCAATAATGATGATGTTCAAGTTAGCGATAATGGCATAGGCCGTTACGCCCAAATCGCCCGCCAGATTCAATAAGACCTGGTTGAAGGCGAACATGACTACAGCCGAGGAGAACTCATTCATAAAGGAAGACAAGCCATTCGCCACAACAGAAGCCAGCTCTCGCCATTGGAAGCGGAAGCGACGAAATTTCAGCTGACTATCTTCCCGGCGTAGGTGGCCGACTGCTAAGACCAAAGAGAGAATCGGCGAGAAGCAGGTCGCCAAAGCTGCCCCTGCCAAGCCCCATTGGAGAGGGAAGATAAAGATGTAATCGAGGACAATATTCGCTAGGCCCCCTGCTAGGAAGGCAATACTAGCTAAGCGGGGCGCCCCATCATTGCGCAAGAAGGACACCATGACAAAGTTTAGGATAAAGGCCGGGGTAAAGAGGGTGTAGACCGCAAAATAATCCCTGGCCCAGTGATAAAGTTCACCGGATGCCCCTAAAGCCTGAAGTAAGGGATCACGGAAAAAGAAGCAAATAGCCACAATGAAAAAACTTAATAGAGCGGCCACTAAGCTAGTCAACGAAAAAATCTCCTGGGCCCGACGCACCTGACCGCGCGATCTCTGAATGGTGAAGAGGGTCGCTCCCCCTACCCCGAACATCCAGCCCAGTCCTGAAATCACATGGACCACCGGAAGTACCAGGTTCAAGGCCGCAATCCCTTGTCCCCCAATTCCCTGGGCAATGAAGAAGGTATCCGCCAAGACAAAGAGCGAATACCCAACCATACTCAAGGTAGCGAAACTCACATAACGCACAAAATTCTTTAGCATTTGATTCGTCTCCTTTCTCAGTGCAAAAAGCACCCCATTTTTATGTCGCTTAGCTAGACATAAAAATAAAGTGCTTCAGCAAGCAAAGTGCGCTGCTATCTAAGGATTCCTTAGACCCAACCTATCATAAAGAAGATCCCCTTATAAATCAAGGCTTAAAACAGAATTTTTTCAATTTCTTGAACAATTCCATCAATAACCATAGCGAATCTGAGACAGGGCGGATAATTCCTTCAAGAGGGCTTCCTGGTCATCGGGAATAACTTGCCCATCTGCCCGCAAGGCCTTGGACAAGTCCAGGTTGAGCCGGGTCAAGATATAGGGAGCTGAGATCCCACTCTCCTGAAATTCTAGCAAGTAATCAGCTAGGACCTGCTTGAGGGCAGGCTGGGAAGGTCCTAACTTGCCCTCTATCTCTTGAATCAATTTAATCGCTTCTTTGCGGCGATCTTGCCCGCCCGCAAACCATTTCAATGCTGCCATAAGCGCCACCTCCTTAATTGATTAAAATGATTATACGCCCTTCCCTGGAAAAAGACAAAAAAGCTGGAAGCAGCTTAGCCTCCAGCTTTAAGATTCATAGTCAGGTTTGATCTGGCAGCTTTCGTGTCACTTCACAAGTCCCCGCCGCAGTCTTTCAAACTGCTCTGCTGACTTACTCCAGTGAACGCAAGCTAAACGCCAGGCTTCACACCCTTTATTCATTTTTTTCGTTATCCCCGCTGTCTTCCTTGTCAGCCTTGTCTTGGTCTTCTGAAGTTTGGTCTTGGCCTTGGCCTTCAGGAGCGGATAAGCCTTCAAAGAAGGGACGACCTAGGTCTAGGAAGTTGCCCCGGCGAAAGCTTGGGAAGAAGTTATTGAATTCTTGGTTGAAGCGTTGATGCATTTGGTTGAAGCGGTCCATCATCGCATCGTATTGGGCTTGGTTTTCTTCGCTCACATCAACCCAACCGGTGTCTTGACCATTCACATTCACCCGCATCTTCCGGCTCACACGAGGTTGTTCACTCGCGCTTTGACGGGATGGGGTATTTTCACTCGCCTTGACGCTGTAGTTAGCCACGTCCTTGTCTTCTAAGTCCTTCACATCGACTTGGAAGCGGGCGCCTTTTTCTTTTAAGAAGTCTAATTTTTCTTGGTCCGAAAGGTTGGCATAGCGGATAAAATCATCTTCATTCAATTCAGCAACCAAGGTCCCTTGACCAAATTTTTCACTGTTGACATCTGCAGTCACTGTATAACGTTTCATCATTAATCACCTTTCTTCATCATCTCGAGGGATCCTTTCCCTCTTCACTTCTTATTATATCAAATTGGTCAAGAAAGGTCAATGATTATTGGTCAAAAAAGTCAGACTTTAAATCCAGTGAGTGAAGACACAAACAAAAGGCTTATCTGTGGCTTGCTCTGGCTCTATCCACAATCATACACCTCAAGTGAAGGTGCATGAAGATCAAGCTCCATTCGGGAAGCAGGCGTGTGGCTTGGCGAGAGTGAAGGTACAATCGAAGCCCTCGAGTGAGGCTTGCTGGCCCAGTCCTTACTCCCTCCCATAATAAAAAAGGAATTTCCTCACAGACAGAGGAAATTCCTGTTTTCAATTTGTTTATATTTTCCTAAGCGGCTTCAGATTCTGATTCAGCCTGCATCTGTTCTAGCTTCCATTCCACCTTGTCGCCGGCTTTGAGTTCGATCTGGTCAGCTCCCTTGGGTGCCATCTCACCATTAACGTAGAACATCCAGTAAGCTTGCTTGTCTTCATCCTGGCTGACGCCGTTGATGGCTTTGACAAAGCCTTTATCTTCTTCCACATCAAAGTTAGCCTTCAAGACATCCAGCACCTTGTCGCCCTCTTGGAAGGTCACTTGCTTGGTTTCAGCTTCGCCTTCTAGGGGTTGGATGCTAAAGGTCGCTTCTTGCTTGGCTTGTTTCTCGGTCTGGGCGCTGCTTTGGTCAGCTGCCTTGTCGTCGGCCGGTTGTTGGCAGGCACCGAGCAGGGCCACCGAGGTTAGTAATAAGAGCCACTGTTTCTTCATGGTAAATCCTCCTTAAGATCTATTACATTAACTTTAAGCGAATTCAGGGACAAGGTCAATCTTTTCTCGATCTTTAAGCCTTAAAAAAAGCTATCTGATGAAAATATGTTATAGTTAGATTAGATACTTATCATGAAAAAGGAGGACCTCCATGTCTGATGAACTGATTTCAATTGAAGGCGGCACTTTCCGCATGGGGAGTGACCAGAAGTCTTGTGGTTTCGACCGCGACCAGGAAGGCCCCAGCGTCGAGATCGAAGTGGCTGACTTCGCCATTAGTGCCCAAACGGTGACCAACCGGGACTTCCAGGCTTTCTTCCTGGATACCGCCTATGTTACCGATGCTGAACGCTACGGCTCGTCCAATGTCTTCTTCCTCCTCATCGATGAAGACAAGCGCGACCAATACCCCCTGACTGCTGGGACCGACTGGTGGCATGAGGTGCCAGGTGCTTCTTGGCGGCAACCGGAAGGCCCAGGTTCAACGCTAGAAGGGCGGATGGACCATCCCGTCGTCCACGTCTCCCACAACGATGCCCTGGCCTATTGCCAGTGGGCCGGACTCCGCCTGCCCAGCGAAGCAGAATGGGAATACGCTGCCCAAGCTGGCCACCGGGACGGGCGCACCTATCCCTGGGGCAATGAGCTCGAAGCAGGCGGCAAGCACTGGGCCAATGTCTGGCAGGGTGATTTCCCCAACGAGAACACAGCTGCAGATGGCTATGTCGGCACTGCCCCTGCTAAAGCCTATGCCCCCAACGACTACGGCCTCTACCAGATGATCGGTAATGTCTGGGAATGGTGCAGCAATCCCGGCCGCATCCCCCTGACCCAGTTCCAAGACAGAACAGCCGAAGATTGGGCCAAGGCCTACGCCGGCTATGACCGAGCCACCGACTTCGCCCTCAGAGGAGGCTCTTTCCTCTGCCACCATTCCTACTGCCAGCGCTACCGGATCGCCGGCCGCAACGCCAATAATGCCCTGTCCAGCACCTCCAACACCGGCTTCCGCTGTGCCCAATCCCGCACCTAAGATAGAAAGAAGGTCTGTATGCTCTATTTACTTTATTTTATTGTCATTCTCTTCGCCAATACCGTAGGAGCCGTCTCCGGCATGGGGGGAGGCGTCATTATCAAGCCCGCCCTAGATGCGATTGGTGCCCACCCTCTCAATGTAATTGGCTTCTTCTCCAGTGCCGCCGTCTTCACCATGTCCATCGTCTCCATCATCAAACAAGTCCGCGGTGGCTTCCAGATCTCCTGGCAGCGGCTCCTCGCCATTGCCTTCGGGTCCATTATCGGCGGCCGCTTAGGGGACACCATCTTCAACATCCTTATGTCCCTCTACAAGAACCCCGACAAGGTCCAGTTGATTCAAATTATTATCACCGTCATCACCCTGGGCCTCTCCATCTGGTACACCTATGACCCCAGCCGTAAGCAGCTCCGCCTAGCTGGCCTCTTCAGCTTCTTCCTCGCCTCCCTGGCCCTGGGTGTCCTCTCGACCCTGCTCGGCATCGGCGGCGGGCCCATGAACGTGGCCCTCTTCATCGCCCTCTTCGGTGCCTCAACCAAGCAGGCCACGGTCTACTCCATCATCACCATCTTCTTCTCCCAGCTCTCCAAGCTCACCAGCATCGTCCTGGCAGGCAGTGTCGCAGCTGGCTCAAGCAGCTTCCTCCTCGTCATCCTCCCCGCTGCCGTTATCGGAGGCTATGTCGGCTCTGCCCTCAACCAGCGCATGACCAACAAGGCCGTCAACCGCACCTATCTCATCATCACGGCCTCCGTCATCCTCCTCAATATCGTCAACGGCGTACGACTATTCCTATAAAAATAAAGCATCCCAAAAGCTGGCACAAGCTGCTAGCTTTTGGGATGCTTTTTGTTTTTATCCTATTTTAGTTGGGTTCGAGGATGCAGAAATAGCTCCTCTTCACAAAAATCTATCGAAGGCCTTCAGCCTTCTCTAGTCTTTTGCTCCAGAGGTCCACTTCTACCCGCG
>NZ_KV797923.1:0-13389 GCF_001809535.1 Aerococcus sp. HMSC062A02 | reverse complement strand
GGTCCACTTCTACCCGCGCTCCCTCACACCCTGTTATTCAAATAAACTCAATTCACTCTTACCACTCGGGAAGAAGTGTGTTTTGCCGATGCGGCAGAGTTTGAGGAGGTTTTTGTTGTCGGGATTGGACTTGCCATGGGCTTCGCTCCGGCAGACCCGGAAGACGGTGTTGGCGAAGATATCTGCCACTTGGATCATGTTCTCGTCCTGGGAGTCCTTGTATTCGACATGGACATCGTGGAGCCAGCGTTTTTCGATGGTCATGATAATCTGCAGGTATTCCTCCAGTGAATTCAGCGACCGCAAGGCCTGGTTGCGGTTATCGATCATCATCTGCAGGTTTTCCTTTTCATTTTGGCGGTGGCCCGCAATTTCCTTGATGGCCAGGCCGACGAAATAATTGAAGGTCAGAGATGGCTTGCGCAGGAGATTGGGGTAGACCTGGAAGTTATCGATCACCAAATAATGGAAGACTGCATCTGTTTCATCACGCAATGCCTTGAAGATCTGCGCCTTCATCCCATCCGGCATATTGGACCCCTTGATCTCCTCATCGGCGGTCTTTTTCGACTGGGACTTATCCAGGTAGGACTGCTTATTGCGGCGGAAAATCTCTGCGACATGGTCGGGACGGTCGGTCTGCACAAAGGCCATGACAAAGTAACGACCGTCTGGGTTCTTCTTGCGGTTGATCGACCCTGATTCATCGACAAATAGTTGCATCCTGGTCCCTCCTAGTCCAAACGATTCTTCAAGTCAATCCGCATGTCGTAGAAGTCGCCATGGAGGGCCGCTTGTTGGTGGATGACCTCTAAGAGCCGGAAGACTTCCCCCGCATTCCCTCTCAGGGTCACACAATCATCAGCCTCTGACAAGTCATAAGGGATGCCAGACGATTCGATCCGGTCCAAGAAGTAGGCCCGCTGCTGGCTCAGGTCCTGGTCTTCTTCCGCGGCCAGGGTCAGCTTGGCTTGGACCCGGTCCGCCTTCTCGAAGAGGACACAAGCAAAACTTGCGGCCCGGCCCTTCTCCGACAGGCTCATCTCCAAGTCACTAGACAGCTTAGCGGGATCCGAATTAGGGAGGACAAAGAGGCCCTCCGCCGTATCCACCAAATTCGCCTCATCTAAACTTCTCAGCTCTGCCAAATCGCGGAAATGGGCCTGGCTGTAGATGTCCCCGCCCTTGTCGCTATAGGCTTGCCCCCATGCGCCGGACTTGGTAATGGATCCCAGTAAGATCTGGCCACCCGGCTTCACAACCCGGCGGAATTCCCGGTAGAGGGCATCCAGGTCCTCCACGAATTCAATGGCGGTCATGGAGAGGACAGCATCGAAAGAGTTATCCTCAAAGGCCAGGTCCTCCATGTCCATCAGCTGGAAGTCTACCTCCAAGTTCTCCGCTTGCACATTGGCCTCCGCCTGGCCCAACATGGCCCGAGAAACATCAATACCGACCACCTCAGCCCCGTGCTTAGCCAACTTGATGCTGTAATTCCCAGTCCCACAGCCCGCATCCAGGACTCGCATGCCCGGCTGGACCGTCAAGAGGGAAAAGGCCAGGTCAGTCTCCACCTTATCCACAAATTTCCCCATAGGCTTGTCGTACCATCGATCATAATCCTTGGCGTGATCATCAAAAATTGCCATCAAAACCCCTTCTTTCTACCTACTGCAGTCGGATTCGAGGATGCAGAAAGTGCTCCTCTTCATAAAAGTCCGTCGAAGGCTTTCAGCCTTCTCTGGTCTTTTACTCCAGAAGTCCCTTTCTCCCGCACCCTCTCACACCCTTTAGTCGGGTTCGCAAGAGCAGACTTGACTCAAGTCTATCATAGCGGAACCTATACTAACAATTCAAGCTAGAGGATGCAAGGGGAGAGGAAATAAAATCACAAAAAGCTCCCGCGCTGAGGAGCTTCTCGGAATCACTAAAAATTTATTATTGATGATTGATAATTCAATAATAAAGAATTACTTATTTAATTTTGAGCAGTAGTGAAGCCTTGAAGTTTGCCCTTAGCCATGAATAAGCAAGCGATGTGAATTAGGGATAGTAGGCACTAGCCGTACTAGCCCTTTGAAGCTCGCTAGGTGAGGGACCTTGGCCCGAACCGGTGCCATGGCTCTTTAAGGGCAAAATTCAAAAGCGGAACGAATGCTCACTAACACCATTTAATTGTTTTAGTAAATTACACTATTCAAAAGGATTGACCTGCTCATAGGACTGATAGCCTTCCTGGTAGGCCGCTTGATAGTCATCAAAATTATTGTAGACATCAACGCCAAATGACAAGAGCTTCATCGCAACAAAAACAAGCAATAGTTTCATGAGCAGTGACTTTCTTTCTTCGGCTTTCATAAGAACACCTCCTTGTTCGGATAACGAGTGGTCTTCTAAAAAAATTAGTAATCCGTCCCAAGTAAGCTCGATCCCTTAGTCAAAGGGAGAACTTTGCTCATAGGAGTCATAACCCGCCTGGTAGGCTTCCCAGTAAGTATCAGCATTCCGGTAGAGATCGACACCGATACAGACCAAGGCCAGGACAATGAGTATCATCATGAACTTAGCTAAAGGACTAACTTTTCCTTTTGTCATCATACACCTTCTAGTTTCTATTAGCCCGCCAACGTTTAAAGCGGAGACTAATTTCCAGGCTTATAGCTACCAGCAAGATAAAATCCAAGATGGACTTGTAATCTTCCCAAACCAGCAGGGGGTCGCTCTTGGAAAGATAGGACAGTACAAGCTGAACCGTTAAGGCTGCTAGCCCTGCATCCAAGATAATTCTTACTTGCTTCTTACGATCTTCAGGCATCTCAAGCACCAGCTCCTTCGGTATAACTCGTTTTGAGGTCAATTTCTTATAATGAGAGCCCCCACAAGTTATTGCCCAATTGCTTGTGGTCTAGGACCTTGTGCCAAAGTTCCTTCTCCTCTGCAGAAAAGTCCAGCTTCTCCGAGCTCTTAACAATCGGTGCCTTCTCTAAAAATTGTTGAATTTGACCTGTCAGGGCCACGCCCTCTGCTTCTTTAACTTCAGATAAACTTTCCCGAACATAGCGGGTTGTCCGTGCCTCAGGGTGGTTGGCTTCTAAGCTTTGGACCAGAGCCTCCAAGCTCTCAGTGAATGATTGTTTTAAATCCATAATGGGCCTCCATTTCTAAGTCTATAAGTCACCAGAAGAATGTCGATCATAGACAACTAGTTCTTAGTTTCAGGTGCAACACGGGTGGTCTGGTAACCTTCAACGACTAAATCAAAGTTACGGTAGAAATCTATGCCTACAAAGATAATAGCCAAGATAATTAAGAGCAAGATATATTTTTTCAACTTGCTGTGTGGGTCTTCTTTTGTATTCATTCAACTCCTCCTCCAAATCAACTTCTATCTGCTTTCTGTATCCTTAGTATAACAGAAAGTTTTGATAGCGTTTTAAAGTCATCATATCTGGTCGTTTTTTCATCATATCCGGTTCATTTATAGCAATGATTGACTTTTATTTAAGATTTACTTATGATAAATGTACCTTAATCCACTAGATGGGAGTGACAACTATCCCTTATTACCTATCGCTCCTCAACGCCAGCATACAAGCTATTTTGTATACCTCTCTGCCTATTTTTTCTTTGAAGGCTAACCATCCTTTATTCAAGACAGTCATGGTTAGCTCCACCTATCTATTCTTTCAGGGGATGCTAAGAGAGCTCGTCCATTTTCAATCATTGGCCACGGTTCTTGTCATTCTTTTTCTTTTCTTTCTCCTGCAAAAAGATTCAGAGAGTGACTACTTACTCCTTAATTTTTTGCTGGTCAATCAAATTTTTCATTCCTTGATTCGATTAGCTTGCTTTGCTCTACCCTTGAACATACTCCAGATTGAAGGCTGGGGACTCTTTATCACATTTTGGCTCTTAGAATTCGGCATCACGTTTTCAACTTGTCGCTATATTCGTAAGCAAGGCAACTTATTCCGGCTCTTTAAAGAAATATTCAACGACCGGATCTTCACGATTCCACTCTTATGTTTTATTGGACTGACCATTCTTTCTGACTTCTTTTACCAGAATCCCGACCTATCTTATTCCAAGGTCTTGATGGGGCTCCTGGCTTTTATGGCCTTCCAACTCATACTCGCCCTCCTCCTCGCCTTCCTCTACTACCGGCGGAAGATGGCGGACCAGGCGGCTGAGTCCCAGGCCCTACGAACGGAAGATTTAGCCCTCTACCTGGACCGCTTGGAAGATAACCGGGACAGTATCCGGAAGATCCGCCACGACCTCAATGACCTCTTGTCCTTGTCCCAATTGATGGTCCGCGACCAGGACTTCGACCACTTGACAGACTACCTGGACAAGTTGTCGACCTATGTCAAGGAAGAGATGCCCCAGGAGAGTCCGTCCAACCTGGCCGACCTCCAGCAGATCGAAGACCAGGACCTGCGCTATCTCCTCATGTCCAAGCTCTTGGAGTGGGAGAAGGCGGGGATCCCCTACCGCTTCGAATGCCTCTACCCTCTGAATACTCTGCCGATTAACCGCTTCGACCTCATGCGCTGCCTGGCTATCCTGCTCAATAATGCCAACGAGGGCCGGCAAGCGGCCGATCCCAGTGCTGGTGAGACCATCGATATCCTCATGCTGGCCGATGACCAGGGGCTGGAGATCCAGGTGACCAATCCCAGTCCTACTGTTGCGGTCCGGGAAGCCAAGCAGGCCGGTTTTTCTACCAAGGCGGGCCACCGGGGACTAGGCCTGACCAATCTGGAAGAGATCCTCAGCGCCTACCCCAATGCCCTCCTCAACTTGACCTACCAAGAGGGCCTCTTCCAGGCCCAGCTCTACCTGACCTATCTCTAGAAAGGAGGCCCAGCCATGCACCCTGTTTATCTCTTAGAGGATAATCCCGGCCAGCTCCAAGCTATCACAGGCATCATCGAAGACTACATCCTCTTCCATAACAAGAGCTTCTACCTGGCCAAGGCCAGCAGCGAGCCCGAAGAAATTGCGGCGGCCTTCTCCGACCAGCCTAAGCAGCCGGGCCTCTACTTCTTCGACATTGAAATTAAGGGCCAGGCAGAGGGGCTAAGCCTGGCTCAAGAGATCAAGCGTTTGGACCCCTATGGACGGATTGCCTTCATCACGGCCCACTCCTCCTATGCTCCCCTGACCCTCCAACAGCACCTGGAGCCCCTGGCCTATATCCATAAAGCCGACTTCGACAGTTTGCGCCAAGAGATCATCACCTGCTTCGAGCTCTTCTACCAGCGCCTCTATCCGGGCCAGGAAACAAAGCAAGCCAGCCTGCAAATTAAGGCGGGCTCGCAGACCTACCTGGTCGACCTCCAGGACCTCTACAGCATCCAAACCACCCAGAAGCCCCATATCCTAGAGTTCACCACCCGGTCCAGTACCCTGCAGAGCTACGGTGCCCTCAAGGACTTCGACCAGCTTCCCGGCTTCTTCCGCCTCTCCCAATCGGCCCTAGTCAACCTCGACCACATCGACCAGGTCAGCCCACTCACT
This sequence comes from Aerococcus sp. HMSC062A02, assembly GCF_001809535.1. GTDB lineage: Bacteria > Bacillota > Bacilli > Lactobacillales > Aerococcaceae > Aerococcus. The sequence continues at coordinate 7,866 of NZ_KV797923.1, read as the reverse complement.
CGCCGGCTGACCCTGAGCAACGGCCAAGTCTTCGCCTTCTCCCGCAAGTACAAGGCCGCCCTCAACCAGGCCCTGGCTGAGCGGGAAAAGCAATCTGACCAAAAAGCCAAATAAAATCCGTCACTAGCCATTCGTGAATGGTGTGACGGATTTTTTGATTTTAATGTTTGAAATAGCCAAGCTATGTGTTAACCAGCCATCTATAGAAGGTGCTTATCTTAAAAGTTAAATCATACCAAACAGGTGAATCTTCTGCTTATTTATAAATAAAGCAATTGAATATAATTAAGTAAATAAGTATTTGATAAAGAAAGTGATGCAAATGATTGAAGTTAAAAATATTTCAAAATCAATTAATGGAAAACAAATTGTGTCGAATATCAATTTAAAAGTAAGGCAAGGAGAATTTTTCGCACTGCTGGGTCCTAACGGCGCTGGAAAAACAACAATGATTCGATTGATCATGGGCGTACTTAAGCTTGATTCGGGGAGTGTACATTTATTTGGCGAAGACACCAATGAAGCAAATATTGAAGACCTAAAGAGAAGGATTGGTGTGCAGAATGATGCCAATTTATATGAAAATTGGACAGTCTATGAAAATATGAAAATCTGGGGCCATCTTTATGGCCTTTATGGAGACAAACTTGATGAACGAATTAATGACTTATTAAATTTCTTTGACATAGAAAATAAAATCGATGCTAAAGTCAGCAGTCTAAGCAAAGGAATGAAGCAAAAAGTATTATTGTCACGGTCAATTATCCACCAGCCCGAATTATTAATACTAGATGAACCGACTTCAGGCTTAGATCCACAAACGCAGGAAAATCTTATCCATTATCTTAAGAAATTAGCAGAAGATCAAAAGCTCTCCATTCTAATGTGCACCCACCAATTGGACGGCTTAGAGCATATTATCAATAACTTTGCGATCATTCAGAAAGGAGCGATTAAACTTCAAGGGGATCCTGATCTTCTCATCGACCAAAGATGGCCGTTAAAAAGATATGTTCTAGAAGCCACACCCGTAAATGAGGCAAAGAAAATTTGTGAGGCCAAACATTCGATTAATTTGTACAAAAATACTGAAAATAAATTATATATCGCCAGTAAGGATAAGCACGAAATTCCTCTGCTAGCAAAAGATTTGGTTACAGCTGGGATTGATATCTTTTCTATAAGTGAGTGTAAATATACGATTAAGGATCTCTACTTCGATGTTATTAATGAAGGTGAGGCTAGTCACTATGAATAATATAAGAACAATCATTAATAAAGAATTTATATCGTTAAAAAATAACAAATCGATAGTCAGTATTCTATTTGTCTTACCTAGTATTTTTTCGATTGTGTTCCCTATTATGATCTTAACCCTTGGGACAAATGATGCGATTATCAAAAGTATAGCTGGTCTCTCGGCTTTTTTAGAGGTTATCCCGGCTGACTTAATGCCTAGCAATCTTCCCACTGTCTATTATCCTATCTATGCGATCTTAAATTTCTTTACTCTTCCCCTCTTCTTGCTAATTCCAGTCATGATTGCCAATGTTCTCTCGAGTGAAGGCTTTATTGGAGAAAAGGAGAACAAGAGCTTAGAGGGCTTACTCTATACCCCCATCTCTATCCGTAGCTTAGTCATCGGTAAAATCTTATCTGCTTTAATACCGAGTATCCTGATTACCTGGTTATTTACCCTAATTTATGAAATCATATTCACAACAGGAAGTTACTTCACCATAGGAAACTATATTTTTTTAGACTCGGTATGGCTATACGCTAGCCTCTTCCTGGCTCCCTTATTAACGATTCTATCCATCGCTTTAGTCTTTGCTATTTCCCCTTATGTGGGCAATACAAAGTCTGCCCAATCCATCGCTTTAATCATTGTGGTACCTATTATGGCCATGCTCATCTCGCAAGCCAGTGGCGCTATCTTATTAAAGCGTTCGATCATTCTATTCATTATTGCTCTCCTCTTTGTCATAGACTTTATTGTGGTAGCTATATTAATTAAACGATTTAATATCGAAAAGTATATTTTAAGTTAAAAATATAACATATAAAAATCCGTCACTCCTATTCGCAAATAGAGTGACGGATTTTTTATGGGCGGATAGCCTCTAAAGCGAATTAAAACCTGCTTCTAAACCTACCACGATTGCATCGATGTTGGAAATAATCGCAAGGGCAAAGATTAAGAAAAGAGCAGCAAGCCCTACACTGATTAAGCAATCTTTTTCTTTAACTGTCATCTGCTTTTCTCCTTTCACTAGGATTTGATTAGAAGTGGTTAGCTTGCTCCTAGTGAACTGGTTCAATCAACCATCCCTGATCGTTAACCTTAGTCTATCAGAAAAAATGAGTAAATACTTAAATTCATCATATGTGGTCGTTTTTTTTTCATATTTGGTAATTTTTCCCCTAATATAAAATCCGTCACCTGCCATTCTTAAATGGTGTGACGGATTTTCTTTTTTATTCAGCTTCTTTTTTCTGGAGGTGTTTGACCCAGCGTTCGGTCAGCACAGGGCTGAGGAAGCTGAGGATGACGACGGAGGCGAGGATCTGAGAGACAGCAGCGGTCTGATAGTCCAGGAGTTGGGGGTAGGTGGTTGCGAGGACGACAGGCACGGAGGTAGACAGGCCGGCCACATTGAGCATGGCCAGGCCAGCTGTCCCGTCATTACCCAGGATCTTGTAGTCAACCAAGAAGAGGGGCAACATGAAGATGATGACTACCAGAGTCAAGAGAATGCCGGTTGGGCCAGCTTTGATGGCCTCCAAGACATTGGTTCCTTGCCCAATCGACCAGCCCAGCCAAGGGATCAAGACATTGAGTCCCGGTCCAAAGAGTTCTGCAAACTGTTTATCAAGATTGCCCAAAATAATCCCTAGGAGCATCGGGAGAAGGGTTGAAATCACCGGCATCCAGTCGAAGCCCCCGCTGGAGTAGACCAAGCCGAAGATAATCATCGGGAAGAGAGGGATACAGAAGAGACTGGTTAGGCCGAAAGCGTAAGGGTCATCTTCATTGCCATACTCCTCACTGATGGAGAGGTAGATGGCTGGATTAATACTCAAGAGGGCGGTCGCGACCGCAATAGCTGGCATCCCCCAGATACCACCATCCCCAAAGAAGCGTAAGTAGGCAATGGTAACCAGGAAGGCGATCCCCAGCTTAACGAGAAAGAGAATCCCCTGGCGCTTGAGAACTCGGACCAAGCGTTTGAGGTCAATCCCCACTCCCGAACAGAAGCAGAGCAAGCCAATAATAAAACCCTGGCCTTCCCCAGCTAAGAGGGACTGGCTAATCCCTCCGACCTTAAAGAGATTGGGCCACAAGGTATACAGGACCATCGAGATAAACATGGGGACGAGAAAAGTCCCTGCCGGTATCTTTTTAATTTTTTCTAACATAGGCGCTCCTTTTAAAGTCTGTTCATTGCGAATGCTGGGCCAAAGCGAGCCGAATGCTCACGACTACTTACTTATATTTTATCAAAAAATAGGCTATATACGAAGTAATAAGGCCATTCTATCTCCTCGACCTCAGTCCTATCCATAGCGACTGGCTATTCTTCTTGATTCAAAGTGCGTATTACCGCCCCTAAGCCCTCCTCTGCTATACTTAAGCCATTCAAAAATGTACTTCCCTTATTATTAAAAGCAAAAAAGGAGCCAGTCTTATGCAAACATCAATTATCGGTTACCCGCGCATCGGGGCCCTCAGAGAACTCAAATTCCAAACTGAAAAATACTTCCGCCATGAAATTACTGAGGCCGACCTCCAAGAGACGGCCCGCCAGCTCCGCCAAGACCACTGGCTCAAGCAGAAGGCGAGTGGCCTGGACTTCATTCCTTCCAATGATTTCTCCTTCTACGACCACTTCCTAGATACGGCGGTCCTCTTCAACATCGTGCCCAAGCGCTATAAGGACCTCCAACTGTCTAAACTGGATACTTATTTCGCCCAGGCCCGGGGCTACCAGGGAGAGGCGGGAGACGTTAAGGCCCTGGCCATGAAGAAGTGGTTCAACACCAACTACCACTACATGGTCGCCGAGATCGAAGACGATACTGTGGTCAAGCTGGCCAACAACCGAGTGCTTGACCACTACCGGGAGGCCAAGGCCCTAGGAGTGGAGACCCAACCGACCCTCATCGGCCCCTTCACCCTGCTCAAGAAGCTCCGCTACCTGGGCCAGAAGACCGCCCAAGACTTCAAGGAGGCCCTCAGCCAAGCCTATAGCCAGCTCCTCCAAACTTTAGCAGCTGAGGGCGTGGTCTGGGTCCAGCTGGATGAACCCGACCTTGTCTACGACCTTAGCGTGGAAGATATCCAACTCTTCCAAGAGCTCTACCAAGGCATCCTCCCTAAGAAGGGAGCGGTCAAGGTCCTCCTCCAGACTTACTTCGGGGACATCCGCAACATCTACCAAGAGTTCATTGCCCTCGACTTCGACGGCATCGGCTTAGACTTCCTAGAAGGTCGGAAGACCCTAGAACTCGTCGAAAAATATGGTTTTCCAAGCGATAAGCTTCTCTTCGCCGGCCTGGTCAACGGCAAGAACATCTGGCGCAACCACTATGCCAAGACCCTGGCCGTGGTTGAGCGCTTAGAGGCTCAGGGCATCGCCTTAGTATTAAATACATCTTGCTCCCTCCTCCATGTGCCTTACCGCTTGGCCCCAGAAGAGCAATTAAAGGCCGACTACAAGGCCCACTTCGCCTTCGCTGAAGAGAAACTCCAGGAGCTCCAAGAACTCAAGCACCTAGCTGGAGGCGACCGTCAGAATGAGCCCGCCTACCAAGCCAACCAGGCCCTCTTTGCCCACCGACCAGATGCCAACGATCCTAGAGTCCAAAAACGGGTTCAAGCCATCAAGGAAGAGCTCTTCAACCGCCAGCCAGCCTTTGCCGAAAGGGAAGCCCTGCAGAAGGAAGCTTTCAACCTGCCAGTCTTACCAACGACTACCATCGGCTCCTTCCCCCAAACCAAGGAAGTGAAGAAGAACCGATCCGACTTCAAGAAGGGCTTGATTAATCAGGAGGCCTATGAAGCCTTCAACCGCCAAGCCATCGATGACTGCCTTCGCCGCCAAGAGGAGATTGGCCTCGATGTCCTGGTCCACGGGGAATTCGAACGTAATGACATGGTAGAATACTTCGGTGAACGGCTCCAGGGCTATCTCTTCACCCAGTATGCCTGGGTCCAGTCTTACGGGACCCGCTGTGTGAAGCCACCGATTATCTGGGGCGACATCTCCCGCCCCCAAGCGATAACCGTGCCCTGGTCGACCTATGCCCAAAGTCGGACCGAGCACCTGGTCAAGGGCATGTTGACTGGACCTGTGACCATTCTCAACTGGTCCTTCCCGCGTGAAGACATCTCCATTAAGACCTCGACCTACCAGATCGCCCTGGCCATCCGCGATGAGGTACTCGATTTAGAAGCGAATGGCATCCGCATCATCCAGATCGATGAAGCGGCCTTACGCGAGAAGCTCCCCCTCCGCCAGTCCGACTGGTACAGCCAATACCTGGATTGGGCCATCCCAGCCTTCCGCCTGGTCCACAGCGGCGTCCAAGCGACCACCCAGATCCACACCCATATGTGCTATAGCGAGTTTACCGATATTATTCCTGCCATTGACCAGATGGATGCCGACGTGATCAGCTTCGAAGCCTCACGTTCCGACCTGGAAATTCTCGATAGCCTCAAAGCCCAGAACTTCCAGACCCAGGTTGGCCCCGGCGTTTACGATATCCACTCCCCTCGTGTCCCTTCCGTCGATGAAATAAAAAGCAACATTAGAAAGATCTTGGACAAGGTCGCCATCCAGAAAGTCTGGATCAATCCTGACTGCGGTCTAAAGACGCGCGGTTGGGAAGAAACCACTGCCTCCCTCAAGCACCTGGTCCAAGCTACAGAGGAAATCCGCCATGAAAACGAAAGAACTTTTTAAAGAAAAAACCGTCTTCTCCTACGAGGTCTTCCCACCCAAAAAGACCTCTGGACCCCAAAGTATCTATAAAACACTCGAAGAACTCAAAAGCCTATCCCCCGACTGTATCAGCGTCACTTACGGCGCTGGGGGCGGGGACAACAATGACGAAAGTTTCAAAATCGCCCAGACCATCAAGGGCTACGGCATTGAAAGTATCGCCCACCTCCCCTGCGTTGGCATGACCAAGGCCGATTTGGAGGAGAAGTTAGAAGAACTCAAGGCCCTTAAAGTCGAAAACATCCTAGCTCTGCGCGGAGACCTGCCAGCCGATGACTATGAGCCCGGTGACTTCAGCTATGCCTCCGACATGGTCCGCTTCATCAAGGACAAGGGAGACTTCAATGTGGTCGCTGCCTGCTATCCCGAAGGCCATGTCGATTGCAAGGACAAGGTTCAAGACATCAAGCACCTCAAGACCAAGGTCGATGCTGGCGTGGACCAGCTGATCACCCAGCTCTTCCTCGACAACAATGACTTCTACGCCTTCCGCGAACGCTGTGAACTCGCTGATATCAACGTTCCCATTGAAGCCGGGATCATGCCGGTGGTTAACAAGCGGCAGATCGAGCGGATGACCAGCCTCTGCGGGGTCAAGCTCCCTGACAAGTTTGTCAAGATGATGGACCGCTACCAAGACAAGCCCGTCGCCATGCGTGACGCCGGCATCGCCTACGCTGTCAACCAAATCGTCGACCTAATCAGCCAGGGCGTCGACGGCATCCACCTCTACACCATGAACAACCCCTATATCGCCAAAAAGATCCACGAAGCTGTCCATAATCTCCTGTAAAAAGTCCCACTTCAACGCGCCAGTCCTGGTCAGCAATAATTGTTATAGAAATTATTCGTTCATGGCTAGTTACCACTATTTAAAACTATACCAGCAATAAGCAAAGCGCCAGTTCCTCGCGACCTGAAAGGGTCCGGGGGCTGGCGCTTTTGCTTTAGATATCTTTGCCGAACTTTTTGAAAATAAACTTACAGATAATGTAGATCAGCGTGTAGAGGCCAACAAAGAGTATGATATTTACCCAGCTGTTTGTGACTTGTAAGGACTCTTGGAGAAAATTATGGGTCATAAAAGTCAGCAGTGACACGATAAAAAAGAAGATAAAGTACATGAGCTAAGTCTCCCTCCCAAAGAAAATCTGAGCTTCAAGTCTATCCTAGCAAATAAACTATCCCGTAACAAGGCACGCTTAGCCGTATTCAGTCTTTTTGGACTTAAATTAAATGATGAAATCTCAAGTTGCAATGCAGCTTCTACAAGATCCTGACATCTCATAGGTGTAAATTTTAATAGTCTACTACTTTAATTGATTCTCTAGTTATTAGTGTTGATGACTAGTAAATAAAGAATATTTTCTATATCAGCTATTTTGAGCAAAAGCGGAACGGATGCTCACTAATACCATTTGATTTATATCTTTTTATTTACAGGCTCCTACTAAAAAAGCCTAACAGGTCCAGCTGCTAGGCTACTTTGCATGGATAAATTCCAGTTCCTTCCATTATATACCCAAACGCTCGAAGATCTCATCGACCCGTTGGAGGTGGTAGTGGTAGTCAAAAGCATCGTCGATCTCTTCCGGACTGAGAAGGTCCGTGATTTCTTCATTAGCTTCGACCAAGTCACGGAAATCGCGTTGCTCGTCCCAGGCCTGGGCCGTTAGAGGTTGGACCAGGTCATAGGCGGCTTCTCGAGACAAGCCTTGGTCCACCAGCTTGAGGAGCAGACGCTGGCTGTAAATCAGACCATGGGTAGCCTGCATGTTCCGCAACATGTTATCTGGGAACACCGTTAAATCTTCAATAATTTTCCCGAAGCGGCGGATCATGTAGTTGACCAGGATGG
>NZ_KV797922.1 GCF_001809535.1 Aerococcus sp. HMSC062A02 | reverse complement strand
CATGGGTCCGGCCCATGCAGACCGTGTGCTTGTACTTCTGCGCCTTCTTCTTCAGAATCTCTAGGAACCAGGCCAGGTCTTGACGGATAATGTCATTGGCCTGCTTAAGCTGGTAGCCTTGAGCGGTATCGACCACGTCAGTCGAAGTCAGGCCATAGTGGACCCACTTGCGCTCTTCGCCTAGAGATTCAGAAACACAGCGGGTGAAGGCCACGACATCGTGGCGGGTTTGGGCTTCGATCTCTTGGATGCGGTCAATGTCGAAAGTCGCTTTTGCACGGATTTTTTCAACATCCTCTTTAGGAATTTCACCGAGTTCAGCCCAGGCTTCGGCGGCGAGGATTTCAACTTCGAGCCAGCACTGGTAGCGGTTATCATCGGACCAAACTTGGCCCATTTCGGGACGGGTGTAGCGTGGGATCATGAAACTTTTTCCTCCTTAGAGTGAGAGATGACTTGTCCACCAATGTCGTGGCGGTAGAAGGTCTGAGGGATGGGATTCTGGTCGAGATAGGCATAGACCTGTTGAGCCGCTTGGACGAGATCATCCCCCTGGGCCACTGCCATAAGGATGCGACCGCCCTGAGCAATCAAGCGACCTGACTTTTCGCCCACGCCTGCATAGAGTAGAGAGATGTCTGCCGGACAAGCATTAACGAGAGGGCTTAGGTCCATCCCCTTGGCATAGGGATTGGGATAGCCTTCCGCTGCGAGGACAACGCCTAGGCTAGGGCGGTTCTCTTTCAAGGTCAGCTGGGCAGGCTGGCCATCCAGGAGTTGACTAATAGTATCAGCGAAATCATCCCCCAACAAGGGCATGAGGATCTGGGTCTCGGGATCGCCGAAGCGGGTATTGAACTCAATCACCTTAGGCCCCTCAGCTGTCAGCATGAGCCCGGTATAGAGGACCCCGCTGTAGGGATAACCTACCGCTTCCATGGCCTGGAGGGTGGGCTCAACAATAGTCGTCACAACTTCCTGGTAGAGACCCTCATCAACAAAGGGAACTGGGGCATAGGCGCCCATCCCACCTGTATTAGGGCCACGGTCCTGGTCATAGGCCCGCTTGTGGTCCTGGGCCGTTGGTAGGTGGAGGACCTGGCCGTCGTGGACCAAGCTAAAGAAAGAAAATTCTGGCCCGGTCAAATACTCTTCCACCACGACCTGAGATTGACTCCCATAGCAGTCGGCTTCCAAGATATCAACCAGGGCAGCTTCGGCTGTCGCTAGGTCCTGGGCAATCACAACGCCCTTACCAGCTGCTGGCCCATCTGCCTTGATCACAAGAGGAAAGCTAGCCTTCTGAACATAGGCTTGGGCCGTTTTGTAATCTTCAAAAGCTTGGTAGTGGGCCGTCGGAATTCCATTCTGAATTAATAGTTCTTTAGCAAATTTCTTAGAAGATTCCAGACGAGCCGCTGCCTGGCTGGGGCCGAAGATTTTTTGACCTGCAGCCCGAAAACGGTCCACAATTCCCAAGAAGAGTGGCTGTTCAGGGCCAACAAAGGTCCAGTCAATCTCAGCTTCTTGGGCCCAAGCCAGGAGTTCATCGACCTGGTCAACAGCTAAGGGGACCAAGTCGATTCCATCCCCTAGCATCCCCGGATTGCCGGGTGCGCAATAGACCCGGTCAACATTGGGACTCTGCATAAATTTGCGGGCTAGGGCGTGTTCACGACCGCCCCCACCAATCACTAATACTTTCATTCCAACCTCCTAGTGTCTAAAATGTCTCCGTCCCGTCTTCAACATAGGAATCTGAGCCGCATCGGTCACGGCAATGGAATCGTCGTCGTGGATAGAACCTCCAGGCTGGACGATAGCTTTGATGCCATGGGAGACCGCATATTCAGCCGTATCGGCCATGGGCAGGTAGGCATCACTGGCTAGGACCATATCTGACCAGTCCACATCGTGGGGATTGGTCAGGGCTTCTTGGATGGCCAGCTCACAGGCACCCACCCGGTTCATCTGACCGGCACCGATCCCTAGGCTCTGAACAGAATTGGCCACCACAATCGCGTTGGACTTGACATGCTTGACCAACTTCCAAGCCAGTTCCAAGGCCTGGTCTTGCTTGTGGTCAGGTAGCACCTGGCCCATAGCTGGCCAGTCCGCCGCATGGACCGTTTGGGGGATGTCCTGGTCTTGGACCAAGAGGCCACCCATGACGGACACATATTCCTTGGCTGGTGCAGGGCTCTGGTCGAAGTGGTCCAAGGCTAAGAGACGCAGGTTTTTCTTGTCTGCTAATAGCTCTAGGGCCTCGGGCTCAAAAGCAGGCGCAATTACAATCTCTAAGAAGATTGGCTTGAGCGCTTCAGCTAGCTCCTGGGTCACCGGCCGGTTGACGGCCACAATGCCACCGTAGATGGACTGGGAATCAGCTTCATAACAGCGCTGGAAGGCGAGTTCAATGGTCTCGCCTAGGCCCATGCCACAGGGATTCATGTGTTTGACCGCAATGGCAGCGGGAACTTGGAATTCCGCAATCATTCTTAGCGCTGCATCGGCGTCCTTAATATTGTTATAGGACAGTTCCTTACCCTGGAGCTGCTGGGCTTGGACCAGGCTATAGGACGGAGCTAGGGGCTCTTGGTAGAAGGCAGCAGCTTGGTGGCTGTTCTCCCCATAGCGGAGCTCTTGTTTGAGGTCATAGGTCAGGGTCAGCTTTTCCGGCTCAGTCTCGCCGACAAAGTTCGTCAGGTAGTGGGCAATCAGGGCATCGTACTGGGCCGTTTGGCGGAAGACCTTGGCCGCCAAGTGGGCCCTCAAGTCCAGGCTAGTCGCTCCTTCAGCCGCTAGTTCAGCTTGGACCCGGTCATAGTCAGCTGGGTCGGTAAGGACGGTCACCGACTGGTAGTTCTTGGCGGCGCTCCGCAGCATGGAGGGGCCACCGATGTCGATATTTTCAATCAGGTCGGCGTGGCTCGCATGGGCCTGGGCCAGGGTGGCCTTGAAGGGGTAGAGGTTGACCACCACATAGTCGATGGCTTCAATCCCATGGTCGGCCAAGGCTTGAAGGTGGCTGGCCTGGTCGCGGCGGGCGAGGAGGCCCCCATGGATCTTAGGGTGGAGGGTCTTGACCCGGCCATCCAGAATTTCAGGGAAGCCGGTCACTTCCTCCACCGCCGTCACCGGGACCCCCGCCTCAGTTAATACTTGGAGGGTTCCCCCAGTCGAAATAATATCAATCCCTTGTTCGGCTAAAAATCTCGCAAAATCAACAATTCCGGTCTTATCTGACACACTGATTAAGGCTCTAGGCATGTTCTCTTCCTTTCAATTGACGAATAACAGCTGGATAGACTTGGTGTTCCAGGTCATGGATACGCGCTTCAAGTTCGTCCAAAGTCTCCCCCAGTCGGATGGCTAGGCTGGCTTGGCGGATAATCTCCCCACTGTCAATGCCCGCATCCACATAATGGACAGTGACTCCGGCCTCCGCCACCCCCGCTTCATAGGCCTCACGAATGCCGTGACGTCCCGGAAAGGCTGGGAGGAGGGAGGGGTGAATATTAATAATGGCTTGGGGGTAGGCTTGAATGAGGGGCGCGTGGAGGACCCGCATGTAGCCGGCTAAAATAACCAAATCGACGGCTTCTTCCTGGCAAATTTTTACCAAGGCTTCTTCATAGGCTTGGCGGCTAGGGAAGTCTTGGGGACTGAACTGGTAGGTCTTTATCCCTAAATTCAGGGCCCGTTCCAGGGCATAGGCCCCCGCTTGGTCGGAGAAGAGAAAGACAATCTCAACTCCTTCCTGGCCACTTGCAAAAGCTTGGGCCAGGGCTTGGAAGTTGGACCCATTACCGGATGCAAAGATAGCACAACGCATAAGAACCTCCTTAGTGAATCTGGATGGCTCGGTCATCATCCTCGACAACTCGGCCTATGACATAAGCGGCTTCCCCGGCGGCCTCTAAGGAAGCTAAGACCGCATCACGGTCGCTAGGGGCGACTGCTGCCACCATGCCGATCCCCATATTGAAGATCTCATAGAGGTCGGCTTCAGGAATTTGGCCATAGTGGGCCAGGGCCTTGAAAATATCTAAGACAGGCCAGGTCCCCCGGTCGATCTGGGCGCAGAGCCCTTCAGGCAGCATGCGGGGAATATTTTCGACAAAGCCGCCCCCTGTAATATGAGCCAGGCCATGGATTTTACCTGCTCGAACCAAGGGCAGGAGGGAGGCCACATAGATCCGGGTCGGTTTGAGCAATTCCTCTCCCAGGCTGGCGGCTTGGGGCAAGAGGTCCAGCTGGTCATCGAGTGCGAAATCATGGTCCTTGAAGAAGACCTTGCGCACCAGGGAATAGCCATTGGAATGGAGGCCTGAAGAAGCTAGTCCAATGAGGATATCCCCTGCTTGGACATCTCTTTTTTGAATCAGGGAATCGCGGTCAGCAATCCCCACCGCAAAGCCGGCTAAGTCAAAGTCGTCCCCCGTGTACATGTCTGGCATCTCAGCGGTTTCGCCCCCAATCAGGGCTGCACCAGCTTCTTGGCAGCCCGTGCAGACCCCCTTAACGATGGCTTCAATAATGGCCGGATCGTTCTTGGCCACAGCCAGGTAATCGAGGAAGTAGAGGGGTTCAGCGCCTTGGGCCAGGATATCGTTGACACACATGGCCACGCAATCGATCCCAATCTGGTCATAGACCTGGGCCTGGATGGCGAGGAGGAGCTTGGTCCCTACCCCATCAGTCCCCGAGATGAGGACGGGATCTTGGTAGTTAAAATTTTTCAGAGAGAAGGCGGCCCCGAAGCCCCCTAGTTGGCTGAGGACTTCTGGACGTTGAGTTTTTTTGACATGTTTGGCCATACGACGGACGGCTTCATAGCCTGCGGTCACATCCACACCGGCTTGGCTGTAGGCATTATCCATGCTTTTCCTCCTGTTCTTCTAGGGCGCGATAGTATTCTTCGGCATAGTCGTAGAGTCCGGTGGGATAGTCGCCATTAAAGTAGGCCATACAGAGGCCCCCGTAAGGTGCATCGGTCTCTAAACCAATCCCTTCCATCAATCCCTCCTCACTGAGAAAGGCCAGGGAATCGGCCCCAATCAGCTGGCAGATCTCGTCTACATCATGGTTGGCGGCAATTAGTTCTCGGGTCGTTGAAATATCAATCCCGTAAAAGCAGGGATATTTAAGGGGCGGACAGGCAATCCGGACATGGACTTCCTTGGCTCCGGCTTCACGCAAGAGGCTGACGATCCGCTTAGAGGTTGTCCCCCGCACAATGGAATCATCCACCATGACCACCCGCTTGCCCTCCAACAATTTGCGGACAGCCGATAATTTCATGCGGACGCCACGCTCCCGCTCTTCCTGGCTGGGCTGGATAAAGGTCCGGCCCACATACTGGTTCTTGACCAGGGCCATTTCATTGGGGAGCTGGGCGGCTTCCGCGTAACCGCTGGCCGCTGACAGGGAGGAATTGGGGACGCCGACCACGAAATCAGCCCCTGGCGCCGGCGCTTCTTGGGCCAGGCGCGCCCCGCACTGCTTGCGGGCCGTGTGGACATTGATGTCATGAATGGTAGAATCCGGGCGGGCGAAATAAATATATTCCATGGAACAAATGGCCTGTTGGCGGTCCGCCGTATAGTATTGGCGCTGGATACCCTGGCTGTTGATCACAACGACTTCGCCCGGTTGGACATCGAAGAGGGCCTCTGCCCCAATTTGGTCCAGGGCGCAGGACTCACTAGCCATGGCATAAGAGCCATCCGCCAATTGACCGACAACCAGGGGCCGGAAGCCATTGGGGTCACAGGCCCCAATCAAGGCTTGGTCGGTCAGCAAGATATAGGTAAAGCCTCCCTTGATCTGGTTCAGGGCGTCCTTGACTTGGTCCAAGAATTTATCTTCCTGGCTGTGGCGGATTAAGTGCATGAGGACCTCGCTATCTGAAGTAGACCGGAAGATTGCGCCCTTCTTTTCCAAGTCCCGGCGTAGGGCCTGACCATTGACCAGGTTGCCATTATGGGCCAGGGCCATGTCCCCTTCCTCAAAATGGAAGAGGAAGGGCTGGATATTGTGGAGGGAGTGCTCGCCTGACGTGGCATAGCGCACATGTCCCAGGGCAGACAAGCCTTGGAGGCGGTCGACTTGGTCCCTGGACTTAAAGATTTCACTGACCAGGCCCAGGCCCCGGATATCCGTCATCCGTCCCTGAGCATTCAGAGCCGTAATCCCTGCCCCCTCCTGGCCCCGGTGCTGGAGGGCCATGAGCCCGTAGAAGACGAGGCGGGCGGCCTGACTGTGCTGCCAGACGCCAATCAGCCCACACTCTTCATGGGGTAGATCATAATGGTCTTCATCAATATAGGTAGATAGGTAGTCCCCTTCAGAAACTATTTGCTTGTGGCATGTAGTTGACACGTTAAGGCCCCCTCCCATAGTGCTTCTAATTCTTTCAGGTCTGCTTCGATCCGGCCATCATCGGCTTGTAAAAGATAGTCTGCCTCAGCGGTCACCCGGCCTAATAAGTCAAACTTGTCGCCAAAGTCGGCTTCAAAGGCCGCTTGTTGGTCGGGATGGACCGACACAATAAAGCGCGACTGGTTTTCGCTGAAGACTTGGCGGATAGGTCCAGCAAAAGTAACATCGAGGCCCAGTCCTGTCCTAAAGGCGGACTCGGCTAAGGCAACGGCTAAGCCCCCCTCGCTCAGGTCGTGGGCAGAGGCCAGGTGGCCGGCTTGGATGGCCTGGAGGACCGCTTCTTGGTTGACAGCTTCCTGGTCGAGGTCGAAATCAAAGAGCTGACCAGAGATTTGCCCAGTTTCTAAGTACTGGAGCTCAGACCCGTTGAAGGCATCACTGGTCGCCCCGATGCTATAGATCAGGTCCCCTGCTTGCTTGAAGCTTTGCGTAGTGATTTCTGACAGGTCGCGGATGAGACCGACCATGCCGATCATTGGCGTCGGATAGATGGCTTGGCCATTGCTTTCATTATTTAAGGAAACATTGCCCGAAATGACTGGCGTCTGGAGCTGGCGGCAGGCCTGGGAAATACCAGCGGCTGACTGGGCGAGTTCATAGAAGATTTCCGGATCCTCTGGGTTACCGTAGTTCAAGCAGTCAGTGATGGCGAGGGGCTGGCCCCCGCTAGCGACAATATTCCGGGCCGCTTCGCTGACCGCGATTTGCCCTCCACGTTCAGGATCCAAATAAATATAGCGGGCATTGCAGTCGGTCGTCATGGCCAGGGCTTTTTGGGTACCGCGGATGCGAAGAACAGCGGCATCGCTCCCTGGCCCTTGGACAGTTGAGGTCCGGACCATGCTGTCATAGCTTTCATAGACCGAGCGTTTGGAGGCAATGGTCCCCTGTTGGAGGAGGGCTTCCAAGGTCGCCTTGGCATCACTGAATTGGGGTTGGTATTGCTTGGGTTCAGCATGGGCTAGACGTTGAGGTAATTGTTGTTCTCTCTGGTATTCAGGAGCGGATTCCGCTAAGGCATCTACCGGCACATTGGCCACTTCTTGACCCTGGTGGAAGAGCCGGTAGCGGCCATCGTCCGTTACCTCGCCGATCTTAACTGCATGGAGCTTGTACTTGTCGAAGATGGCTTGGATCTTGGCTTCCTTGCCCTTCTTGACACAGAGAAGCATCCGTTCCTGGGATTCAGACAACATCATTTCGTAAGGCGTCATGTCTCTTTCGCGTTGGGGGACCTGGTCGAGATTGAGGCGGAGTCCTGTTCCTGCCTTGGAGGCCATTTCAGAGCTGGAAGATACCAGGCCTGCCGCCCCCATGTCCTGGATACCGACTAATTCTTCCTGGCAGGTCTGGATCACTTCCAGGCAGGCTTCCAAGAGGAGTTTCTCCATGAAGGGGTCACCCACTTGGACAGCTGACCGTTGGCTCTCGTGCTCATCGCTGAATTCCGCACTGGCGAAGGTAGCGCCGTGGATCCCATCGCGGCCGGTCTTGGCTCCGACATAGAGGATGCTATTACCGACACCGGCTGCCCGGCCCTTTTGAATATCTTTTTGGTCCATGAGACCGACGCACATAACGTTGACGAGAGGATTACCGCGGTAGCAATTATCAAAGGCGATCTCGCCTCCTACTGTTGGAATGCCGATGCAGTTGCCGTAGCCCGCAATCCCGTTAATGACTTCCTGGTAGATGTACTTGGTCCGGGCATCATCTAATTCACCGAAACGGAGTGAATCCAGAACGGCAATGGGACGGGCTCCCATACTGAAAATGTCGCGGATAATCCCGCCGACCCCAGTAGCCGCCCCTTCATAGGGTTCCACCGCTGAGGGGTGGTTGTGGCTCTCCCCCTTGAAGACCACGGCCTGACCATCGCCAATATCCACAATCCCGGCTCCCTCGCCTGGCCCTTGGAGGACTTGGGGCCCTTCAGAAGGGAAGGTACGCAAGATTGGCTTGGTGTTCTTGTAGGAACAGTGCTCACTCCACATGACCGAGAAGAGACCGGTCTCTGTGTAATTGGGCAGGCGACCGAGAATCTTATCCCGGATCAGGGCATATTCCTCATCCGTCAAGCCCCACTCTTGGTAGATCTTCTCTTCTTGGATTGCTTCTGCTGTCAGTTCTTGTGTCGCCATTAAGCTTGCCCTCCTAAGTTCTTCTCATAAGTGTCCCGCATCGATTCAAAAACCCGCAGACCGTCAATACCGCCAATCAAGGCCTCTACCGCCCTTTCTGGATGGGGCATGAGGCCGATCACATTGCCCGCTTGGTTGCAGATCCCTGCAATATTGGCTGTTGACCCATTGGGATTGTCCCCCGCATAAGTGAAGACAATCTGGTGCTTGGCCCGCAATTCCTCTAGGGTTTCTGGGTCGCAGTAATAATTCCCTTCGCCATGGGCAATAGGCAGGCTGATTGCTTCCCCTGCTTGGTAGCGGCTGGTAAAGGCTGTTTGGTTGTTTTCAACCTTCAGAGCTTGGTGTTTGCAGACAAAGTGGAGGTCGCGGTTGCGCAAGAAGGCCCCCGGCAGGAGTCCGGCCTCGCAGAGAATCTGAAAGCCATTGCAGGTCCCTAAGACAAGCTTGCCTGAATCAGCGAAAGCTTTTAAGGCCGTCATGATAGGGGCAAAACGAGCGATAGCCCCAGACCGCAAGTAGTCGCCAAAGGAAAAACCGCCTGGTACCATGACCGCATCATAGGCCGACAAGTCGCTGGCATCGGAAGAAACAAAGTCCACCTCTTCACCCAGGATGTCCCGGATGGCATGGAACATGTCCGTGTCGCAATTGGAACCCGGAAATTGAATCACAGCAAATTTCATGACTAGGCCTCCTTAATGGTGTAGCGGTAAGCTTCCATGGTGACATTGGCCAAGAGCTTATCGCAAATGTCTTCAACAGTCGCTTGAACATCAGCCACATCCTTAGCGATTTCCAATTCAAAGTACTTGCCCTGGCGGACACTTTCAACTTCGGTGTAGCCCATCTGGTTGACGGCTTGCTGGATAGCTTCACCTTGGGGGTCTAAGATGGATTCCTTATAAGTAACAAAAATTTCTACCTGATACATGTTGGTCCTCCTTGTGGTCTTAGGCTTGGGTCACGGCTTCGAGTCGGCTGAGTACTGCTTCATAGAAAGGAATGATATCTCCTTCGTCATTGCGGAAGATATCTTTATCAAAAGATTCTTTCGTTTCAATATCCCAGAGTCGGGCATTGTCTGGGGAGAATTCATCAGCAAGCACAATTTCTCCATCGGGCGTGCGGCCGAATTCGAGCTTGAAATCAACTAGGATGAGCCCCGCTTGCTTGAATAAAGCAACTAAAAGGGCATTAATCTGCCGGGTCAGCCGCTTGATTTCTTGGAGCTCATCTTCTGTCGCAGCTTGGAGGAAGCGAATATCCTCATCATTGATAAAGGGGTCGTTCAGGGCATCTGCCTTGTAGAAGAATTCCAAGACCCCGCCTGGGATCTCGGTTCCTTTGTCAACGCCGAGCCGCTTAACGAAACTTCCTGCTGCATAATTGCGGAAGACAACTTCTAGGGGAAACATCTGGGCTTCCTTGACTAATTCTTCGTGGGAATTTAAGACTTTCACCAGGTGGGTGGGAATCCCCTGGTCGGCTAAATAAGTGAAAATCAGCTGGTTAATGGCCTGGTTGAGAGCACCCTTACCAGGAATTTCTTCCTTCTTGGCCCCATTGCCTGCTGTGGCCTGGTTCTTGTAAACCATCTTGAGAATGCCGGCTTGGTCTGTCTGGTAGAGATCCTTGGCCTTGCCAGAATAAATTAAGTTTTTATCAGTCATTCCTTATCCTCGCTTCCAAATTTCTGTTGCTTTAATTTCTTCTAGACTTTGCGTCATATCATCTGTCAAGAGGGTCAAGTGTCCCATCTTGCGGTTGACCTTGGCTTGGTCTTTGCCGTAGAGGTGGGGGTGCCAGTGGCTGGCCTGGGCCAGGGGGTCCTTGAAGGGATCGAGATCTTGGCCGAGAACATTGACCATGAGCGCTGGCTTGAGGAGCCGGGGCTTAGGCAGGTCCCAGTTGCAGATGGCCCGGATATGGAGGTCGAACTGGGAGAAGTCACAGGATTCAATGGTGTAGTGGCCGCTATTATGGGGGCGAGGGGCCAGTTCATTGATCAAAATATTCCCTTCCGCCGTTAGGAACATCTCAATCCCCAGCGTCCCGACCAAGTGGCCAGCTCGTGCAATCTGCCGGGCGACCTGGTCCGCCTTAGCCTGGAGCTCTGCTGAAATCCGGGCCGGCACGATGGATTCAAAAAGAATATTGTCAGAGTGAATATTCTCGGCCACCGGGAAAGTCACCAGGTCCCCTCCCGGCTTGCCCACTGCCATAACGGACAATTCCTTGCTGAAGGGCACCCAGGCTTCCAAGATGCAGACCTGGTCCTTTATGAGCTCAGCCGCCTGGTTGATATCTCGGGCTGAACGGAGAACCTGCTGACCCTTGCCGTCATAGCCGAAACGGGTCGTCTTCAAAACAGCAGGATAACCCAATTGGTCCAGGCCTGCTTGTAAATCGGCTGGGCTAGCTACCCGGCAATAAGGAGCCACTTGGGCCCCAGCTGCTTGGAGGAAGGCCTTCTCTGTCAAACGGTCCTGGGTCTTTGCCAAAAGCTCTGTCCCCTGGGGCAGGTAGACCCGGTCGCCCAGGGCTTGGAGGCTGTCGGTATCAATATTTTCAAATTCAAAGGTCAAGACATCGCAGGCATCCGCAAAGGCGACCAGGGCTTCCCGGTCATCATAGGCCCTCTGGTAGTGGAAGTCCGACACCTGGGCGGCTGAGCAATTGGCTCCTGGGTCGAGGATACCTACCCTAAAGCCCATTTCTTTAGCAGCTTGGGCCAGCATCTGCCCCAACTGGCCGCCACCGATAATCCCAATCGTTTGTCCCGGTAAGATGGTCCTAGTCAAGTTGGTCACCACTTTCTTTGGCCGCCTGACGCATGGCTTGGCGGTAATCAGTCAAACGATCAACGAGATCGCGGTCCTGGAGACTGAGGATCTGAACAGCTAAGAGCCCCGCATTCTTAGCGCCTGACGTCCCAATCGCCGTTGTCGCTACCGGAACTCCCCCTGGCATCTGCGCAATGGACAAGAGAGAATCCCAGCCACTCAAGGCCCGGGACTGAACTGGGACCCCAATCACCGGCAGGGTGGTCTTAGCAGCCACCATACCCGGTAGGTGGGCCGCCCCGCCTGCACCTGCAATTATCACTTGAATGCCCCGTGCCCGCGCAGATTCGCTAAAGGCGAACATTTCATCCGGCATCCGGTGGGCTGAGATCACCCTTTTTTCGTATGTAATTCCAAATTGGTCTAAGACCCGGCAGGATTCGCGCATAGTCTCCCAATCGGATTTTGATCCCATAATCACTGCAACATCTGGCATTTCCATAACCCCTTTCCTTTTCCCTAATACTATAACACAAGAAAAGGTCAAATAACATATATTATTATATTTTATTTTATAATTGTTCGTATTTTGTTATATAAACGGATGTTTTTATATTTTGTTTTATTAATATTTACCAAAAGACGAATTATTTATAAATTGGCTTTTTGGGGATTTGTTGAGAATAATTTGTCAAATCGTAGGGAGACTATTCCTTCCGCCTTTGAATTTGATCATTAAATATTCAGGGGAAGCATAATTTTAATTAGTGTTTATAAATAGAAAGAATATAATATAAACAAAGGAAGAAGATGACCTAAGATAAAAAAGCAAACTGTGCTAACAAAGGATGAAGCCCAAGTCCTTTTTAACTTGATTGCAGGCGTCTATAATTGCAAAAAATTTCTTTCCCCGACCAAACTAAGGAAAACCTCCTAGAAGCTGCACAGGTCATCCAGGAAAACAAGAATATCGGCCAGGCCCTTGTCCTGACCTACAATGCCCTTAAAAAATTCTCTCCCAAAGACCGACTGGAGATTCCAGAAATCAAGCACTTAACTGATTTTGTCCAAAATTTCTTCTATAAGCGCCAAGGAAAAGACTTGAGGGATTTCTATACAGCTTATGGGGCTATGAGCGGTCCATTGATTTTTTAGCTCGTGTTAGGAAGCCACAATTGGGTGCTCTCATTGTGGCTTCAAGCTTGCCAACCCACAGTCAAAGTCTCTGTTTGTGGGTTCACGGCCAGCAAGCCACAGTATAAGTCTTCATTTGTGGACTCACGATTTCGAAGCCACAGTCAAAGCCTTTATCTGTGGCTTGCGACTAATAAAAATAGAACAGCCCAGCAGGATTAAAGCCATCCTTGCTGGGCTGTTCTAGTTTAATGGACATATTTTTACTGTATAAATGAGGCTCCTGTACGCTTCCCCTCATATTTCTTAGATACCCAATCGTTCAAAGATTTCATCCACCCGTTGGAGGTGGTAGTGGTAGTCGAAAGCATCAGCGATGTCTTCAGGACTGAGTAAATCTGTAATTTCTTCATTACCTTCTACCAGTTCGCGGAAGTCGCGCTGGTTATCCCAGGCCTGGGCAGTCAGGGGTTGAACCAGGTCATAGGCGGCTTCACGGGATAGGCCTTGGTCGACCAACTTCAAAAGCAGGCGTTGGCTATAGATCAAGCCGTGGGTGGCCTGCATGTTCCGCAACATATTGTCTGGGAAGACAGTTAGATCTTCAATGATCTTACCGAAGCGGCGGATCATGTAGTTGACCAGGATGG
>NZ_KV797921.1:101091-160947 GCF_001809535.1 Aerococcus sp. HMSC062A02 | reverse complement strand
CTTCTTTGTTCAGTTTTCAAAGGTCTATCTCGTCACCTTATCGAAGCGACTCAATTATTATATCATCTTTATCGACAGCTTGTCAAGAACTTTTTAAAAAGTTTTTTTATTTCTTTCGATTTGATGATCGCCCGCTTGTTCTTTGCCTCGAAGGCTTGAATCAAGCGACTTAATTAGTATATCGAAGTCATCGAAACTTGTCAACACTTTTTTAACTTATTTTTGTTGGCGATCGATTTCGAGGTGATCTCGATCAGCAACAAAAATTATTATACCTCCTTCTCTTCCCTTCGTCAACTCTTTTTCATAAAAAAAGCCAACTTTTTTATCAGTTGGCTTTAAACCCTTATCAAATCTCTAATTTATAGGCGTTCGTTCAATTCTTGAGCAAGTTCTTCGTAACCTTCTCGACCTAAAAGAGCGAACATATTTCTCTTATAAGCTTCCACACCTGGTTGGTCAAAAGGATTCACCCCGTTAAGATAGCCAGAAATAGCGACGGCGATTTCAAAGAAATAAATCAATTGGCCCAGCGTATGTGCGTTAATCGCTGGCGCATGGAGAACCAGGTTAGGAACGCCCCCATCCATGTGAGCGAGTAGGGTCCCTTGGAAAGCCTTGGTATTGACCTCATCAACGGATTGGCCTTCTAAATAAGCAAGCCCATCACTATCTTCAGCTAGGCTTGGGATTTTAATATCCTTTTCAGTCTCCTCAACTTTAACCACCGTTTCAAAGAGGATACGCCGACCGTCTTGGATATATTGGCCTAGGGAATGAAGATCTGTCGAGAAGTTAGCGCTACTTGGATAAATTCCTTTACCGTCCTTACCTTCTGATTCCCCAAACAGTTGCTTCCACCATTCAGCAAAATATTTTAATTTAGGCTCATAGTTAACGAGAATTTCCGTGTTATAGCCCTTGCGGTATAAAATATTTCGGATTGCGGCATAAAGATAGGCGTCGTTCTTGTTCAATTCAGGATCTTGATAAGCCTGGTGGGCCGCTTGGGCACCAGCCAAGAGCTCATCCGTATTAGCACCACTTGCTGCAATAGGTAGGAGACCCACTGCTGTCAGAACGGTAAAACGACCACCGACACCATCAGGAATAACAAAACTTTCATAGCCCATCTGGTCAGCTTCTGCCTTCAAGGCCCCTTTCGCTTGGTCAGTCGTTGCATAAATCCGGGACTTAGCTTCTTCTTCCCCATATTGGTCGATCAAACGCTTCTTGAAGATACGGAAGGCAATTGAGGTTTCAGTCGTGGTTCCAGACTTGGAGATCACATTAATCGAAAAATCCTTGCCCTCTAAAGCGTCCATAACCTCGCTGAGGTAAGTAGCACTCAGGCTATTACCCGCGAAGATGATTTCCAACTTGCTTTCTTGGACAAATTGGTGGGATAGGAAAGAAATGGCTGCCTTAGCCCCAAGATAAGAACCACCAATCCCTAATACCAGGAGAACATCGGACTCAGCTTGAATCTTTTTAGCCGCTTCCTTAATACGTTGGTATTCTTCCTTGTCATAGTCCAAGGGTAGGTCCAACCAATCCGTAAATTCATGGCCAGGCCCCTCGCCAGAACGTAGCAACTGGTGGGCTTGGCTGACTTCACTTTGCATATAGTCAATTTCATGCTGGGAAATAAAGGGATCGAGTTTTGAGATATCTAATTTTAAATCTGCCATAGTTAGACTCCTTACTTATTAAAATGGTTTTCGTGGTAATCCTTGACTAGTCCCGACTGGATATTGGCAAGACCTTCATCCACCCATTCAGGCAGGTTCTCAGCAATCAAGCCAAAACCGTAATCTTTGGGATGGTGGTGCTTGTGCCAGTTACCGCGGGCTGGTTTTTTATTTTTGAAGAGGGGTTGGAGCGCTCTTAGCGACAGGGAAATCTTTTGGCTGTATTCATCAATATCGATAATCTTGGCTGTGACTTCTTCACCAATCTCATACTGGTTATAAATATCCTTTACAAAGCCGTGGTTGATTTCAGAGATGTGGATGAGGCCCTGGTGGTTAGCGCCGAGACTTACGAAGATGCCATAGCTTTGAATACCTGTCACCTTCCCCTTAACAATATCTCCAATCGCGAATGTCTTGGTCATTAGGCATCACTTTCTGGATCAATAATCTGGATCCCTTCAATAACAACATCTTCTAGTGGTTTATCTTGGCCATCCCGGTCAACATTTTCAATCTGGCTGACCACCTCTTGACCTTCCCTTACTTGGCCAAAAACTGTGTGCCGGTGGTCTAACCAAGGGGTCCCCCCCTTCTCAGCATAGGCTTCAATGATTTCCTCAGGCCACCCGCCAGCCCGCAATTGGCTGACCATACTGGCATCAACTGGTCCAGCTGAGACAATAAAGAATTGTGAGCCATTGGTATTAGGTCCTGCATTGGCCATAGACAGGGCGCCCTTAATATTAAAGAGAGAGAGATTGAATTCATCCTCAAAGGCCTGGCCGTAAATGGACTCTCCGCCGCGGCCCGTTCCAGTTGGGTCCCCGCCCTGGATCATGAAGTTAGGGATGACCCGGTGGAAGATCACACCATCGTAGTAACCCTCTTTAGCATGTTGGATAAAGTTTTCGACAGCTTTTGGTGCTAATTCGGGAAAAAGAGCGACTTCAATTTGACCTTGCTTGGTTTTAATGATTGCTTTAATTTCTTTAGCTTGTTCTTCTAATTGTGGAAATGACATAACATTCCTCCTCTAAAACTATACATATTTTTTATTTCTATTCCTCTCTATTGTACCAATAGTTAAAGAAAATGTATAGTTATCGCTAGTTCTCTAATGGTGAGATTTATGTTATATTTATTAAGTAGCTGTCCAATCGACAGCATACTTTTACATGTAGCCAAAAAATTACCGGAGGCCCTATGGACGTACTAACTAACCTACCGCTTGTGGCAACCCTCAGTGCCATTGTTGTTGCCCAAGCCCTAAAATTTCCCATCGCGCTCTTAATGCGCAAGAGCAATGCCAAACTTGCCTTGCTCCATGCGACAGGGAGTATGCCCAGTTCTCATTCGGCTGCTGTGACAGCCTTGATTACTGCGCTTATCCTTAAATATGGCTACCAATCCGCCTACGTTGCGATTGGGGTGTGTTTTGGCGTGATTATTATGTTCGATGCCATGGGGGTCCGGCGGCAAAGCGGTGAGCAGGGCATGCTTCTTCGCCAATTGCTCTTGATTCTCGAAGAGCGAGCAGCTAAAGAAGACGATCCTATCCTCAATCGCCAATTGAAAGCCATTAAGGAGAGCAAGCTCGTTATCGATGATTATTTAGGCCACAAGCCTTCAGAGGTTATTGGTGGCATTCTGACAGGTATTGTCGTGACCTTACTCCTTAATAGCTTCTTTAATTTTTAAAGCATTTATATAGAAAGGACGTTCTATGGAAACTCTCTCAAGTGATCTGATCATTATTGGTGCTGGACCTAGTGCCCTTTTTGCGGCTTTCTATGCTGGTATGCGCCAGTTGAGCGTAAATATTATTGATAGCCTGCCTGAATTAGGTGGCCAACCCAAGGCTCTCTACCCCGACAAGATCATCTATGACATCCCTGCTTATCCCGAAATTTCGGGGGCGGAACTCATCGACCGCTTATCCCAACAGCTGGCCCGCTTCCATGCGACCACCCAATTCAGCCTCAACCAAGAAGTTTTAAATTTAGAAAACGATAATGAGGAATTTGTCGTCGAAACTAGCCGTGCGACCTATCGCGCTAAGGCAGTCATCATTGCAGCTGGTAATGGCTCTTTCAGCCCCCGCAAGGTTGACCTGGACCAATTAGACCATTATGAAAACCGCGGCGTCGCCTATTTCGTCAGCAATTATACGGCTTATGCGGGTAAGAATGTCGCCATCTGCGGAGGCGGCGACAGTGCCCTCGATACAGCCCTGGCCCTGAGCGATTACGCCAAGGAAATCTATCTGATCCACCGCCGCGACCGCTTCCGGGCCCATGAATACTCCGTTGAAGCCGCCCGGCAAAAGGACAACATTAACTTCATCACCCCCTATGTCCCAACTGGCCTCGAGGGAGACGGCATCAATCTCTCTGCCATCCACCTGCAAAAAGCACGGTCAGACGAAGGCCAACGCATCCCAGTGGACCAAGTCATCATGGCTTATGGCTTTACTTCTTCCCTAGGCGAAATTAAGAATTGGGGACTGGACATCGAAAAGAATAAAGTCCTAGTCGACGGTCACTGCCAAACAAACCGGCCTGGTATCTTTGCCATTGGCGACATTGCAGGCTATCCGGGTAAAAGCGACTTAATTGTTTCTGGCTTTGGCGAAGCCCCTACCGCCATCAACGCTGCCTACCACTACATCTATCCGGAAAAACGCATCAGCCCCTTGCACTCCTCTGACTTACTGAAAGAGGACAAAACAAAATAAAAATAAATAGCGCTTAGCTGAAAAATAAATTCAGCTAAGCGCTATTTTTATATTCTTTGCAATTTCTTTTTCAAACAAGCATAAAGTCCTTGAATCCCTAACTGAAAGAGAACAAAGAAGAGGATAAAGCAGAGCATAAAATAACTTTCTGGTAGGACTTCAATAATTGGATCTGTTGCGGGATCAAAGAGCCAGGCCTGGTTATCAAACAAAACTTGATGGAAGAGAACAAAGACGCGGTTGAAGTTCAACGTTAAGCCGATAATAGCTATAAGGGGCAGATAACGCAGGTAAGCAAAAATCCGATAAAGAAGGTAAAGGGTGCCTGCTTTTAAAGGCTTCCTAGTGAGGAGCCAGCTGAAGCCGAGGCCAGCTAGGAAAGTCGGATAGACCATCAAAAAGAGCTGCTTGACCTCGTAAAAATGGAAACGGGCTGAGGCGGAAGAAGGAAAATAAGCAAAGTCTAGTCCTGTCCGCCATGGAAAATTCAAATAAGTGAGCATCTGCCAGTAGTCATGGAGGACTTCTTGATTGGTCAAGCCCACTCGCTCAGCTAGATTGCCGGCATACAAGACCAAGAGATAGAGGGGCAAGCACCAAATCGTCAATAGCAAGCCGCCTGCTACTAGCCCAATTAAGAGGCTTAAGGTCACTAGGCCGGCTTTTAGATACTTGGCCATAAGTCCATCAACTCTTGATAGTCCTTCACCAGCCAGGTAGGTTCAATATTTAATTGCTCAATGTCGGCTCTCTGGTGAACTCCGGTCTCAATTAAGATCGTTGAAAGACCAGCCCGGTTAGCAGCCAAAATATCCGTGGTCAGGTTATCCCCTAGCATCACGACTTCATCCGCTTCGAGGCCCAAGAGCTCCAAGGCACCGAGGATAATATTGGGGCTAGGCTTGCCGCAGACAATCGGCTCGGTTCGGGACACATGGGCCACCAATTCACCCAAGGCCCCTGCCCCAGGAACAAAGCCATGGCTGGAAGGAAATTGGATATCCGGATTGCTTAAATAAAACTTGGCGCCTGACTGGGCAGCATAGGCGCACTGGGCGAGTTCTTGGTAGGTCACACTTTGGTCTAAGCCCATGACTAAGAGCTCAACTGGCTCGGCCAAGGTATCAGAAACGATCTTATAGCCTTCTTCTGCTACCGTAGCCTTCAAATAATCGCTCCCCATGACATAAGCCTTCTGTCCAGCTTGGCTGGCTTCCTGCCCCAATAAATGGGACAAGACGTCCACGCTAGTATAAACTTGATCAGGCTCCGCCTCAATCTGGTGGTAGTCCGCCAAGAACTGGACAGCTTCCTGGTGGGACCGCATGGAATTATTAGTCACAAAGAGGAAAGGCTCCTGGGCAGCACGCATCTGCTCGATCCATTCCCGAGCACCAGGAATGGCGGACTTGCCCTTGTAGACCGTTCCATCCAAGTCTAAAAACATGGCACGTTTCTTTTTCATGCTTATTTTTTTCCTTTCGTTGAACGAATTTTAAAGCCCTCTTTTTTCTTATTGCCCTGGGTAATCGTCTTACGCTTAACGCCTTTATTTGAGGACTTGGTCGAGCTTTTATCCGTTTTAATACTGAAATTAGCCTTCTTATCCCGATGGCGCTTGTGTGACTTGTTCTTGCCCTTATCCTTGCGCTGGCTTTTCTTCTTATAGTTCTTATTGTTTCGGTTCTTTTTGGGCCGTTTTTTCAATTGACGGTTGCGCTCTTGGCGTTCTTCCTCGTCGCGCTGGTGTTCCAAGACAAAATATTCGCAGGCAAAATTACAGTACTCCAAGAGATAATCCGTTAGGTGTGAGATCTTACGCTCCAGGGGTACATGGGGTACATCATCTTTATAAAAGCCCTTTAGACGAACTTGTTCATAGGCCCAGTCGCCGACGATATAGTCATAAGTATCCAGAATCGGCATATAGCGGTCAGCTAAAGCTTCCAAATCGATAGCCTCTTCCTGGCTCCATTCCTTAACAATAAAAGGCTGGCCGTTGATCAATAGTTCCTGGTTATCCGTTCGTTGGATCTCAGCTTTGGGGAAGGCTTCTTGTTCAGGGCTCTTTTCCGGGCTGTTCTTCCTTGGCATGGGCATCCTCCTTTCATTTTTGGTCGCGCTTGTAATACTCTTCGGCCTGGAAGCCTAATTTCTTATGAATCAGTCGCAGGCGCTTCAATTCATCCGCATCAAGGACAGAGAAAAGCTGGTTGACATAGTCCTTATGTTCTTCATAGTCAGCAGCTATCTTACGCTGTCCTTTGGGGGTTAAAGCAATGATAATCCGGCGCATATCCTTTGACGACCGTTCCCGTTTAACTAGCCCCTTGCCTTCCAAACAATCGATCACGTAGGTCACCGAACTGTTGGGGATAAGCAGGTGTTCCTTGATGTCTTGGACGACATGGGGTCCCTTGTTCAAAAGATATTCGAGTATCATAAATTCATTTTCAGTCAATCCATAAGTCCTCATGTCTTGCTTGAGGGCCCGCATCATTAGTTGATGGGACCGTAACAAGACACGTAGGGTATGCAGTTTTTGCTCGGTCATATTATCCAAGTTGCTAGCTCCTTACTCCTGGTCTTTTTTGATAATTTTCTTCATAGGTGCTGGTGGCAAGTCTGAAAGCGAGTGTTGGTCCCTTTGCTTAACGTTCCTTTGCTTGGGATTGCGTCGCCAATTCATTAAAACCTTGTCAATATAGCGCAGGCTATAGGCCTGGGCCAGGACAGCTTCCTTAATGGCTTCAAAGATCATGTCAGTTGGAAACTTATCCTTATGCAGCCAGTCTACCACCTCTTGGTATTCAATAGGTGACAGGGGCCGGCCAAATTCAGTCTCCAAGACTTGGAAGATCTCGGCTTCTTGGTCTTCTGTTTGTTTACTCTCTTCTTCGGCTTGCCGCTGCTTGACTAAGGCGTCAATCCTATTATACAAGAATTCCAGGTTATAGTACTCCGTTTGTTGGTTATTTTCATTTTTCTTACTATCAATCCGCAAGTACTGGCGGTCCACTAAGGAATTAATCAAGCTTAAGATCTCATCCCGGGTCATCCCCATCCGCTTCATCAGCATAGAAAAGCTGGGGAATTCCACATTATCTTGCTGGAAACTAATCAAATGTATGAAAAAAAGCATCTCCTCATTGGTGATGCCTATTTCGTGATACATCTCAAGAAGGAGTGTCCGCAAAACCGTATATTTTTCGATTTTCAATCTTGATCATGCTCACTTTCTAAGTCTTTACGCTTGGACTTGGTGGTCTGTCATAAAGTTGTCAATCCGGTCCATGGCTTCAAGGAACTTGTCCTGGTCAGCTGCATAGGAGAAGCGCAAGAAGTCTGGCATACCAAAAGCACTCCCAACCACACTAGCTACCCCAGCCTCCTCCAAGAGAGCCATAGCAAAGTCATCGACCGTTGCATAGCCGGTTAAGGCTGCAGCTTCACTACAATTAGGGAAGAGATAGAAGGCGCCCCGCGGTTTAGCTGCTAGATTAAAACCAGGTATAGCTTTCATCCGGTCATAGGCAGCGTTTAAACGTTTTTCAAAGGTCTGGCGCATCTCCTCCAGGTCATCTTGGGGGCCTGTCAAAGCACCGATCGTCGCATATTGGGCAATACCGGAAGGGTTCCCGCTTACTTGACTAGCCAACTTATTCATCGCGCGAATAATATCTTCATCACCCATGCAATAACCTAGGCGCCAGCCCGTCATAGCATAGGCCTTGGAAGCGCCGTTCACGACGATGGTTTGTTTGCGGATAGAGGGTGAGATAGAGGCCATGGAAATCGCTTGGGTACCATTGTAGACCAATTGATAGTACATCTCATCGGAAATGATCAGAATGCCCTTGTCCACACAATAGTCACCGATGGCCCGCATTTCTTCTGGACTGAGCACAGCGCCAGAAGGATTGGAAGGGGTATTCAGAACAAGCAGCTTGGTCTTATCGGTACAAACTGCATCCAATTCTTCAACGGTTAAGATAAAATTATTGCTTTCTTTAGTTTCAACAATCACAGGTTTTCCCCCAGCTAGGCGGATCTGCTCATAGTAGCTGACCCAGTAAGGTTGGGGAATAAGAACTTCATCGCCAGGATTGACTAAGACTTGGAAGAGATAATAGAGGACAAGTTTACCCCCGTTCCCGGCAAAAATTTCACTTGGCTCATAGACAACACCGTCATGTTTTTCATGGTAGTGGGCAATAGCTTCGCGTAATTCTAAAGCCCCGCTGGCTGGCGTGTAATGGTGGCCCTTGCCGGCATACATGGCTTCCTTGGCATAGTCCAAGATATATTGGGGTGTGTCGAAGTCTGGTTCACCCACTGTCAGTGAAATAATATCCCGACCCTGGGCCTTGAGTTCTCGGGCCTTGTCATTAGCAGCTAGTGTTTTCGATTCTTGTAAATTCATGATGCGTTCAGAGATCATAGCGTCACCTCATTGTTTCTATAAATTATTGATCGTTTCATACCAAGTGCCGTTAGTTGCATTGATATAATGATACCCTAAATTACCGTCTTTATCGACAAAACTTACCTCCCAAACGAAAAATTTTTCATCAAAACCGAGCCGGGCTTCTTTAACCTCGACTTCAGGCAGTTCGTTTTGGGTCAAGGCGATGGCATTTTCTTCTGTTATCATCTCGTCAACAAAGCCTGTGTGTACCCTTTGACTGTCCGGTTGGTAAGTTAGATAGACCTCCCGCCCCTCTTCATTTTCTGCCCGAACACTGTACCAAGTCTCGTCCTTGGTAAAGAGATAAAAATCTTTGATGTCCGATAGCTTGTGGTCCTGGGCCAGCTGGCTGACCTCGTCTTCCGCATCGATGAGTGGTTTTTGGGAAGAAAAATAAACGTTATTGGTCAGCACAATATAGAGGGTGAGAACGGCAATTAGGATGTAGAGTAATCTTTTTTTCATGCTGTCATCCTTTGTTTTGGCTAAAATTCCTTGAAATATTTTCTAAGTCCTGGAGGCGAACGGGTCTAAAGTCAGCGCTGCTGGCCAGACTGGCTTGCAAGTGGTCGGCATAAGCACTCTTGAGTATCCGTTGATCTAAAGAAAGGAAGTCCGCTCGGTCCCCCTGACCGTTAGCTGCCCGACCAATGGCTTGCTTGAGCCGGACCAGCATATCTGGAAGGGCTACGCTCTCAAAGTAATCCCTAGCCTCTTCTCGGGCCAGGGCCTGTTTAGCCAATTCATCCGCTGCTTCCGGTGCTGCAAAAGGCAAGCGCGGCTGCACGACAAGATCCAAAGCTTGCTTGAAGTGGACGCCTTCGCTGAAGTTCTGTAAACCGATGAGTAGGCCTTGGTCTTCCTGGTCAAAGAGTTGGAAGAGTTTATGGCTATGTTTGAAGTTGAGCTGGCAATAGAGCTTCTGATAGGCCTGGTAGTCGAGGCGGTCTTTTAAGGCAGCTTCGAGTAAGCGGGCCTGTTTTTTGGCATTGACTAAGACCAAGACCCGCTGGTAATACATGGGCCAGAGCTCAAGCAGGCAGTCCGCCGTCCAAGCTGCTGCCGCTTTGGCATTCATTTTATCAATGGACAAACCATCCATCAAGACCTGAACCTCCTGGCTACCCTTGGAGCTGGCATAAGAATAATGGATGGCTTGGCTATCAAAGCGTTGGTCAGCCAAGGGGCTAGCCGAAATAAAGACGGTCTGACAGGCCAAAGTATCGAGAAAGCCTTCCAGTAGGCGCTGGTCTTCAAAGGGTTTGCCCTGGAGCTGGCAGTGAAGATCCTCCCCGGCTTCAAGCAGGTCCAGAACATAATAGTCCAAGTCCTTTCCTTGAACTAACTGGGTCAATTGGTCATTCATGACTTTCTGGGAACAAACCATGTCCTGCAATTGGTCCAAGCGCTGGCTGCTAAAGCCTGGCTTAACTTGGACAGCCCGGCATAAATGTTGAAGAGAATTCGATAGATCTCTCACCTGGGCCTGGACAGCCTTGAGCTGATTGTAAAGGTCCGAAGCCTGAAAGGCAGCTTTTAGCATAAAGCTATCTTTGTGGTCGCTCTGTTGCTTATAATAGACAATTTTGCGGTAATGCTCTTCCAAATAAGCCATAATCTGGTCAAATGTCTGCCAGACATCCTGGATCAATTGACTAGACTGGTACAAGTCATCAAAAGATTGGCCGGAGAACTGATAGGCCTCAGGAAAATGTATCAGATTAGCCAGTAATTTTTGTAGGTGTTTGTGCTGGTTCTCGAAGGCCTGAGTTGACCAAGAAGCGGTCGCCTGGGCCTGGAGGGTATCCAGCAATTGGTGGCTCTCATCCACTAAGAGCAGGCCGGAAGAGCTGAGCAGACCCCAGTCTTCCAAGTCCGCCTGGTGCTGGCAGAGGAAGGCCTGGTTGGTTAAAACCAGGTCTGCTTCAGGAATGGCCTCCCACTCCCGGGCATAATAGGCGTGGTCGCCCCACTTGGACAGAGCCTGGTCGCAAGCCGCTTGTGTCGCCTGCTTGCAGCTGAAGTCCTTGGTCAAAAGTCCCGGGTTCAATTCCACCAACAGTCCCGTCTGACTTTGGGCCAACCAGATCATGAGGGCTGCCAAGAGCAAGGCATCCCGTTTCTTGACCTGCTTAGAAGTTAAGATCTCTTCATGGAAGGCCGCTAGAGCGGACAAGTCGATATAGTGACGAGAACTCTTGAGCTGGACATAGCGCAAGGGCCGGCCAAGAATATCGGCTGCCTGCTGGAGACTCTCTTGAGCCAGACGGTCCTGGAGCAAGCGGGTCGAGGTCGCTAGGACGAGATTGGGCTGGCCCGCTGGCGCTTGCAAGGCTGCCAGAAGATAGGCCAGGCTCTTGCCCGAACCTGCAGGGGCATCGAGGTAGGCCAGACCCGAC
Source organism: Aerococcus sp. HMSC062A02 (assembly GCF_001809535.1). Lineage (GTDB taxonomy): Bacteria > Bacillota > Bacilli > Lactobacillales > Aerococcaceae > Aerococcus. The sequence continues at coordinate 149,652 of NZ_KV797921.1, read as the reverse complement.
TTATCCTGGTCAAAGAATTGAGACAAGTCCCGGCACATAGCCAACTGGAGTGGGCTCAACTGGCAGTCTCCCTGGCCTATGCAGAGGGTCCGGCCCTCTAATTCAACAAAGTCAGCCTGGTCTTGGCCAAATTGTTTAGGAAAGACCAAGCCCTGCCCCTTCTGTTCAGCAAGGTAGAAGGGGCCCTTCTTAACCAAGCCTTCCCTTCTCCGCGGCGCCCAGTCCTCGACCCAAGCATTGAAGTAGAGACCCGTTTGTCGGATCATCGTCGTGGTCAAAGGCTGAATCGTTTGGAGCAAGTCATAAGACAAGGCTTTAATTCTTTCTTGAATCAGTAACAAAAGTTGGGCCGTGGCCCGGGCATCATCGAGGGCAGTATGGGCATGAACCAAGTCAATACCATGTTTTTCCGCAAAGTCTCCTAACTTATAGCTCTGATCACAGGGATAGAGGAGACGGATCAATTCGACCGTGTCAATCCCCTCATTGCTAAGCGGCGGATAGCCCAGCTTTTCCAAGCTCCGACTCAAGAATTTGTAGTCAAAGTTGATATTGTGGGCCACTAAGATCCGGTCGCCCAACTTATCTAGGAAGTCATCGGCAATTTCTCTTAAAGTCGGGGCCTGGGCCAACTGCCTATCCGTAATTCCAGTTAAGTCGACAATGCGCGGAGGAATTTTTTGCCCAGGTTGGACATCCCAGCTGTATTCAGCTTCAATGCCTTGGTCACTTAACTGAACCAGACCGATTTGGATGATTTTGTCCCCTTCTTTAAAGGAAGGACCGGTTGTTTCAATATCTACCACGGCATATCTTCTTATCACAGATGTTCCTCCTCCGTTGCAATTTCTTCTTTTAGCCAGGCCAGCAGACTGGCCTTATCATTGGCGACTTGACCCGCCAAAACAGCAGCCTCTAAAGCCCCTAACCAGCGACCAATCTGTGCCCCTTCTTGGGGATGGAAGGCCTGGATCAAGTCCGAGCCATTCACAGCCAGGTCCTTTAAGGAATGAATGGGAAGGGCTTGCCAATTCGCCTGGCAAGCGGCGAGATTCGCTGGACTAAAGCTCTGGCTCAGCAAGCTTCCCTCAGTTTCTTCCTGGTCTAGGACCTTTTCTACCTGCCAAGCAAGGTCAAAACCGAGGGGATAGAGTGCCTCGGGGTCCCAAACACTTAGCCCCTGGCGGACAGCCAAGGCATAAGCCAGGCCGGCAATGTGCTGGTCTTCACGCTTGGACATCTTCCAGGCTCGGGCCAGCTGGTGACTGGCTTGATTGTAAGCTTGACGGTCTGCCGCAGGGCCTAGGTCTAAATAGAGGTAGAAGGCCCAGGCCATATCCGAATCCGCAAAAGGACTAGCTGCTAAGAGTTTTAGCATGGCCTCCAAGACTTGGCGGTCCAGATAAGGGCAATAGGCCCACAAGTCAGCTTCCAGCATCTGTGCAAGGCCTTTTTGCCAATTTTTACCTTGCCATAACTTGTTCATCTCCACTAAGATGCGCTCAATGGCAATCTTCTCGAGGAGAGGGGCATTGGTCTTGAGAGCTTGGGAGGTTTCTTCGGCAATATCGAAATCTAATTGGCTAGCAAACCGGACAGCCCGCATCATGCGCAGGGCATCTTCATGGAAACGTTCATTGGCCACGCCAACCGCTTCAATCCGCCCCTCTTTAATCGCCTCTTGCCCCTCAAAGTAGTCGATAATCCGACCATCTGAAGCCATTGCCAGGGCGTTCATGGTAAAGTCCCGGCGCAGGAGGTCCTCCTGTAAAGATTGAACAAATTCAACTTTGTCCGGCCGCCGATAGTCCTGGTAGCCAGACTCTGTTCGAAAGGTCGTAATCTCATAGGTCTCCCCTTCATACCAGGCCATTACAGTTCCATGTTCTAAGCCCACATCAAAGTGTTTGGGAAAGACTTCTTGGACCTCTTGGGGGTAGGCCGAAGTCGCAATGTCCACATCATGGATGGGCAGGCCTAGTAAGGCATCCCGAATCGCCCCACCGACAAAATAAGCCTCATAGCCTGCTGCTTCTAAGGCCTTGAGGACAGGCAGGGCCTGTTGAAAGACAGGATCTTGAATCATAGGATATTCTCAAGGCCATAGATCAGTTCTTGACTTGCCATCACATGGTCAACTGCCATAGCCACCCCTTTCATATAAGATTCCCGGGTAAAGGAATCTTGGCGGATGGTCAGCGCTTCACCAGTACCACCGAATTGCACGACTTGGTGGGAGTTGAGGCCAGGCAGGCGGACACTGTGAATGCGGATGCCATGGAAGTCAGCGCCCCGTGCGCCAGCCATTTGTTCTTTTTCATCAGGGTGACCGCTCGCATAATCGCCCCGCTCTTCATAAATGAGTTCAGCAGTTTTTTGGGCGGTCCCACTTGGTGCATCTAATTTTTGATTATGGTGCATTTCAATAATCTCAACATCAGGAAGATACTTGGCCGCTTGCTGGGCAAAGACCTGCATTAATACCGAGCTGATCGCAAAGTTAGGCGCAATCATGCCACCTAGTTTGGCTTCTTGGCTCAGTTCCTTCAGTTCTTCAATCTGGTCAGCGCTAAAGCCAGTGGTCCCAACAACGGGATGGACCCCATGTTCAATATAATAGCGGGTGTTGTAGTAAGCCGCATCAGGTTGGCAGAAATCAATGGCTACATCGATGGCTTCCTTGTCTAAAGCTTCTTCAATACTGCTGTAGACAGGGGCTAGGTCTTGCCAAGCGCTGAGGTCTTCGGCTTGATCAGCCCTGATATCAACCAGGGCAGCCAAGTCGAAACCCTCATGGTCAACCACCATATAAGCAGAAGTCTGCCCCATCCGTCCTAAAAATCCTGTTACTAAAACTTTCATCCTTACGCATCCTTTCGCTTTTCTTTTGTCTCAAAAGATTACCCTTCCATTATAGCATTTATTCCTAGAAATATTCACCCATATCTTGGTCCGATAAGAAGGGATAGAAGGACGGGTCGGACTTGAGTTCAGGCCGGTCAGCTAATAAGTGTGTGATCGCTTCTTGGTCGCCCTCTTCACGCATAAAGCGCAAGTAGTCATATACAAAGCTAGCATCTCCTTTTAAGTCAGGATAAGCTTTTTGATAGTAGTCGTGGGCCTTAGCGAAGTCTTCGTTTAAGTCATAGGTCCGGGCAACGAGCCAGGCCAATTCGCCCGACTGATAGGATTCGACCGGCATAGCTTGGACCTGGTCCAAGGCGGCTTGACCATCCTCCGCTGCTAGATAGCCGTGGAGGATGAGTTCATGCATGGTCGTATAGTCAGGGTCTAAGGCCAGGGCTTGCTGGGCGTCAGCTAGGGCTTGGTCACTTTGACCGAGCTTCTGGTAGAGTCTTGCCCGCTGGCCCCACAAGTCCGCATCAAAGGGTTGGCTGTTAAGGGCAGAGGTCAGCATCCTGAGCGCTTCATCGTCTTCGTGGAAGGCCTCTTTCACTTCCGCATAGAGGGCCAATTCCTTGGCAGTCAATCGGTCTTCGAGATAGAAGGATTCCAGGATCCCCTGGGCCTTCTCATAGTCTTCGTTCAGGGCATAAAGCAGGCCCAATTGCTTCTCTTCAGCCTCCGTCCGCTCTTCCGGGTTCTTGCTTTGGAGCCGGTCCAAGGCTTCATCAAAGTTACCCACAGCGGTCTGGGCAAAAAGATAGTTCTCTTCTACTTTCTCGCGAATTGGGTCCGGCAATTCTTCATCATCCAAGAGTTGACGGTAGTCCAATAAGACGGATTGGAAGTCTCCCTGGTCAAACTTCAATTGGGCAATCCCGTAACGAATGACTGCTTCATCTGGGGCCAGGGCCTGGGCTTCCTGGAGTTTGACCATGCTCACTTCTGGCAGTGACAGCATTTGATAAGCATCTGCCTGCATCAAGAGGGCCTCCACCTGGTAAGGGTGGCCGTCACCTAAGGCCAGCAGGTCATCGATAGCTTCCGCGTAAGCGCCTTGGTCAATCTTGGCCTCTGCCTTCAGGAGCTGCCATTCCAAATTACCTGGCTCTGCCTCCTGGGCCAAGTCATAAATCTTAAGCAAGCTGGTCAAGTCACCTAGGGTCCGGACCGCCTCAATCAGGTCTAAGAGCTGGTCTTGGCTGTAATCCTGGAAGTTAGCTTGCAAGTCTTCCAAGCATGTCTCGATACCCGCTTGGTCCTGCAAGCGAATCGCTTGAAGCAAGCGGCTAATATTTTTTTCAGTCTGCATGCGCATTCCTCCTCCGCTATATTTTAGCATACTGTTCGCCCAACCCAAGGATAAGTCCTTGAAGCGACTAGTAAAAATAAAAAGCCAGGTCCGAAGACCTGACTTTTACTACTCTTTGACGAGATTAATTTCCTTTAACAGCGTCTTTCAAGCCTTTACCTGGTTTGAAGGCAGGTACTTTACTTGCTGCGATTTGGATTTCTTCACCTGTTTGTGGATTACGTCCTTTACGTGCTGCACGTTCACGAACTTCGAAGTTACCGAAGCCGATGATTTGTACTTTTTCACCTTCTTCAAGGTAAGCTTGGATGGATTCAAAAACTGCATCAACTACTGGAGTCACATTTTTCTTTGAATCTCCAACTGCGTTAGCAACACTTTGTACTAAGTCTGCTTTATTTGCCAATTTAGTTCACCTCCTCCGATAAAGATTATCGGAATGTTTATTGAAAAACATTTTTAGGATTTCTCTATCTACTTAGATAATCCATTCTAAGGATACCACAGAAGCCTTGTCACTACAATGTTTTTCTAGGTAAATTAGATAAAGTTTATGTCTCTTTTACTTTCTTTCACGGGTAATTAATTTGATCGGTGTCCCCTCAAAATCGAAGGATTCTCGGATTTGATTCACGAGGAAGCGTTCATAGGAGAAGTGCATCAGATCAACATCATTAACGAAAGCAACAAAGCAAGGAGGAGCTGTAGCCACCTGGGTCAGGTAATAGACTCTCAATTTGCGCCCCTTGTCTGAAGGCGCTGGGTTAATGGTAATGGCCCGGTTTAAGACATCATTGAGAAGTGAGGATTGGATCCGGCGTTGGTGGTTCTCATGAACGTGCTTAATTAGTTCCGGTAATTGGTGGAGGCGTTGCTTGGTCTTAGCTGAAACAAAGACAATCGGTGCATAGTCGATGAATTGGAAGTGGGCACGGATTTCGGCTTCGAATTCTTTCATCGTGTGATTATCCTTCTTAAGAGCATCCCACTTGTTGACAACGATAATCAAGCCACGCCCCGCTTCATGGGCATAGCCCGCAATATTCTTATCCTGGTCGCGGATTCCCTCTTCAGCATTCAAAACGAGGAGGGCCACATCGGCTTCTTCAATGGCGCGCATCGAACGAAGGACCGAATATTTTTCCGTTTTTTCGTAGACCTTCCCCCGCTTGCGCAAGCCAGCTGTATCGATAATCCGATATTTCTGCTTGTCCACTGTGAACTGGGTATGGACGGCATCGCGGGTCGTTCCAGCAATATTAGAGACAATAACCCGCTCTTCCCCGAGCATGGCGTTCACAATCGAGGACTTGCCCACATTTGGCCGTCCAATCACTGCAAAGGAAATGGTATCATCCACAGGGCCCTGGTCTGGTTCCTGGGGGCTGAGCTTCAATGCCGTCTCTAAGAGCTCACCCAAGCCCAAACCGTGGGCACCTGAAATTGGCACAGGATCGCCTAAACCTAGGGAATAGAAGTCATAGATATTCGCCCGTTGTTCCGCATTGTCCACCTTATTGACTGCCAAGATAACGGGCTTATTGGTCCGGTAGAGCAATTGGGCAATCATTTCATCGGTGTCGGTCACGCCATCGCGGACATTGGTCAGCATGACAATCACGTCTGCTTCTTCCATAGCAATCTCTGCTTGGGCGCGAATCTTGTCCTGGAAGGATTCATTGGAAAAGTCAATCCCACCGGTATCAATAATATTCAAGCGTCGGCCTAGCCACTCCGCATGGGCATAGATCCGGTCGCGGGTGACGCCAGGCGTATCTTCCACAATGGAGATCCGGTCCCCCGCCAAGCGGTTAAAGATGGTCGACTTACCAACATTGGGCCGTCCCACAATCGCAATGGTTAAATTAGCCATTTAAAAACCTCCTTTAAACAACTTTCTTTCTGATAAAAAAATAAAGGCTGGCAAAATAAAGTATTTTGCTCAAGCCTCTATTTTCAACTCATTATCTTTAGATTAGTCTTCGTCGCTAAGGTCTAATCCTTTTAATTGGTCGCCTAATAAGTCGCCAAAAGTAAAGCCTGTATCTTCTTCAGCTGCTTGGTTTTGACGTGCAGCTTGGCCACGGTTATTCTTACGTGCTGGACGAGATTTCTTAGCACGTGGTTTGTGGTCACGGTCAGCGCCTTCTTCTTTAGCAGGTGCTTCTTCTAAGGCTTTGATACTTAATGATAAGCGGTTTTCTTCTGGGTCCACATCAAGCACTTTAACTTGTACTTCTTGACCTTCTGATAATTTATCAGCTGGTGTATTCACATGCTCATGCGCAATTTGTGAAATGTGAACTAAACCTTCAACGCCTGGGAATACTTCAACGAAGGCACCAAAGTCAACAAGACGGCGTACAACACCATCTAATACGGCACCCTTAGGCGCTTTTTCTTCGATATCTTCCCATGGTCCAGGAACCAATTCCTTAATTGAAAGTGAAATACGACCGCGGTCTTCATCAACAGATAAGATCTTCACGTCTACTTCTTCGCCAACAGTTAAAACATCTGAAGGATGCTTCACGTGATGGTGAGCAATTTGTGAAATGTGAACTAAACCGTCAATGCCGCCTAAATCGATAAAGGCACCGAAGTTAGCTAAACGAGCAACTGTACCAGTAACAGTTTGACCAGCTTCGAATTGCTCTAATTTTTCAGCACGTTCAGCAGCAGCCTTTTCAGCAGCAATTTCTTTGTGGGATAGGATCAAGCGGTTTTCAGCAGGATCGATTTCCACAATTTTAACTTCTAATTCTTTGTCTTTGTAAGGAGTGAAGTCCTTAACAAAGTGATCTTCTACCATTGAAGCAGGAATGAAACCACGAACGCCAGCGTCAACAACTAAACCACCCTTAACCACTTTCTTAACGGGAACAGTGATTGTTTCGTCGTTTTCAGCTTTTTCTTCAAGTTCTTTCCAGATCTTCTTAGCTTCAACGCGACGGCGTGAGAGTAAGAAAGAACCGTTTTCTTTTTCTTTGATTTGTTTAACAACAACCAATTCAATGACGTCGCCAATTTTAACTACGTCTTCAACATTGTCGATAGGTGTTGATGAGATTTCGCGGAATGGCACAACGCCTTCAACGCCGGCGCCTTCGATCCCTACGATTAATTGGTTGTTTTCATCGATGGTTAAAACTTCACCATTAACAGTGTCGCCAATTTTAACGTCCAAGGTTTGATCAAGGACATCTTCCATTGATGGCATTGCCTCTGTTTCTTCTACTTCATGATTTTGTGCTTCAAATTCGTTTGACATATATTGTATCCTCTCCTAAAGTACTAGCCACCAGTCAAGAGACCAGTGTTACAACGTTGATTTTACCATGTTTGCCTTAATAAAACAAGCGATCCACTAAATATTTTCAGCTTTCTCACGCTTTTTTTCGTCGATAATGGTAATTAAACGCTCTTGGACCTCTTCGATGGTCAATTCTGAGCTGTCGACATGGACCGCATCAAGGGCTGGGCGCAAAGGGCTTTCCTCCCGGTTCATGTCATAATGGTCCCGCTGGCGGATTTCTTCTTCAATTTCTTCCAGGCTTTGGTCTGAATAGTGGCAGTCCTGGTTCTCGAGATAGCGACGCTTGGCTCGCTCATGAACGGAAGCGATCAAGTAAATCTTGACTTGGGCCTGGGGCAGGACCACTGTCCCAATGTCCCGGCCATCCATGACGATCCCTGCCGCACAGCTAGCAATCTCTTGCTGGCGCTTAACTAATTCCTGGCGAACCAAGGGAATGGCTGCATAATAAGAGACCAGGTTAGATACCTGGTCCTCACGAATCGCCCGAGTCACCTCTTCGCCGTTCAGATAGACCAACTGGCCCTGGTCTGAAGCTTGAAAGGAAATCTCAATTTCCTCCAAGAGTTTTTTTAAGGTCTTTTCCTCTTCTGGTGCAATCCCAGCCCGGCTAGCGGCTAAACTTAGACAGCGGTACATGGCCCCAGTATCCAAGTAAATATAACCATAGTGTTGGGCCAGGCGTTTAGCCAAGGTCGACTTGCCCGAAGAAGCTGGTCCGTCAATCGCAATTTGGAAATTTTGAGTCAATTCAGGCGCTCCTTTCCGCATTACTGTACCCTAAGGACGGTACCTGGGGCAATATTCGAATTTGCACTCAGGCCATTAGCTTGGAGTAATTGGTCCAAGGTCATGCCATGGTTAACAGCAATCCGGTAGAGGTTGTCCCCTGCTTGAACGGTATAGGTGCCAGAAGTCCCAGCAGTATTTTGCCCTTGTTGGTTCTGTTGGGCATTAGCCGAAGACTGGGCCAAGGAAGCACGTTCGGAAGCTTGGGCAGCTTGTTGTTGCTGAGCTGCGATGCTAGCTGAAGCTGCTGCTGACTGACTAGCTTGGTTAGCGCTCTCCGCTTGTTCTGAGGAAGCGATAGAGGCTGACTTCTTATCGGCTTCTTCTTTAGCCTTGGACTCCGAAGCCTTCTTCCGGCTCTCTTCCTCAGCCTTGCTAGCGGAAACATTCTGGGTCTTGGACACCATCACTTGGTCGGTTGATTGGGGTTCAACCGTCTTCTTCTGGTTAGCGGTGTAGACCGTAATGATCAAAGGCACAATCACCATCACTAAGAGGATGAAGGTCAAGACTTTAGCAAAGGGTGAGATCTTCTCATCATGGCCCTTGGGATTGCGGGCTGAACGGGAATATTGGCGTTTCTTCAGGTTCTCGTATTCACCAAAATTCTGGTCGGCCTCATCAGTAAATTCACTCGTTTCAGGGTCATCTCCTAGGTCTTCGTAGTCATAGTCATCGACTTCATCATAAGCGTCGTAGTCGAAGTCCTCCTGGTCCAAATCATCTGAAGGGCGCTTTCTAAACTGATTAAACTTATCGCGTAAGCTCATAACGGGTCAATCCTTTCCAATTCATTTAAAAAAATTGTATCACTTTATAGCTGAAAAGTCATTTAAATTCCTCGCTCACTTGCGGTTAAATAGTTGGTCCAAACGTTCTTGCCAGTTCGGACGCCCCGCCTTTTTGGCCGCCTGTCCAGATGCCAAGTAAGCCTGCCAGGGGGCCAAAGATTCAAAGTTAGGCTGGCAGCGGCTGCAACAAAAAGCAGGTTTTTCTCCCTCTTCCCCACTTTGGAAATAGGCCAGAAGCCCTTGTCTCAAACAGGTCTCCCCTTCAACTAGAGCCAGTAGATGGTCTAGGGCTAGCTGGTTCTTCTTGATATAAGCCTGATAGTGAGCCTTAGCCTGGTCAAAATCATTAAAATGAAAACGGTAAAAGTCAAGCCGGGCGCTGACTCCCTGGTCAAGCCCGTGGGAAAGTTGGGAAAGTTGGCGGTCAGTCATCTTAAAACTATGAGCTAACAAAGCTAAGAAGTTGTCGGCCTCTTCTTCTGGATGTTGCCTAAAGTAAAGCATGCGCCGCTTCTCTTCCTGGTCCACTAAGATCAAGTGGTAAGCCTGCTTGCGGTCGCGACCGGCGCGGCCGCTCTCCTGACTCAATTCATTCAAAGAAAAAGGCAGGTGGTAGTGGATAACAAAGCGCAAGTCTGCCTGGTTAATCCCCATTCCGAAGGCTGACGTGGCAAAAATCACATCCAAGCTATGGTTCAGAAATTGTTCCTGGATAGCAAAACGTTGGCTATCCGGAAGGTCAGCATGGTAGGCTGCCACATTCAGACCCTGGGACCGAAAAGTCTGACTCAGTGCTTCGAGTTCGGCTTTTTGGTGGACGTAGACGATACCAGGTTTAGGTAAGTGGCTCAATTTTTGACCGAGAAATTCAAACTTGTCCGCCGCATCCAAGAGCTCACAATCGTAGAAGATATTGGGGCGGTCCAGAGGGAGTTTCACCGTCTTGACTTTCTCTTCAGGGTCAAAGAGGTAGGTCTGAATGGTCCCAAGTTCAGCCGGGCTGGCCGTTGCGGTCAGAGCTAGGGTTAGGGGACGGCCCAAGTCTTGGCGGAGGGCTTTGAGCTGGGAATATTCGGGCCGAAAGTCTACCCCCCATTGGAGGATACAATGGGCCTCATCCACCACAAAGAGGTCAATCGCTAGTTGCCGGAGCCGGTCTTTGACTCGTCCTTGTTGGATCATCTCTGGCGATAAGAAAAGAAAACGATAGTCCCCTAGCTGGGTCAAGGCCTGGTTGAAGGCTTGGGGCCTAAGCGCACTATTTAAGGCCATGGCTCCTTTAAAACCGCCGAGCTGAAGCTGGGCCAATTGGTCTTGCATCAAGGCAATCAAAGGAGATACAATGACCGTTAGTCCAGACTTGCCCTGGGCAAAGAGTTGGTAGATCAAGGATTTTCCGCCCCCAGTTGGCATCAAGGCCATGACCTGCTTGCCGGCTTCCAAAGCCTCCAAGGCTTCTAGTTGACCGGGTCTAAAGGTGTCCAAGCCAAAATAAGTCCGTAATTCCTGCTTAAAATCACGCACGAGCGAAGTCCCCCCCTTCTGCTTCAAGATTAGCAATCTGCCAGACCCGGTAGAGCCAAAATGCCTGGTCCCCATATTGATCCTGGAAAGAGGCAAAGTCTTCTGGAGCTTTTTCCTCATAGAAGCTTTCAGGGGCTTTCCCCAGAGCTCGGCTCAGGTCGGGCAAGAAACGGTCACAGTCAAAGATAGCCACTTCAATCAAATGATCGGCCAGTGTCGAGGCTTTGAGTCCCCTCCTGGCCTGGACTTCCGCTAGGCTAGCTCCCTGGTCCAAGCCTTTCAAGGTCAGATCAGCAGAAGACTTCCAGGCAGGGAAGCGCCGGTTGAGTCCTTTTTTGAAATAAATAAGATAAGGACAAGCCTCTGCTGTTTCAAGGGCCTGGTCCAAGCGCCCTAAAACAAAATGTCGGGCCAAGGTAAATTCCTGGCCCTGCAATACATCTAACCAATCCTCAGCCGCCAAAGCGGGGAGGTCGTGTCCTGAAAATTGACTGAGCAAGAAATCAGCCTTGTCCTGAGGCCAGTCTTCTAAAAGCCGTGCCCATTCCTGGTAAAATGAAGCAGTAAAGGCCTCCCGTCCCTGAATCCTTAGCTGGCTAAAATAGGCTTTCACAAATTGCTGGACTTCCCAGTCTTGGGTCACCGTCACATAGCGCTTCTGGCCATAAGCCAGCTGGGAGGCAGCTTGGACGAGAAGCAAGTAGGCCTCATAGCGTTTCTGCCGGTTTTGGGGGAAGACCATGCCCTGGCGGTAATCAAGCAGGTCTGCCAAGAAAGAAGGCTTTGTGTTAGAATAATCCTGACGACTCGCTTGCTGGGCTAAAACCTGGCCCCAGTCAGACTTCTTGAGCTGGGGGAAAAGACCAAAATAAGCCTCCAATTGATGCTTTTTCGCAAAGTAGAGGGTTGATGGCGTCCGCTTGCCAACCAACACTTGGTAGGTCGAATTCGGCGCCAGGCCCTGACAGCTAGTGATAACTTTGACAAGAATTTCGTTCACGCGACTCCCTCCAGAAAGGTGATTGATGATGCAAGGACAAATTATTCCCGAAGCCTGCATTGCCTGCGGGATTTGCCAGCTCAAAGCCGAGCAAATCTTCGACTATGACGATGAAGGCATCGCTTACTTCAAAAACGCAGACCAGGCTTACCGAGCCCAGATTCCAGACGATCAAGTCGAGGCCTTCCGCCAGGCCCTCACCCACTGTCCGACAGGCGCTATCCAGCGGGTCAAAAATTAAAAAAGCTTTCCGTTATGGGACCTTTCAGTTCCATTATAACGGAAAGCTTTTTCTTTGTCTGCCCTCTTCCTCTACAAGCTCTACAACCAACGATCCAAGATCGGTAGGAGGCGTCTGAGGAAGAAGTGAGCGACGATAGATACCAAGATCCCCTTGACGAGGTTAAAGGGCACAATGCCCATGAGTAGGTATTGGACCATGTCATTAATTGGAAAATTCATCACTGCCGAATAGAAAGGCGCTAGCACAAAATAGTTCAAAGCGACCATCACTAGGGTCAACGATAGGGTCGCCGAGCCATAAGTTAAGAGGAGTCTCGACCAAGCTAGTTGGCGATCTTTAGCCTTGATGGTTCCTAAGTGACCCCGCAGGAAATAGTAAATCGGTAAGATATAGGCCAGGCTAGCTAAGAAGCTGGCCAAGTCGCCAATTGGGTAACCCGCATCCCCACCAGTTTGGATATAGTGGAGCAGGGTCCGGATCAAGGCTGCTAGAGCACCGGACAGGGGACCATAGAGGAAGGTCGTTAATAAGAGCGGGATATCTGAGAAGTCAATCTTTAAGAACGGCAAGGCGAAAAGAATGGGAAAGGCAAAGAACATTAAGAGATAAGCCAGTGCTCCCATAATCGCTATAAACATTAATCTTTTAGCCTTCACAACTACTTCTCCTTTCCATCTTCTGCCAAGTCTTTGAGCTGTTGGACCTCAAAGGGCAGGAGGACACGGGATTGACCGGGCCGCAGATCATCCAGGTAGATATTCCCATAGAATTCACGGCGCAATTTTTGTACGGAATGACCGATGGCGTCGAACATTTTACGGACTTGGCGGTTGCGGCCTTCGTGGATGACTAATTCAACCACAGCATAGTCCTTGGCTTCTTCCGTCTTAATCATCCGTGCCTTGGCTGGGGCCGTCTTCTTGCGGTCAATAATGACCCCCTTCTCCAAGCGGCGGAGGTCGTCGCGGGTTGGAATGCCGTTGACCTTGGCGATATAACCCTTAGCCACCTCGTGACTGGGGTGCATGAGGAGGTTAGCAAATTCCCCATCATTGGTTAAGAGCAAGAGGCCACTCGTGTTATAGTCCAAGCGGCCAATCGGATAAATCCGCTCTTCCACATCTGGGAAATAGTCGGTCACACAAGGGCGCCCACGGTCATCTTCCACTGCTGAAATGACGCCCGTCGGCTTGTTGAGGACAAAGTACTTGGGTTCTTCCTTGTAGATTGGAACCTCATCCACTTCCACCCGGTCGTGGCGACTCACCTTGATCCCCAATTCCACCACCGTCTCGCCATTGACCTTCACCCGGCCAGCTGTAATTAACTTTTCCGCTTGTCGGCGTGAAGCCACGCCTGCATGTGCAATGACTTTCTGTAATCTTTCCATAGCTCAATCTCCTTTAAGCAAATTATATCTCCACACTGTTGTCAGCGAGCTCTCCTGCATCAAATAAAGCCGTCTGTTCAGCCTCCTCTGTCTCATCCGTCTTGAGCCTAGTGAGGTCCGGTAGTTCATCTAAGGAAGACAGACCAAAATATTGGTAGAAGTAATCGCTCACTCCATAGATGATGGGCCGGCCAGGACCTTCTTTACGGCCTTGTTCTTCAATCAGGTCATGCTGGAGGAGTTTCTGAATCATGGCTGAGGACTGGACTCCCCGGATATCATCGATCTCCATCCGCGTGATAGGGGCCTGGTAGGCAATGATGGCCAAAGTTTCCAGGGCCGCTTGCGATAGCTTAACCGAGAAAGGCGACAGAGCATAAGACTTGACCACATCCGCTAGCTCTGATTTAGTAACGAGCTGGATGCGCTGGTTGACCCAAGATAGCTTCAAAGCAGACTGCTGGTCCGCCTGGTATTTCTCAGCCAATTTCAAAAGGGCATAGCGGGTCTGGTCGATGGACAAGTCGAGCAATTGAGCCAATTCTTCTAGGTCCAAGCCTTGGTCACCGGCAACAAACAATAAACTTTCAATGGCCTGCATGGCTCTCATTCCCCCACCTCATTTCGTTTGATCTCAATATCGGCCTGGCCCAAAGTCTGGGCAAAGGACAAGTTCGCAGCTTTGACCAGTTGTAGAAGGGCCAAGAAGAGTGTCACGATCCGTTCGCGGGTCAACGGGCCATCCACGATCAAGTCATAAAAAGAAATTACCCGACCATGAGGACAAGCTTGGAGCAGGTCATCCATGGCTTCCTGGACAGAGTAAGTCTCTGCTTGCACTTGGCGTTCCAAAGGGGCCTGGCTCTTCAAGCGGCGCATCATTTTACGTAAGGCCGCCAGTAAGTCATCTTGGTCGAAAGCCCCTTTTGCTAAGGGGAGCTTGGTCTGATAGGCGGATAAGTCGCTAGCTGCCTTGGGATACTCCAGTTGCCGGGCCTCCTGCTTCTCTTCCAAGAGCTTGCTCACATTCTGGTATTGCTGGTAGGTCAATAATTGCTGGACCAGGTCTTCGCGGGGATCTTCTTCCTCTTCTGTCGCTTCTTTCTTGGGCTTTGGCAGCATCATCTTCGACTTAATTTCAATCAGGCTCGCCGCCATAACCAAGTACTCACTGGCCAGGTCCAGTTCCAATTCCTTCATTGCCTCCAAGTAGGCCAAATACTGCTCCGTAACCAAGACAATGGGAATATCAAAGATATCCACTTCAAGGGTCTTAATCAAGTGCAAAAGCAGGTCCAAGGGCCCTTCAAAACTAGCTAAATCCAGCCTCAAAGCAGAGGCTGGATAGTCTTCAAGCTGCTTATTTTCTTCCATTAAAGGTCTGACACTTCCTCTGCTGAATGCTTGCCTTTAGCCTGGCGCATCTCAAGATTCCATTTCTTGAAAAAATCCGACATCTCAATTGAAGCTGAGAAATTACGCTGGGGAAAAAGCTCACTGAGTTCCGTTATCATCTGCGAAACCAAGCCCTCACCCCTAAAAGAAGGCGTCACCGCCACATAGCGCAAAATAATGCTTTGGCTATCCAAGTCTTCATCAAAAGCAATCAAGGCATGGTAGTTATCGGATGCCTGGTCCCTGTAGAGGTATAAGGACCGGTAGCCGGATTCGATTTTGGTAATTTCATTACTCATCTCCTCATAGTCCTTAAAACGCGGAATATAAGAGAGTAAACCCATTGCTACTTTTTTATACTTTGGAATATATGGTGTTAGCATATGTTATCTCCCAATCTAAAAGTCAAAATTTAATTAACGAAACTCTAACATATTATCACAGATCTTGCAATTCTTACAAGCTTTCTTGGCTTAAGTGGCGGTGCATCCGCTGCCAATAGTGCTGGTAGAGAAGAGCAAATTTATCGCTTGCATGGGCCTCCCAGGGCTTGCGCTTGCCACAGAAATGCAAGAGAGCCGTATGGGCAATCACCCACTGGTCATCCCATGCCCCCGCTGAAATCAGTTCATAGGTCTTCTGGTAACGCATGTCGTAATTATAAATTTGGTCGGGCAAGGCATAGACCTGGTGGCCATAGAGGGCATTGAGAACATCCTGGTCCGGTAAGAAGAGCTGGAAGTAATGGGAAGCAATGTAGCGGTAAATGTCATCCGCACGCACCTGGGCTCGAAGGACCGGCAGATTCATCAAGAGCACTCCTGAATTATAGTAGGAGCCCCCGTCCTCTCGCTGTAAACGAAGCCGATTAAAGTCATCCGAAAGCCTGGTGAGACGGGAATGGCTAGCCGCCGCATATAGGTGGTCAGCCAGGTCTAAGTGGTAGAGCTCTGACAAGTCATTGATGCAGAGGATATCTGCATCCAGGTAGAGGATCCGATCTAAATGGTCCGGTAAGAAGTCTTGGGCCAAAAGCCGGTAGTAAATGGTTTCCGGATAGCGTTTAGAAACAGGGGCCTGGCTAAAGTCGGCCTCCTCCATATTGATCAAGTGGAGGTCGATGGCAAACTTAGCCGTCAGACTTTGGATCGCTTCTTTCCCCGCTAAGTCTCCCTTAGTCAAAATATAGACGGCCTCAACCGCTTCCTTGCTGTTCTCTATCACCGAAGTAAGGGTCGTCAACATTTGATCGACAAAGTGATGGTCAATAGCAAATAATAAATTCATCATTACCTTTCTAGTTCTGCTAATTGTCAGAACTCAAAATTTTATCTATAATTAAGTAAAATGCAGTAAATCATAAGGAGTGAAAGCATGTCCCTAGACCAAGAAAGAAAGAAAATTAACCAGATTGACCAGCAAATTGTTGCCCTCTATGAAGACCGGCTCAAAGTCAGTGAAGAAATTGCCCGACTCAAAGCCGCTCAGGGGGCGGATATCTTCGTAGCTGACCGGGAACAAGCCGTGATCGAGAATGTTCAAAAAGGCTTAAAGAATCCAGCCAATGCTGACAGTGTCCAAAAGCTCTACCAGAAAATCATGCGCCTATCCCGCGAACGCCAGCAAGAAGTTCTAGCCAACGACCAAGCTAATCCAGAGCGCTAAAGACCCGGCCTACCCGGTCTTGGAAGACAGTGAGTGATTGCTTCTGAGCCACTTGGAGGGGGCTTTTATTAATTAAGACCAGGTCTTTGCCGCCGTAATAATTAATCAAGCCCGCTGCCGGATAAACGACCAGGGAAGTCCCAGCAATAATCAGCAAATCCGCCTCTTGCAAGGCCTGGACAGCAGCTTGGAGGACAGAGGAATCTAAACCCTCTTCATAGAGCACGATATCTGGCCGCACGATGCCCTGATCTTTTTCGCAGCGAGGAATCCCGTCTCGGTCCTTATGCAAGTCTTCATAGGCATAAGCCTGGCCACAGTCCATACAGTAATTGCGCCAAACGGACCCATGTAATTCAAACACCCGCTGGCTACCAGCCTTCTGGTGGAGGCCATCAATGTTTTGAGTAATGACCGTTACATCCTTTCCTCTATCCTCCAAGTCCGCCAGGTAGCGATGGGCAGGATTGGGCTTCGCCTCAGGGAAGACCAGGTGTTCGAAATAAAAAGCAAAGAATTCTTCTGGATGGGCCATAAAGTAATGGTGGGAAATCACCTCTTCGGCCGGAATCTGTACCCCTTGGTCCCTGCTATAGAGCCCCTCAGAGGAGCGAAAATCGGGGATACTACTCTCAGTTGACACCCCTGCCCCACCGAAAAAGACCAGATGTTGACTCTTATCAATTAATGCTTGCAATTGTTCTATTTTTTCCATGATACCACCCTTTCTCAGTTCATCGATTCAAGCTCTGCTTCTATTTTAACAGAGCTTAGGAAAAAGCAGAAATTTAAAGGAAAATATTAACCCTTTATTGCATTTTCTGTTAATATAATACATAAAGAAGTGGAGGTTATTCCTAATGCGTAAATTCTTATCCATCATCGGCTTGGCCTTGTTTATTTTCTTAGGCGGCTGTTCCCAAGTCCAAAAGACGGACGACGCCTTCTTCGCCGACCTGGCCTCAACCTGGCAGGATCGGACGGAAACTATGAAGAAAGTGGAAAAGGAAAATGATATCACCAAGTCCTTCAAGGCAATCTTTGAAACGGAATTAAAGGGCCTAGAAAAGTATGAAAATGCTGATTTCGAAGATCCTGAACTCGGTCAAACGGTTCAAAATTATCTCAAAGAAGTTAGAGCCTGTCTTGAAGCCCTAGACACGGACCAATTGGGCTATGACGACCTTGAAAACTATCTTAACCACTATGACAAGCGGGTGGGCTATCTCAAGGAGCTCTCCAAAGACAAGCGTTATGTCCTACCTGAGGGCTCGGAAGATGACCTAGCCTTAGACCGTGAACAGATTAAGAAAGACAAGGCCAAGGCTGAGGAGCGAACCGATATCCTGAAGAAATTCCAAGAAGACCTCAATAAACTGAGCTTCCAAGGGAGCAAGGATGCAAATGGCCAAACCAATATCAGCGGTCAATTATCCAATACTACAGGGGCGGACTTAGCCAACTTCACCATCACCATCAAATTCCTCGATAAGGATGGCAATGAAGTGGATAAGCAAAGCGAAAAAATTGACGTCCTGAAGAATGGCGAAACGAAAGAACTGAAATATTCCACTGACAAAGACTTTGCCAGTGTTGCTCCAGACCTTAACTTAGATAATCTGGAAATTAATAAGCCCTAGGGCAAATAAAGAAGCCTTAAAGTGAAACAGGCAAGCTGTTTACTTTAAGGCTTTTTTAGTGCATTTAAGACCGTGGGAAGGACTTAGCATAAATTTCTTTGAGATGGGGAGCATGGATGTGGGTATAAATTTGAGTCGTGGAAATATCGCTATGGCCAAGTAATTCTTGGACGACCCGCAAATCCGCCCCATTCTCAAGAATATGGGTCGCAAAGGAGTGGCGGAGGGTGTGGGGGCTCACATTTTTTTGGATACCGACTTCTTGGACATAGGCCTTGATGCGCTTCCACACCCCTTGACGGCTGATCCCCTTTCCGTGGTGGTTTAGGAATAAGATCTCCGAATCCTTATCCTTGAGCAGTTGGTCGCGGGCATAGTCCTGGTAGCGGCCAATCCAATCAGCAGCCACTTCCCCCAGGGGCACAATCCGCTCCTTGTCCCCCTTGCCCAGACTCTGGAGGAAGCCTAATTCTGGATGGATATCCGTCACTTTGAGATGGACGAGCTCACTCACACGAAGGCCCGAAGCATAGAGGAGCTCCAGCATGGCCCGGTCTCTAAGTCCTAGGGGTGTCCCGATATCTGGGGCCTGGAGCAAGCGGTCCACTTCATCCATGCTTAAGACAGTGGGCAGGGTCTGCCGTTTCTTGGGCATGGCAATCTGGTCGACGGGATTCTGGTCAATCTGTCCGTTCAACAATAAGTGAGAAAAGAAACGCCGCAAGCTTGACAGTAAGTGGCTGAGGGTAGTCGTCTTCTGTCCTTGGTCGCTCTTGAACTTGAGAAAGGCTCGGATATCTGTGCGATCTAGGTCCTTGTAATGGCTAAAGCCTTGGTCCTCCATCCAAGTATCCAAGCCCCGGATATCATTGGCATAGCTCTTGATAGTGTTATTCGATAAACCTGCTTCTACCTTGAGTGTCATCAGAAAATCTTCCAAAAGTTCCTTATTCGTCATAGGGCAAGTCTCCTTCTTGGCAGTCCTGGCAGAGACCGTGGATGACCAAGTGGTGGTTAGTCACCTTGAAGTGGAAGTTTTTTTCGACTTCTTTTTCTACAGCGTCCAGGAGGTCCTCGTTGATTTCAATTATTCGACCACAATGGATGCAGACCAGGTGGTGGGGAGCATGCTGGGATTGCCGGTTGATGAGGCTGTAGTAGGCCAGTCCTTCGCTGCCCATGACCTTGCTGACCACCTGGATGGATGTTAAGATCTCCAAGGTCCGGTAGACAGTGGCCAGACCGATCGATTCATTCTTTTCCCGGGTGTACATATAGATTTGTTCGGCACTCAGCAACTGGTCGCTTTGCTCAATCAATACCTGTAGGGTGCTCTGACGTTGGGGCGTCAGCTTAAATCCAGAAGCTTGAACCGAAGCCTTCAGCTCTTGAAATTGGTCTGTCCCCACTAGTCCTCATCCCCTTTGTTTACTAAATAAATCCCTGCCTGGTCCTGGCGCAGGATCCCCTCTTTCATCAGATGGCCGAGGGCACGTTTAAACTGGGCCTTGGAAAGGTTGAAGAACTTACGAATATCTTCCGGCCGGCTCTTATCATTGTAAGGTAGGAAGTGGTCTGGTTGCCTTTCCAGGATAGCCTGAATCATTTGAGCATCTTCATTGATGACCTGGTAGGCTTGCGGTTTAAGGGACAGGTTTAAGTTGCCGTGCTGGCCCACACCGATCACCCGGGCGGTCACTTCCTCACCCAGAGCGGGCTCTTCATAGCGTTCACTCTCATGGATAAAGGCCTGGTAGTAGTCTTCTGTCAAAAGATAGGTCCCCACAAACTTACAGCGGTAAACCCGAGCTTTCACCGTTTTATTATTCCAAGTCGAAGTATGGGGGGACAAACGCTTGGAGATTTGTTGGAAGACCTGGTCGTCCGCAAGTTTAGCCCAGACCCTGTCCTTCTTGTCCACTTCCAAGCGCACAAAGAGCTTACTGCCTTTTTTAGGCCACAGATGCTTCTCTTGTGGGAGGTCATCCAGGGATAAAACCATGTCCTTATCCGGCAAGCCAATAGCCAAAAAGACCCCTAAATCTTGTTTAACAGAAGTGACTTCTCCCCAACCGTAGCGGTCTTGGCGGACATCAGGCAGGTCCAGGGTCATGCACAATTGCTTGTGGCTGTTCTCATAAACGAAGCCGCGAATGCTGTCACCCATTTTGAGCGATCCAGCTTGGTCTCTGTCTAAGCGGTAGGACAAGCCATCTTTTTGCACAAAAAAGTGTTTGTCGTTCTCATCGGTAACAATGCCTGTCACCAGGCTTCCTAAATATTTATTCATGGTCTACCTCTTTCATTGGTCGAATCGTATCCAATTTCATACGCTTTCTATTCTAGCATACTTTAAGCTCTGAGCGCTCGACCTGATCTTATAAAAAAAAGAATTTTGCTCATTGGTTAATCCAACAAGCAAAATTCTCAATCTAGTTTCAGCTTAATTAAGCGTCGCCGCCTTCATAAACGACACCACGACGGGCATCGACGGTGACTAATTGACCTTCAGTCACTTCTGCAACTGCACCTTCAGCCCCTACGATGACTGGGGTATTGGTGTTAATGCCAAGTACTGCAGCATGGCTCGTTACGCCGCCTTCTTCAACGATAACTGCCTTCGCTTTGCTAATGGCATCGTTGTATGATTCATCTGTTGTCTTCACAACAAGGACAGAATTAGCCGTTACTTTTTCGTTAGCTTCTTTCGCGTCCTTAGCTAAGACAACGTGACCGACAGCAGAATTTTCCCCGATACCTTGGCCGCGAACGATTTGACGGCCAACGATTTGGATCTTCATTAAGTTAGTTGTGCCACGTTCACCGACAGGAACACCAGCAGTTACTAAGATCTTGTCGCCGTCTTGGGCATAGCCATTTTCCTTGGCTAAGTTAGCAGCTAAGATCATCATGTCATCAGTTGTTGCTGGACGTTCAGCTACAATTGGTTCTACCCCACTCGAAAGCATGAGCTTATTGGCGCGGCTTTCAGAGAAGGTTAAAGCCAAGATTGTCGCATTTGGACGGTATTTAGAAATCATTTTAGCAGTAAAACCAGAATCTGTGGCAGCAACAATGGTACGGATGCCCAAGTTGCTTGCTGTATAAGCAACGGATTGGCTGATAGCTTCGGCCACGTCTAATTGGGCATGGTCACCACGTTCCACATGGTTAGGTAAAACACCTTCTGAGTGTGCAGCGATTTGAGCTTCAGTTGCTAAAGCAATCCGATTCATAGTTTGAACGGCTTCAACAGGATAGTCCCCTGCAGCTGTTTCACCAGATAACATAATCGCATCGGTACCGTCGTAGATAGCATTGGCAACGTCTGACGCTTCAGCACGCGTTGGACGTGGGTTCCGTTGCATGGAATCTAACATTTGGGTAGCTGTAATGACTGGTTTACCCAAGCTATTGCAGAGTTCAATCATATCTTTTTGAGCGATTGGAACAGTTTCTACAGGAATTTCAACCCCTAAGTCCCCGCGGGCAATCATTAAACCATCGGAAACGTTCATAATTTCTTTAATATTGTCCACGCCTTCTTGGTTTTCGATCTTAGGCAGGATTTGAACATCTTCATTGCCAGTTTCTTCTAAGATTTCGCGGATTTCAAGGATGTCTTCTGGTTTACGAACAAAGGAAGCCGCAATAAAATCAATGCCTTGTTCCAAACCGAAGCGAATATCTGCTTCGTCTTTATCCGTAATCCCAGGTAAATTGATTGAAACGCCTGGTACATTGACGCCCTTCTTGTCTTTGATGATCCCGCTGTTTTCTACAACAGTTACAATTTCACCATCGGCTTTGTTAATGTCAGTAACCAGTAAGTCAACCAGACCATCGTCGACTAAGATATGTGAACCAACGTGAACATCATCAATCAATTCTGGGTAAGTAATTGAGAACTTGCTTGCGTCCCCTTCCACTTCACTTGAAAAGATGGAAACGGTAGTACCTTTTTCAAGTAAAACAGGTTCATGGTTAACCATATTGTGGGTACGGATTTCAGGCCCCTTTGTGTCCAATAAGAGGGCAACCCGCTTGCCGCTTTGTTTGGCAGCTTCACGGATGTTCTTAATCCGGGCTTCATGTTCTTCATGCGAACCGTGTGAGAAGTTCAAACGAGCAACGTTCATGCCCGCTTCCATTAATTGAACTAAGGTTTCAACTGACTCAGAAGCTGGGCCAATAGTACAAACAATTTTAGTGTTCTTTTGCATTTTTGTTCTCCTTTTTTGCTTTAATCCTTTGAACGAATAGACATTATAAGCGACTTAATAGGAAATGTCACCATTAATTTCATACAATTCCATCAATGGGGTGTGGGTTTCTCGGTTCAAGACTTCCGAAATATCGCCATAGACAATATCATTGCCACGGATGCCCAAGCAGATACCTGAGTGACCTTGGTTCAAGAGCTCTACAGCCCTAAAGCCAAACATGGTTGCAAGGACACGGTCGCGTGCGGAAGGGGCGCCCCCTCTCTGCATGTGACCGAGCACCGTTGCCCGGCTGTGGAAGTTTCCGTAAGTCGAGAGCTTATCCATGAATTTATTAGCAGACATCACGCCTTCAGCGAGAATAATAATGATATGCTTCTTACCCCGCTCACGGCCTGCCTTGATATCTTCCACAATTTGGTCCATATCAAAGCCAATTTCAGGAATAATTACCTTCTCAGCCCCTGAAGAAATACCGGTCCAGAGGGCAATATCTCCAGCATTACGCCCCATCACTTCAATAATGAAGGTCCGCTCATGACTGGTAGCTGTATCCCGAATCTTATCGACTGCCTCGATGACGGTATTGCAGGCTGTATCGAAACCAATGGTAAAATCAGTCCCTGCAATATCATTATCAATCGTCCCAGGAATACCAACCGTTGGAAAACCGTGCTCACTAAGGGCTTTGGCTCCCATGAAGGAACCGTCCCCACCGATTACAATTAAAGAATCAATCTTAAATTTCTTTAATTGCGCAATGGCCTTCTCCTGTCCTTCTTTCTCAGCAAATTCAGGATAGCGCGCCGTGTACAGCATGGTCCCCCCGCGCGACAGCAAGTTGCCGACATCATCAATACCCATTTGATAGATATCGCCTTCTGCTAGTCCACGAAAGCCATAGCGGATACCATAAACCTCGTTGCCGTCGTAGATTGCTTTTCTAACGACAGCACGAATGGCGGCATTCATCCCTGGTGCGTCACCACCACTTGTTAAAACGCCAATACGTTTAACCACTTGGACACCTCGTTTCAAAAAATTAATTCATACAATTTTATCTTAACATTTTTTTCAAAGAATGTCGCCCCATTTGTAATTTTTTCACGAACTTGTTAGCTGAGAATGACATGTTTTTCCCCATAAATATCCTTTAGGGCTTGGAGGACCTGGGGCGTATGAGCGAGCGCAAATTGAGAAGCCAACCAGTACTGGCTGCCCTCTTCTTTGAAGATAAAGTGGAGGGGCGTGATGCCAGGTTGGTCTTGGACGAGGGCCAGCAAGTCTGCTTTCTTCTGGGAAGCTGCTGCTTGGTTGGCAACTTCGATGTGGAAGGCCCCCGCCCTGCCCTGCTTAATGGCTTGATCTTTGAGCTGCTGGTAGTAGGCTTGGTCCAGGCGATAAACTTGATCGACTAGGATTTGGAGTTGGTCGCGCCGCTCTTCAGTCTTCCCGCGCACGGCCAGTTTCTGCTTATCCCGCAAGAAGGCGACATAGCGGATATAGGTCTGGGGAAAGGCGGTTAAGTTAACCGTCCCCGTGGCATCTTGGACTTCCAGGAAGGCCATGGGTTGCCCCTTCTTCGTTTGGATCCGTTTGACATGGACGACTTCACCGATAACCTGAACTCCCTGGCCTGGCTTGAGATCGCTAATGGCCTGGAGCTGGCCTGTCTGGTAGAAGTCCTTCCAGGCTGCATAGGGATCGACACTCAGACAGAGGCCTAGGTAGTCAATTTCTTGTTGGATCAGTTCGGAATCCTTGTACTCTTCGTATTCTTCAATGACCGGAGCGAAGAGGGACTGGTAGTCATTGGCCATGCCCAGGTCTAGCTGGTTCTGTTGGCTCTGCTGACCAAAAAGTTTGCGGTGGTCCAGCAACTTAGGCAGGGCATCTTCAACCAGGGTCCGGCGGTTATAGTTAAAGTCATCCAGGGCGCCGGATAAGGCCAGAGCGGTCAGCACCTTTTCCCTGGCGGCTGCTTGATCCAAGCGACTGACAAAATCCATAAGATCCTTGTAGGCACCTCCGTACTGGCGCTCTGAAATAATGCTCCGACTCACCGGCCGGCTCAGGGTCTTGATATTGGATAGGCCCAGGCGGAGGGTCGACTGGTCGACCAGGTCCAAGGGCATGAAGGACCGGTTGACACTGGGCAGGTCAATTTGAATGCCAGCTGATCGGGCCTCCGTTAAGAGCTGTTTACCCTTGACGTCATGGATGCTGGTGTGGCGAAGGTTGCCGTAGTAAAAGGCAGCCGGGCAATGGACCTTGAACCAGGCCAAGTCATAGGCCAAGTAAGAATAGGCAAAGGCATGGGACCGGTTGAAGCCATAATTGGCGAAGGCATCGATATAGTGGTAGACCTCTTCGGCCAAGCCTGCCTCATAGCCCTGGTCGATAGCTCCCGTGATGAATTGATCATGGAGGCCATCTAAAACTTCCTGCTGCTTCTTGCCCATGGCCCGGCGCAGAATATCGGCCTGACCGAGGCTAAAGCCAGCAATCTTTTGGGCCACCTGCATGACTTGCTCTTGGTAGACCATGACCCCGTATGTCGCTTCCAAGATCGGAGCAAGGTCCTCATGGGGATAACTGATGGCTTCCTGGCCGTGCTTGCGTCGGGCAAAGTGGTTGATCTGCTTCATTGGTCCCGGCCGGAAGAGGGCATTGACGGCTGCCAGGTCTTCCATGGATTCGGGACTCACTTGGCGCAGGACATTGCGAATACCATCCGATTCAAACTGGAAGACGCCCAGGGTCTCAGCCCGCTGGAAGAGCTGGTAAACCTCCGGATCATCCTTTTGAGCCAATTTTTGGTCTAAGTCCTTATAGCCTAATTTCTCAGCGGCTTCCTTGACATCGTGGAGGATGCTCAAGTTGATAAGACCTAAGAAGTCAATCTTCAAGAGGCCAATCCGCTCGACTTCGCCCATGGTGAATTGAGAGAGTAAGATTTCATTGTTGGCGTTCTGCTGGAGGGGAATATCCGCCACCAGGGGCCGGTCGCTAATCAGGACCCCTGCCGCATGGGTTGAGACATGGCGGGGCAAGCCTTCCAGTTTGAGTGCTGCCTGGAGCCAGAGCTTGCCATCTTCCGTTTCCTCTAGCAAACGCTGGAAGTCTTTGGATCCTTGATAAGCCTCACGCAAGCTGATTTGCCCCTCAATTTGATTGGCCCAGGTGCTGATTTCGGCTTGGCTCTTACCTAGGGCTGAGCCCACATCGCGCAAGGCCTTGCGCGCAGCAAAAGTTCCGAAGGTAGCAATCTGGGCCACATGGTCGGCCCCATATTTTTCAAAGACATAGTGGAGGATATCCTGGCGGCGGTTGTCGGGAAAATCCAAGTCGATATCGGGCATGCTGTGGCGCTCCGGATTGAGAAAGCGCTCAAAGAGCAGGTCGTTTTCAATCGGATCGACATGGGTAATGAAGAGGGCATAGGCGACCAAGGAGCCTGCTGCTGACCCCCGGCCTGGCCCTACAGTAATCTTAGAGGCCCGGGCATAGCGCATAATATCCCAAACGATCAAGAAATAATCATCAAAGCCCATCCGGTGAATCACTTGGAGTTCATAGGTCAAACGCTCCTGGTAAGCTTTAAAATTTGCCTGGTCGCCCACGCGCTCGGCCAAACCTTGGGCTGCCTGTTGGGCTAAGTAGGTCTGGGCATCCTCCCCCTCATCCAGGGGAAAGCGCGGCAAGAGTTCCTTGTGGTAGACCATCTCTACATTCAGATCAGCGACTAAGTCAGACAGAAGGTCCACCGCCTCCGCTAATCCGATTTCAGCGTATTCAGCCCGCCAATCTGCCGGCGACCTTAGAAAGTGAGGGCCCCGTCCCTCCCGGCTAGCTTCAATATCGTCTAGCGGCTGGTTCTGATCGATAGCTGCTAGGACTTGCTTGTAGAAAGAGTCCTCCGTCTCTAAGTAGGCAACATAGGGCAAGGCAAGGAGGTCTAAGCCAGTCTTCTGGCTCAGCGCTTTAATGCTATCCAAGTGGTAGCGGTCAAAGGCCTGGGCACTCAGCCCAATATAAAGATTATCTGCCTTAAAATGCGCTTTAAAGCCCTGGCACCAGGCCAGAGCTTCTGCGTCTTGATTCTCTTTAATCCGTGCCATATGGGGGCCATAAACGGCGGATAGGACTACTAGGAGGTCATCATTCTCCTTTTTTAATCGATCCAAGGCTTCTGCGTAACGCCCGGTTTTAACCAGGGTAGACAAGCGCATGAGGACCTGGTAGCCTGCCTGGTTGCGCGCATAGACCACATATTCTTCAAAGTCCTGGCCCATAAATTCAGAAGGGAGCTGGAGGGATAAACCAATCAGGGCCTTAATCCCCGCTTCCTGGCAGAGGTCGTAGAATTCACAGGCGCCGTACAGGACATTGACATCGGCCAAGCCTAGTGCCTGGTAGCCCAATTTTTTGCCAAAAGTCACATAGTCAGCTAGGGATATGGGGCTCTTGAGTAAGGTATAGGCGCTATTGACATGCAAGGGGGCAAACATAAGCTCTCTCCTTTCCCCGTATGGTCACAAGTTAATCGTCTTCACGGTATTGGGGACCTTGGATATACATAGCGTCCCCGAAGCTAAAGAAGCGGTAAGAGGCTTCCACTGCGTGCTTATAGGCTGCCAGGACATGCTGGCGGCCGGCGAAGGCACTAACTAACATCACTAAGGTCGACTTGGGCAGGTGGAAGTTGGTAATAATGGCGTCAACCACTTTGAAATCAAAACCTGGGTAAATAAAAATAGAGGTCCAACCTGAGTCTGCTTGCAGCTGACCTTCAAATTTTTGAGCGATGGTCTCTAGGGTACGGATACAGGTGGTGCCCACCGCAACGACCCGCTTGCCCGCTGCTTTAGCAGTCTTGATCTTCTGGGCATTATTTTCGTCCAAACGGTAGAATTCCGAATGCATCTCATGGTCAGTTAAATCATCGGCACTCACAGGGCGGAAGGTACCTAGGCCCACATGGAGGGTCAGATAGGCCAGGTCAACGCCCTTAGCTTGGACCTGGTCTAGGAAGTCTTCGGTAAAATGCAGACCGGCTGTAGGCGCCGCTGCTGACCCATTCTCCTTGGCGTAGACCGTCTGATAGCGGTCCGGGTCATCCAAGTGCTCCTTGATATAAGGAGGCAGGGGCATCTCTCCCAAAGCTTCCAGAATTTCCATAAAAATGCCCTCATAAAGAAATTCAATTTCTCGTCCCCCGTGGTCTAATTCCTTCACCACCTTAGCCCTTAGCTGGCCGTCTCCAAATTGGATAATGGTCCCTGTCTTCAGGCGGCGGGCTGGTTTGGCGAGAACTTCCCAGCGGTCCCCATTCAAGTTATTTAGCAATAAGAGCTCGGCATGGCCGCCGGTTTCTTCCTTGGTGCCCAAGAGCCGGGCAGGGAGGACCCGGGTGTCATTGAGGACGAGCACATCTCCAGCTTCCAAGATATCGAGCAAGTCAGCAAACATATGGTCTGCATAGTGGCCAGTCTGGGCATCGAGGGTCAAAAGCCGGCAATTTAACCGGTCCTTGCTTGGGGTCTGGGCAATCAGTTCTTCGGGTAGGTCATAGTCATAGTCTGAAGTTTTTAATGTCATTCCATTCGCTTCCTTTTTCACTTGCTTTCTTCTGGGTCGATCCCTAAATGGCTATAGGCTAGGGAGGTGACGATCCGTCCCCGAGGCGTCCGTTGGAGAAAGCCATTCTGGATCAGGTAGGGTTCATACATATCTTCGATGGTGAGGGGGTCTTCGGCAATATTAGCAGCAATTGTCGACAAGCCGACCGGGCCGCCTTGGTAGTAAAAAATCATGGTTTCCAAGATCTTTCGGTCAACAGCGTCCAGTCCCTTGGCATCCACTTCCAAAATGTCCAAGGCCTTCTGGGTAATGGCCAGGTCAATGCGTTGGTCCTCATTGAAGACCTGGGCAAAGTCCCGGACCCGCTTCAACAAACGGTTGGCAATCCGTGGCGTCCCGCGCGAGCGCAAGGCAATCTCATAACTGGCCTGGTCATCGATGGGACTATTGAGCACCTGGCTGGTCCGCTGAACAATGGCATTGAGCTCGTCAGGACTGTAGTAGCGCAACTGTTTGACAATACCGAAACGATCGCGCAGAGGCGCTGATAAGGCCCCTGCCCGTGTGGTGGCCCCCAGTAAGGTGAAGGGGGGCAGGTCGAACTGGATAGCGTGGGCTTCGGTATCCTGACCCACAATAATATCCACCCGGAAGTCTTCCATCGCCGAATAGAGCATCTCTTCCACCACCCGGGGCAGGCGGTGGATCTCATCAATAAAGAGAATATCCCCCGGCGCCATCTCATTGAGTAAGACGAGTAAGTCCCCTGTCTTCTCAATCGCTGGGCCGCTGGTCGTGTGGACCCCTACCCCGAGTTCATTAGCTAAGACATAAGCCAGGGTCGTCTTCCCCAAGCCAGGTGGGCCGTAGAGGAGGACATGGTCTAAGGATTCATCACGGGCCTGGCAAGCTTGGATATAGACAGCTAGCTCCTTTTTGAGAGCAGACTGCCCAATATACTCCCTTAAGTACTGGGGACGGAGCGAGCCTTCAAACTTCTCCTCCCCTAGGCCTTGGTTATTCTCATCTAGTATACGCTCTGCCACTGCAGGCCTCCTTTCAAATTTCTTTGTCCTGAATCAACTAGCGAGCAGTCATCAAGCGCAGGGCTTGACGGATAGCGTCCGAAGTAGTCGCCACTTGGTCAAAGTCCATCTGCTTGACCACACGCTGGATATCGCGTTGGGAATAGCCCAAACTGTCCAGGGCCTCTTCTAGTTCTTGGGTAATAGGATGGGAAGGACTCGCCGAAGCGGCTTGGGATGCCGCTTTATCTTCAACATCACTCGTTAGTTTACCCTGCAAGTCGAGGATAATCTGCTGGGCCGTCTTCTTGCCGACACCAGGAAACTTGGTCAAGAATTGACTATCTGCCTGGTCAATGGCCCGGATCAAGCCTTCGTGGTCGTCCAAGCTGAGGATAGACAAGGCACTCCTAGGTCCAATCCCTGAGACCGAAATCAGATGCAGGAATAAGTCCTTCTCCGCTTCATCGCTAAAACCATAGAGGCGGATGCTATCTTGACTGACTGCTTGGTAGAGCCAGATCCTTGCTTCCTGCCCCACCTGGCTAGAAAAGCGATAGGGATTGGCCATAATCACTTGGTAACCAATCCCATTCACTTCAATGATAATCGCATTCGGTAAGATGCTGGTTATCTTTCCTTTAAAATAAGCATACATGACGGAATGCTCCTATTCTACAAATTTCTTATAGTCGCCGTAACCTTTTTCGTCCATCTCTTCATAAGGGATGAAGTCTAAGGCTGCGGAATTGATGCAGTAGCGCAAACCACCTTGGTCTTTAGGCCCATCATTAAAGACATGGCCGAGGTGAGAATCTGCGGCTTGGCTCCGCACTTCGGTTCGCACCATGCCGTGGCTGGTGTCGGTATTTTCCTTAATTTGGTCGTCAAAGAGCGGCTTAGAGAAGGAAGGCCAACCACACCCCGCATTAAATTTAGTCGTTGAGGCAAAGAGCGGACTCCCATCGACAATATCCACATAGATCCCCTTATCATAATGGTCATCATACTTACCTGAAAAAGGTGCTTCAGTCCCACTTTCTTGGGTCACCCGGTATTGGATATCATCTAATTCTTTCAAACGTGCTTCTTTATTGGCTTGGTCCATTTCAGTCACTCCTTTAAGGTTTTGTCACTCTCATTCTAACATAAAGCTTGCCGAATGCGAACATTTGTGCCCGGGACTAATGGCTATCCTGGATCCGTTTAAACAAACGCTCGATCTCATAAGTCGAATAGTGGATCAGGACTGGTCGACCATGAGCGCAGTTAAAAGGATTCTGGCACTGGCTCAGGTCAGCAATCAGTTGCTTGGCTTGGTCGTCGGACAAGTAGTGGTTGGCCTTAATCGAGAGCTTGCAACTCATCATGATGGCTGTCGCCTGGCGGAACTTACTCACACTGGCTGACTTATCGGTCAGGGCCAGTTGGATCAATTCCTCTACCGTCTCATGGACTTGGTCAGACCGAATCCAAGTGGGATGGGCAGATAATTGCAGGGTTTGGCTGCCAAAGAGTTCAAAGTCAAGCTGCATCTCCTTTAATTTAGGCAGGAGAGGACGGATCTCAAGCATTTCATCCTGGGTGAATTCAAAAAGTTCGGGGATCAGCAATTCCTGCATAGCGGTCCCGTAAGTTCCGATATGGTCCCGGTAGTATTCATACTTAATCCGCTCCTGCATGGCGTGCTGGTCCAGTAGGTACATGCCCGTGTCGTCTGAAGCTAAGAGGTAGGTCCCGTGCAATTGACCGATATAGTCCAGGTCAGGAAAGCGCGGGGACTGGTCGACCTGTTTAGCATCAATGGACGTAACCCGGTCCACGTCCCGCCAGACTTCTTTTTCACTGTGCTTGTGCTGGCGCTCCTCAATTGAAGGTTGGATCGTCTCTGAAGAAACCGGCTGAGCCTGACTTGGGCTAGCTTCTGAATCAAGGCTAGCATTTCCACTTGGCCTTCCCGCTTCTTTCCAAGGGTCATTTGTTGAGGAAACCAGCTCGCTTAGCTGGCTTTCTCTCCTTGATGGCGATTGAGGGCGAGGGCTGGACAAGGGCAAGTGGCCCTGCTCATAGCTTTCTTCTAAGCGGAAGGGCTCTGGCTTGGCTTCTTCGGTATACTGGAGGGGTTGGTTGGCCTCAGGTATCCGCTGGAGGGGTTGGAAGATATGGTCCAGGCTCTCTTTGATCAGATCATAGAGGACGTCTTCCTTAGAGATCCGCACCTCCATCTTAGTGGGGTGGACATTGACATCCAGGAGCTGGGGATCGGCCTCGATATGGAGGACAGCGATTGGATAGCGGCCAATCATTAACTTCTCCCGGTAACCATCGATGACCGCTTGACTTAACTTATAATTGCGGATATAGCGGCCGTTCAGGTAGAGGGAGATATAGTTCTTGCTGGCCCGCGTCAAGGTCGGTGGGGACACATAGCCGGTCAACTTGAAGTCCAAACTCTCGGCTTCGATCGGGTACATCTCCCGGGCCTGCTTAAAGCCATAAACAGCCGCCAAAACTTCCTGGAGCCGGCCCTTGCCATTACTCTCAAAGACCAGCTTGTCCTCATTAAAATAACGAAAACGAATCTGGGGATGGCCCAGTGCCTGGCGGTTAATAATATTGGAAATATGGGAGAGCTCAGTTGGCAGGCTCTTGATATACTTCAAGCGCGCTGGCGTATTGTAGAACAGATTCTCCACTAGAACCGAGGTCCCCTGACGGAGATGGCTGTCGCGCCGGTCCACCAGCTCACCGGCCTGCAAGTAGATCCAGGTCCCCGTCTGGCCATCTGAAGTCTCCAAGGTCATTTCAGAAACGGAGGCAATACTCGGCAGGGCCTCCCCACGAAAGCCGAGCGAATGAATCCGGAACAAGTCCTGACTCTGGTGGATCTTAGAGGTGGCATGGCGCTTAAAAGCTAACTCCACCTCATCAGAAGCGATGCCGATACCATCGTCAATCACCTGGATGCTGCGGAGTCCTCCCTCTTCCACTCGGATTTCAATCTCCTGGGCCTGGCCATCGATGGCATTTTCCAGCAATTCCTTCACAACGGAAGCGGGCCGTTCCACCACCTCGCCCGCTGCAATCTGGTCCGCCACTTGGCTAGGTAAGAGTTGGATCGCCATGCTTAATCCCCTCCTTCCACTTTAGCTACTAGCTTGCGTAAGAGCTCAAAGGCCTGCATAGGAGTGGTATCATTTAAATCCACCTGGTCCAATTGGTCCATGACCCAGGTCGCTGTCGGGTCTTCAGCTTGGGGACTGGTTTCTGCCACACTAAAGAGACTCAACTGTCCCCCTTGATCCTCCCCGTGGCTCGCTTGGAGGTCTTTCAAGATCCGGTCGGCATTGGCTAGGAGACTTTTTGGCATGCCTGCCAGCTTAGCCACATGGATCCCGTAGCTGCGGTCAGCAGGGCCAGGGAAAATCTTGTGGAGGAAGACCAGTTCCCCATCCTTCTCACTCGCTCCCACATGGATATTACGCAGGCCTGGCAGACGCTCTTCTAGGCTGGTTAGCTCATGGTAGTGAGTAGAGAAGAGCAGCTTGGCCTCTAAATGGTCGTGGAGGTATTCCAAAATGGCCTGGGCCAAGGCAATCCCATCATAAGTCGAGGTCCCCCGGCCAATCTCATCAAAGAGCAAAAGGCTGCGGTCGGTCGCATATTGGATGGCCTGGTTGGCTTCCAACATCTCCACCATAAAGGTAGACTGGCCTGAAATCAGGTCATCAGCTGCCCCAATCCGGGTGAAGATTTGGTCAAAAATCGGCATCTTGGCCGATTTGGCGGGAACATAGCAGCCCATCTGTGCCATAATCACAATCAGGGCTAATTGGCGCATATAGGTTGACTTCCCGGACATATTGGGGCCTGTGATCAGTAAGACATTGGTTTTGTCGTCCATTTCAATGGAATTGGGAACGAATTGGTCCTTGCCGATCACCGCTTCCACGACCGGATGGCGGCTGTCAATAATCTCTAAATTCCGGTCGTCTAGAGAAATTTTTGGACGGACAAATTGATGGTCTTCACTGACCTGGGCAAAGCTCTGCAAAACGTCTAGGCTAGCTACTGACTTGGCTAGGGCCTGCAAGTCCTGCTTATAGGCCTTGACCTGGTCCCGAACCTGGATAAATAGTTGGTATTCCAAGTCAATGGACTTATCTTCCGCTTCTAAAAGGGTTCTTTCCATTTCTTTTAATTCAGGGGTGATATAACGCTCCGCATTGGCTAGAGTTTGTTTACGCTCATAGTTATTCTCCTCCAAATCATCAAGAAGGTGGAGGTTGGCCTTAGTAACCTCAATATAGTAGCCAAAAACCTTATTATAACCCAGCTTGAGCGACTTGATCCCTGTCCGCTCACGCTCGTCCGCCTGGAGCTGGGCAATCCAGGCCTTGCCGTGGCGCATGGCCTCCCGGTAGTGGTCGAGCTGGTCATTGAAGCCATCACGAATGATATCACCTTCTGTAACCTGCACATTGGCGTTGGGATCAATGGCTCGGTCAATCAGGTCAACCACTTCCGGTAGGGCCGTCAAAGTCTCTAAGACTGGCTGCCAGTGAGCCTGGCGACTTTCATCCTCTCCTAATAGGATTTGAAGATTATGGACAATAGCTGGCACCTTGGCTAGAGACTGCTTAAGCTGGAGAAGTTCCCGGGCATTGACACTGCCCATGGAAATCTTAGCCACCAGGCGTTCCAAGTCATAGACCCCTTTCAATTGCTCCTGGATCTCTAAACGAACGAAATATTGGTCCATGAGATCAGCCACACAATTCTGCCGGCGCTCAATATCAGCCGCGATAATCAAAGGACGGTCGAGCCACTGACGCAAGAGCCGGCTCCCCATAGCGGTCCGGGTCTGATTAAGGAAGGCCAAGAGACTATTAGCCTGCTGACGGGTCCGAATCGACTCCGTCAGTTCCAAGTTACGCTTGGCATAGTGGTCCAAGTGCAAGTAGTGGTCCACCTCATAGTGCTCCGCCTCCTGCCAGTGGTCCACCATCTGGAACTGCGTAGCTTGCACATAGGCCAAAAGCAGGGTCAGAGCTGCCCGCTCATCTGCTGCTTCTATGTCCGCCAAGAGATGGTCCTGGCCTTCAATGACTGCTGGGTCCGGCTTGTAAACCGAAAGCGTGAAGTCAGCTAGGCGCTTGAGCTTGTCTAAGAAATCCTCTTCAAGCTCTGTTTCTACCACTAACTCACTAGGCTGAAGCTGGGCAAACTCCGTTAAGAGGGATTCCAAGCTCCCAAGCTGGGTCACCTGCAACTCCCCAGTCCCTAGGTCACTATGGGCCAAAGCATAGCCTGATTTTGCTTTGACCAAGGCACAGATGTAATTATTGGTCTGCTGGCTGCCCTCTTCCAGGTAGGTCCCAGGCGTAATCAAGCGGATCACTTCCCGACGCACCATCCCCTTGGCTTGCTTAGGGTCTTCCATCTGCTCAGCAATGGCCACCTTATAGCCTAAGCGAATCAGCTGGCGAATATAGTCCCCCGCCGCATGGTAGGGCACCCCACACATAGGAATGGGGTTCTCTGCATTCTTATTGCGGCTCGTCAAGGTAATCTCTAACAACTGGGCCGCTTTCAAGGCATCCTCATTAAATAATTCATAAAAGTCCCCCAGCCTAAAAAAGAGAAAAGCATCTGGATACTTAGCCTTCATGGCCTCATACTGTTCCATCATGGGGGTTTTCTTTGTCTTTTGAACCATCATGCACTCCTTTGCTTGTATCTTTATCTATACCTAGGCCTTCCAAGCGAGAATGAGCTTGGCCAAACGATTCATCTCCCCATTTTAACACAAATCTCTCGAGACCGCCTAGGCAAGCAAGGAAGATTTTCTGGACGCTGCCTGATTTTCCAGGCGCATGCCGATTTCCACTTGAATTTTTAGCCGATTAGCGTTAAGATAATTCTTGTACTTATTCTATGGAGACGTAGCGAAGAGGTCATAACGCGGTTGACTCGAAATCAACTTGTCGGTGACTACCGGCACGAGGGTTCGAATCCCTTCGTCTCCTTTTTGTGAATTCTAGTGAGGGCTAGTAAAGGCCAATGTTGATTTATCGGGCTTTATCACACTTACTAATAGCCAGTAATGTCTAATAAATGCTAGTTTTTACTCGGAATTCTATAACATTTCTATAACTTTTGGACCGTTAACCAGCTAAATCAGCTGATGAATAGCGTCCATAAAAAAACAAGCAGCCCAGCAGGTCAATCTGCAAGGCTGCTTGTTTTCTGTTCATCCATCTCATTTGATTATTTCTATCTAAAGGAAACAAAGTCAATTAATTATCTTGGTCATTATTATCGCCATCTTTTGTCTTAAAGAAGCTTGACCAAAAGCCTCTTAAGGTTAAATGTTTGCAGAAATAGAACCATGCTAGCGTTACGAAAGATACAAACAACACATATAATACGAATAGTAGACGGTCTAGCATTTCAATCATTGCTCCCCTATATTTCAAGCACAACTAAGAATTTAATTTTTTTTGCACTTTTATTATACTATATAACCAAAAAAGTACTTAGGCAGGCATCGTTATATTTCTTGACATTTTATTTCCACCTGGTATTGTGAATAAAAATATTTATATTTTACGAGGAGGAAAAGAAATGAAGAAATTGTTATTACTAGCGCTAGCCGCTGCTACTTTAAGTGCTTGCGGTGATCAGGTTAAGGAAGCCCCTGCTGGGAAGGTTGAACTGCAGGAAGAGAGTAAAGAAAATAAGCCTGAAGAACTCACAGAAGTCGGGCAAAAATCAAATGATCCAGAATTTGGCAGTCTCGAACTCAAAAAAATCGCCCAACCCGAAGAAACGCTAGATATTGCTCCCGAATTAAAAGCGACCATTCATAGTGTCAAACTTTTTCAGTCTGATAAAGGCGAGGCAGACCCTGTTTGGGACATGGTTGGGGGCAATCCAAAAGAGGGTTACTTCTTACAAATTGTCTATTCCATTGAAAACCTATCAGATCAAGAAATTATTGGTCCTCATTTTGATCGGCTAATTTTAGATAATGGTGAACAAATCGATGACCATGTCCTCCTCAATCAAACGACTGAATTAGCTCCTAAAGCTAAAGCCTCTGACCAAGTCATGCTGGTTGGCGTCCCGACTGAAAATTTTTCTGGCTTCTCTCTCGAAATGACCACTGCTATGACCATGGACGAGAATGCCATGGACCCCATGATTCAAAGCCAGGCCATTAATTTTCAATTTTAAATGCTAACTTTCTTAAAGTGCATACATATTTTATCGGACCCTAGAGCCAAACTTTAGGGCCTTCCCTTTTTTGCTCTGCCTTCATCCCTTGTGCTAAAATAAGCTTAAATAACTAAGGATAATAAAAGGAGGATGCGATGATTTCCAAGGCAGCTCAAGACTATTTAGAAGCTGAGGGGATCCATGATTTACGGGTGGAATACCCCCAGTCTGTATTCAATTCTTGCTGTGAAGCTAGTAATTTTGAGCCTGAGGTCAAGTGCGGACAGCCCGACCATCCGGAGAACTATCAGAGCTACCAAGCCGGGCCGGTAACGATCTTCCTGCACCGATCTGTCCGTCTCTCTGACCGGGGCGACTGGGAGATTGGACTCTTTCGCTTCTTAGGCTACAAAAAACTAGTTTTCTCTGGCTTTCGTCCCATTTAATGAAAGGAGTCTATATGTCTAAATTATTTCAACACCAAAGCTTAGGCGATTTGATGGCGGGGTTCTTTGATGGCAGTATCCGTTTCGGTGAGCTCCTTGACCATGGCGATACCGGTCTTGGCACCTTCCACGCCTTCGACGGGGAGTTTATCATGGTCGACGGCCAAGCTTATCAAATTCAAGCTTCCGGCCAGGTCGTAGAGGTCGAGCCTGAATTGACCAGCCCCTATGCTGCCGTCACCTTCTTCAAACCAGACCGCTTTGAAGAAATCAAGCGGCCCACGACCCTGAAAAAAATGCGTTCTGAGATTGGACAGATGGTCCAAAGCAAGAACGTCTTCTCAGTGATTCGGATTGACGGGCACTTCGATTATGTCCATACCCGGGCGGTACCAAAGCAAGAGAAACCCTATCCGCGCTTAGTTGAAGCCACCCGGGTCCAACCTGAATTCGAACAATACGATATCATGGGGACGGCAGTCGGCATCTATACGCCCCACCTCTACGATGGCGTAGCCAAGGGCGGCTTCCACTGCCACTTCATTAGCGATGACCGCAAGTTTGGCGGCCACATCCTGGACTACATCGTCACCGATGCCAAGGTCCAAATCCAAACCATCGATAGCCTAGAGCAACACTTCGCAACAGACTATACGGAATTTATGGAAAACGACATCGACTACGACAACCTCGCCGCCGAAATGGAAGAAGCAGAGGGCTAAAGGGTGAGAGCAAGAGCGTTTAGCTTTCCTTCACTGGAGCAAGTAAAGATAGCAAAAAGAGCTTGGAAATTCCCAAGCTCTTTTTGCTGCAAATTATAAGGGGTAATACGACTTAACGTGCATAGTCGACAGCACGTTTTTCACGGATTACCGTTACTTTAATTTGACCTGGATAGTCAAGTTCTTTTTCGATTTGCTTGGCTAAGTCATGCGAGAGTTTCACTGCTTCAAGGTCATCTACCTGGTCAGGTTGGACCATGACGCGGATCTCACGTCCCGCTTGAATCGCATAAGACTTGCTGACACCGTCGGCACGGTTGGCAATGTCTTCCAAGCTGCGTAGGCGTTGGATATAATTTTCAAGCGATTCTGACCGGGCACCTGGACGTGCA
Organism: Aerococcus sp. HMSC062A02; assembly: GCF_001809535.1. Classification (GTDB taxonomy): domain Bacteria; phylum Bacillota; class Bacilli; order Lactobacillales; family Aerococcaceae; genus Aerococcus. The sequence goes on along the minus strand of NZ_KV797921.1, from coordinate 112,070 downwards.
GCAGATAGCGCATCGGCAACTGCGACAAGCACTGAAATTGGTGAAATGGCTTCTACATCCCCATGGTGGCTTGCAATCGCATTGATCACGAGGTCATTCTCATGGTAGCGTTGGGCCAATTCGACACCAATTTCAACGTGGGTCCCTTCAATTTCATGATCCACGGCCTTGCCGATATCATGCAAGAGACCGGCACGTTTGGCGCAGGCTTCATCTAAGCCTAATTCACCAGCCAGAGTACCCGCTAATTTAGCCACTTCGATACTATGGCCCAGGACACTTTGGCCATAACTGGTCCGATAATTCAAGCGTCCCACTAGCTTAATTAAGTCCGGATGCATATCATGGATGCCGAGGTCGAAGACGGTATCCTCCCCAATGGTACGGATACGGGTATCCATTTCTTTGCGGGCTTTTTCCACTGCTTCCTCAATCCGGGCCGGGTGGATCCGACCATCTGCGATCAAGGCATCGAGCGCGATCTTAGCAATTTCTCGGCGCACCGGGTCGAAACCACTCAAGACGACAGCTTCAGGGGTATCATCGACAATTAAGTCAATCCCCGTTAAGGATTCTAGCGTCTTAATGTTCCGCCCTTCTTTACCGATAATCCGGCCCTTCATATCGTCATTAGGTAAGTGGACAACTGTCACTGAACTTTCAGATACAGTGTCCGCCCCACTCGTTTCAATGGCTTGAAGGATAATCGATTTAGCGATTTTATCAGCTTTTTCACGAATTTCTTGTTCAGCATCACGAATTTTAATCGCAACTTCATTACTCAATTCACGTTCTGTTTCAGATAAAATCAAGTTTTTCGCATCTTCTTGGCTTAAACCCGATACTCTTTGAACTTCTTCTTCACGTTTTTGGATCAATTGGTCCGCATGGGCTTCTTTTTCTTCAAGATTGGTCATGCGGTCACGCAAGGATTGTTCTTTGGAGTTGAGCTGATCTTCTTTATTATCTAGCGTGTTTTCGCGGCGGGTCATGCTTTCTTCCCGCTGGTTCAAACGGTTTTCACGTTGTTTAAGTTCATCACGATCAGCTTTTAAATCTTTCTCAGCTTCGGTTCGATAAGTTTGGGCTTCTTCCTTCGCTTCAACAATCATTTCTTTATATTGGGATTTGGCATCACGCTCGGCACGGTTGATAATATCCTGGGCTGAACGTTCAGCTTCAGCGAGGTCGGCTTCCATCCGTTCCTGGCGACGCTTGTCCCCAACATAGTTCCCGACTAAAAGGCCAACAATTAAAGCAACGATAACGAAGGCTATTCCTGTAAACTGCATAGTTCACCTCCGTTTCTATTTAATTGTAGTCTTAAATACTTTAAATATTTTTACTCAGTGTAAAAACTTTTACACCTATTATATATTGTATATTTTTGTTTCTAATCTGTCAATTGTTCTTTAACGGCCCCTCAATTTAGACCAATGACTAAGCACAAAAAAGACTAGGAAAACTCCCAGTCTCTTTGTAAAAATTATGATTTACGAACGCTTATTCTTAATCTTTGGCAGTGCGGTTAATTGTTGCTACTGAAGGACTAAGAGGTCTTCAGCTCTGGCCCTATTCCTTATTGTCTTCCTTCTCGTCCACGTCTAAAGCAGCTTGCCCAGTGGCTTCTTCTGAGTCAGACTCAGCGGCTTCACCGCCAAAGCCATAATGGGCACGGACTTGTTGGTCCACCGCTTGGAAAATATCCGGATTTTCCTTCAAGAAGTTCTTGGCATTTTCGCGACCTTGGCCGATCCGGTCATCCCCGTAGGAATACCAAGAGCCTGATTTTTGGATGATATCCAAGTCAGCGGCTAGGTCAACCAATTCGCCAGCTTGGGAAATTCCTTGGCCGTACATGATATCAACCTCTGCCACGCGGAAAGGTGGGGCTACCTTATTTTTGACAATTTTAATCTTGGTCCGGTTACCGATTACTTCCCCTGCGGCTTTCAGTTGTTCACCGCGTCGAACTTCTAAGCGGACGGTAGAATAGAACTTCAGAGCCCGACCACCTGGTGTAGTTTCAGGGTTTCCGAACATCACGCCCACCTTTTCACGGATCTGGTTGATAAAGATGGCAATGGTCTTCGTCTTGTTAATAGTCCCGGATAGTTTACGGAGGGCTTGCGACATGAGTCGGGCTTGTAGACCCACGTGGGCATCCCCCATCTCCCCTTCAATTTCAGCCCGGGGCACTAGGGCAGCGACAGAGTCAACGACTACAATGTCGATGGCCCCTGATGAAATCAAGGCATCGGCAATTTCTAAGCCTTGTTCACCCGTATCAGGTTGGGACAGGAGCAATTCATCAATATTGACCCCTAAGTGTTTGGCATATTCAGGGTCTAGGGCATTCTCCGCATCGATAAAGGCTGCAATGCCACCCCGCTTTTGGACTTCAGCGACCGCATGAAGGGCCACCGTTGTTTTACCTGAAGATTCTGGACCATAGACTTCAACAATCCGGCCCCGAGGATAACCGCCGACCCCTAAGGCGATATCGAGAGTCAGTGACCCAGACGGTACTGTTGATATTCTTTGGTCGGCCGTGTCACCTAACTTCATAATGGCACCCTTACCAAAATTTCTTTCAATTTTTTTGAGGGCTTCGTCAAGGGCTTTTTGACGGTTGGAATCGTTGTTGGATTTACTCACAGTACTTCCTCCTTGTCGTACATTTACTCTAGCTATATTGTAGCGGGCTTCTGCTCAAATAGCAAGCAAAAAGCGAACGGTTGTTCTAATTTAATTTTTGGATAAGGGCCAGGCAAGCGGCATGGACTGCTGACCGGCGGATGTTCTCACGCTGGCCTGATAAGTGCAGACGGTGGACTTGGCAGTCGGCGGGACCGGCTAGGCCAATAAAGACCGTTCCGACATCCTGACCTTCCATCTGGTCTGGACCGGCAACCCCCGTAAAACTCAAGGCATAGTCCGTCTGAAAGAGCTGGCGGCACCTCTCTGCCATTTCCTTGGCGCAAGCCTGGCTAACCATGCCTTCTTGGTCCAATGTTTCAGCGGAGACGCCTAGGACATCGCGCTTGGCTTGGAGGCTATAGGTCACGACGCCCCCTTCAAAAATTTCTGAAGCGCCTGGGCAGTCAACAATAGCAGCTGCCGCCATCCCACCCGTTAGGCTTTCAGCAACTGAGACTGTTTTTTGCTGGGTCTTGAGGGTCTGGACCAGGGCCTGGCTGGGCATATAGTCCAGGCCTTGGCCATAATAGTAAGCCCCGAGGCGGTCATTAATTGTTTCTTCGAGGGTATCTAAGAGGGCCTGGGTCGTCCCTTCATCCGAGCCACTAGCCGTCAAGCGCAGGGTCAGAACATTATGCTTAGAATAAGTTCCGATGGTGGGATTTTCCTGGCTTTGAATCAAGTCATCTAAGCTTTCGGCTAGCTGGGACTCCCCCAGCCCATAATAATTCAAGTAGCGCGAGCTCAGTACCTGCCGGCTATCTTCAGCTATAAAGTCTTGGATTAAGGCCTTGCCCTCTTCAAGGAACATGGCCCGCATCTCCTTAGGGAAGCCAGGTAGGACTATATAAAGTCGACCATCCTTGACCAGGGCCGTGCCCACCGCTTGCCCCACAGGATTTCTGAGACTTTTCCCCCGGCTAAAATAGAGGGACATGCGTTGGTTCAAGTCCGACATGGTCGCTTTACGCCGGCTAAAATCTTGGCGGACCCGATCTAGATTCTCCTCATCATAGACCAAGGGCTCATCGAGATAGGCAGACAGGGCCTGCTTGGTCAGGTCATCTCGGGTAGGCCCGATACCGCCTGAATAAATAATTATATCAGACCGCTCTTCTGCCTGCTTGGTGACCGCTGCTAGGCGGTCGGGATTGTCACCGATAGCCGTTTGGATATAGTGCCCCACCCCCAGTTCTGTCAGTTGTTGGGCCAAAAATTGGGCATTAGTGTTCAGGATTTGCCCCATAAGAATTTCCGTCCCAATCGCAATAATTTCAGCTTTCATTTCTTTCCTCCTTATTCATATATAGACCATTTTTTCCAAAATTCACTTTTATTCTAACAAATTTTTAAAAAAAGCTTGGGCCAAAAGTCCTTGCCTGATAAAAAAGTGACTAGGAGCTTGACCTAATCACTTTTCTTTTTTCTATGCTGAGCCCTTAGAGGCCATCACTAAATACTTTTTTGTTCTTAATGAAATAGTCAAAGCCCGAATAGAGGGTGAAGAAGAGGGCGAGGTAGAGCAAGACCTGACCGATTGAGAAGGGTAGGAAGCCAAAGGGCGCATCATCAACCAAAAGGAAGATGACAGCGAACATTTGCGTCATAGTCTTAACCTTGCCGATAAATTTAGCTGCCATGACCTCCCCTTCTTGGACCAAGATCAAGCGCAGGCCAGAAACAGCTAATTCCCGCATGAGAATCAGGCTGACCACCCAACCTGGGGACTTACCCAGAGTCACCAATTCAATCAAGGCCGTCGCGACGAGCATTTTATCAGCGATGGGGTCCGCAAACTTACCGAAATTAGTGACTAAGTGGTCGCGGCGAGCAATATAGCCGTCCAACCAATCAGTAAAGCTAGCAAAGATAAAGACCAAGGCCGCTAAAAACAAATGAGGGTCGATCGCACTGCCTAAGAAATGCCAGGTCCCCCAATCCAAGGGGAATTCCACTAAGAGCAGGAAGACGGGAATCAGTAAAATCCGAAATATCGTTAATTTATTAGGTAAATTCATCTCTCAATTCTCCTTTAATTTGCTTGTGAAGGCTCATCGCTGTTATCGGAAATGTTGACAACCCGTGGCTTAGATCCATTAGCCGGTCCGATAATTCCCCGCTGTTCCATATCATCAATGATACGGGCGGCCCGGTTGTAGCCGATGCGGAAGCGGCGCTGCATCATGGACGTGGATACTGTATCCCGACCCTTGACAAATTCCATGGCGTCAGACCAGATCTCATCAAGTTCATCAGCTGGATTATCTTCACTGGCTTCACTGGGCATCATCGCTTCAACATAATTTGCTTCTTGCTGGGACTTCACAAAATCAACTACGCGTTCCACTTCATCATCATCAATGAAGGCCCCTTGGACTCGGATCGGCTTGCCCTCACCCATCGGCATGAAGAGCATGTCGCCGCGACCTAGCAACTTCTCGGCCCCATTCTGGTCGATAATAGTCCGCGAATCTGTCCCACTGGAGACCGCAAAGGCGATCCGAGAAGGCACATTAGCCTTGATAATCCCTGTAATAACGTCAACAGAAGGTCTCTGGGTGGCCAGGATCATATGGATACCAGCTGCTCGGGCCATCTGAGCTAGACGGATGATGGCGGCTTCCACTTCCTTGGAGGCGACCATCATCAGGTCAGCCAATTCATCAACGATGACAACGATATAGGGCAGGCAGGGATCGTCCGTCCCCTCTTCCCGGTTCTTTTCACGGATATGTTGGTTGTAGCCCTTCATATTCCGAGCCCCCGTTTCAGCAAAGAGTTCATAGCGCCTTTCCATTTCTGCCACAATCTTATTCAGGGCTTGGGCAGCCTTACGAGGGTTGGTTACAACAGGGGTTAAAAGATGGGGGATGCCGTTGTAGACATTCAATTCCACCTTCTTAGGATCGATCATCATTAACTTAACTTCATGAGGTTTGGCCTTCATCAAGATCGAGATGATAATCCCGTTAATACAAACCGATTTACCCGATCCCGTAGACCCCGCTACCAGCAAGTGGGGCATCTTGGCCAGGTCAGCCATCTGGATGGAGCCCGCGATACTCCGTCCCAGGGGAACTTCCAAGAGTTTGGGCGACTTGGGAGCATTCTCCAAGCTATCACGCAGGGCGACCAAACTGACTTGTTGGTTAGGAACCTCAATCCCAATGGCCGATTTGCCAGGAATTGGCGCTTCAATTCGAATATCCTTGGCTGCTAGGGCCAGGGCAATGTCATCCGCTAGGTTGGTGATCTTGCTGACCTTGGTCCCGATAGCTGGCTGGATTTCAAACTTGGTTACGGCCGGACCCAGGTTAGCCTTGACCACCTTGGCATCGACATTAAAGCTCTCGAAGGTCTCCTCTAATTTCTCAATATTGTGTTGGATCACACTATATTCGCCGGACTGGTCCGTTTCTTCCCGATCATTCAAGAGATCAGGCTGAGGCAGGCGATAATTAGGATTCTCTTCCTCGGCTTCCATTTTCATGTCAGCCAGGTCTTCATGGTCCTCCTCTTCTTCCTCATCGTATTCAAATTTTAAGGGAATATTTTGGGCAGGCGCGCCGGCTTGAGCAGGAGCTTCTTGTTGACTCGGACTCGACTTAGCCCGGCTCCCTCCTGAAGACTGGGAAGAGGATAGGCCGACGATTTCCACCGGCTCTCTTGGTGCAGGCTGGGCCTCTTGGTCAGTCCTTTCTTTTTTAGGCCGGATGCGGTTCTTCTTTTCTTTGGGCTCAGACTGCTTAGCCTTTTGCTTGGCCTTGGCCTGGCGCTTCTCTGACTGCTTCTGCAAGTTCTCCTTACTGTCTGCCAGGAAATTGGAGAACCAATCTGAAAAGACCGTCCAGAGCATCTGGATGCCTTCCAAGAATTCCTGCCAGGAGATATTCATGACAAAGCAGAGCAGGACCAGGATGGCGATAAAGATGAGAACATAGGTCCCCACTTGGCCCAGAGTAAAATAAGAGACAGTGTAAAGCAAGGCCCCAAGCATGCCCCCACCCAAACTCTGGCTGAAGGTCCCCTGGCGGAGGGCTTCCGCCGCTAAAGACCAGGTCACATTAATCAGAGACTGGCCCTGATCCGCAAAGGCTGAAAAATACCAAGAATGTAAGATCAGTGCTAGCAGGGGCAAGAGCCAGAGACAGGCTTGGGACAGACGGTTGCGCAAGTTAGGGCCCTGACCTGTTAGAATCAGCCAGACCATGGCCAAGGCCAAGCCAACAAAGACCGGCAAGTAAAGCTCGCCCACCAATAAGCGCATAACCTGGGCAATGAGCCGGCCGACAAAGCCTAAGCGGAAAATGCCAAATAAAGTCACCACAAGCATGCCAAGGGCAACCGCTTCATTTTTAAATGTACGTTTTTTTGTTTTTTTCCTTCTTCTTTTTGCCATTGACTTCCGACAACATCCTTTCTCGACTAATCGATTCGACGATTATACACTCTATATTATATACAATTTTCAGCTTTTACGCAGCTTATGGGCTAGGAATAATTTCCCCACAAGTTAGATTTCTTTACTAGCTATTCCCCCAGCCCAACAAAGCATGCTATGATTAAGGAAAGGAGGTTGCAAGATGTTAACCAGTAAACTTCGTATCAGCGGCCGGGTCCAAGGGGTCGGCTTCCGTTTTCACTGCAGTCAACTAGCCCGCCAGTGGCACTTAGGGGGTTCGGTTAAGAACGAGGCAGATGGCAGTGTCAGCCTGGTCCTCCAAGCAGATGCCCAGACCCGAGAGGAATTTCTCCAAGCCCTCGAAAAAGCCAATCCCTATGCGCGGATTGACCAGGTCGACCTGATAGCCGAGGAAGACTTAGACTTTAAAGATTCTTTTGAAACGCTTTATTGAAATCATAAGCGAGTTTCGATAGAATAATAGGGTAAGTTTTATCAAAGATTAAAGGACGTGACATATTGTTTAAATCATTGACAGGCAAGCGGGCCAAACTGCTTGCCCTGACGCTAACTAGTAGCCTATTACTAGCTGGCTGTGCCAACCCAAATAATCCGGACGGCTTTGGCTTCCGTTGGTTCGCCATGCCGATCAACCGTTTACTCAACTGGTTTGCTGAGATCTTTAATGGAAATTATGGCCTAGCCATCATTACCATGACCATCCTGGTGCGTCTGGTTCTTCTACCGCTCACCATGCGCCAGTTGAACTCCACTATGGAACATTCGGTCCGGATGAAAGAATTCCAGCCCTATATGAAAGAAATGCAAGAGCGGCAAAAGAATGCCAGCTCTGACGAAGAGCGGATGTGCCTCGCCATGGAGCAGCAAGAATTTCTTAAAGAAAATAATATCTCCATGCTAGGCGGGATGAAAGGCTGCCTGCCTCTCCTCATTCAATTACCGATCTTCTCTGGCCTCTATGCAGCAATCCGAACCAGCCCTGAAATCAAGGCCTACACCTTCTTTGGCATTCCTCTAGGCGAACCAAGCCTACTCTTCGCCATCATTACGATTGCCCTCTATGCCCTGCAATCTTGGGTTTCTCTCCAAGGTATTCCAGAAGAGCAACGGGCTCAAATGAAGATGTCGATGTTTATGATGCCAATTATGATGGGCTTCATCGTCTTCAGCGCACCTGCTGGTCTGACCCTTTACTTCATTGTATCAGCGCTCTGGGGTGTTCTCCAATCGCTCTACACCAATCTCATCTACCGGCCACGCATCACAGCCCGTATTGAAGAAGAGATGAAGAAAAATCCAGTTAAAGTGAAAACTAGTCCAAGCACACAAGCCAAAGACGTCACCCAAAGCGTCAAAGACGACGCTCCTCGTCAAATTGACAAGGGTCCGAAAAAAGGTCGGAATGCCGGCAAGCAAAAGCGTAAGTAGACGCTAGCAATTCTTGAACATCTGTAACTTAATGACCAAATTCAAAAAAAGAACGGATGCTCACTTATCACAAAAACAAAATTAAATGCCTTAAAGCAGCACACTCTGTCCTGCTTTAAGGCATTTTTTTAATTTGCATCTGAGTCTTCTTCCACTGACCGGACCTTATCATCAACTTCCTCAGCTAAGGGCAGGCGGATGTGGAAGACCGAGCCGCTATTCAAGGAAGATTCTACGAAGAGCTGACCCTTGTAACCCTCGATCAGCTGACGGGCAATGGGAAGGCCGAGACCATTGCCACCTCTTTCCCTAGACCGGGCCTTATCCACCCGGTAGAAGCGGTTAAAGATCTTATCCTGGTCTTCTTGAGAAAGTCCTTCGCCAAAGTCCTGGATGGCGATTTCCACATAGCGGATCACATCCGTAGATACCGTAATATGAATCAAGGGGGTATCGGTGGAATACTTGACTGCATTGTCCAATAAGATAATGAGGCACTGCTCTAAATGGTGGCGGTTAATGGCCACATAATAAGGCTTAGAGAGCTCATTATTCAAGATGAAGGTGAAGTCAGGGTGGAGCATCTTGAAGTTCTCATAAGACTCTTCCACCACCATACCGGCATCAACCGCCTCATCTTGGTAGTGAATCTCCACTTGGCCAGCCCGCGACAGGTCGAGCATCTCTTGGACCAAAACGCGCATGCGCTCAATCTCACTCAGAGCCGATTGGATGGATTCCTGTAAGACTTCTGGATCATCTTTGCCCCAGCGGTTGAGCATCTTTAAGTGCCCCTGGACAATCGCAACTGGAGTCCGCAGCTCGTGAGAAGCATCCTCGACAAAATGCACCTGCTGGTCGATATAATGGGTCATCCGGTCTAAGAGCTGGTTAATCCCCAGGGAAATATCCGTCAGCTCGTCCTGACTATCACGGATGATCACCCGGGTATCGGCAATGCTCTTAAAGGAGATCCGGTCCAGGGTGAATTTAATATCGCGGATGGGCTGGAGCATCCAAGATGCCGTTAAGAAACCTGCCACCCCTGAAGCAAAGAGGAGGAAAAAAGCGATAAAAGTGAGCGAGACCACCAATTCTCCCGGACTCAAGATCACAATCGCTATTGGTACCAGCATGGCAATGAGCCAGATAATCCCTGATAGGCAGAGCCCCCATTTCCAAAAAAGTGAAATTCGCTTTTTCTTCTCTTGGTTATCAGGTTGATTATCTAATTTCATTGTTCAGTCCTCATCACATAGCCTGTTCCGCGCACAGTTTGAATATAAGAAGGTTGGTCTTTGCGGTCAATCTTATTGCGCAAGTAACGGATATAAACATCCACAACATTAGTTTCAATCTCAGTGTCATAATTCCAGACCTTATTGAGTAATTCCTGGCGGGAGAGGACGACGTTGACATTCTCCATCAAAGTGACTAAGAGCTCGTATTCCCGCTTGGTCAAGTCGATGATATCATCCCCCCGGTGAACAATCCGGTTTTCTTTTTCGACCGTGATATCCTTAAAGGTCAGCTTGGTTTGTTTCACTTGGAATTCACTCTCTGCAATATTGATGCGACGAAGCAAGGCCCGCATCCGTGCCAGGAGTTCTTCAATCGCAAAAGGTTTAACAATATAGTCATCGGCACCCTGATCCAAACCAGACACCCGGTCAATAATAGAATCGCGAGCAGTCATCATAATCACTGGTGTCGTCTTCTCATGGCGCAGGCGGCGGCAGACTTCCACCCCATTAATTTCTGGGAGCATGAGGTCGAGCAGGATAATATCCCAGTCTTCTTCAAGAGCGGCCTTGAGTCCCGTCCGTCCATTGTAGCAAGTTTCCACTTCATAGCCCTCGTATTTCAGCTCCAATTCAATGAAACGGGCTAAATTCTTTTCATCTTCAATAATTAATACACGTGTTGCTTCTTCACTCATCTCATTCACACTCCATCTCCATAATATTTAGTTTTTGTGAAAAAATATTCCTTAAGCAATTCATATATCCCTATGCTATAATAAAAAGCGTACAGCTTACAAGAGAAAGCGAGGTTTCTTATGCCACAGCACATGCCAAAATCTAAAATGTACAATAACAAAAAGAAGAAAAAACGTCGTGGCCAAATCTTAATCTGGATCGGCCTCATCGCCATCATCGGCTCCGTCGTCTTCGCCACCGCCATGGCCCTCTACGGCTACTACGCCGGGTAAAACAAGGGTGTGAGCAAGAGCGGTTAGCTTTGGCTGCTTGGAGTAAGTTGGAATAAGGGCAAGCCAGGCTTGCACGTTTCCAACTTGCGAAAGCACGCCAAAGCTGCTCTTGCAAACCCAACTAACAAGGGTGTGAGCAGTTGCGTCTAGACTTGAATGACTGGAGCCCAATCGGATAAGAACGGCTTTAGCCGGTCGTTCCGATTGGGTGAAGTC
>NZ_KV797921.1:91212-100991 GCF_001809535.1 Aerococcus sp. HMSC062A02 | reverse complement strand
CCCTTTCTGCATCCTCGAACCCGACTATAGGGTGTGAGGGCGCGCGGTTAGAAGTGTACCTCTGGAGCAAAAGATCGAAGAAGTCTGAAAGACTTCGCCGAGATTTTGTGAAGAGGAGCCACATCTGCGCGACCGAACCCAACTAACAAGGGTGTGAGGGCTGGCGCTTAGCTTTCCTTCACTGGAGCAAGTCACCAGAGCAGTCTGCAAGACTGCGGCGGAGACTTGTGAAGTGACAGGAAAGCTGCCAGACCGAACCCGACTAGACAGGGTGTGAGCAAGAGCGTTTAGCTTTGGATGCTTGGAGTAAGTTGGGATAAGGCAAGCCACGCTTGCACGTTCCCGACTTGCGAAAGCACTCCAAAGCTGCTCTTGCGAACCCGACTAGCAAAGACTGGGAACCCCCCAGTCTTTTTGTATGCTCCCAACTTTTATCACACTCTAATGCTTACTTCTATTTTACAACAAATCTTCAAATTCATCTGCAATATGCTCAGCTTCTTCGACTTGGTCTTGCCATTCAATCCGCTCAAACTTGGTCTGGTCGACTGCTGCTTGGACGAGTTCATCGATGGCTAAGCGTTTTTCCAAGTATTCCACCTCGTCCAAATGGGGCTTGGTCTTAGGCGATGGCGGCGCAAAGACGGTACAGCAGTCTTCGAAGGGTTGGATGGATAAGTCATAAGTGTCAATTCTTTCTGCAATATCGATAATCTCAAGCTTATCCATGGTCACTAGGGGACGAAGAATCGGGGTTGAGCTGACTTCATTGATGGTGTACATACTCTCTAGCGTCTGAGAAGCCACCTGGCCTACCGATTCGCCGTTCACAATAGCCAAGCCGTCATACTGGTCCCGCAAGCGGTCTGCCACCCGATACATCATCCGCCGGGTCACGGTCATCAGGTATTCTTTAGGGATTTTTTCTTTGATTTCTTCCTGTATCTCGGTAAAAGGCACTTCTAAGAAGTTAATCCAGGCCGAAAAACGACTAAGCTTGCCGGCTAATTTTTTAGCCTTTTCTAGGGCTTGGGGGCTGGTATAAGGCGGTGAGGCGAAATGGAGGGCGGTCACCCGGATGCCCCGCTTCATGGCCAAGTAGCCAGCTACCGGCGAATCGATACCTCCCGACAACATGAGCGTCGCTTTGGCGCTGGAACCCACGGGCAAGCCACCCAGCCCTGGCAGCCAATCCGTCGATAAGAGGAAGTCTTGTTCGCGCACCTTCACCCGCAAGGTCAGATCAGGTTGCTTGAGCTGGACCTTGAGCTCTGGATAGGCTGCGCCGACATGGGCACCTAATTCCCGGTTGATGGCATTAGTATCTAGACGATAGGAATGGTCCGAACGCGAGGTAGCAATCTTAAAGGTCTTAATATCAGACTTGGCCATCTCCTTAGCGACTACTTCAACAGCCACTTCTTTAAGTTTCTCGAAGTCGCGTTCGATAGTCAGAGCCGGACTGTAGGACTGGATGCCGAAGACATCCTGCAGGCGCTCGAGAATCTTGTCTTGAGGGGCATCTTCAAGATGTAGGAACATAAAGTCGTGTTGCTGGCTAACTTTAACTTGGGGATAGTCATAGAGGGCGCGCTTGATATTATCCGAGAGTATCCGAATAAAACGGCGCTTATTCTTACCCTTAATGGACAATTCCCCATAGCGAATCATAATAATTTTTTTCATAGGACCTCCTATTGGATTTTAGCAAATTTGTGGAGTAAGCGGCGGTAGACTTCGATAAAGTCTTCCACTTCTTCCATTCGGTTGTCATATCCGAAGCTCAAACGGATAGCACACCGGGCCAGGCTAGGATCTACCGGCATAGCGGCCAGGGTCGAGGATCCTTGCTGGCTCTTCCGGCTGGCACAGGCAGAAGTCGTTGACACATAGATGCCCTCTTCTTCTAAGGCGTGGACCATCACTTCACCACGAACGCCTTTGAGGGCAAAGCAGAGAATATGAGCCGCACCATCCTGGGGACTGAAGACAGTTACCTGGTCCCCCTCTTCCGCCAAGAACTGACGGAGCCGGTCTTGGAAGGCTTGGTGTCTCTTACTTTCCTCATTAGCGCCTTCCTGGGTCAAGCGCATAGCCTTAACGGTAGCCACAATGGCGGGCAAGTTCTCAGTCGAACTCCGGAGCAAGTGCTCTTGGCCGCCCCCATCTAAGAGGGGCAGGATCTGCCGGTTGGCCTTCTTATATAGGATACCACATCCCCTAGGCCCATTGAACTTATGTGCTGAAAAACTCATCAAATCCACCCGGGAATGGATAAGGGGAAGTGGGGTTTTCATGAAACTTTGAACCCCATCCACATGAAAATGGATGCTCGGATAGTCTTCTAAGACCTCAGCCAATTCCGCGATAGGTTGCTGGCTCCCAATTTCATTGTTGATGGCCATCACAGAGACCAAGGTCGTATCAGGACGAATGGCCGCCTTCAAGTCTTCGGCATGGACCTTGCCCTCCTTGTCTACAGGCAAGTAGGTCACTTCAAAGCCTTGTTTCTCAAGGGCCTGCATGGTATTCATGATGGCGGGATGTTCGACCTGACTGGTGATCAGGTGCTTGCCTGCTCCAGCTTTTTCCAGGGCTGTTCCTTTAACCGCCCAGTTGTCTGACTCCGTTCCCGATCCCGTGAAAAAGACTTCTTCTGGCGAACAGCCTAAGATATCAGCAGCCTGCTTGCGGGCCGAGTCTAGGAGACGGTGGGCCTGGTTACCCAAGGCATGGAGGCTGGAAGGATTGGCATAGTAAGTCTCCATCGTTTTAAGCATAGACTCTGCTGCTTCTTTAAAAATCTTAGTGGTGGCACTGTTGTCAAAATAGATGGTTTTTGACATAAAGTTAGCTTCCTTTCTCTTAAAACAGTGAACCCTCTCCAGATTTCGCCGATCGGGAGAGGGAACTTGACGATACTAATAATTATATTTGTTCTTATCTGCGCGGTAAATTTTCTCGATTTCGCTCTGAGCTTGGCTATCGAATTTCGCTACACAATCCACGATGGCCTGGTAGGCTCCCTGATAATCGTAGCGCTCATTGAAGAGGTAGTGGGAATAGTCCACCGCATCATTAATCTCAGGATGGTTAGCTCGGTAACGGTTGGCATATTGGATAGCTGTCTCGGTCAAGCGCACATAGTCGAGGGTCTTCTCAATTTCCGTATCCAAATATTCAATATCCTCTGAAGCAATTTGGCTCAAGCGGTTGATTTCTTCCATATCCAACTTGACTCGGTTGAGCTTGGAACGCATGGCATCCAAGGTATCCTCACAAGCAAAGAAACGGTCCAGATAACTTGGATCTAGGCCAGGCAGGTGGTACTGGCCAACCTTGCGCTTGATATTGCGGAGATCGAGCTCGTAGAGATAGAGCTGGTCGCGGGCTTCCCGCTCCTGCTGCTTGAGACCAGCCAATGACGAAACAATCTTGGACTGGCCTTTCTCAATCTCAGCCAGGGTCTCATAACTATCCCGGTAGCGGGTTTCCATATCGCTGTAGGCAATGGTATGGTTGCCTTCCTGCTGGTTGGTATAATCGATCGTTTCCCGGAGGCGGTCAATCTGATCAGCATAGTCACGCATCTGGGACATCTCGCTACCCGATAGCTGGTAATTCTGAGCAACACGGTCGATCTCTAAGATGGCATAACGGTTGGACTGGTGAACCTTACTTAGGGTTTGTTGCATGGCCCCCTGGTTGCCGCCGATGTATTGCTTGGCTCGAAGTTCTGCTTCCATCAGTTCATAGGTCCGGTCAATCTGTACTTCCGCCCGCTCCATAATGGCTTGGGCTTCATCCAGGTCAGCCCGAGCAATGGCTTCCTTGGCATTATTGATGACCTTATCGACTTGGTTGATCTCTTCAGGAATATCCACATCCATAGGGAAACGATAGTCTTCATCCAACATAGCCTTATAGCCTTGGTTGAGGTCTTCATACTGGGCCAGGTATTCTTCATCAATCCGAGTCAAGAGGCTAGGAATTTCTTCCATCATCCCCTCTAAGGACTCAATGTCCCGCTGGATCTGTTCTAAGATTTCATGAGCCCCGATAAAATCCCCATCATTCATCAGTTCATTGTATTTGGTGAAATCTAATTCAATATAGGACAAGTTCTTCTCTAAAGTTTCCTGGGAAGGCCCGTAAGCATAGCTATGGGCAAGTAATTGCTTGCGGATCTTAGCATAGCGGTCATAGAGCTCTTCATGGTAGCTCGCATTGGCGTCCTCCTGGTCCAAGAGCTTCTCCAATCGCTGGTTAATCCCCTCGACTTCCGTCCGAGCTTCCTGGAGTAGGTCTTCCGCCTTGTCCGACATTTGCCGGGCTTTAATTTTTGAAAATAATTTATCTGTAGCATCCTGGGCTGAGACGAGAACCGCTTCAATTTCGGGTAACTTGTATTGGGTTACGGTTTGCCAATTGGCCTGTTCGTTCTCGAGCGCCCGTCCGGTTTTACCTGTTACATTCTTGTTTTTGATCGTATAGAGTTTGTCAGCGACCGGAATCGCCATGATTTCTTGTTTCTGCTCATCCAGTTCCTGATTGGTCTTAGTCTGCTTCTTACTTAAATAATACAGTATGCCATAGCTGATGAGCACAATCAGAATCACGACGAGCAATGCGATTAATAGCTCCACATTCGCTCCTCCAATTCATTAATATTTTATCATGTCTTACTTTCTTATACTCATAAATTATAGCAGAAAAAAGCCCTTTAGCCTAGGGAGAGTCCATAAAAAGCCCTTGACTGCCCTTCTTTCTTTTCTGAGCTTTTGTCAAAGTGTCTGCTTAAGCATCCAAAATTTTAATTTTGCTCTTTGGAAATTATTTTTTTCGACAAAAAAGGAGCCAGCCAGGCTAGCTCCTTTAAATCGTTTAAGCTTAAAATTAAGATAATTGGTTGTAGTATTCAACGACGAGTGATTCATCGATATCTGGGTTCATTTCGTCGCGTTCTGGGTAGCGCGTTAATGAGCCTTCGAATTTTTCTTCATCGAATGATACATATGGAACGTGGCCGTATAAACCTTCAACAGAATCCTTGATCACTTGGATTTCTTTAGATTTTTCACGAACGCCGATCACTTGGTCAACATCCACTAAGTAAGAAGGGATATCCACACGTTTGCCATCAACTAAGATGTGGCCGTGGGTAACCAATTGACGAGCTTGGCGACGAGTTGAAGCCAAACCTAAGCGGTAAACCATGTTGTCTAAGCGACGTTCAAGTAAGATCATGAAGTTAACCCCGAGCTTACCTTCTTTAATTTTACCAGCTTTTACGAACAAGTTATGGAATTGTTTTTCAGTCATCCCATAGATGTAACGTAATTTTTGTTTTTCTTGTAATTGTAAACCGTATTCTGAAAGGCTCTTACGGCGTTGGTTAGGTCCGTGTTGACCTGGTGCGTAAGGGCGACGGCTTAATTCTTTACCTGTACCTGATAATGAGATCCCTAAACGACGGGATACTTTCCATGTTGGTCCTGTATAACGTGACATTGATGAATTCCTCCATATAAATTGATTTATTGGAGTAAAATAAGTCATTCAGCTGATCGCATTCGTGCAGTCCGCTCCTTGGCTTTCTCCTATTGCAGCCGCGGATACTTGCTTCACCTATGTGGGAGGACTGTTGACGAGCTTGCTTCAACTGTGCTGCATTATTTTACACAAAGATTATCTTATCAAGCTTTAATCGGCTTGTCAAGCTTAATCTTTCAAATATTGGCCGATAAAGTTCAAAGTCAACCGGGCGCTCTTAGGACCCACTTCAGAAATAAATTGGTCAAAGTCAATGGCCGCATCCTGCTCAGCAGTGTCTGACATAGCCCGAGCAATCAGGAAAGGAAGCTGGAACTGATAGGCGACATGGGCAATTGCTGCTCCTTCCATCTCGGTACAGAGGGCACCTGGAAGATTCTGGGCGATCTCTTCCACCTTGGCTGGGCTTGCTACGAAGCTATCCCCTGAAACGACTAAGCCTCGGTTGACTGTCTCGCCCTGGTCAGCCAGGCATTGTTCGAAACGTGAAAGGTAATTGGAATCTGCTTGGAAACGGGCAGGCAAGCCCTCAATTTGGCCATAAATCTGGTCAAAAGCGGTCATGTCAACATCATGGTAGGCTGCTTCCTGGGCAAGGACCAGGTCGCCCACTGCCAGGTCCTTGTCGACAGCTCCCGCTGAGCCATTATTAATAATCAGGTCAGGTCCGTCCATAGCCAGCAAAGTTGTCGCTAGGGCCGCATTGACCTTGCCAATCCCACACTGGGCAATGGCAAGCTCGTGGCCTTGGTAATGGCCCCGCCAGATCTTAACGCCTGCCTGCTGAGAAGCTTCGAGGTCCGTAATTTCATCTAAATAGTAGCTAATTTCCTTGGTCAAGGCTGCAACAATAGCAATCTTCAAGCTTTTCATCCTCCTATACAAAAAATGCAATCAAGGTAACAATGATAATTCCTAAGAGACTGAGCCCAATTCCCCAGTTGAGGTATTCATCAATCGGTCTTGGGTCAGGCTTCTGGTCGGCCTGGTCGTCCAGCTGCTTAGCTTCCTGACCCTGGCGCCAATGCCAGGTCCTGCCCCGGTCTGAAGACTTAGCCAGCTTGGACTTGGTCCGGGGGCGCTGGCTCGCTTGGGAAGCGGGACGAGCTTTTTGCTTGGGCTTTTTGCTAGCAGCCGCTGCTTTCGGCCGAGACTTCTTCGCCCCTTGTCCGGCTTCCTGCTTGGCTTCTTCTAAGGCCTTTTCTCTTTTTTTCTTTTGGTATTTGCGATAAGACTGTCGAGTAATTAGAGGATCTTTAGCCATGGTTTCCTTCCTTCAATAGTTGCTTTTCTAAGTATTGGATGGCATAGATGGTCTTCATGTCACAGATCTCCCCGCTAGCGGCAGCTTGCTTGGCTTCACTCAAGCTGAGACGGAAGACTTCGATATGTTCATCCGCATCTTGGGGCCTAGGATTGCTGACTGTTTCTAAGCCGTGACAAGAGTAGATCTGCAGGTATTCATCCAAGTAGCCGGGCGAAACATAAAATTTATCCAGGGTCTGCCAGTCCTCGGCCTGAAGCTGGGTCTCCTCTTCCAGTTCACGCTGGGCAGCGGCGAGGAAATCTTCCCCGGGATCAACTAAACCAGCTGGAATCTCAAGAATCGGCCGTTCAATAGCCTTACGAAACTGCTTAACCAAGACCAGCCGCTGGTCCTCATCGATAGCAATAATGCCAACTGCTGGGGCATGGTGGATGATTTCGCGATTGGCCCTTTCACCATTGAAAATCTCCACAGTCTGCTTCTCTAAGGTCAGTAGACTCCCCTCATAAATCACTTCACTACTTAAAGTTTTTTCACCAAATTCCATGACCTACCATCCTTTCACAAAATTATCACTTTATATTATACATGGAAAATTATAAATATTCTTCTAAATCCACCCTCCCTTGCTAGCTAAGCAAAGTCATCCCTAAGACGGATGGGCCAGGGAGAATTCCTTGCTATAATAACATTAAAATTAGTAAAGAAGGCGGTTTAATGAAGAAAATATGTAAAAGAACTTGGGACCAGGTCCTCTACAGTCCCTTCAATGTCTTATTGATTCTAGCGGCCTGGTGGCTAGACTTAAAGTTCTGGCCGACCCTAGCGACCATCCTGCTAGTCAACTTTGCCATCTGCTACTATCTTGAAAAACGACATTCAGCCCCCCATCTCTCTCGGAAAAATTACCAGCACTATAAGGAACATGGCCTGTCCGACCAAGACATCCAGTATTTTCGCCAGGAGATGGCAACTAGCCTAGAGCAAATCGAACGGATCTTAGCCCTCCTCGCCCAAACAGGCAGGAAGTCGCATGGTCAAGTCAAGGCCCAAGAAATCAAGGCCTACTTCCACGCCATCCAGCAGGACCCCCATTTATTGGCTGATTCAGCGGACTTTCGCTACCAGCTCCTCCCTAGCTTAGAGAAGGAATTGCGCCACTACCAACTCTTAACCACAGCTCGGGAAGACGCCAGTGAACTGGCTGCCAGTCGCAAAGAACTCGACCGCTTAGGCAAGGAGATCCAAGCATCTTACAAAGACTTTCTTGCCCTCACTATCTAGAAGGAGTGTTGTTAATGACTCAGAATAATTTTTCTAATGATTTCGATGATCTATTAGCCCAGCCTTTTGCCCTCGACCAGGAGGAAGGAGAGCTCCAGACCCAAGCTCAAAAGCAGGATACAAGTCTCTTCGACCGCTTGTCGGATAAGGAAAAACAGCAAGCCCAGGCCATGGCCAAGATGATTGACGAAAAGAACATGTCCGGCTTAACCGCTTACGGCAGCAAGGCCCAGTCCAAGCTCAACCAATTCTCCCATGCCATGATCGACCAGGTTCGCAATAAGGATACTGGAGAGATTGGGGTCAGCCTGCGCCAGCTCATGGATCGCTTAAATGAGAGCGAGTTGAACAAGCTCCAACAAAATGAGACGAATCCCATTAAACGTTTCTTCAACCGGTCCAAGCTATCTCTCTATGAGGCCAACGCCAAATTCCAACAAGTCGCTGTCCAAGTCGACCAAATTGCTGACCAATTAGACCGCCACCAGGCCCAACTGCTCAAGGACAACCAAGACCTCGATGGCCTCTATGACGAAAACTACGAATTCTTCAAAGTGCTGAATATCTATATTGCGGCCGCCCAACTCAAATACCAAGAGCTCGAAGAAGAAGTAATCCCTCAAAAGCTTCAAGAAGCCCAGGCAGTGGATAATCAAATGGTCGCCCAAGAACTTGCCGACCTCCGTCAATTCGCCAGCCGCCTAGAGAAGCGGATCTACGACCTCAAGTTAACCCGCCAAGTCTCTATCCAGCAGGCCCCGCAGATCCGCCTGATCCAAAATACCAACCAGGCTCTGGCTGAAAAGATCCAGTCCTCAGTTCACACGGCAATCCCTCTCTGGAAGAACCAGATGGCCATCCAACTCTCCCTCCAGCGGCAAAGCGATGCCCTCAAGGCCCAACAAGCAGTTACAGATACAACTAACCAGCTCCTCCGTCAGAATGCAGATATGTTGGAGCAATCTAGCTTAGAGATCAGCCGGGAAAATGAGCGGGGCATCGTCGACATCGAAACCCTGGAACATGTTCAAAAGAGCCTGGTCCATACCATTGAAGAGACCTTCCAAATCCAACAAGAAGGCCGGAAGAAGCGCCAAGAAGCAGAAGGCCGACTCATCAATATGGAAGACCGACTCAAAGAAAGCTTGCTCAAAGATATGGAGCGCCGCCAGGCCTAGAAACTGGGCCTGAGGCTAAGAATTGCTTCAAATACACGAATGTACTATAATTGTTATATATTAAAGAAGGAAAGGGATGAATCACATGCTTTGGACACTTATCTGGGGCGGTATCGTTGGTGCAATCGCAGGATGGATTGCAGGCAAGGATATCCCATTTGGAATTATCGGTAACATCGTTGCTGGTCTCATCGGCAGCTGGATTGGCGGTAAACTCCTACCCGTCTTCGGCCCAGTTTGGGGCGGAATTGCTATTATTCCATCCATCATTGGTGCTGTTATCTTAGTCATCTTAGTTTCTTGGCTCATGCGCCGCTTCGCATAAAACGGTAGTATAAGCTAAGAAAAACACAGGCTGTGTCCCTCCGGATACAGCCTTTTTTATTTCAGGGTGTGAGAGGATGCGGGAGAAAGGGACCTCTGGAGTAAACGACCAGAGAAGACTGGAAGCCTTCGACGGTCATTTACGAAGAGGAGCCCTTTCTGCATCCTCGAAC
>NZ_KV797921.1:71196-91112 GCF_001809535.1 Aerococcus sp. HMSC062A02 | reverse complement strand
CGGCGCTTTGTGAAGAGGAGCCAGTTCTGCGCGATCGAACCCGACTAGACAGGGTGTGAGGGAGCGCTTAGCTTTGGATACTTGGAGTAAGGCGGAATAAGGGCAAGTCAGACTTGCTAATAGACGCCTCATTAGCAAGTTATTGCCAAGCTACTTGCTAATGGGAGGCTTGTCCACAAGTTACCAGCAGTCGACTCGCTAATAGAGGCCTTATTCGCTAGTTGAACCCAGCCTACTTGCTAATAGAGGGTCCATTTGCTAGTAGCCACCAGTCAACTCGCTAATAGTGGCTTTGTTCACAAGTTGCTAGCCCAAGTCATGCTCACTAACAGACTTTATTAAATACAAAAACTGTGCGAAACCTAAATCCTAGGTCGCACAGTTTTATTTTCTAGCAATTATTGGTCAAGATGAATGTTCACAGCCTGTGGGCCGCGCTCCCCTTCCGCAATTTCAAAGCGGAGTTTTTGTCCTGCTTTGAGTTGCTGGCTGAAGGCCCCTTGGAGGGCAGAAGCATGGAAGAAGAGACTATCTTCTTCGGGATTTTGTGGGAGGTCAATAAAGCCATAGCCCTTATCAGCTGAATAAGATTTCACAATTCCTTGGTACATGAATTTACTCCTCTTCTTCTACTAAAGCTTGAGGGAAGTGTTCGCTGACAATGTCATAGCAGCGTTGGCAAAGCGTTGGTGCTTCAGGGATTTGACCCACACTTGGGTAAACGCCCCGGCAACGCTGGCAAACTTCACCGTCTGCCTGGGTCACCTCCAAGGCATAGTGGTCATAGTCATGGGCTTGGTCAGTCTTCTCTTCTAGCGGCTTGATTTCAACTTGGGAGACAATCAAGTAGGTCCGGAGTTGGTCGCCAACTTGGGCCAGTTTGCTTTGGGTATCCGCATCGGCATAGATAATCAGGTCAGCTTCAAGTGACTTCCCGATTAACTTAGTATTTCTAGCTTCTTCCAAGCTCTTGTTGACATCGTCACGGAAATCGAGGAAGGCATTCCAGAAGTCCAATAATTCTTGGCTGTTGCTGTAGTCTTTTAGCTCAGGGAATTCAGCCAATTGAGCATAGTCCGCCTCTTCATCCAGATATTGCCAGATTTCTTCAGTCGTATGTGGGATAACTGGTGTAAGCAAGAGGGTCAGGTCTCTAACCACTTGGTACATCACAGTTTGCATCTTCCGGCGGGCTGGGCTATCCGCTAATTCGATATAGGTCACATCCTTGGAATAATCCAGGTAGAAGCTGGACATTTCCGTTGTCAGGAAGTTGAGGATACCTTGGTAGACGGTCATGAAGTCATAGCGGTCATAGGCAGCTTCCACTTCTTTAACCAGTTCATTGAGCTTGTTGAGCATGAATTGGTCGATGGGGTCTAAGTTATCATAGCTGACAGCATTTTCACTTGGTTTGAAGTCGGTCAGGTTACCCAGCATAAAGCGAATTGTGTTGCGGATCTTGCGGTAAGCTTCAGACACTTGGCCGAGGATATCGTCAGAAATCCGCACATCGTATAAAGTATCAGCAGAAGTTACCCAGAGTCTCAGGATATCGGCCCCGCGTTGCTTGCAGACATCATTTGGTGACACGGTATTACCTAAGGACTTACTCATCTTGCGCCCTTCCCCATCATTAACGAAACCTTGGGAAAGTACGGCCCGGTAAGGGGCTTGGTCGTTGACAGCAACTGAGGTTAAGAGGCTTGAGTTAAACCAACCCCGGTATTGGTCAGAACCTTCTAGATAGAGGTCGGCTGGGAAGGTTAAGTTATCCCGTGTGCCTAAAACGCCGGCGTGGGTTGAACCAGAGTCAAACCAAACATCCATGATATCCATTTCTTTAGTGAATTGGCCGTTAGGTGAGCCTGGATGGCTGAAACCTTCAGGGAGTAAATCTTTAGCCTCCCATTCGAACCAAACATTAGAGCCATGTTCGCCAACAAGCTCTGCCACATGGTTAATGGTTTCTTCGCTAATAATTTCTTGGCCATCTTCGGCATAGAAGATAGGGAGCGGCACGCCCCATACCCGTTGGCGGGAGATCACCCAGTCGCCCCGGTCGCGGATCATATTGTAGATGCGTTTTTCACCAGAAGGATGGAGCCAGTCCACTTCATTCTCAATGGCTTCAAGCGAACGGTCACGGATCTTATCAACGGAGCAGAACCATTGTGGGGTTGCCCGGTAGATGACAGGTTTCTTGGTCCGCCAGTCATGAGGGTAGCTGTGGGTGAAGTAAGACACATGGAGCAAGGCGCCAACTTCTTTTAACTTGGCGAGAACTTTTTCGTTCCCATCTTCATAGAAGACCCCTTCCAGGCCTGGCGCTTCGTCGGTATAGCAGCCTTGGTCGTCAATTGGCGACAGGGCGTCTAAACCGTAAGCTTGGCCAATGTAAAAGTCGTCTTCCCCGTGGCCAGGAGCGGTGTGGACCAGGCCAGTACCGGAATCTGCAGTGACATGGGTCCCTACCATAACAAGGGAATCCCGGTCATAGAAAGGATGCTGGGCCACCATGCGGTCCATATCAGAACCTTTAATTTCATCAATTTCTTGGTAGTCTTCCCAGCCTAAAGTTTCCGCTACGTCTTCTAGGAGCTCTTTAGCAATCACAAAATGACGGCCATCCACTTCAACCACGGAATAGATAAAGTCAGGATGGACGGAGATCCCTAGGTTAGCTGGCAAGGTCCAAGGGGTCGTGGTCCAGATAACGAGTTCGCTATCTTCTGGCAACTTACCATGACCATCCTTTAACTTGAAGGCCACGTAGATACTTGGGGATTCTACATCCCGGTATTCCACTTCAGCTTCGGCTAGGGTCGATTCGCTAGATGGTGACCAGTAAACCGGGCGCTTGCCCTTGTAGATAAGACCCTTGGCGGCCATCTTCCCGAAGACACGGATTTGTTCTTCTTCAAATTTTGGATCCAAAGTCACATAAGGTTTGTCCCATTCACCGGCAACCCCTAAACGTTTGAAGTCTTCCCTTTGGCCTTCAATTTGTTTCCAAGCATAGTCTGCGCAGATCTTACGGAATTCTGCGGTTGACAAGGCCTTGCGGTCAACACCGGAATTGGTGACAGCTTGTTCAATAGGCAGGCCGTGGGTATCCCAGCCTGGCACATAAGGCGCCCGATAACCCGACATGGACTTGGAACGAACAATAATATCCTTGGCAATCTTATTCATAGCATGGCCAATGTGGATAGCGCCATTAGCATAAGGAGGGCCATCATGGAGGACAAAGGGTGTCTTGTCCTTGTTTAAGGCTTGGCGCTTGCCATAGATATCCTGTTCTGCCCATTCTTTTTGTCGTTCAACTTCTTTAACTGGTAGGTTCCCACGCATTGGGAACTTGGTTTTCCCTAAATTAAGGGTTTCTTTCATCTTCATGTTTTTCCCCGCTTTCTTTGATCCATATCCTGTACATAAAAAAAGCTCCATCCGCAAGGGACGAAGCGATCGTGGTACCACCCAAATTTAGTTGCAAGCAACTCTTAAAGCGTTAACGCCGCTAACGTCTCTGCCTACTCCAATTCAGCAGAGCCTCATTCGGATGATAATCTTAAGCTTAGCTTAGTCTGCTTCACAGCTACCGCAGATTCTCTGATAAGCGCCCCTTAAGACCGTGTTCCGTTCTGTTTTATATACATGGCTAATGATACTAAAATTCTTCTCATTTTTCAAGCCTAGACTTCTTAATCGTCCGGCTCGTCCGCATTCTTAAAGACTAATGCTTGCTTTTGCTCAGGGGCTGCCCCTGTTCCCTCCTGGCTTGGCGCTTCTTCTTCGGCGGCTTGGCCTTGGGTGAGGTGCTCAACATCTTCGGGCTCGAGGACCTCCTTGACTTCATCAGGCATCACAGCTACTTGATCATTGTTGAAGAATTCTTCTTTCTGCTTGGCTTCATCGACTTGGGCATTGGCCAGGTCAAAGATCTCTGCCGCCTTGTCATTACGCACAGGCAGGTCCAAGTCAGCAATCAATTCTTCCAGATTAGGGCACTGGCCCCGGGCTTCTTCGCGAGCGGTGAAAATCTTATCCCAGCGTTCATCTTCTAAGCTCTGTTGGCTATTGTGGATGAGTCCTAAGAGCTGCCCCCTTAGCACCTGGCCGTGCTGTTGGAGATAGGTTGTTTCGGTATCGACAGCCACAGCCCGTTCTGCTGCCTGGGTCAAGAGCTCATTGGCCGATTCTTCAGCCCGGCTGACAATCAGCTCAGCCTCATTGAGGGCTTCTTCTCGCAATTTATCTGCGGCTTCCTGGGCCACCACGATGGACCGGTTGAGGGCTGATTCCTTGCCCCGGAATTCATCCAATGCAGCATTCTTTTCGAAGATTTCTTGTTGCATGTACTGATTTAAGGTTTCCAGATTATCCATGGCGTGTCTCACTTCTTGCAGGAAACTATCTACCTCTTGTTTGTCATAGCCTGATAATTTACTCTTGAAAGTCTTATCCTTTAAATCACTTGCATTCACTATCATCAACCTCTTTTCATTGATTCGCTAAATACTGGATGGCCAAGCGGACCTTGCCCTTCTTGGACTGGCCGAGAATCTGGTCGATATAGAGCCGGCCGTAGCCGCGGACACTGAGGGTATCGCCAACAGCCACTTCCCGGTCTACCCGGTCTTGGACCTGCCAGTTCTGCTTAATGGCCTTAGCCTGGACCAGTGACTTGGCCTTGGTTCGAGACAAGTTAAGAGCTTCAGCCAGGACTAGGTCCAAGCGCAAGGAGGCCGCACTAATCGTCCGCTCTTGCCAGTTCTCCTGACTCTGGACGCGGTCTGACCAAGGGACGGGCTGGAGCTCCACCTTGGCCCGGCCCACCCGGTCGACTTCCTGGATGAAGAAAGGCAGGAGCTCTTGGCTGCTAATGAATTGCCATCGCTCGCCATCGCTAAGGATATCTCCTAAAACCTTGCGCTCGAGCCCCTGTCCCAGCAAACTGCCCAGGACCTGGCGGTGGCTCAGCTGGTTAAACTTCTTGGCATAGGAAATCTCAACCAGGACCAAGTCGTAGTCCCCTTCTTCCGCTTCAAGATAAGGAGGATAGATGAAGAGGCGCTGGCGCTCTGCCTGGTCATAGCCACCCCAGAAAGCATAGCGATAGTCTGAATGCGACTTTCCCAGAACTGTTTGAGCAATTACCTGTTCTCTCGGATCGAGAAAGTCGGACAAAATAGGCCGGTATTGGTCAAGAACCTGGCCTTGCCAGTCTAGCACTTGTTCGACGAAATTTTTTTCTTCTGCAGGAAAATGTTGGAATAGGTCTCCCGACAAATCGGAGCCCTCCTTTCTTCACTCTTTCCTTTATTCTACACTAAGACTTGCCCAAGTGGAAAGAATTCGTTGAAAATTGCTGGCAAGATTGATAAAGTTCACAGCAGACTATAGGAAGTTGTGCTGGTTCTTTTATCAATTAGCTTGCTGGGCGTCCCTTGTGTCTAGCGACTTGCGAACATGGCCCCTATTAGAAAGTAGCTTGGGGTCAACTTGCGAATAAAGCTCCCATTAGCAAGTCGAAACTCTGTTAGCAAGATGCCTGAGATCACCATAACGAAAACAAGCTAGCAAGGTTTCTGCTAGCTTGTTAATTCTCACTTTAATCACTAATTCGGTTCATATCTAGTCAGGTTTGCAAAGGCAGAAAGGGCTCCTCTTCATAAAAATCCCTTTCGCATGCATCCTCTCATATCCCTGTCCTCTTAATAAAAGATTGTCAGGCCGCGTTGGGCTAATTGGAGCACGAGCAGACCAATCACTACATTGAAACTAATTCCTCCGAGTGAAGGAATGAAGGAATCAAAGAAGGAGATATAGGGCTCGGCCAGGCTATTGATCAATTGTCCTAACTTGCTATCTCTTGCCCCGGGAAACCAGGAGAGAAGGGCATAAATAATGAGAACAAAGCTGTAGAGCTGGATCAGTTCTTGTAGTAACCAAATGATATTAGTCATGGATGTCTTGTTCCTCCTTGAAAGGGTCATAACGGCGGTCGGACTCGTAACGATAATGGCTCGGATCGACTTGGTCTTCGTAGACCCCTTGGATATCAATCGTCGCCGGAACAGCTAGGAAGACATCCTGGCCAATTCGCTGCATGTCACCATGGATGGCAAAGACCACACCCGCGATATAGTCGATAAAGCGGCGAGCATCGGCATCGTCCATCCGGTCAAAGTTCAAGATCACACCCTTGCCTTCTAAGAGCAGGTCACCGATACGCTCCGCTTCGCCAAAAATTCTCGGCAGGAAGATTTGAATCGTCTGTTGGCTTGCTTGACGGCCCCCATCCATACGAATTAATTTTTGATTGGTCTTCTTTGCTTGGTCAGCCATCTGAACATCCTCCTCCGGTTCAAAATCTTCTCTAGCCAAGGCATCTACAGCTTCTGGGGAAGCCGCTAGGTCATCGTCGAAGGCGTAGTCCTCCACCTCTTGGTCGTCATTGATAAAAATCGATTGCACAAAGTCTTTAAATGCCATAAATCCCCCACTTATTCTTGGTACAAGGCAGAGCCTATCCGGACACAGGTCGCCCCTTCAGCAATAGCTAAAGGATAATCCGAACTCATTCCCATGCTCAGTTCTTGGCAAGGGGCATAGGCTAGCTTCTTAGCTTGGATACTTTGCCCCAGCTCACGCAAGCGGCCAAAGTAGCTATGGATGGCCTCGTCGCTGGCGTCATGGGGGGCCATGGTCATTAAACCGACCACTTCCACTTTGTCAAACTTGGCCAGGTCTTCGATAAAAGCTTCTAATTCTTCTGGAGCCATTCCTGACTTGCTTTCTTCCCCTGATACATTGACCTGGACGAAACACTTGACGACATGGTCGGCTCGCTTTTGAATCTCTTTAGCAATCTTTAACCGGTCCAAAGCATGGAAGTAGTCCACTTCATTAATAACATCCTTGACCTTACGCGATTGCAAGGGGCCGATTAAGTGCCAAACACAGTCATCAGGCATGGCTGCCTTCTTCTCTAAAAGACCATCCACATAATTCTCAGCATAGTCTCTCAGTCCCACTTGATAGAGTGACATGGTCTCTTCCACCGAATGGTACTTAGAAACACAAATCAGCCTGACATCCTCAGAGGCCAAGGCTGATTCCTGCTGCACAGTTTGAATCCGTTGGCGAACGGCCTGTACATTATCTTGGTAGGTCATGCTTACCGACGACGCTTTCTAAAGAATGGTGGGGTATCTAATTCATCCTCACCTAATTCATTGCCATAGCTTTCGTTCGGTGCATTGTAGTTGTTGTAGTCATCTCCAGCTGGGCGACGGTTATCGCGTGGTGCTTCCCAATCATCATAGTTATCTTGACGGCTTGGACGGGCTGGACGACTTGGGGCTTGTTTTTGCTCAAAGTGTTCAGGACGGTTGCCATAGTCACGGCTGGCTGCACTTTGGGCACCAGTCTTGAAGGCAGAGCTTTGACGGCTAGCTTTCTTTTCTTCATGGCGACGTTCTTCGTCAATCCCAGTCGCAATGACCGTTACGATAACTTCATCATCCAAGTCTTCATTGATTGTTGTACCAAAGATGATGTTCACTTCTGAAGAAGAAGCAGCAGAAACAATATCAGCAGCATCTTGAGCTTCGAAGAGGGTCAGGTCTTCGCCACCAGCGATGTTCAAGAGGATTTGTTCTGCCCCATCGATAGATACTTCAAGTAATGGCGAGGAAATGGCCTTCTTGGTCGCGTCAGAGGTCCGGTTTTCACCTTGGCCAGCGCCAATCCCCATTAAGGCTGTCCCTTGGTCTTGCATCACGGTCCGTACGTCCGCGAAGTCCAAGTTCACATAGCCAGGCGAGGTAATCAGGTCAGAAATCCCTTGAACCCCTTGGCGTAAAACATTGTCAGCTTCACCGAAAGCTTCCCGCATTGGAGTCTTCTTGTCAACGATTTCTAATAAGCGGTTATTGGAGATTGTAACCAAGGTATCGACATGTTCCTTCATCTTGGCAATCCCTTCCGCAGCTGAGCGGCCACGCTTAGGTCCTTCGAAAGTGAAGGGACGGGTCACAACCCCTACCGTTAAAGCGCCTAATTCTTCTTTAGCGATTTGAGCGACGATCGGTGCGGCACCCGTACCGGTCCCACCGCCCATACCAGCTGTGATGAAGATAAGGTCTGCCCCTTGCAGAGCTTCACGGATTTGGTCTTCACTTTCTTCAGCGGCTTTGCGGCCAACTTCTGGTTGGGCCCCAGCACCGAGTCCACGGGCAATCTTAGGCCCGAGGTGGATCTTCACGTCAGCGCTTGAGTGCGCTAAGGCTTGGGTATCGGTATTCGCTACAATGAACTCTACGCCACGTACATTTTCTTGGATCATGCGGTTAACCGCGTTGTTACCGCCGCCACCAACACCAATAACCTTGATGTTAGCGCCGCGTTCAAAATCTTGTAAATTGTCAAATTCTAAATCCATCTTTTATCCTCCTGAATCATTACTCGTCTTAGTTAAAGATATCTTCAAAAAAGCTCTTCACTTTATCAGCGAAGCCTTCATTGCCTTCTTTAGCCGCATGGTCGGCTGCTTGGCGAGTGCCCCTACTTTCTTCTTCATGAAGCTCTTCTTCATAGCTAGCATAAGGCGCTTCAGGAACGCTCTCTGCTTGAACTTCATGGTCGACTTCCGGCTCGTAAGCCCGGACTTGAGGGCGGGTATAGCTTTCTTCCTCTTGCTTGGCTGCGTCCCGACTCCGGTTGTCAAAGTTATAACCTTGGGCCACATGGTAAATTTCTTCGAGACCCGAAGCATATTCCACCAGGCCAACTGCTGTCGCGAACATCGGATTGCGCAAACCTACATGCTCAGGAATATAGAAACGCACTTCCGTTTCAAAATACTCTGAAGCCAGGTCAATCACGCCAGGCAGAGCAGCTGCCCCACCCGTGATAACCACGCCACCAGGTAGGTCAAAGGCTTCGACTTGGTCTAAGGCACGCTTAATCGTTTCCAAAATTTGCATCACGCGAGCTTCAATAATTTCAGAAAGATAGTGTTCGTCTACCTTAGCAGGTTCTTTCTTACCGATAATTTCAACCGGGAAAAATTCATTCTCGCTGGTATGGCGGGAATCCGCATAGCCGTATTCTAACTTAATCTGCTCTGCATTCTCGATGGTTGTGTTTAGGACAGTAGAGATATCTTTAGTGATATACTCCCCACCCTCTTGGTCGATGTAGGCAAATTTTAATTGTTTGTCATGGATAACGCTGGCGCTTGTTTGGCCACCACCCATGTCGATAATAATCGTTCCGAAATCTCTTTCCCCTTCAGATAAGGCTGCAGCTGCTGTTGCTAGGGGTTGAACGACCAAGTCGGCAATATTCAAACCCGCATTCTCAACACAGCGGCGAATATTGTGAATAATCGTCTTGGTCCCCGTAATCATGCTCGCATAGAGTTCTAAACGAACGCCAATCATCCCACGTGGGTCGCGGATGCCATCGAAACCATCAACCACGAACTCTTCAGGGATCACCGAAATGATCTCCCGTTCTGGTGGAACTGCACGTACCTTAGCTGCAGATAGGACATTGTTGACATCTTTGTCCGTGATTTCACGGTTCTCATTTGCCACTGCAATCATCCCATAACAAGGTTCTATGTTCACTTGATTACATGGTACGCCAACAATGACGTTTTTGATTTCACAGTTTGACTTGCGTTCAGCTTGACGGACAGCACTCTTGATGGCTTCGACCGTTTTGTCGATATCCACAATCACACCCCGGCTCAAGCCTTCTGAACGTTCACTCCCAACACCGATGACATTCAGGTGTTGGTTCACATATTCGGCAACAACAACTTTTACTGAAGTGGTTCCAATATCGAGACTCGCATAAACTTTTGGTTGCACCATGTAATTGAAACCTCCAAATTCTTTAATCAATAATCAAGATATGTCTATATCGCTTCTATTTTAACATAAATAAAGTAGCAAAAGCAGTAAACTTTTCCTAAATCAATGAAAGAAAAGAAAGCTAGCAAGTGCCAAGCTTTCCTCTTGATAAAGAGACTAGGACCTGCTCCAAAAGCCAAGTTTTACTTCAAGTTCAGCAATGATAAATTCCCTTACCATCCTTGCAAAATCCAAAGCATGTTAGCTTTTGTCACACTTTCCTCTTCATAGAAGCTATAAATATCAGATTATAATCAAGTTTACCATACAGAAATACCTATAGCAATCAGAAGCAAGCACCCCAAGAGGAAAAGCTGGGTTTTGTCAAGAAATTCAAAATAAAAAAGCGAAAAGAAAATTCCGCTTCTGACTTAATCGACTGAGTGTCTGCTATTGGGCCTGGCTGCTGGCATGAGCTCCGCTTGCTTGGCTAGCTGGTGGGACCTGACTAGGCGGATCCTGGTCAGGAGTCGCCTGGCTGGCCGTGCTCGCTGCACTGTCTGTGCCAGATGAACCAGCTGTACTAGCCTGACTCTGGCTCGAAGCGCTTGATGACTGACCCGCTTCAGCACTTGCCTCTGCTTGGTCTCCTTCCGCCTTAACTTCAATTTCTTGCCGGTCCTCCTGGGCAGGCGATGGGTGGGCGGCTTCATAGGCTTCCTTCTCTTCTGGGCTGGCAAATGGATTATTGTCTGGTGTCAATTCGGTAAAGAAAATGCCCAGGTCCATATCCAAGAGCCCTTTTTGCCCGTCCAAGATTTCCAGGACTTGGTCATAGTATTGGAGATAGTCCACAAATTTCAGCATAAAGCCCGTGACAATATTCCCGTCCCGCATCTTTAGAGCGAGATGGTTGGGATAATCAGCCGTTGAGATATTGTGGATCGATCCAATCTGCTGGAGGATACGGTCTGGCAACTTGCCTAACTGCTCCGCAAGTTTAAGGATTTGACCGTCATCGAAGTCTTCAAAGACCGGCAATTGCTTGTCGGGTTCAGACAAGGCCTTATCCAAGATCATCTGGTTTTCCAAGACCGGATAGTAGAAGTCCTTCTTCTTCACGTAACCGACTACCCGGTGTTCTTGGACATTGATCAAGACATTGCGCTGGTCGTCCAATTGGATGTTCACGCTCTGGACCTGAGGATAGGCGGTATTAATCCGCTGCATGGCGCTTTCCTGGAGGGATTCCACCCGGCCTAGGCTCATGGAAGGATGGAGGCCGGATACCCGGACCAGGTCTTCTTCCTTGATTTGCCGCGTCCCCCGCACTTGGATGTCGCGCACATGGTTGAGCGGCGAGGCCAAGTAGATGGCGACTAACAGAAGAAAGATAAAGAAGCCATAGTAGGCCCAGCGTGTCTTAGCCGGCACCTTGGCTTTTTTCTTTTGCTTAGGGGGCTTAGGCTTGGCCTGGCCCTTGTCCTGACGCCCGAATTGGTCTTTGACCGACCGCCAAACTTTAAACCGCCGCCCCTGCTTCTTTGGAGCTTGGGGCTTTTGGCTGGCTGGTCGGGCCTGCTTTTTCGGCTGGGCTGCAGAGCTTGCTTGCGACTGGTGCGAGGAAGCTGGCGACGGCTGGCCTTCCTCCCGGCCACTAACCCGGGATCTTGAGGGATGTGCTTTATTTTGATAACGTCGTCTTTCTTTCTCCCAGTCCATGCTTTTCCCCCTTTAGGCTTTATTTTTCTTCGATGGCTGTCTCCAGGACCCGGCGGAGACGGTCCGCTGCATCTGGTACTCCGAGCAGTCGGGCTTGTTGGCTCATCTGTACCCGCTGGATATCGTCGGCCATCAATTCGTCAATCATTTCCAAGAAGAGGTCATTATTCAGGTCCTCTTCTAAGAGCATCTTGGCTGCCCGGTGGTCGACCAGGGATTCGGCATTGCGCTGCTGGTGGTTGCCCGTCACATTAGGGCTTGGAATCAGCAGACTCGGCGTCCCCAGAGCCGTTAGTTCAGTTAACGTGGTTGCCCCTGACCGGCAGACGACTAAGTCCACCGTATTAAAGAGTTGGGGCATATTCTTGATATAAGGGACCACCTTGACATTGGTCAGCTGGTCCAAGTGATCAAATTCTTTTTGGTAGTCGTCGTAATAGATCTCACCCGTGGCGATCAGGACTTGGTAGGGCCGCTTGGTGAAAGCTTCCAGCGAGGCCATGACCGCATCATTAATCCGCTGAGCGCCCCGGCTACCCCCGAAGATCAGGAGCGTCGGACGATTGTTGACCAGGCCATATTCCGTCAAATCAACCTTGTCAGAGATAGCAGCCACTTCCTGGGCTCGAGGATTGCCGGTATAGACAATCTTATGGGCATAGCGGCTAAAGTCTGCCTTGACCCGGTCGAAGCAAATTGCAATCTTATCCACATAACGACTTAAAAACTTATTAGTAATCCCGGCTACCGAGTTCTGTTCATGGATCACGGTTGGCAGGCCCAAGTGTGAAGCGGCGTAGAGGACAGGCGCGCAGACATAGCCCCCTGTGCCGACTACTACGTCAGGTTGGAAGTCTTTCAAGAGTTTGCGGGCCGCTGACACACTCTGGAGCATATAAAAGGCCGTCTTCAAATTATCCATTGATAACGACCGTTTCAGGCCTTGGATTCGGACTGTCTTGAAGGGGATCCCCTGTTCTGGCACAATCTTCGCTTCCATTCCCTGGGCGGTCCCAATATAGAGGAATTCAGCATCTGGGTAATGGGCTAGTATATTCTTCTGTAAGGCAAGAGCGGGATAGATATGGCCTCCCGTTCCGCCACCCGATAAGACAACGCGCATGCTTTCCATCCTTCCTAGTTAATGATCCTTTTTACTTTGGGCTAAGTGCTTGGCCGCTTGGACAAAGCGCTCGCCCCGCATTTCGAAATTGAGGTACTGATCCCAAGAGGCACAGGCTGGCGAGAGCAAGATCACATCGCCGGCTTGGCTTTGGGCATAGGCTAAGTCAGTGGCTTCTTCGATATTCTTGGCATGGACATAAGGGATTTCCATGTCTTCAGCCAGCTTGGCAAAGCGGTCAGCTGTCTGCCCCATCACGACCATGGCCTTGACCTGGCCGAGTTCGGGCTTCAAGTCCTCTAAGCCAAGTCCTCGGTCGAGGCCTCCTGCAAGCCAAACGATAGGGGCTTGGAAGCTCCGCAAAGCTGTCTTCGCGGCGTCGTTATTGGTTGCCTTAGAGTCATTATAGAAGCGACGACCTTGGTAGTCCAAAACAAATTGCATCCGGTGGGCGACCCCATGGAAGCTCTGGCAAGCGGCTTGAATGGCCGTATTGGAAACACCTAATAATTTAGCAATGGCCATCGCTACTAGGGCATTTTGGACATTATGGTCGCCAGGAATAAAGACCTGGTCCCGCTCAACAACGGCTTCTTCTCGCCACATCAAGCGCTGGTGATCCCGATCGTACCAAGCTCCTTCCCGGGACTGACCCGTTAGTGACACAGGAATAACTTGGGCTTGGGTCTCATGACGCTTGTCCCAGAGCACTTCCTGGTCGGCGTTCAAAAGCAGGTAATCGGAAGCCTCCTGCTGGGCCGTAATCTGCCACTTGGCCTCCAGGTAAGCTTCGATACTCCCGTGGTAGTCCAAATGTGTCGGATAAAGATTGGTAATGGCGGCAATCTTAGGCTTGAAGCTGCAGGTCCCCATCAATTGGAAACTAGAAAGCTCGAGCACCAAGCGATCGCTAGCCTTGGCATCCAGGGCCACATCCAGGGCCGCTAGACCGATATTCCCTGCCAGGTAATTCTTGCCCGACAAGTCCGTCGCAGCTTCTAAAATATGAAAGGTCAAGGAAGCGGTGGTGGTCTTGCCGTTAGACCCCGTGATACCAATAATTTCAGCTGGCGTCAGTTGGCCGACCAACTCAATATCCGTGTAGACCGGCAAGCCTTTAGCTTGGGCGGCCTGGACCATGGGATTGCTGTAGGGAATGCCAGGGTTTTTGACCATAAAGGCAAAGTCTTCCTCCAGCAATTCCACCGGGTGCGAGCCCGCAATGACCCGGACATTCTCTTCGATCAAGGTCTGGGCTTCCTTATTTTCTTCTAAGGGCTTGATATCATTAACAGTGACGAAGGCGCCCAGGTCCGTCAGGTGTCTAACCACACTCATCCCTGTCATGGCCAAGCCTAGGACCAGGACTTTTTTATTTTTTAGCGATTCCCGATTAATTTCTAGTCTTTCTTCCATAATTTCCTCCTAGAAGATAGCGATGGCGATCAGTGCGCCGATAATTTGAACAGCCCAGAAGACTAGGTCGACCTTCCATTCGGACCAACCTAGCATCTCGAAGTGGTGGTGGATAGGACTCATCTTAAAAATCCGCTTGCCCGTCAGTTTGAAAGAAGCTACCTGCAAGATCACGCTGGCCGTCTCTGCCACATAAATAATCCCAGCAAAGAGCAGGGTCCACGGGTTACCAATCAAAAGAGAGAGAACGGCGAGCACCGCTCCCAAGGCCAAAGACCCCACATCCCCCATAAAGATCTTGGCTGGCTTCACATTGAAGAGGATAAAACCGAGCAAGGCAGCAATCATGGTCACGCAGAAAAGGGCAATGCCTTGCTCGCCAGCTTGGAGGGCCATGGTCAAATAAGCAGCAAAAGAAATAATCCCACAACCTGACGACAGGCCGTCCAGCCCATCGGTAAGGTTAAAGGCATTAGAAAAGCCGGTGATCCAAAAAAGTAAGAAGAAGAAAATCAAGATGGGATGGCTCAGGCTGGCGATGTTGAAGATAGGAATTTCAACTTCCAAGCCAAAGAGGACAAAGATAAAGGACATCAGTGCCGATCCCAAGAGCTGGAGGACAAACTTCTGCTTGGAGGATAAGCCCTCATTTTGCTTCTTGAAAATCTTCAGAAAGTCATCCGCAAAGCCGATCCCGCCAAAGAAGAGGAGGGCGATGACAAGGGCCCAAGCACTGTTAGACCAGTGCTGTTGGACAATACTCATCATCAAGATGGTGACCACACTGGCCCCCAAAAAGACCAGGCCCCCCATGGCTGGAGTCCCACTCTTGGCTTGGTGCCAGGCCGGCCCTTCTTCACGGATAGCTTGTCCAAACTGTTTCTGGTGCATGTACTTGATAAAGAAAGGCATGGCCAACGTGGTGATGGCATAGCAGAAAATGAAACTTAATAGCATATCGAAACCCTTTCGTTGTTTTCAGTTAAGGTTGTTGGAGTTGTAGGAGGACTTGGTCGACTGATTCAATCGGTGTGTTCACATCCACACTCTGACCGACGACGAGCCCTTCGCCCTCAATCCGCACCGGGATGTTGAGGAGCTTGGCTAGTGCCTCGCTCTCGTTGCGTGTCAGACCGCTAAAGTCTGGCAGGCGGACGCCTTCATCAGTCAAGAGATAGACCTTCTTGGCCATAGAATAGTTACTCCCTGGCTTAGGTGACTGGTCGATGACCTGCTTGCCAGTTCCCAGGACTTCCACCTTGAGGAAGCCTTGGCGCTCTAATTCTTGTTGGGCAGCGCCCGGATTCTTCCCAGTCACATCGACCATCTCAGTCTGGTCATAGCCTCCTGTCTCAGCTAGCTTAGCATAATCTAGGGCCCGTGTTAATAGGGGAACAAAGATATCTGCTAACATGACTGCTGGTTGCTTACCATCCCCTGCCATCTTCGGTTTTTTGATGGTGAGGTAGAGGATGTATTGGGGATTATCAGCTGGCGCAAAACCAACTACCGAATAGAGGTAGTTAAAGCCTCCACTCAGATAGGTCTGCTTGTCCGTATCATAGATTTCAGCCGTCCCCGTTTTAGCCGCAATCTCGGTGCCTTCCACGGCATACATTTGTCCGGTACCTTGGGGATCTTCGACCACCCGGCGCAGGTATTGGAGAGTCTTTTGGGCCGTTTCATTGGAGATCGGGGCGGCAATCTTCTCGGGTTGGACCACTTGCAAGTCGCCCTGGCTGTTTTCCATCCGGTCGATAATTTGCAGGCGCATCATCTCTCCCCCATTAGCAATGGCAGTGAAGGCCTGGACCATCTGCCAAGGCGTCACACGGAGACCCTGACCGAAGCCGGTTGAGACTTTTTCAATTTCATAGTCATAGGACATAGACCCCGCAACCTCTTCCTTGAAGACGGAGTTAGGTTTTTGCATGAGGCCAAATTCGTACATGTATTCCTTCCAAACATCATAGCCCATATCGCCCACTAATTGGACAAAGAGCACATTGGAGGACCGGGCTACCCCGTCCAGCTGACTGATCATACCCCAGCCGACATGGTTGTAGTCGCGAATCACGCCGCCATCCACGCTGATAGCCCCTGACATATAGCTTGCATTAGGATCAAAGACCCCTTCTTCAATGGCAGCTGCCAGGGTCAAGACCTTCATGGTAGAGCCCGGCTCGAAAGATTCTTCGACGAGCAAGTTCTTCCACATGGTATCCAGCCCTTCCCGGGTCTGCGGGTTAAAGGTGGGGCGCTGGGTAGCCGCTGCGATCTTACCGGTCTTTGGGTCCACCAGCATGGCTGTTAGGTTCTCTGGCTTGTAGGTGTCATTGACCTGGGTCACCAGGGTCTCTAAATAGGTTTGTAAGCGAGAGTCCAGGGTCGTGTAGAGATTCTGTCCATCCACAGGGGCGATTTGGTCATCTGCCGCCTCCTCTTCCTGGTCGTTTTGCTCGGCCTTGCTGAAGCTCACATAGCCATTCTTGCCTTGGAGTTCCTGGTCCTTGTTCTTCTCCAGACCCAGCTGGCCGACTAAGCGGTCATCCATGGCATTCTCAGCCTGCTTGAACTGGGCATAGCCAACCAGGTGGGAAGCAAAGACCCCATTAGGATAGGACCGGCTCGGTGTTTCTCTAAATTCAATGCCTGGTAATTTTTCCTGGCGGATAGCATCCATTTGGGCATAGGAGAGGTCTGACCCCGCATTGCCGAATTCTACCTGGTTAACATTCTTCGTTGAGAGGATCTTCAGGATCTCTTCCTTATCCATATCCAAGTGCTGGCTTAAGACCTCAGCCGTATGGTCACGCGTTTCTGCGGTAACGTGTTCAGCGTCCTGCCAAGCCTCGGTCAAGACGGCATACAATGAATAAGAAGTAGCATCCAGGGCGAGGGGGTTGCCACCGATATCATAGATGGTCCCCCGTTTAGCCGTTAAGATACTACTTCGTTGATACATGGCTTGGGCGCTCTGCTCGAGGTCCACTCCATTAACATGGCCACCGAGCATAATAAAGGCAAATCTCAAGATCAAGCTAGCGAAGAGGACGGCAACAGCGATCAGCATCCAATGTAGGAATTGACGCCGCTGTTTTCTTTGCTCTTGGCTTGTTTTCATTCTTCCACATTCCTTATATTGTCTTCATCCATGGTCAAACCTTGGTCTTTAGCGACCTCCATGACCCGGTCATAGTTGCCAAGTTCGTTGACCTTCTGTTGGATATTATTCTTGTTATTCTGCACATCCGAAATTTGAGCCTGGATGCCTTTGAGTTCCTGGTCGGCCTGCATGTACTGGGCCTTGCTAGCGACGAGAAAGATCAGGCAGGCAGCAGTCGCCATGAACATACTGATCAATTTGACCCAGTCTACTGTCGTCAGAAAACGCTTCTGACTGTGCTGTTTATGGGCCGCCTTTTGGACCAGGTGGACCTGACTTTTCTTGGGGCTAGACGGTTGATCCTCCAAGGGCGCCGCCTTCTCAGCTGGCATGGCATAGGCAAGACTTGCTTGTTCTGGGTGTAGTGCGAAGAGTCCCATGTTTTTTCTCCCTTCACGAGTGTGATTAATCGTTAATTCTTTCGATAACACGCAATTTAGCGCTTTGGGCCCGTGGATTATGGGCCAATTCTTCTTTTGATGGATAGATTGGTTTACGGGTGACCAAGCGGTAAGAGGCCTCTTCCAGGTCCTGGGCGAGGATTGGAATATTGGCCGGTGGTTGGTCGACCGTCGAGGCGTCCTTGAAGAGCTGCTTAGCGATCCGGTCCTCCAGGGATTGGAAGCTAATGCAGGAAATCCGACCGCCGACCTTGAGCAAGTCCAAGGCCGCTTCTAAGGAATCTTCCACAGCGCCGAGCTCATCGTTAACTGCAATCCGAATAGCTTGGAAGACCCGTTTGGCCGGGTGACCGCCCTTGCGTCGGGCAGGAGCTGGAATGGCTTCTTTAATGAGCTCGACCAATTCGCCAGTTTCCTTGATCCGGTGGTCCTGGCGACGGCGCTCAATCTGCCGGGCAATCTGCTTAGCAAACTTCTCTTCACCATAGCGGTAGAAGATCTTAACTAGCTGGTCATAGGACCAGTCATTGACGACATCTTCGGCCGTCAAGGGAGCAGATTGGTCCATCCGCATGTCCAAGGGCGCGTTCTGGTGGTAGCTAAAGCCCCGCTCGACTTGGTCCAGCTGGGGGGAGGAGACGCCCAGGTCATAGAGAACCCCATCCACACCGTCAACGTCCAAACGCGCCAATTCTTCCTTAAGATAGCGGAAGTTGCGGTGGATCAATTGCAGTTTGCCTTGGGCGATTTCTTCGGCAAATCGTTCTTTTGCATGTTGGATAGCTGTGAGGTCCTGGTCAAAGGCGTAGAGCCGACCTTGGTCAGACAAGTGGTCTAAAATCAGCCGGCTATGGCCCCCACCGCCCAAGGTACAATCCACATAGATGCCATCTGCTTTCACCTGCAGGGCCTCCACGCTTTCCTCACGCAGCACGGTAATATGTTTAAAGTCTTCTGTCACCCTAGGACCTCCTCCTATAAACCTAAGTCAAATAATTCTTCAGCAATATCTTCAAAGCTATCATCAAGTTCGTCTTGGTAGGCTTGCCAAGTGTCGCTACTCCAGATTTCTACCCGGTCCATAACGCCCACAATCTGGCAAGCCTTCTCAATCTGAGCATGGTCCAACAAGACCTGGGGGATGTTAACCCGACCCTGCTTGTCGACCGAGACTTCAACCGCTGCTGAATAAAAGAAGCGGGTGAAAGCCCGGGCCTGGCGTTTCACCAAGGGCAGGTCCTTTAATTTCGACTGGATCTGCTCCCAAGTGGCCAAGGGATAGGCGAAGATGCAGGCATCGAGCCCCCGGGTAAGCACAAAAAGCTCCCCTAATTCTTCCCGCAGTTTCGCTGGAATAATTAGACGACCCTTGCTATCGATATTATGTTTGTACTCGCCCATTAACATCTTATCGTCACCCTCAGCCTCAGCCCCGATGGTTTAAACCACTTTTCAAAGATTTAATTCCTAAATTAAGTTAAGTTTACCATAATCTACCACTTTGCACCACAATTCTCCACAATTTTTCCCCTTTCGTGAACAGACTAAACAAAACTTTAAAGATTGAGGGGAAGATACAAAAAAAGGCCCCAAACCAGGAGCGGTGGGCTGCTGGCTTGGGGTCCATGGATTGATGGATTTCAATTGATTTAATATTTAGATAAGCAATCTAGGCGAAGATCAAAGCGAAGATCCGGTAGAAAACAAAGCCGTAATAGAGAAGAAAAACGATAATAAAACTTAGGTTGGACAGCCGACGCAGGAAGCGCCCCGGTGTGAAGGGCAGGTTATCGCGGAACTGGATGGCGAGGATGGCTAGGGCCAGAACGGAAACGATACCGAGCACAATAGGCAGGAAGGACCAGTGGAGAACCAATTGAGAGACGAGGTGGAAGCAGAGCCAGAGAATAGGGTGGACCACATCAATGACCACCAAGTTAATATGCTTGCCGTCCGACAAATAAGGCTTCCCATACTTAGCCACCAGGATAATGGTGAGGATGGGAAGGATATAGAGAATAATTTCAAACCAAGTAAAAGCTTCCATGAGCAACACCCCGTCTTTTTTCTTTTATTTTAGCATACTTTTAATAAGGAATGTGGCAAAAGTCTGTAAGCACTTACGCTAAGTTTTTGTAAGAGTAGTCCGGGCCTAGTTATTAGCTCTTGCTCTCACCCTGTAGTCGGGTTCGCAAAGGCAGAAAGGGCTCCTCTTCGCA
>NZ_KV797921.1:48756-71096 GCF_001809535.1 Aerococcus sp. HMSC062A02 | reverse complement strand
CCCTTTCTCCCGCATCCTCTCGCACCCTATAGTCAGGTTCGCAAGAGCAGACTTGAAGTGATTCCAGCTCATCGAAACGTCTGACCAAGGTCAGCCTTTTTCGATGAGCCTCCAATCATTCAAGTCTGGGCGCTCTTGCTCTCACCCTAGTTGGGCTCAGGCTAGCAGAAATAGCTCCTCTTCACCAAAATCTGTCGAAAGCCCTCAGTCTTCTCTGGCTCTTGGCTCCAGAGGTCTATTTCTCCCGCTAGCCTTCACACCCTTATTAGTCGGGTTCGCAGAGGCAGAAGCTTCTCCACTTCACACGAACGAAACGTGCAAGAGGGGCTTGCCCTTTTTCTGACTTGCTCCAATCATCCGAGTCTAAGCGCCAAGCCTCACACCCTAACTAGTCGGGTTCGGTCGCTCAGCTTCCTTGTCACTTCACAAGTCTCCGCCGCAGTCTTGCAGACTGCTCTGGTGACTTGCTCCAGTGAAAGGAAGCTAACCGCGCGCCCTCTCACCCTAACAAAAAAAGGCTGGGGATCCCAACCTTTCTAGTCAACTTATTCAGCTGCTTCTTCAGTCATCACATCTTTACCGTTGTAGTAACCACATGCTGGGCATACGTGATGTGATTTACGTAATTCGCCGCAGTTAGGGCATTCGTTCATACCTGGTACGTTTAATTTATAATGTGTACGACGTGAACGTTTTTTTGCTTTTGATGTTTTACGCTTTGGTACTGCCATCATTCACACCTCCTATATCGTCATTTAATCTTCAGACGCTTCATCAGCAAACAAGTCCTTCAGCTTTGCAAGGCGCGGATCGATTTTTTCCTCGCCCTTAAGACTTGAGCGGTAAGAATCCTCCGTCATCATATCCCAGTCCTTGCCCATTGGAAGCTCTTGCTCCTCTGCTTCTTCAGCTGTTAAGCGCTGTTGCGGCAAATGGAGCAAGATGTTGTCTTCAATCGCTCTTTTGAGATCGACTGAATTCCCTTCAACTTCGATTTGTAGAACCGCCTCATCATCAATGATATCTGTTTCCATGCCCTTAGGCAAGTAACGCTCATTAATGGAAAAGGCCATCGACACATTGACAGGCTCTAAGGATCGTGAAGATGGTAGCGTCACATCTAATGCTATTTGCAGTTGTGCCAATACAGTTGCCTCTTCATAAATCACGAAGCCGTCAACCTTCACGGGCGACATGGCTAGGATCTCGTCGCTACGCTCCTGCATCTCATCGGAGATTTCGATGCTGGTATCGATGGCTAGAGGATCTTGTGCCTGAATTCGTAATTCTTGAAATGACCATTTCATGATTGACCACCATTAAGCAACAAGAAAAATTATACCGACTCATCGAGCATTTGTCAATGATATTTCCTTGACAAGTCATTTTTTTCTTCTTGCTCCCTTTCTATGATTATTTTTTCAAGGGCTTATCGGCCAACGCCCAAAGTTCTCGTCTCGGTCTGTCTGGATTAAATAGTCGCTGTAGATTTGGTCGGCCGCTAGCCACTCGGGCCAGGTCTGGGCGACGTCGCGGTTGACCCGCCCTATCCAGCAGTAATTAGCGGGTAAAGCTTTCTTGATGGACCGGCAATAGGCCCGTCCTGCCTCTGACTGGGCCAGGATAAAAATGGGCTGGGGCCCCTGGTGGAGGGCTTGGAGCCGGTCTTTGGAAACTTGCAGGGCCAGCATGAGAAGGAGACGCTGGAGCCGCAAGCGGGGCCAGGACCGCGTTTGAGCGCTAGCCAAGAAGTCCTCCAAATTCCGGTGCTGACGGGCAGCGTCTTGGAGTCGACCTTCAATCCCCCCATCCACCAGATGAACCTGGGCCAAAGTCTTTCGGTCCTGGACTAAGAGCAGGTAGCGAATATAGGGATAAAGAGCTTCGAGACTGGGAAAAGTCTCCTGCTTGGCCAAGCGTGAAAGCATCTCTTCCGGCAAGTAAGGGACTAGGTCTCCTAGCTCCCCTGATTGGAGGGCCTGCCTGAGATAGGTCCCCGAGACGAAGTGTTGGTCCACCGCCTGATCTTGCCGGTGGCCGTCGCCTTGCCTCTGGATAGGATGGGGCATCATATGGAATTGACCACGGTAAATCGTTAAGGCGTAGACCATGGCCAAGAGGGTATTGGACTGGTCTTCAAAATCTAAATGAAGACCTGCCAAGTCCTCTTCCTGGTCCAAAAGATAGGCCCAAGCCGACAATTCCTGGTCAGCATGGCTGTCCTTGGCTTGGCTGACTGTCTGCCGGGCCCGGTCCAGAGCTTCAGGATGTTGGGCCAACCAGGACGCAAAGGTCAGATAAGGGCTAAAATCAGCCGTCTCAACGCCAAAAGCGATATCCTGGCAGCCCAGGACATTCAGATAAGCAATAGCTGCTTGGGCAAAATAATTGGCCGACTGGCTAGCCCACCAAAGCGGCAGTTCCACGACCAAGTCAGCCCCATTGGCCAAAGCCGCCCCAGCCCGGTCCCACTTCGAGGCGATGGCCGGTTCCCCGCGCTGGCAGTAATTGCCGCTCATCACGGCCACAACCAGGTCGGCTCGGCTGACCCGCCTGGCCTCACTCAACAAGTAAGCGTGGCCATTGTGGAAAGGATTCCACTCTGCAATCACACCACAGGCACGCATCCTAAGCCTCCTTCACACAGGTAAAAAAGAGACGATGACTTTCGGGACCAGGAGCTTCAAAGCTAAAGTCAGCACTCACCTGCACGTCCACAAAGCCGGCTTGCTTGAGCAAGTCTTGGTAGCAGGACAAGGGAAAAATCTGTTCCCGGTGAAGCTCTTCATGGCGTTCATAATAGCCCGTTTCTGGGTCTTCGACAAAGATATTTAGCAAGTGGTCGATGGTCCCTACGCCCCGAACTTGTTCACTCCGCCAAGTAAAAACGGCATCATCCCATTCTTCAATATATTGGTAGCCGGGATAGACCTGGTTCATCTGGTAGGCCGAGTGGATGTCAAAGATAAAAAGTCCCCCAGCTTTTAAGGCCTTGGCCTGGGCCATGAAACATTGGCTTAGCTCTTCTGGCCCCTCCAAATAGCAGAGGCTGTCGCAGAAAAGAGTCAGCAAGTCATAGCCTGTTTCTGCTTGGTCTTCCAACATATTCCCCTGGTAGATGCGGTCCCTGTAGCCAGCTTCTTCCAAGCGGGCTTGGGCGCGATCTACCATGTCTTCGGACAGGTCATAGCCCCTAGCGTCAAAGCCGCGCTCAAGCATCTCCAAGGCAAACTCCCCGTCCCCACAGGCTACATCCAAGAGCCGGTAGCGGTCTTGGCCTGGCAGGTAGCGGTCCAGAGCCTCCTGGCAAAAATCAGCCCAAGCCGGATAGAGGGACTTGTCGAAGAGGAGGTCGTAAACCTCCTGGAAGACTTGGTAATTCTTGTCAGCCATCTTAGCTCAACCAGTCGTTAAGGTTTAGAAGTGGGGCTTCATGCCAAAGTTTTTCCAAGTTATAGCGTTCCCGCTCATCCGCTTGGAAGATGTGAACAATGACATCGTGGCAATCCAGTAGGATCCATTTGCCTGCTTGGCGGCCTTCCACTTGTTTGACGTCAAAGCCGTTCTTATAGACCGCTTCTTCCACAGCGTCGGCGACTGCGTTCACCTGGCGCTCATTATTGGCCGTTACGATCACGAAGTAGTCGGCCAAGGTGGTCAAGCCCGCCATATCTAAGGCAACAATGTCCTTACCCAAACGGTCGTCCGCCGCTTTTACCACGCATTCTAATAGTTCCGTATTCTTAGCTGTCATTAAAAGGCATCCTCCTCATGTGCTTGCACCCACTGGTTATAAACGGCAATCGTTTGTGGGTGGATTGGCTTCCTTGTTTCCAATAAATGCATTAAACTGTGCCGGATCTTGTAGTCAACGGCAGCGTCCAGTGATTTTTCAGCGACTTTGCGGGCTTCTTTGACCCCGGGAAAGTCGCGATTGGCTTCAATATAATCGGCAATGTATAAAATCTTATCCAAGTCCGTCCAGGCTAAACTCCCCAGGGTATGGTTCCAAACGGCTTGCTCAATCAGC
Source organism: Aerococcus sp. HMSC062A02 (assembly GCF_001809535.1). Classification (GTDB taxonomy): domain Bacteria; phylum Bacillota; class Bacilli; order Lactobacillales; family Aerococcaceae; genus Aerococcus. The sequence continues at coordinate 67,066 of NZ_KV797921.1, read as the reverse complement.
CGATCGTCCAATCCCAGGTCGCGCTTAGCCATCAGAACAGCGAGCGGCCCGTGCCAAATGGCATTGCCCGCTTCAGGCCAGTCTGGATCGTAACCTGGATGGTCAGCAAAGGCCTGGAGCTCGTCTAAGCTCGCCTCCTTGGCATAGTCATGGAGCAAGGCTGCGATACTGGCCCGCTCCTTATCTTCACCATAGCGGTCAGCCAGGTGGACGGCTGCCTCTTCTACCCCTAAGAGGTGGCGGAAGCGTTTCTTAGACAAGCGGGCTTGGGCCCGGTCCAAGAGTTCTGCTCGAGAAACCTGGATTAAGTTTTTTTGATAGGTCATCTCGTCAAGCGTCAAGATACAATCCCTCCTCTTCAATATAGTGTCTGACAGCTTCGGGGACAAGGTAGCGGATACTGTGGCCCTGGCTAACGGCCTGGCGGATCTGGGTCGAGGAAATCGCCATTTCCGGCACATCGACATAGAGGACCGGATAGTCTGTTTCCAGTTGATAACCTGGACGCTTAACCCCAACAAATTGAACCATCTCGACCAAGTCGTCGATCCGGTACCAGGTCGGCAGGTATTCCACCATGTCCGCACCAATAATGAAATAATAATCCGTATCGGGGTTGAGCTTGGTCAGGATATCCATAGTATCAAAGCTATAGGACTTGCCCTTGCGTTCGAGTTCAAGGCTTTCAATAGCCAAGTGTTCATTGCCCGCAATCGCCAACTCTAACATGGCCAAGCGCTTGTCTGCATCCAGAAAAGCCTTGGGATCCACATGGGGGGCCTGGTAGTTGGGCATCAGGTAAACCTGGTCCAAGCAGAGCTTATCATAGACCTGGTCGGCAATGATTAAGTGGCCCTGGTGGATGGGGTTAAAGCTCCCGCCTAAGATCCCCACACGGCGCCGCTTCTTTGTCCTTTCTTCTAATTGGCTGGCTAGCGCAAGGCCAGCGCTTTGCTCACGCGCTCCCATACGCTCGCCTCCTAGCCCAAAGCCTTGACTTCAGCTGACAGCTTTTGGTTCTTGGCTTCTTGGGAAGGCCGGTAGAGAACCAGGGTCTTGCCGATGGTTTGGACAATCTCTGCCCGCAAGCCAGTCGCCAATTCCTCAGCTGCTTGGTCGACCTCGGCGCTGGAATTTTGGAGGATGTTTAATTTTACCAATTCCCGCTTCTCTAGGGCCTGGTCCACTTGCTTAATTAATTCATCATTCAAGCCATTCTTTCCAATTTGAAAAATGGCCTTTTCCTTTTGGGCAATCTTTTTGAGATACTTCTTTTCTTTATTGTTTAACATCTTTCACACTCCTTAACTTAAATGAGGGCTTCCCGCACGAGGACATCGATCCCCTTAGGACTGTAAATGGCTAGCTTGGCATCCTCTGCCACCGTCAACCAACCCAGGCCTGAAATCACCAGATCCTGGCCGGCCTTGACTTGGAATTCACGCCGGACCCGGTCACCAGCTCCCTCAATCGTAGGAGTCAGAAGTTCCCCCACATGGTCGACATAGAAGGCTTCAGCCCCCTCCAGCTTGCGGCGGTGGATCTTCAGAGCATTGCTCAGGTAGAAGGTGAAACTATTGCGGTCCCCCGCCAAGTAGTCAACCTGGACCAGGCCTCCGATAAAGAAGCTCTGCTCAGGGTTGACTTGATAGGTCCGAGCCTTAACTCGTTTCTTGGGCATGACTTGCTTGAGCCCTTCAGCGGACAGCTGGGAAGTGAGCTGGCCGTCTTCCATAATCCCCGGGGTATCGATGAGATAAGAGGATTCATCGAAAGGAATTTCCACCAAGTCCAAAGTCGTTCCGGGAAAAACGCTGGTCGTGATGAGGTCCCCAGCAATCCCTGTCGCCTTGAGGATACTGTTAATTAAGGTTGACTTGCCGACATTGCTGGCACCGACCACATAGACATTGCGGCCCTTGCGCAAGCGTTCGATCTCTTCCAGTAAATCATCCACATGGTGCTGGGTTTGGGCGCTGGTTAAGAGCAGCTCCTCCACCACTAGGCCCTGGGACCGGGCGTATTTCTTCACCCAGTGTGTCAAGCGACTTTCCTTGATGGAGCTGGGCAGAAGGTCCAGCTTATTGGCCACCAGCAAGAGGTCGTTGTCCCCTACAAAGCGCTTGAGGCCAGGGATCAGACTGCCCGAGATATCAAAAATATCCACCACATTCACCACCAAAGCATCCTCGTCGCTAATCCCATTGAGGATAGCCAGGAAGTCGTCGTGGCTCATGGTCACCCCCTGCAATTCATTGTAGTGACGCAATTTAAAACAGCGCTGGCAGTACAGTTCACCAGTCTCAAGTCCAGCCTCATAGGCGGACTTGGGCGTATAGCCTCGCTGGTTCTTATCAACTGTCTGTATGCTAGCGCCGCATCCGATACATTTCAATGACTCATCTGTCATCTAATTGATTCCTCCATTCCCAATTCTTATGGAATTTATCTAGTAAAAATTTCAAGGGTTTCTCAACACCGCGGTTGACCCGGGTCCACATACCATCTGTCTTGACGACGGGCTTGACCAAGATGGTACGGATGCCCAGACGGTTGGCGCCGAAGACATCGGTCAGGAGCTGGTCACCCACAAAGGCCACCTCTTCCTTGGTCATATCCAATGTCTTGAGGGCCGCCAGGTAACCCGATGAGCGCGGCTTGTAGGCTGGAGCCAGATAGCGGACCCCCAACTGCTTGGCCACATCGGCAACACGGAGGCCGTTATTATTGGACAAGATCAAGATCTCAACGCCCGAACTGGTCATCTCCTCCGCCCACTGTTTCAAGTATTCCGGAACCTGGGCGGAATTCCAAGGTATGAGTGTATTATCTAAGTCCGTAATGATGGCCTTGATCTGGTGCTTTCGGGCCTGGTCCGGGCTAATCTGTAGAATCGTATCCAACATCCAGGTCGGTTGGAATTTTTTTAACATAGCTTGTCCTCCGTTTATTTCTTAGCCTAAGTATACCATAGCCAAGACGGTGACAAAAGCCGATTGGACCCTAACCAGATCGAGCACCCGATCACTGTAACTGCCAGGCTTTGAAAATTAAAGGGTCTTGCCCACACCCTGCGAAGACTTTCAGGCTTCTCTGCTGCTTTGCTCCAGAGGTCCACTTCTACCCGCGCTCCCTCACACCCTAGGGGACGATGATTTCTTTGAGTTGGAAGGCTTGGCCGTCGTAGTTAAAGACCAAAAGTGAGCAGTTGGCGATTTCCCCGACCGCTTCTTGGCCTTGTTTGGCCTGCCAGTAATCCGCAAAGAGGCGGATACAGCGGCCATGGGCAACGGCAAAGGCCTTCTCGCCTTCTTCAATCTGTTCCATGATATAGGTGCAGGTGCGCACCAGCCGCTCTTGGACTTCGGGGATGGTCTCCCCACCCGCTGCCTTGATCTTCCGGTTGAAGTCTTCCCGGGGCAAGTGGTCGCGAGACTGCTTCTCGTATTGGCCGAAGCAAGCTTCTCTTAGCCCCGAAAGCAGGTGGAAATCTTCTCTGGGGCTCTGAGCCAAGGCCAGGGTATCCTGGGCCCGCTTTAAGTCAGAGCTAGCCAAATAAGCCCAGTTTTCTAGCCCCTCTGCTTGGAGGTAGCCATTCACCCGGCTGGCCTGGTCGCGCCCTGTTTCCGTTAGGGGCGAATCGCACCAGCCCTGGATCAGGCCTTCCACATTGTATTGGGTCTGGCCGTGTCGCATTAAATATAGAGTTTTCATCCTTTACCGCCTCTTCATTTCCTTTTTTTCTCCCCTAGTATAGCACGGGCCAGCCCGCAAGTAAAAAGGACGAGAGGCAAAAGCAGGGCTATGACAAAAGCCTTTAGCCCTGGTCCTTCATTTTTGAAATGAAACCAGGGCTAATTTTTTGTAAAATTCGTGAGTTAAAAGCTAGTGGCATCTTTTTTGTCAGGCTCTAAACCTAGTGGACGCAAGGGAGAGGGACTGGTTGGCATATAGTAGCGTGACTGGTCTAGGACCTGGTTGAGGAGTTGGATGCCTTCCTGGATGTGACCGCCCTTATTGAGCATGACCAGGTCACAGCGGCCAGCCAACATGACATCGGCCATCTCAGCCCGGGTAGGGATACCGGTCTTGACCATATTCTCCATCACTTGGGTGGCCCAAATCACCGGAATCCGGGCGGCTCGGGCGATAGCGACCAGGTCTTCTTGAACACTGGCCAAGCGTAAGAAGCCCAGTTCAGCCGCCAAATCGCCCCGGGCAATCATCAGACCCGCATAGTGGTTACGGTTAGCCTCCACTAAGACTGGGAAAAGATTTTCGAGGATCGACTGGGTTTCAATTTTGATAAAGAATGGCGGATGTTGGTCCGTTTCTTCCCCGTAAGCCTCAGCAAGCTGGGCCTTAATCGCCACAATATCTGCCACTTGGCGGACAAAAGAAAAGTTATACCCCCGGGCAAAATCCTTGACTGCTTCCATGGCTTGGCAGTCAGCAGGCGTAAGAATGGGCAGCTGGCTATCTCGCCCGGGGAAGTTCATCCCCTTGGTCGCCTTAATCTTCTGCCCCTTGGCCTTGCGCACCCGGTCGACTTCAACCACAACCCCTTCCTCGTGCTGGGAGGTCACATGGGCGAGGAGGTCGCCATCATACATCACCACCGGATCCCCCACTTCCAGAGATTGGATCAGGTCTTTCTGGGGAGTGTAGAGCACCAAGTTTTGGTCCTGGAAATCTTCCAAGGGCTTGACATGGCTAATGAAGAAAGTATCAGATGCAAAAACCCGGGGATTCTGCTGCTCGGTATAGAGGGCTTCGATGCGGACTTTGGGCCCTGCTAAGTCACAGTAAATGGGATGCTGGCGCACCTTGGCTTTACCAGCTGCTTGGATATTTTTGGCCATAGCCTGCCAGGTCTTAGCCTGGTCATGGGCACAATTAATCCGGGCCAGGTCCATACCCGCCTGGCTTAAATCACTAACATAATGGGGATCGCGACCAGCCTCCGTGGGCAAGGTCACCAGGTTCTGGGCCCGCTTACCAGCTTCTAGGCCGAAAATCTGGAAAGTCTGGGCCTTGGCTTGGTCCATTTCAGTCCAACGCGCCTCTTCATTGGCCACTGCCTCCCCCTGGATAACCTGGACTAAGTGGTCGAGACCCGCGAGCACATTGGCCTCAATCCCCCGAAAGCCCTGGTAACCGAGCTTATCCAGACGCTCCTGAAGCTCGCGCAGGTCCCTCCGCCGCATCACCGCATAGGCCGCCAGGTTCTTAGCACTCGATCGAAAATCTTCCCGGATGGATTGCGGCTCCCAACTCGCATAGAGAGCTTGCCCTTCCTCCTGAATTTCTTTTCGCAATTGTCTGACTACTCCTACTAAAGACTGCTTCTCCATAGAAACCACCTCTCTAAATTATAGGACATTCCTTTAACCTTATCTTACCAGTATCCCAAAGAAAACGGAAAGAATATACTCCTAGGGTGTGAAGGCTGGCGTTTAGCTTTCCTTCACTGGAACAAGTCAGCAGAGCCAGTCTAAAAGACTGTGGCGGGGACTTGTGAAGTGACACGAAAGCTGCCAGACCGAACCCGACTACACAGAGTGTGAGCAAAGGCGTTCAGAAAGGGATGACTGGAGGCAAAGAGGATAAGAGCGGCTTTAGCCGGTCGTTCCACTTTGCTGAAGTCACTCCCTTACTGCCTTTGCGAACCCGACTAAAGGGCGCGAGCAGTTACGTCCAGACTTGAATGACTAGAGCTCAAGCGAAAAAGAGCGACTTTAGCCGCTCATTCCGATTGGATGCAAGAGGGGGCACTTAATCCTTGATAAGTCTCCAACTTTCAATCCAAGGCTATGAGTGTGGGTTGATAGCAGCTAAGACTCAAATAAAAGCCCTAAGTGTGACTTAACAAAATAAATTCAAGGCCACAGAGTAAAGACAAATAAAAAGCGTGGCAAAAGTCACTATTGACTTTTACCACGCTCTCTTATCGCAGGTTACAGCTTTTAATATTTAAAGCTAACGATTTACTAACAACTAATTAAGCCATCACAGCTATGAGCAGTAGTGGAGCGTTGAAGTTGGTCGTTAGCCATGACCTAGCAAGCGATGTGAATTAGGGATAGTAGGCGCTAGCCGTACTAGCCCTTTGAAGCTCGCTAGGTGAGGGACCCTGGCCCGAACCGATGCCATGGCTTTTTAACGACCAAATTCAAAAGCGGAACGAATGCTCCCCAGCACCATTAAGCTTATTCGACTTCAAAGCTAACTTGGTCGTCTTTTTCTTTAATTTGCACTGCTTGCCCCGATTGGATATCGCCGGCGATAATTGCCCGGGCCAGTGGGGTCTCGATATGGTTGGTGATGAAACGACGCAGTGGACGGGCCCCAAATTGAGGTTCATAGGCTTCATCAGCAATCCATTGTAGGACCTCTTGGCTGTAGTCGAGGTGGATGTTTTGGTCAGCTAAGCGTTGGTTGAGTTGTTCCAAGAGCTTAGCCACAATGCCTGTCATATTGTCTTTAGACAGTGGGCTGAAGAAGATAATGTCATCAATCCGGTTCAAGAATTCAGGTTTGAAGTAGCTATGGAGACGGTCTTTGACTTGGTCACGCGCTTCTTCAGAAATTTCATCCTGGCCTGACTCGCTGTCTTCCAATAAGATATCGGAGCCTAGGTTAGAGGTCATGATGATAATGGTGTTCTTGAAGTCGACGGTCCGGCCTTGGCCATCAGTCAAGCGACCATCATCTAGAATTTGCAAGAGGATGTTGTAGACATCGGGATGGGCCTTTTCGATTTCGTCTAGAAGAACGACAGAATAAGGGTGGCGGCGGACAGCTTCGGTTAATTGGCCCCCTTCTTCGTAGCCAATGTATCCTGGTGCGGCACCGACCAAGCGGGAGACATTAGCTTTTTCCATGTATTCGCTCATGTCGATGCGGACAATGTTGTCTTCGCTGTCAAACATTTGTTCAGCCAAGGCCTTGGCCAGTTCGGTCTTCCCGACCCCAGTTGGTCCTAGGAAGAGGAAGGAACCGAGTGGGCGGTCAGGGTCTTGGATGCCGGCCCGCGAGCGGAGGACAGCGTTGCTGACGGTATCCACGGCCTCATCTTGACCAATCACACGTTGGTGGAGGCGGTCATCTAAGTCGAGGAGTTTTTGCCGTTCACTTTCAGCCAATTTCGACACAGGAATGCCGGTTTGACGAGAAACCACTTCAGAAATTTGTTCTTCTGTGACGGCTTCTTGGACTAGGCTGGACCGTCCTTCCATGTCCTCAGCATAGTCAGCTTCCATTTGGTTCAATTCTTTTTCTAAGGCTGGAATAGTCCCGTGTTGGAGGGTAGCTGCCTTTTCCAGGTCATAATTTTGTTGGGCCATTTCTAATTGCCGCTTGGCGTCATCCAATTCTTGACGTTTGTCTTGGATTTTCTTGAGCCCTTCTTTTTCGTTTTCCCATTCCATGGTTAACTGGTTGGTTTTTTCCCGGACTTCAGCTAATTCTTCTTGGAGTTCAGCCAATCTTTGCTTAGAAAAGTCATCCTCTTCTTCCTTGAGGGCTTCTTCTTCAATCTCTAATTGGAGAAGACGGCGGCGTTGCATGTCTAGTTCAGTTGGGATGGAGTTCATTTCCACCCGGATCTCAGCACAGGCTTCGTCGACCAGGTCAATGGCCTTGTCTGGCAGGTAGCGGTCGGTAATGTAGCGGTCCGATAACTGGGCTGCTGCCACTAGGGCTTGGTCGTGGACCTTGACATGGTGGTGGTTTTCAAAGCTTTCGCTCAAGCCACGCAGGATGGAGATGGTGTCTTCCACAGTCGGTTCTTTAACCAAGACTCTTTGGAAGCGGCGTTCCAGGGCCTTGTCGGTTTCCATGTATTCCCGGTATTCATCCAGAGTTGTGGCCCCGATGCAGTGCAATTCACCCCGGGCTAACATAGGCTTGAGCAAGTTACCGGCGTCCATAGAACCTTCTGTCTTACCAGCCCCAACAATCATGTGGATTTCATCGATGAAGAGAATAATTTCCCCATCAGAAGCTTTCACATCATTTAAAACAGCCTTCAAACGCTCTTCAAATTCGCCCCGGTACTTGGCCCCTGCAATCAGCGCCCCCATATCGAGAGAAATTAATTTCTTATCTTTTAAGTTGCTGGGGACATCCCCTTTGACAATTCTTTGGGCCAGGCCTTCAATAATGGCGGTCTTACCGACCCCTGGTTCCCCGATCAGGACGGGGTTATTCTTGGTCTTACGGGACAAGATACGGATCACATCACGAATTTCTTCGTTCCGTCCGATAATCGGATCCATCTTCCCTTCCCGGGCAAGTTGGGTCAGGTCGGCCCCATATTTTTCTAATGCTTCGTAGTTTTCTTCTGCATTCTTGGAAGTCACACGATCACCCTTTCTTAAGTCATCGATCAAGGCTTGGGCAGCCTCTTTACTGGATACGCGGTTGAGCCACTGGCTGAGCCCTAAATAAGTCAAGTCAAAAATCGCATAGAGGACGACTTCTGTGGAGAGGTATTCATCCCCTCTTTCAGCAGCTAAGTCTTGGGACTTTTGAATTAATTCAGCAAGTCCCCTGGAAATTGCCTGCCCATATTGGACATTATCCCCTCTCACACTAGCAATTTTATCGAGTTCACGGTCTAATTCAGCTTCTAAAGCATTCATGTCGATGTTTAAACGTTGATAGAAATTGTATGCGAAGTTGCCTGGCTCTACCATGGCTTTGAATAAATGTGCAACGGTAATCTCTTGATGTTGGCGGAGCTTAGCAATCTGTTGAGCATTGGCTAAGGCTTCTTGCATGGCCGTTGTCATTTCCATATTATTCATCTTATCACTCCTTTGCATACTCTTATTATAGCCTATTGGTCAGAAAAGGTCAACCTTTTAATTGACATTTTTTGACCTTTATTTTGACCATTTCTGATAAGGCAGGAGTCGGATGTGGCGGAGGTCTTCCCAGGGGTAAAAGTCCCCGTCCAGCCAAAGTCCTCTAGCATCCCACAGGCCATTAAAATAAGCCTGGCGCTTGTCAGAGATGCGGCCCAGTTGGTCATAGCGGTTGAGCTGGAATTCAACCGGGCGCTGGTAAACATAAGCCTGGTAGAGGACTTGGCTTATTGCTCGAGCGGACATTTGAGCTTCTTTGGCATTGTCTTTTTGGTCTTCTTTGATGTTGCCTTCAATGCCCTGGACCAGTTCATCTAAGGCAAAAGCCGTCCGCCACTTCAAGTGAAAACCGCGGTCGTGGTAGGCATTGTAATCGGTAAAGTGCTTGCCCCTCCTAGCCATCCGTCGCCACATCCTCGATCCCTGCCATGCCCCCTGCATGTCCGCCGACGAGCTGGGACCGGGCGATGGCGCGGGCACCAGAACATAGCGAGGTAGCGGGGACCAGGCTCTTAAAGCCATACTTCTGACGGATCTTATCGATGACTGCTTCCAGGGCATCCGTCTTAGGATCAGCGGCGAAGAGAGACAGCTGCTCACAGCCCGCTTCCTCCAGGTCAAAGGCCGAAACGCCGATATTTCGAACCACTTGCCCCTGGTAGATTTGAGCAAATAAGCGCTCGAGGACGGGGAGAAACTCAGACCGTCGCTGGCTAGCCAAGAGTCGACCTGAAGCCCGGCGGAAGGTCCTGCCATCCGGCGAACAGTAGCCCTTGGAATAGCCCAGGACCAAGGTCAGGCCCTGCGCCTTATAGCCCTCCCGGCGCAAACGCGTGGCCAGCTGCTCCCCCATCTCCTTGACCACAGTCAAGACCTCGCCAGCCTGGTCATAATCGCGGGGCAAGATTTGATGGTTGCCCAGACTCTTAGTCTTCGGCGGCTTGAGCGGTTCGATAAAAGACCGGTCAATCCCCCAACTGTGGGCATAGACCTGCTCGCCTAGCCGGCCAAACTTATCGCGGAGCAGATAGGGGTTGCTGTGGGCCAGGTCGTAAATGGACTGGATGCCCAGGGCCTGGAGCTTGCGGGCCATCCGCTTACCGATCCCCCAAAAGTCAGTCAGGCAGTCCATTTGCCAGAGGGTCTGGGGCACATCTTCATAGCGCCACTCCGCCCGCATATTTTTCTGATGTTTAGCCGCATTGTCCAAGGCCAGCTTGGCTAATAAAGGATTATCTCCGATGCCGACCGTCACATAAATGCCAGTTCCTTCATAAACCGCCCGCTGGACCATAGCCGCAAAGTCGCCCGCTGTCTTCTGCTTGAAGAGCCGCATCGATGCGGTAATGTCCATAAAACTCTCATCGATGCTGTAGACGGCATGGTCTTCCGCCGCCACAAAAGACTGGTAAATTTGGTTAATCTCCTGGTTCTTCTCCATATAATAGCGCATGCGCGGGGGAACGATATAGAGGTCGTCAGGATAAGGATAGGGCAGGTCCCTAGCTCGGGACACATTGGAAATCCCATAGGCTTGCTTGGCAGCTGGTGACGAGGCGAGGATCAAGCCCGAAGCCCTTTTCCTCGGTCCATCTGGCGGGTAGGACATCACGACTAATTTAGCCGTCAAAGGATCTAAGCCGCGGTCTACCGCCTCCACGGAAGCATAAAAGGACTTGCAGTCAATGCAGAGAATCTCCCGGCGCGGTTCCTTATCATAGTCAAAAATATAGTCATCATGAACTTCCATAATACTCCCTCCCATAGAACGTGTGTTCCTATCCATTATAGAACGTATGTTCTTAAATTGCAATTAAAAAAGAGCCCGGTAAAATCGAGCTCTTCAGTGGGAAAGTATTTTACTTCTTGTCTTGGTGTAACTTATCGATGAAGACCGCAATGGCGTTGTCACCCGACACATTGGCGGCGGTCCCAAAACTATCTTGGGTAATATAGAGGGAAATCATCAACTGCTGCATGGAGTCTGAAACAATTCCAACCATGGGCAGGAAAGGCAGGGCCGACATAATGGCTCCACCTGGCGCTCCTGGTGCAGCAACCATGGCGATCCCTAGCATCATGATAAAGCCAAGCATCATCGAGAAAGGATGGGGCATATCATACATCAGCAAGAGGGTCATGGAACAGCAAGTAATGGTGATCATCGACCCGGCCAAGTGGATGGTCGCACAGAGCGGCACCACGAAGTTCCGGATATCCTCAGACACCCCATTCTTCTCAGCACATTCAATATTGACTGGAATGGTTGCTGCTGATGACTGGGTCCCAACGGCTGTGATATAGCCTGGGATTTGATTTTTGATCAATTGGATGGGATTCTTACCCGCATAGAGACCAGCTACCACGAACATAGCGCTGATATAGAGCAGGTGAAGAATAATCACCACAATGAAGACCTTCCAGAAGACGCCCAGAATCGTAAAGACCGATCCGGTGTAGGATAGGTTGGCGAAGTTCCCGAAGATATAAATAGGAAGTAAGGGAATCACCACTGTCGCTAAGACCTGGGTGATCACTTCCCCAAAGTCGCTGAAAACTTCATATAGGGCCTCGCCCTGGCCTTTTTGCCGTAACCAAGAAATCCCTAGCCCCATCATGAAGGCAAAAATAATAGCACCTGTCACATCAAAGAAGGGCTCCAAGGGAATTTCAAAGATAGGGGTCAAGCCCTCCCCTGCCTCATTCAGCTTCTGGACTAAGTCATCCGTGATGAAGTGAGGAAAGAGGGTAATGGCGGTGGTATAGGCGATGGACCCCGCGATCAAGGTCGAAATATAGGAAGTCAGTGCGGTAATCCCCAACAGACGCCCCGCCCCATCACTCAAGTCAGCAATCCCCTTGATCACTAAACCAATGATCATAAAAGGAATCACAAAGTTCAGGAAACTAGAGAAAATGGCGGAGAAGGTGATGAAGGCACGCAGGAACCATTCCGGAATAAAGGACAGTTGACCGGCAATAATCCCTAAAATAATAGCAATAATCAGTCGCGGCACAAGGCCTAATTTTTTCTTTTTCTGCTCACTCGTCATAAGCAATCCTCCTAAAAATAAAAAAACCACCGGGGTGGAAAATATGAGTATTTTTTAATTTTTCCCACTGTATTCTAATCATAGCAAAAGCGTCAGGCAAAGTAAACAAAATTTTAAAGGATCTTAATCTTTACAGCTCCTTGATGACACGGCAAAACAAAAAAAGATCCTGCGGTCAACAGGATCTCAGTTATTTCATTAGCGGCATGACTTTCCAATTGAGCCATTAGATAGCCAGCCCCCATTGTCTGAGACGGACTATCATTTCGTGTTCGATTCCCTTGATGGCGAGGAGGTCATTGGCGTCGACTTGGGCCAGAGCCTCAAAGCTCGCATAGCCTGCTTCTGTCAACAAGGCAGCGCCCTTCTCACCGATCACTTGCTCAAGCCACCAAGCCGCCACTTCTGGCCCAGCTTCTTGGTCATGCGCTTCGCCCCTTTCAAAAAGAAATGCGGAATAGGCCCGGTCCCGGAAGCTCTCGCTGTTATCACTCCCGGCATTATACAGGTGGTAGAGGTTGAGAGCTTCCGCCAGGTTATAGTCCTCTTCCAGGTCAGCCAAAGTCAAGCTTTGGGCTGGCTTGGCTTTAGCCTTTTCCTTGAAGAACTTATAACTGTAGTCATCAGACAAGAGACTAGGCAGGATGGGGTTAGCCGCCAAGACCAGGGTCTGGTAGTCGTGCTTGGTCAGGTAATCGACTAGATTGTGAGGGGTCATTTCGAGGTTCACAATGTCTTCAATAGGCCAATTATCCTGGTTGAAAAACTCGGCCAAGTCTGAGTTGAGCCGGTTGAGTTCTTGCCAGAAGTAATCCACCCAGAGCAAGTGGTCGGTCCGGTAAGCGAGTAGCAGGCAGGGCAGGAGGATGATCTCATGGATCTCGTCCGCCTCTATTTTGGGGTAAACTTGGACCATCCCTTCCCAGTCCCCCATATGGTAGTAGAGAATCAGGATTTCCCGCTTAAATTCAAAACGCTCAGTCATCCCTGCCCGGAGCAAGATGTCATAGATCTCAGCTGCCAGGGGATAGCGCCCCATCTCCGTATAAAGGGAGCCAATCTCGTGGAGCAAGCGGAGATAAGGCCGCTGGGCAAGGTTGGCATAGGACAGCTTAGGCCCCTTCAGATAAGTCGCCTTGTGTTCCTGGGCCAGCGCCTCCAGGTAAAGGAGCCGGGCAGGCAGGGGAATCCGCTCCAAGCGCAACATCAGGGCATCTAAGTTCTCCGGCCATAGCTCCAAGGCCTGGTCCAGGTAGCGCTCATGTGCCGACACAATCTCCAAGGCCCAGGCCCGCTCGAGATACTCTAAGGACTCGGCCTTCTCCTCATCCCCAGGCGCCTTCCGCAAGCGGTAAAATTTCATTTCAACAGTCCATTCTCCCATTCAGACGTCCTCCTCTATTCCTTTCATTTAGGGTCATTATAGCATGTCCAAGTGACAAAATAAGCTTTTTTGATCATTTTGTCCTTTTCTTGCAAAATTTGCAATAATCTTGACAGCTTTGGCGGCTGATCTTGACATCTGCTTGCCTTTTGTGTGAGTTCAGCTGACTGCTATTGACTTTTCCACCGCTGTAGCCTTTAATTAAGGAAAAAAGACCCCAGAAAGGAGCTTATTATGACAAAACGAATTCATGTCATCGGCACCGGTGGCACCATCTCAGCGGCCGGTGCAGCCGGCAAGACCACATCCTACCAGGCAGGAGCCTTCGACGCCAGCCAATTACTGGAGGGCCTCCCCTCCCTGGATGAGATTGCCAAGTTGACCTATGAACAAATCTTCTCCGTAGCCAGCGAGTCCTTGACCAATGCCCAACTCCTCCAACTGGGCCAGCGCGTCCAAGAGGTCCTGGCCGATGAAGGCATTGATGGTGTCGTCATCAGCCACGGGACCGACACCCTGGAGGAAACAGCCTATTTCCTCCATCTCACCGCGCCTTCAGACAAGCCCATCGTCCTGACTGGAGCCATGCGCCCCGCCACGGCTGCCAGTGCAGACGGCCCCATGAACCTCTACCAGGCCATCTGCCTGGCTGCTAGCAACCAGGCGGTGGGCATGGGGGCCTTGGTCGCCTTCTCCGACGGCATCTACTCTGGACGCGAAGTCCAAAAGACCAGCAACTTCCGCCCCCAAGCCTTCGACAGCCGGGACCTAGGCTGCCTGGGCTATCTACGCGAAGACCAGGCCTACTTCCTCCAGCGTCCTACGAAGCCCAGCCCTCGGATCGACTTAAGCGAAGTGGCCCAACTCCCCCGGGTAGACATCGCCTACTACCATGTGGGCGCCTCAGCCGATATCCTGGACTTCTTCAAGGACCGCTCGGACGGGATCGTCCTCGCCGGGGTAGGCACCGGCAATATTAGCCAGGACTGGTGCGACTACATCAAGTCCCATGAAGATCAGCTCCCCCCTATCGTCCGCAGCTCCCGGGTAGCGAACGGCCTGACCCTCTACGAAAGAAGTGTCGACAAGGGTATGCCCTTCATCCCCTCCGGCAGCCTCCCCCCAAGCAAGGCCAAGATCTTGTTGATGCTTCTCTTGACCCAGACCCAGGACCCCCAAGCCATCCGGGAGGCCTTTGAACGCTATTAGAAGATAAGAAAAAAGTTGAGAAACTAGCTTGAGCTAGGATCTCAACTTTTTCTTTTGCTTTAAAAACAGTAACATGATCAGAACAAAGCCTATTACTTTAACAAATTGTACTGGTGAGCATCCGTTTCGCTTTTGAATTTGCCCCTTAAAGAGCCATGGCATCGGTTCGGGCCAAGATCCCTCACCTAGCGAGCTTCAAACGGCTAGTACAGCCCCAAAAAAGGCCTACTATCCGTAATTCACATCGCTTGCTTTTCATGGTTAAGAGCCAACTTCAACGCTCCACTCCTGCTCAAAAAAGCAGCTAGTATAGGCTTCTTTAATTACTGGTTATCAATATTGATAATTAGAGAATCCCAAATTTTGAAAAGTATAGGCTATAAAATTTATAATGGCTTTATTTAAGCATGAAAGCCTCTATCTTCTATAATTAGTGCTGTAGTAACTACTAGCTATTGGGCAAGCCAATTATTTTTCTTTTGGCTTAAATATGATCAGGCAATTAAAGATAGTCACTACGGTAATGACAATAACTTTAAAGACGGTTAAGCCATCTTCGAAGAAATAATCTAATGTAGCAGCAGTTAAAACTGTAAGGTAAAAGAACTTTACAAGGTCAGGTAGTTTGTAAAAGAATTGGTGGATTTTATTTAGCATGAAAAGGCCTCCCTTAGCCTGATATAGCGGTATATCTACATGTCAAAGTTAACAAGAATAATAGGCGCTCGCAAGTGATATTGTCTATATCCAGCTTATATCAGCTATCATTTCTTAATCCCCTAACTTAGAAAAACAGCTCGAAGATGAATCCATTGATTGACCTTCGAGCTAAACTTAGTCTACTTGTATCATTGTTAACATTTAATGATTGTCTTTTTCCTCATCGTCTCTTCCTTGGTCTTGGTCCTTATCTTCAGATAGATATCTCTTTATGATCCATTGAAGAATGCCGTAAGTTACAAAAAATGAAACAAATAAGCCAAGATAAGCAGCCCAATTATCCATACGATCAGTCCTTTCTTACTGTGAACGAATGCTGATTGGGCTTACAAGGCAGAAAGTAAAAGGGCGACGGCAGTTGAGGCTAAAAACTTCTTTTTATACATATAGTGCTCCTTTCTTGTCCAAGGGGCTAGCTACATGTTTAAACTAACAAGAATTACAAGCGCTTTCAAGTGATATTGTCTAGATCTATCTCATATTAGACATTTTTATCTAACTCATTATTTCCTCATCCGCTAACTTAGCCTGGGTATCTTTACGGATTTCTTCGCGGAGCTGGGTCATGTAGTCAGAGAACTGGACCTTGTCGTCGGCGTAGGTCAGGTTGAAGGACTTCTCAAAGTCAGTCCAGGTATCTAGGTCGGAAAGGTTATGCTGGATCAGGGCTTCCTGGCTATCGATGGCCTTATAGATCTTGGCTTCAAGGGTCGTGCGCTCTTCCATCTCACGGTATAGGGCCGTCATTTTGTGTGCGGTGTCATTAGGAAGAGAATTCACCCAATTCTTCAGCAAGTCCTGCTCCTTGATCTCGTCCGCTTCGCCCTTGTCAAAGGTCGGAATATCTCCCGTGAAGCACTCGCCCAGGTCATGGATGATGCACATCTGAATCACCTTGTTCATGTCCGCCTGGGGGAATTCCTCCATCAAAAGAAAAGCCATCAGGGTCATCATCCAGGAGTGTTCAGCCACACTCTCATGCCGGCCCTCCTCTGTGTAACAGTGTCGGGTCGTGTCCTTTAACTTGGCAGCCACTGATAAAGCATCGAGTAATTTTCTTGGTTTCATTGCAAGTCCTCCTTAACAAGCGCTTGGGATTTCATCATTCTCTGCTTATCCTAACACAAATTTTTCAACTTTGAGAAGCCTCTGGAGCTTGCGGTGGGCTGATTCTATTTTTACTCGCTTGAGCCACAAATCATTCCAAATCAAAAAGCCCCTGCCCTCCTTAGGCCGACAAACAAGCTTGCCAAGCCAAGGAGCGGGGCTTTTTACTGGTCTTTTCTACTTCATGGCTTCGACCTTGTGCATGGAGTACTGGCCATAGCCGGTGGTGACCTTGTAGTAGCCGGTGAACTTCTCATCGATGGCGTCGTCCATGGTGTAGATGAGGAAGGGGTTGGTGCCGATGGTCATGATCTTACTTGGGGTGGCGACAATGCTTAACTTGTCTTTGTCGATGTGGGCGAGGACCCGCTTGGAGAGTTGCTGGTTGCCCCGGCCGAGGATGTAGCCCTGGCCGCCCATGGGAGTCACGATCAGGCGGACATCTTCTTCCCCTTCAATGGCATCCAAAATCTCCTGCTCATTGGCATCCTTAACGAGAAGCTGGCGGTTCTTGATGATATCTACCCCGAGAACCGTCACATCTAGACCCAATTCGTCCATGATATGCCGGGTGGAGGTCCCTGAGCCAATCAAGTACATGGCCTCGTCATCCATATGGTCCAAGACATCCAGGGCGATGGATTCCTGGGCCGCCTCGTCCGACTGGGGACTGGCCGACTTCAGGTTCTGCATAAATTGACTGTGCTGGGGCACGCGGAGGTAGCCGAAGACTTGGATATCGACCTCATCTTGGCGGAAACCAGCTTCATCCAGGTCCAAGACCTCGGTTTCATGGTAATCCATGGGGCTGTCCTGGGCCCATTCCGCCAGTAAGCGGCCGGCAGACTCAGGGGAATTAGCATAGACCGCCGAGTAGATCTTAACTCCGGCTGGAACGCCAAGTGCTGGAATGTCCAAGCCAATCTTCCGGCAGACATCCCGGGCTGTCCCATCTCCCCCCACAAAGACAAGGAGATCTGGCTGAGCAGCTTTGGCGGCATCCAGGAAGGCTTCCGTATCGGACTTTTGAGTCTCCAGGGCTTCCTTTCCGCTCGGTTCATAGATGACCTCATAGTCGAGGCCTGCTGCCTTGGCCGCATTTTCACCCATAGCACCAGCAGCCACCAGGAGCTTCACAGGCGCGTCAACTTCTGCCAAGTGTTGGAGGGCCTTGCCTGCTTTGACCTCCGCTTCCGGTTGGGCGCCCAAGTCTAGGGCCCGCTGCAAGATATCGGCCCCATCCGTCCCCTTCAAGCCAGCCCGACCACCCATACCGGCAATCGGGTTAATTAATAATGCCATTGTTTTCATCCCATCACTCCTCTTAAATATGTTAGCGCTTTCATTATAACATTTCTATGAAAAGAGAGCCAGGAAAATGTTGGGAGACATCAGCTTTTGCAAGGCTTCCCTCTGCTGGGGAAAGGAGGATAGCGAATGGCTCCCCTATTCGAAACTAGACAAACATACACCTTCCAAGAGCACCTCTATATATTAGAAAATCTCTAAAAAATTGATTTCATTTTCAAAAATAAAAAAATTAGCCAGGCTAAACGCTGCCTGGCTAATTTATTCATCTATGATTGAGGGAGGTAAGTGCTCGCTCTCATCCCCTAGTCGGATCGGCCTAGCAATCCACACTCGGAGGGCCTGTTTGTGTGTTGCTTGCTATCAACCCACACTTGAAGCCTCTGTTTGTGTGCTGCTTGCTATCAACCCACACTTGAAGCCTCTGTTTGTGTGTTGGCTGCTATCAATCCACACTTGAAGCCTTTATTTGAGTGTTGGACAGCGTCAACCCACACTCAAAGAACCGGTTTGAGTGTTAATTTCTTGTTCGAAATGCCCCGCGCGCCCTCACACCCTTTAGTCGGGTTCGACTTGGCAGACTCGGAATGATTTCACAAGTCAGAAACGAGCGAATCCTTCGCTCTTTTCTGACTTGCTCCAATCATCCGAGTCTAAGC
>NZ_KV797921.1:39522-48656 GCF_001809535.1 Aerococcus sp. HMSC062A02 | reverse complement strand
ATCATCCGAGTCTAAGCGCCAAGTCTCACACCCTATCTTAATAATAATGTCCGTGGCGGTAGTCCCAGCTGTTGAAGTGGTCGGCTAGGATTTGGAGGATGCGGTCGTTGTAGACGCCTTTACGGATGAGGATTGGAGCTGGGGTGACGTCACGTTCGCCGTGTTGTTCAGGCACCAGTTCGCCGGATTCGTCTTCAACGAAGGAGACCATGACCCCTTGTTCGTAGCGGGTATTTTCGTCCTTGTTGGGTTGGATGGAGGCTACATAGTCATCGGCTTCGATGATCAGGTCGGCTTCCTGTTCGATTTCTTCCCCGATGCCTTCAACGACGCCGCGGTTCCCTTTACCTGAAGGATTGGCAGAGGAAGCGAACATCAGGCGGCCTTCGCGTTCCCAGAGTTCATGGGCGATTTGTTCCCCTGGTACCCCGAAGCGGATAACGAAGCAGCTGGTACCACGAACGTCCGTCGCTAATTCTTCAGACCCGTCTCCTGGCATGTATTTAGCCTTAGCCTCTTCTTGCCAAGGGAGGATGCAGCCCATCAAGATGTCTTCGTCCCAGCATTGTTGGTAGAAGGCTTCGATTTCAGGGGTCATCTTAGCTAGGCTCTTCAATTGTTCCATAGAACCGCAGAGGGTAACGCCTGGTTTGTTCCGTTTACGGTGTTTCACCGCGAATTTACGCTCCAAGCCTTCCTTGTCGCTAGTCCCGATAATGTAGCCCACCTTGGTCGGAGATACAATCATCCCACCTTGGCCTAAAAGAATATCAACGGCTTCCTGGTTTGTTTGGCCATCCCAATGTACTTTCTTTGTCTCTGTCATAGTAATCCTTCTTTCTATTATTTAAGCGTCGTATTTATGGTCATTCGCTGCTTCATAAGCGGCGATAGCATCTTCATGTTTCAAAGTTTCCGTAATATCGTCCAGACCTTGGAGGAACTTGTTCTTGATCTGATCATCGATGTCAAAATGCTTGTCCCCCAATGGTGAGTGGATAACTTGTGCTTCAAGATCGACTTCAATCTCTGTTTCAGAGCCGAGATCAGCCAGGCCTTGACGGTAGGCCTCGTCTTCAATGGCAACCGGCAGGAGCGAGTTCTTGGTACAGTTCATATAGAAGATATCCGAGAAGCTTCCTGCAATGACTACCTTGAAGCCGTATTGGCTGAGTCCCCAAACCGCGTGCTCACGCGAGGACCCACAGCCAAAGTTATCGCCAGCTACTAGGATACTGGCCCCTTTATATTCCTCTTGGTTGAGGATAAAGTCAGGGTTATCTGTCATCTCCTTGTCCAGGTAACGTTGCTCAAAGAAGATGAAGTCTTCATAACCGAACTTGGAGATCCGTTTGATAAAAGCTTTGGGCATGATCTGGTCGGTATCAATATTATCATTCATCATCGGCACGATACGGCCGGTGTGCTGTCTAATAGGTTCCATCGGGCACCTCGATTTCTGCGGGTTCAATTTGACGGACGTCAACAATCTTACCAGCAACAGCTGAGGCTGCGACAGTTGCTGGACTGGCCAGGTGGGTTCGAGCATGTTGGCCCATCCGGTGCTCATAGTTTCGGTTAGAGGTCGACAAGACATGCTCGTAGGCTGGATAGCCGTCGGGATTCATCCCTAGGCAAGCCGAACAACCAGGTTCCCGCCATTCCAAGCCCGCCTCCCTAAAGATCTGGTCAATGCCGAGTCGCTCTGCTGCCTGCTTGACCCGTTTGGACCCAGGCACCACAATACCTGAAATATGATCGGCAACCTTATGGCCCTTGAGATACTTGGCGGCTTCTACCAAATCGGCGAGCCGGGAATTAGTACAGGAGCCAATGAAGATATGCTGGAGCGGAACATCTTGGTGGTACATGCCAGGTTTCTCATCCATGTAGGCATAGGCCCGTTCGTAGTCCGAATTGCCGTTAATTTCTGGATAGGGTTCATCGATAGCTACCCCCATCTCAGGGTTGGTTCCCCAGGTCACATAAGGCTTGAGGTCCGACACATCCAGGGAAATATAGGCGTCATACTGGGCATCAGGGTCCGTCTTCAGTTCTTTCCAGTCCGCAATAGCCGCTGCCATATTTTCTGGCGCATAGGGGCGGCCTTCTAACCAGTCAAAAGTCGTTTGGTCAGGCGCCATCATGCCCATCTTAGCCCCGAATTCAATGCTCATATTGCAAATCGTCATCCGGGCTTCCATGGTTAGATTTTCAATGGTTTCTCCGAAGTATTCTACCGCATAACCGGTCCCAAAGCCTGAGCCATAACTGGCAATTAATTTCAAAATAATATCTTTGGCATAGGTTCCGTGGGGCAGCTTGCCGGTGATCTCAACCCCCAATTTCTTAGGTTTGGTCTGCCAGATGCTCTGGGTAGCGAGAACGTGTTCCACTTCTGATGAACCAATCCCAAAGGCTATAGCACCGAAAGCACCATGGGTCGCTGTATGGGAGTCCCCACAGACAATGGTCCGTCCCGGTTGACTAGCACCGAGTTCCGGTCCAATCATATGAACAATCCCCTGGCCGTCCGAACCGATATCGTTCAGCTCAATGCCGAAGTCCTCACAGTTCTTGCGCAGGGCATCAATCTGTTGACGGCTGATTTCATCTTGTATATTAAAAACATCCTTGGTTGGTACATTGTGATCAATCGTCGCAACGGTCCGGTCTGGGCGTCGGACTGGCCGTCCTTGTTCGCGCAAGGATTCAAAACCTTGAGGCGTGGTCACCTCGTGGATCATATGCAGGTCCACATAGAGGAGTTGGGACCCGCCTTCTTCGCCGGCTAGGACGTGGCGGTCCCAAACTTTATCAAAGAGTGTTTTTCCCATTTTTTTATTTGGCTCCTTTCATCAAGTCTAACAAGGCTTGGGTAAAGGCTGTCGTACTGGCTTCACCCCCTAAATCCTTGGTTTTTATTCCTTTGGCCATTAATTCTTCTGCTGAAGCTTCCACAAAGTCCGCTGCCTCATTGAAAGCAAAGCTCTGTCTGAGCATCATAGTGACACTGAGGATCATGGACATGGGGTTGGCAATATTTTGCCCCGCAATATCAGGTGCTGAGCCGTGGATAGGTTCATAGAGCGATGGCCCCACTGTGCCGTGGCTAGCCGAGGCCTGCATGCCCAGGGATCCTGAGAGAACCGAGGCTTCGTCGGATAAGATATCCCCAAAGAGGTTCTCGGTTAAGACTACATCGAAGTCCTGGGGTTGGGTCACAATCTTCATCGATGCTGCATCGACGTAGAGGTGGTTGACCTCAACATCCGGATAGTCCGCCTTGATGGCTTCAACCGTATGGCGCCACAAGCGGCTAGAGGCTAAGACATTAGCCTTGTCAACGCTGGTTAATTTCCCGCGCCGGCTCTGGGCCAATTCGAAGGCTTTGCGGGCGATCCGCTCCACTTCCTCCCGGCGGTAAGGCATGAGGTCAGAAGCATAGTCCGTTCCTTCCACTTTGTCACCGAAATAGGCCCCGCCCGTTAATTCTCTAACCACGACAAAGTCTGTCCCAATTACCCGATCAGCCTTTAATGGCGAGAGGTCGGCTAAAGAAGCCCCCACCTTAACTGGCCGGTAGTTGGCGAAGAGGCCCAAGTCCTTGCGCATGGCTAAGAGTCCAGCTTCAGGGGTCACTTCGCAGTGCTCATACTGGGGTGCTCCAATGGCCCCTAAGAGAATGGCATCCGCTTGGTGGAGGGCTTCTTGGGTAGCCTTTGGATAAGGATGGCCGCAAGCGTCGATCCCAGCCCCACCAAAGGGCTGAGGATCAAGGTCAAAGTGATAGCCGTAGCGGTCGGCCACCGCATCGAGAACCGCCAAACCGCTGGCCATGATCTCTTCGCCGATGCCATCCCCAGCCAGGACAACAATCTTCTTGGTATCAGTCATCGGCTAGGCCTCCTTTGTGTCTTGATCAGCTTTCAGTTTACCGCAGGCTTGGACATAGGCCATAGCCGAAGCGGTAACCACATCGTAGTCGATCCCACTCCCGTTATACTGGGTCCCGTCTTCATTGGCAACAGCCACGTGGACTTCAGCCTGGGCATCGATCCCACCGGTCAGAGCTTCTAAGCGGTAGTCGGTCAAGTGGGAATTGGCCTGCATGATGTCATCCACCGTATTGAAAATGGCTTCGATCGGGCCCTTGCCCATGCCTTGGCCGGTTACCACTTCGGCATCTTCTTTGTTTTCCTTGATTTGGATCACAGTCGATGGAATGCCATTGGTCCCGGTCATCAATTGGAGGCTAACCAGTTTGTAGTCAGCGGCTTGTTCATCTTCGTGGCCGAGCACGAGATAACGAATGTCTTCATTTGATACCTGCTTCTTCTTATCAGCTAGGACCTTGAACTTAGCAAAGGCAGACTTGATGTCTTCTTCGGATAAGTCGAAGCCCAAATCTTCTAGGCGCTTACTGAAGGCATGGCGGCCGGAGAGTTTACCCAGTGGCAAGGCATTGGTTTGAACCCCCACCATTTGAGGCGTAATAATTTCATACGTTGAGGCATTCTTGAGGACACCGTCTTGGTGGATACCGGACTCATGGGCGAAGGCATTGTCCCCGATAATTGGCTTGTTACGAGGGACTGGCATCCCGGACAAGTGGGAGACCAGGTCAGACAAGCGCTTGGTCTGTTCCAGGTTGATATGGCTGGTGCATTGGTAGTGGTCTTCCCGGATTCTTAAGGCCGTCGCTACTTCTTCCAAGGCTGTATTCCCAGCCCGTTCGCCAATCCCATTGATGGTTCCTTCCACCCGGGTGGCCCCGTTCTCAATGGCAGCTAAGGCATTGGCTGTTGCCATGCCCAAGTCATTGTGGCAGTGGCAGGAGAACATCACGTCATCGAATTTGGGACATTCTTTTTGAAGGTGTTGGAAGATCTGAGCCATTTCTTCAGGATTGGTGTAGCCGGTAGTGTCTGGGATATTAATAATGCTTGCCCCGGCGTCAATGGCTGTATTGACGGCTTCGGCTAAGAAGTCCAGCTCAGTCCGCGTCGCATCTTCCGGTGAGAATTGCACACTTTCGAAATATTGTTTGGCATAGCGGACATGGTGGTCAATATTTTCGAGGACCTCTTCCTTGGTCATCTTTAATTTAAATTCGCGGTGGATAGGGCTAGTGGCAAGGAAGACGTGGATGGAAGGTGACTTTGCATTCACTAAGGCATCACGGACCGCCTCGATATCCTTCTCCCGGCAGCGGGCCAGACCAACAGTCGTTGTGGACTCTAGGCTATCTGCAATAGCTTTCACGGCTTCGAAGTCACCAGGACTTGAGATGGGGAAGCCGGCTTCAATGGCATCAATGCCCCACTCTTCTAATTGTTTAGCGATACGAACTTTTTCTTGGGTATTGAAGTTAACGCCTGGCGTCTGTTCCCCATCACGGAGGGTTGTATCAAAAAAATCAATCTGTTTCATTCGTCTCTTCCTTTCCACATTTTTGGAATTCATCACTTCAAAAGAAAAGGCACCTTGTTACGGAACAAGGTGCCTACCACCTGCTCCCTTTGTTGTACGCAAATTAGGACGCAGATGTTAGTTTAAGAACCACATATGCGCCTGCTAGCATAATAATAAGAGAGCAAGATGACGGAAATCGTTACAACAAGGATAGTTGCTGGTCATTGGCATGTTAGTTTGCGAAGTCATAAAGTCCATTGTTCTTACTCCCTTTCTGTGATTTCTTAATGCATGTTTTAATCTTAATCTAATCTGATCGAATTGTCAAACTATTTTGCCGGAAAAATTAAGTTTTTTTGAAATGATTTTAATCTTTGGGTTGTAAAGCTTTTAAAGCTGTGCTGATGAGCATCCGTTACGCTTTTGAATTTGGTCCTTGAATTATAGAGGATCAAGAACGGCTAGCACCGTTTTGTACTATATCGGTAAGTCGCTTACGCTCTAACGGCTATAGCAGCACCGGCTCGAGTCCTAGTGGTCTCTCGACTAGCAAGACTCAAACGGCTAGTACGGCTAAAAAATAGCCTACTAGCCGTAATTCGCTTTGCTTGCTTAGACGTGGCTAAGGACCAACTTCAACGCTCCACTCCTGCTCATAGATGCATTGCTGAACAAATTCTATTAAAAAATTAAATTATGCTGGGAAATGTAGAATGGTTATAAAAAAGATTAGAAGCTGAATTTCAAAGCTTTCTTTTAAACTTGCTTGGTCATAGATTTTAGAAGTGGCTACTTGCTAAGGAGTCTCTCATTTGAAAGTTGGAGAGCGGCTACTTGCTAATGAGGCCCTCGTTTGAAAGTTGAAGAGCGGCTACTTGCTAATGAAGCCCTCGTTTGAAAGTTGAAGAAGGGCTACTTGCTAATGAGGCCCTTATTTGAAAGTTGAAGAGCTTTAGAAAAGAGAAACGTAAATTTATCACATAAAAAGCTTGAGACAAAAGCTCAAGCTCTCAGCATAATAATAAATTTGTTAAATATGTAAGACAGTAGACTTTTCTAAGCTAAGCACTCCCTCGCACCCTCTAGTTAGGTTCGCAAGAGCAGCTTTGGAATGCTTTCACAAGTTGGAAACGTGCAAGTGTAATTTGCCCTTATTCCAACTTACTCCAAGCATCCAAAGCTAAATGCTCTTGCTCACACCCTTAGTCGGGTTCGCAAAGGCAGAAGCTTCTCCACTTCACACGAGCGAAACGTGCAAGCTGAGCTTGCCCTTTTTCGTTCGTGCTCCAGTGGTAAGCTTCTAACCGCCTTTGCTCACACCCTCCTTTAATAATTGTTATCCCAGAGTTTCATCAGGGCCTGGGTGCCGGCGTCTTGGTAGCCTTTGTCGGCTAGGCGTTGGTAGAAGTCGTAGGCCATTTGGCAGGCGGGGAGGTCAATTCCCATGCGATCAGCTTCGGCTAGGGCAATGCCCAGGTCTTTGATGAAGTGTTTGACAAAGAAACCTGGGCTGTAGTCGCCCTTAACGATCCGTGGGCCATAGGAAGTCAGGGAGAAGTTCCCAGCGGCGCCAGAAGATAGGGTGTCAATGACCTGGTTGACATCGAGTCCTGCCGTTTTGGCATAGACCAGGGTTTCCATGACGCCTAACATGGTCGCAGAAATCATGATTTGATTGGCCATCTTGGCATGCTGGCCGGCACCTGCTTGGCCAAAATACTGGACGCTGGCACAGAAAGTGTCTAAGACAGGACGGATTTTATCTGCACTAGCTTGGTCGCCCGCTAAAAGGCAGGTCAAACGACCCTCGCGCGCCCCGACATCGCCACCCGTTACAGGCCCATCCAGAACTTGGACGCCCTTGTCTTGGCCAACTTGGGCTAATTCCTGGGCCAGGGCCGGGGTCGAAGTGGTCATATCGACAAAAACCTGCCCCTGGCGTGCCCCCGCAAAGAGACCCTGGTCGCCGAGATAGACCTCACGCACATCATCAGGATAGCCAACAATGCTTAAGACTAAATCCACCTGGCCAGCGAGGGCTTCAGGTGAATCACACCAATGTGCTCCCGAAGCGACCAGGTCATCTGCCTTGGCCTTGGTGCGATTATAGACAAAGAGTTCATAGCCTGCTTCAAGGATGTGCCGGGCCATGGATTGTCCCATCACACCCAAACCAATAAATCCAACTTTCATCTGTCATCTTCCTCCTTTTCCTGACCGAGCACCAAGGGACGTTTGAGGAGCCAGTCACACTGGACCTCTTCCCCCATCACAAAAGCGTGCTCGGAAAAACGTTCAAAACCATACTTCCTATAGAAGGCCTGGGCCCTTAGATTATGCTCCCAAACCCCCAGCCAAATATAGGGGCAGTCCCAGCCCCCTGCCTTGACTAGGGCAAAATCCATGAGTACAGAACCGAGACCTCTCCCCTGGTATCCCGGACGAATATAGAGGCGTTCGACCTCTAGCCAGTCTCGGGGTTGTTCTTCCGACTGCTGACCGCCGCGATTGACTTTGATATAGCCCAAGACCATGTCCCCTTCTTTAAGATAATAGAAGTAAGAGTCTTCCTCTGACAATTCCTGGACCAATCGCTCTGGCGCATAAGCGGTCTCTAAGTAAGCCGCCATATCCTCATCCGAACACGTTCCCTCAAAGGTCGCTAGGTAACACTCGCGACTCAGTCCAGACAAGCGCCTCGCTTCCTCAACAGGGATCGCTTCAATACTCAACTCTGCCATCCATCTCCCCCTCTCCATAAAGTCTGCTTAGTCCTATTGTGGCAGATTGGCCTCTGAAAATAAAGAAAAAGCAGCTTCCAGGGCTGCTTTTTCAAAGAACGATACATTTACTTGGTCAGCTTATCAATCAGGCCGCCCAAGAGACCGCCGTCGTCATCTTGACTGGCTTCTTTCTTAGCAGCTTGGTCCTTTTCATCGACGGTGACATTGTCGATAACCTTACCCAAGAGGCTATCATCTTCGGTCTGATTCTCATCCACCGTTACGGCATCGAGGACCCGTTCTAGGAGGCTGCCTCCTTCTTGGCGGGCCTGACCCTCTACTTCGCGGGAGGCCTGGTCGACTTCCTGACCCAGGTCTTCCTCAGCTACATTATTAGACTTCCGGCGGTGGGCCAAGTACATGAGAACCATGGGCGCTAGGACAATCAGGGTCCGCTTAACAGAAGCTGTATCCATATTCAAAGCCTGGGCGATCTTATCGATGATCCCCTCTTTCTCATTTTGGTCCTTGAAGACATGGTTGAGGATCTTGTCGCCGTCCTCCTGGTCCACCTGCTCGGCTGCCTGATCGATGGATTCGAACTGGTCGGCCTTGTCGTGATCGTTTAGGGCCTGGTTGAGCGAGTCAATCCCCGACTGGTCCTGGCTGTTGCGGTTGATCGCCTTCATAATCATCGGCAAGCCCAGCGTCATGATCTTCCCAAAGTCCGCTGAAGAAACATTGGCTTGCTTGGCTAAGGAGTCATTGGACTGGCCGCCCTGACCCGTCAACATCCCAATTAAATTGCCTGCTTGGTCAAATAAACCCATTGCGCACACGTCCTTTCTTTTTTCCTTTATTATAAGTCAAAAAAATAGCGCTACCAAACAAAAAGCACCAGGGTGTGAGAGGATGCGGGAGAAAGGGAGCTCTGGAGTAAAAGGCTAGAGAAGCTCAGAGAGCTTCGACAGCCTTTTGCGAAGAGGAGCCCTTTCT
>NZ_KV797921.1:35531-39422 GCF_001809535.1 Aerococcus sp. HMSC062A02 | reverse complement strand
TGAGGGCGCGCGGTTAGCTTCCTTTCACTGGAGCCAAGAGCCAAAAAAGTACCAGGTCGTTCACCTGGCACTAAGAATTCTAACTATAAACTTCTTTTTTGAGAACCGCAATCTGTGGATAATTGCGCAATTGGCCCTTGAAGTCCAAGCCATAGCCCACTACAAACTTATCGGGAATCTCAAAACCAATCCAGTCAGCCTGGAAGTCCTTGGTCCGGCGAGCCGGTTTGTCCAGGAGGGAGACAGTCTTAATGGAAGCTGCCTGGCGACTCTCTAAGACCTGGTAAAGATAGGTCAGGGTCCGTCCCGTATCAATAATATCCTCCACAAAGATCACATGACGGTCCTTGACTGGCTGGGAGAGGTCCTTAACAATCTTCACCTCACCGCTCGACTCGAAGCCATCCCCATAGCTCGACACATCCATAAAATCGATCTCCAGGAGAATATCCATCTCCTTCATCAGGTCCGCCATAAAGGGCATGCCCCCCTTGAGGACACAGACCAAGAGCGGATTCTTGTCCTGGTAGTCCTTTGCAATTTCATCCGCCAATTCCTTAATCCGAACCTGCAAGTCTTCCTTAGAAACTAAAATTTCTTCCATTAATTCATCCATGATTTGACACTCCCACTCCTTCAAATTGCTGCGCGGCCTTATCCAAAAGGCTTGAATACCCCTATTCTACCAGTAAAGGCACCGGCTTGGCAATTGCTGGTAAAAACATCCAAGCTTGGACCAAGCCAGCAGAAGTCTTATAATAAGGAGAAAGAAAGGAGGATTCCAATGACCCTAATTGAACAAATCAACGCTTTCCGTGATGCGAGGGACTGGCGGCAGTTCCACAATGAGAAGGACCTGGCCCTGTCCTTGGTTCTCGAAGCAAGTGAACTCTTAGAAATTTACCAGTGGAAGACTGCGGAAGAAGGCAATCAAAATATCGAGGCCATCAAGGATGAGCTGGCCGATGTTCTCATCTACGCCCTCATGCTGGCGGACAACCTGGACCTCGACATCGAAGAACTCATCCCCCGCAAACTAGCTAAAAATGCTATCAAATATCCCGTCGACAAGAGCCGGGGGCAGAATAAAAAGTATACGGACTTATAATGTCAACCTTCCGGGGCCCAAGATACAATTGGGGGCGGCGAGTGTGGATTGACGACCACTCCCCCACAATCAGAGCTTAAGAGTGTGGGTTACTGCCCCCTAGCTTCCCCTTTAGAAAAAGCCGGCGCGTCTCTGACGAGATGGTGCCGGCTTCTTTTTCTTTCAAGAATATAGGACTAAACGACTTTCTCCCACGCTATTCAAAACCTGCTCCAAAAGTCAGCCCTGGCGTCCACTTCACAAAAGATAATCAATCAATCGTATAGCTACGATTGATCACCCTTTGCTCCAGTGGTCCAGGACTAACGACTTTTCTCCCACGCTATTCTTCAAATTTAACCACTTGCATGCTGGTGACTTGGATGCCGCGACTGCGCAGGTCGAAGTAGAGGGCGTTTTGCATGATCATCTTGTTGACAGCAATCTTGTCGTAGGGAGTGAAGAATTGGATGTAGACATTCATGGACCGGTTGCCGTATTCGATCCGGATCTGGGGCTTAGTTGAGGCCTCCAAACCATCCATCTTGCGTTTGAAGAGGGCCAATTCTTCTTCCGTGCACTGCTCGAGGAAGCCCTCGTACTTCTCATAGGCCACCTTGGCGGTAATCTTCTTGACCTTTTCCAAGTCTTGGCCGTAATCAATAGGCACCATAACATCCACCACCACATAGGGGCTGTCGTGGTTGTAGTTATAGATGGCGTGCTCGAAGATCCAGCGGTTGGGTACCGAGATGTAGCGGCCGGTATGGGTCCGGGCCTTGGTCATGGTCCCCACTTCAGCCAGGTTAATCTGGAGAAAATCCAGGTCCACCACTTCGCCGGAGACGCCATTAATATCGATCACACTGCCCACTTCTAAAGGTGAGCGCAGGATAATATAGAGATAGGCCACCAGGTCCACCACCACATCCCGCGAGGCCAGGGTGAGGAAGGCCAGGATAATCAGAATGATGACCCCCAGGAGCTTGGCCTGGGAGAACCAGAGGCTGAGGATAAAGATAAAGGCCAAGAAGAAGACAATGAGTCGGCTAAAGCGGTTAATTCGCTGGGCCAGGTTTTCATTATCCGTTAGCTTAGGTAAGAGCCATTTGATCCCCTTCATGAGCAAGAAGGTCAACAAGATGGCAGCCAAGGAATAAAGGGCCTTCTCAATAAAGAGTTCAGAATCGAGTTGGTCACTGTTGAGGTATTCTAAGAAATGGTTCATAAGCGCCTCCTTTACTTGTTCACTTATTCCTATTCTAGCATAAGTCGCTCCCATATGACGGGATAGAAGCCCTTATTTTCCAGCATATTTTAATCTTTTCCTGAGCCCTTTTGTTTGTGAAATCTCTCCTTTTGTACTAGGATGGGGGTAACAAAATATTAAGGAGGATGTATACGATGAAAGTTGTTGTTGTCGGAACGTCACATGCTGGTTACGAAATGGTTCAAACTTTGCTCAAGGCTGACCAGGACATTGAAATCGATCTCTATGAAAGTGGATCCACCATGTCCTTCCTATCTTGTGGGATTCAGTCTTACTTAGAAGACAAGTCCGATCACTTGGACGATCTTCATTATGCAACAGAAGACTCTTACAAGAAACAAGGTATTAACGCCTACACCAATAGTCAAGTAGTTGCGATTGATAGTGATGCCAAGGAAGTTACTGTTAAAGACGACCAAGGTGAACACCAGGTCAGCTATGACAAGCTCTTCTTAAGTCCTGGGGCTGTTCCGGTTGAACTCCCTATTGCAGGGACTGACCTCGACCACGTCTACTATCTCCGGGGCCGTGACTGGGCAGACCGCGTCAAAAAACGTATGGCAGAAGCCAAAGAAGCCGTTGTTGTAGGCGGCGGCTACATTGGGATTGAAGCGGCAGAAGCCTTCACCAAGGCTGGCATTAAGACCACTGTGATCGATAGCCAAGACCGCATCTTACCAACTTACCTGGACAAGGAATTCACCGAAGTCCTCGAAGCTCATGCGGCTGATAAAGGCCTCGACTTCCACGGCAATGAATGCGTCCAATCTGTCGAAGGCAAAGACGGCCAAGTTGCCAAAGTGATTACAGACAAGGGCGAATATCCCGCCGACACCGTTCTCTTCGCTGTTGGCGTTAAACCAAACACCGAATGGCTCAAGGGCACCCTGGAACTCGATGACAAGGGCTTCGTTAAAGTCAACGAATACCTGGAATCATCTGTTAAAGATATCTATGTTGCCGGTGACGCCACCGAAATTCCATTCAACCCAACTGGTAAAGGCAAGGCCATTGCTCTCGCCAGCAATGCCCGCCGTCAAGCGGTTGCAGCTGCTCAAAACATTATCGCTGGGGAAAACAAAGTCAAATCACCTAGCGTCAACGGTACCAGCGGCCTAGCCCTCTTCGACTACCACTTTGCGGCAACAGGCGTTAAGGACTGCGACAAGGCAGAAATTGATGGCGAAGTAGAAAGCCAATTCCTCCAAATTCCTGTCCTGCCTAAGTTCATGAAAGACGACCAAGAAGTCTTCATGAAGATCCATTACCGCAAAGACGACCACAAATTAGTCGGGGCACAAATCATGTCCACCATGAACTTAGCACGGGACATCAACACCCTATCCGTTGCCATCTCAGCCGGTTGGACACTTGAAGACCTCGCCTTAGCTGACTTCTTCTTCCAACCTGAATACGACAACACTTGGCACTACTTCAACCAAGTTGCCCAAGAAGCACTGGGTCAACGCTTCGGTAGTGACAAACAATTATTCTAAAAAAAGGGTGTGAGCAAAGGCGTTTAGAAAGGGATGAC
>NZ_KV797921.1:16176-35431 GCF_001809535.1 Aerococcus sp. HMSC062A02 | reverse complement strand
TCACTCCCTTTCTGCCTTTGCGAACCCGACTAGAAAAGGGTGAGAGGGAGCGCGATTAGAAGTGGACCTCTGGAGCAAAGCAACAGAGAAGACTGAAAGTCTTCGACGGCGTTTTGTGAAGAGGAGCCACTTCTGCGCGACCGAACCCGACTAAAAAAGGGTGAGAGGGCTGGCGGTTAGCTTTCGTTCACTGGAGCAAGTCACCAGAGCAGTCTGCAAGACTGCGGCGGAGACTTGTGAAGTGACACGAAAGCTGCCAGACTGAACCCGACTACAGGGTGTGAGCAAGAGCGATTAGAAGTGGAAAAGCTTCTAACTCTGCGCCCCAACTAAACAAACCACTTTAAAGCTAGACCACCCGCCTAGCTTTTTTGCTTGCTTTTTGTTAGACTAAAGGCAAAAAAGGAGGACCCTATGTCCGAAATTAATGAAGTAACGTCCTGGATTTTTGATGAAGAAGTGCCTGTTCCAGATGACGTTCAAAAGATGTTAGTGCCCGGCGAAGAAGCCTTCCGCGCCTTTAAAACCATCCGTGATGTGGCTATCTTTACCAACAAGCGCCTGATCGTCCGCGATAGCCAGGGCCTAACTGGCAAGAAGATTGAAATCTACAGCCTCCCCTACCGCTCCATCACCATGTGGTCCACGGAGAACGCAGGCCGCCTCGACCTGACCTCTGAAATCGAACTCTGGACTCGGGCTGGCCATATCAAGATCAGCCTCGGCCGTAAGGTAGACGTCCGCGAATTCGACGACCTCCTGGCCCGTATTTGTCTATAATGAAATAACAAAAGTGTCGCCTCCCTCGACAAAAAGAGAAGGCGACACTTTTTTATTTTCATTAGCTACTAATGATTATAATATCGGCTTGGCACTGTTTTTATGGGCAGGAGTGAAGCGTTGAAATCGGAACGGATGCTCGCTAGCGCCATCTATTTCACCACTAAATCCTTCAGCTGTTTTTCCATTTCTTCCTGGTCCAAACCAGCCTGGGTCAGGGCAGCGGCGTTGTAGGCCCCTTCGACGAAGGCGGTGTCATAGATGGTGATTTTTTTGTCGGACATTTCCTGGACCATTTCCAGGTTCATCTTGGCAGAACCCAGGTCATAGAAGGCGTAGATCTGGTCGGCCTCAGCCTGGTCGATGGCGGTCTGGATCCGTTCGAAGGAGGTCCCAATCCCACCATCTTCGAGGCCTGCTGCCTGGATGATTTCCACATCCTGGGCCACTTCCCCTAAGAGAGCCGCCACGCCTTGGGCCAGGTCCGCCACATGGGAGACTAAGAGAATCGCGCTAGTCATTGAGAACACCTGCTTCCACGAGGGCCTTGAGCCAGTAAGATGTAGACATGGCTCCGGGATCGATGTGGCCAACTGACCGTTCGCCCACATAGGAAGCCCGACCTTTGCGAGCCTGCATGTCCTCTGTCGCTTGAACCCATCCGTCAATTTGTTCGGCAGTCAAGCTGCCTTCCTTCAGGGCCTCAGCAGCAGGCAGCCAGACGTCTAGCATGGTCTTATCTCCTGCCTGGGCATGGCCGCGCTTGGCGATCCCATCTGCTGCTGCCTGGATAGCGGCTCCCCAGTCGCCCGCTTGCCCCTGCAAGGCCTTGGCAATCTCCAAGAAGGCCGTCCCGTAGAGCGGACCCGAGGCCCCGCCAACCTTGGACATCATGGCCATGGCTGCTGCCTTTAAGAGGTCCACCACTGAGGCGTCCTCCGCTTGGTCGTCCAGCTTCTCCTGGAGAGCATCCATGCCCCGCTTCATGTTACCACCATGGTCACCGTCCCCGATCGGCGTATCCAATTCGGACAGGTATTCTCTATTTTCCGTAACTTTTTGGCTAAAAAGGCTTAAAGCCTCGCGCACTGCTTGTTCTTGACTCATCAGTCTACCATCCTTCCACATCAACATCGGCTTG
This sequence comes from Aerococcus sp. HMSC062A02, assembly GCF_001809535.1. Classification (GTDB taxonomy): domain Bacteria; phylum Bacillota; class Bacilli; order Lactobacillales; family Aerococcaceae; genus Aerococcus. Next base: position 33,510 of record NZ_KV797921.1, on the reverse strand, counting down.
GAGTAAGTCCAGCCAGTCGTCTTCTAATTTTAAGAAAGTTAAGGAAATCCCTGCCATATCAATCGAGGTCATCAGGTTGCCGACCTTGGTAAAGGCAATGTCCAGGTCCTCAACTTCTAGAAGTTCCATCACATCATTTAAGAAAATGTACTGCTCCATCAGCGGCGTTGCCCCCATGCCGTTGACGAGGATGGCATAGCGGTCGCCGGCCTGCCAGTTGTTATAGGCCTTCAACTTCTCCAACATTTCTTGGGCCATAGCCCGGGAAGGCTGGAGTTTTTCGCGTTTGTAGCCCGGTTCACCGTGGATGCCGACCCCGAACTCGATCTCATCATCCGCCAGGTTGAAGCCCTGCTTGCCGGACTCTGGAACTGTCGCGCCAGACAAGGCCAGGCCAATGGAGGATAGATTAGCGACGACCCTCTGCCCCAATGCCTCTAGGTCTGCCAGGCTACCGCCTGATCGGGCAGCGGCCCCGAGAATCTTATGAACGAAGACAGTGCCAGCCACTCCGCGCTTGCCCTGGGTGAAGTCGGAATCTTCCACCGCAATATCGTCATCCACGACCACCTTGGCGACCGGAATATCATCCATCTCTGCCATCTCCATGGCCATTTCGAAGTTCATGATGTCCCCGGAATAATTCTTGATCACCAGCATGACCCCCTGGCCCTGGTTGGCTTCCTGGATGGCCCGGTAGACCTGGTCGGAGGTCGGTGAAGTAAAGACCTGGCCGCAGACTGCCCCTGCCAACATCCCATCTCCAATAAAGCCAGCGTGACTGGGCTCATGGCCACTGCCTCCACCGCTGATCACCGAAACTTGATCTGGCAAGTCCTTGGCTATCAGGATCCCTGTATCCTCAATCCGCTCGATCTTGGGATTGGCCAGAACCATGCCCGAGAGCATCTCATCGACCACATCAGACGCCTGGTTGATAATCTTTTTCATGATTGATCTTTCCTTCCTTTCATTCGATGCGCACATTCTTTTCTCCTATAATTTAACATAAAAGCGGTTTCTTTTCTATTCTTTAATACTCTAATAGTTGAGCATACGTTGCGCTATCGAATTTGGGCCTTGAAAAGCCATGGCATCGGCTCGAGCCAAGGTCTCTCACCTAGCAAGAATCAAACGGCTCGTACGGCTAAAGCCTACGAGCCATAATTCTCTTTGCTTACTTGTTCATGGCTAAGGCCCAACTTCAACGCTCCACTCCTGCTCAATAATAAATTGCTAAATAAAAAATACTTGTGTCATTAAAAACTATAAACTAAAAGCGGAACGGATGCTCACTAGTACAATTTGATAAAGAAAGCAAAAAACTCCCAGCCTAGAAGACTGGGAGATGTGCTGGTTAACTAAAAATATGGAAGAGATAGGAGCCTAAGAGAATGATCGCTGCGAAGCCGTTGTTCATCATATGGAGCAGGATGGCGTCCTTGATGTTGTTCCGCCGGCGGTAGGCTAGGTAGAGGGCAATCCCCATGATGATATACATCAAAGCCTCAATCATATTACTGGACAAGTGGTTGAGGCCGAAGATCAATGAACTCAAGACCAGGGGCCACCAGAAGCTTTCAGCCTTGAAGAAAAGATGCTGGAAAATACCCCGGAAGACCAATTCTTCGAGAAACGGCACCGCAAAGCCCATCATGAGAAAGAAAGCAATATTGGAAATAGGCGATACTAAGTTAGGGTCGCCGGAGAAGAGCATCTGGTCATTGGCCGATACCCCCGTCTCATAGACAGCTTGGTTGGCCATGGTCAATACCACCACCGCCACGCGGACCCCAATATAGTAGAGGAAGACAATTCCAATATCCTTCCATCCCAAGCGGTCGAAGTTGTCCTTGCCCTGGGCACGCTTGTAATAAAAGTTATAAAGAAAACGGTAAGTCACATAAGCAAAAACTAGAACTAAGAGGGTCAGCCCAGCTACTATTGGCCAGGAAAAACGATGGGAATTACCATTGACCACAAGCATCAAGCCCATAGGTAGGGTTCCCAAAATCATCAAGCCAATCCATTTCAAAATATCCAAGAAGCGCTGCCCCCAGCCTTTCTCTTCCGTCGTATATTCTTCAGTCATCATCACGACCTCCTTTAACTTCATTTTAACACAGGCAAAAAGCCCAACTCAATCAAAAAGGGAAAGCGGTTTAACCAGCGGGCCCTTTCCTCTCACAAGACTCACGCATGAAGCAGGCATCAGACTACTTTTTTGTAGAAAAATCAATTTGCTTTTTCTCTTAGCTAGAAAATCAAAAACTTTTACTCTTTTAGCTTAATAATTAACAATTTACTCATGAGCAAGAGTGAAGCGTTGAATGTGATCGTTAGCCATGAACAAGCAAGCGAAGCGAATTACGGAGCGTAGGCTTTAGCCGTACGGTCCGTTTAAGTCTCGCTAGGCGAGAGACCTTGGCTCGAGCCGGTGCCATGGCTCTTTAACAATCAAATTCAAAAGCGGAACGGATGCTCATCATTACAATTTGTATACCTATTACCATCCACCAAAAAGAAAAAGCAGCAAGCCAAGCCTGCTGCTTCAATATCTATCGAACTATTTACGACGGCGTTCAGCAATCCGAGCTGCCTTACCGTGACGATCACGTAAGTAGTATAATTTCGCACGACGAACTTTACCTTGACGGATCACTTCGATTTGGTCAACACGTGGGGTATGAACTGGGAAAGTCCGTTCCACACCAACACCACTAGAAATCTTACGAACAGTGTAAGTTTCGCTGATGCCTTGACCGCGGCGTTTGATAACAACACCTTCGAAAAGCTGGATACGTTCACGGTCACCTTCGACAACCTTAGCGTGGACACGAACGGTGTCACCAGGACGGAAGTCTGGGATGTCAGAACGTAATTGTTCGTTTGTGATAGCTTCAATTAATTTACTCATGTTTTTTCTCCTTCCAACAAACACTCATAGCAGGCAGACCTACCAGCGGAATATCGTTTGATACGTGATAATTACTCACAAGTACATAGTCTAACAAATTCGAGTAGATTTGTAAAGGATTATTTGAGATTTTTTTGGACCCAAGTAAGAACTTCAGGGAAGTCCATGCAGACCTGGTCCACATAATCATCAACGCCTTCAAATTCGCGGTCCCGGTGGTTGAGCCAGACAGTATGGAAACCAGCTTCCTTGGCCGCCACCATATCGTGCTTGAAGTTATCGCCGAAGTAGACGCTCTCTTCAGGTCGGATGCCCATCCGCTGGCAGACCAAGTCAAAGATTTCGCGTTCAGGTTTGGCTACACCCACCTCTTCGGAAACTAAGATATAGTCTTCTGGAATCCAGTCCGTCAAGCCCATGGTTTCTACCTTGGCCCACTGCTTGGCGGTTTCCCCATTGGTAATCACGCCCATGGCCTGGTCTGCTGCCTTCAAGAGATCGAGGACTTGGCGCATGTCGTTTTGGAGGTCCAGATCCTTTTGGTAGCGCTGGTAGGCTTCCTGGAAAGCCCAGCCTTCTTCACTGGAAATGTCAATCCCATCATCAGCCAGGGGCGACTGGATGCGCTTGATCTGCATCTGCTTGATGCCCTCGGGGTCGAAGGCAAGACCCGGGAATTCCGTATCCGAAATATAACGGCTCTTCTTATACCAAATCGCCGCCCGGTCCTGGTCCAAGTCGGGGAAGACCTCCGTCAAAGCCCGACGGAAGGGATCCATCTGGTCGTAGAGGGTGTCATCAATATCAAAAATAAAATTCTTCAGCATAAGCTCTCCTTCTCAGTCGCTTGTCACGTCACACATCCCCTCCATTCTAACACATTTTGGGCCCTTCTCTGACGAATGAGAAAATTCTTAGCTGCTTCGTCAGAAATTTCGTTGGAACTGACTTTTATGTTGCTTATTAGTTGGGTTCAGGCTAGCAGAAATAGGTCTCTTGCTCCAGAGGTCTATTTCTCCCGCTAGCTTTCGCCCCCTTTGAGATTTTCTTCACTTTACAATAGTGTTTTCATGACAAAAATGGTAGAATACAGGTGTACTTAATTTCTGAAGGGAGATTTTAAATTGGTTAAGACAATTATTGCCGGAAACTGGAAATTAAATAAGACTGCTGGTGAAGCGAAGAGCTTCATCGATGACTTGAAAGCCCAAGTGGACGCTAATGTGGACGCTGATGTGGTTGTTATCCCACCTGCCCTCTTCGTGGCTGACGCTGTGGAACGCACTCAAGATTCTGCCCTTAAAGTGGGGGCCCAAAACTGCTACTCTGAAGATAGTGGAGCCTTCACAGGCGAAACCAGCCCTGCTGCCTTGAGCGACCTCGGTGTAGACTACGTCGTTCTTGGCCACTCTGAACGCCGCGAAATCTTCAAGGAAACCGACGAAGACATCAACGCTAAGGTGAAAGCTGCCTTAGACAACAAGTTGACCCCTATCCTCTGCGTGGGTGAAAGCTTGGAACAACGTGAAGCTGATGAATATATTGCCTTCATCACTGAACAATTAAAGGCTGCCCTCAAAGGTTTAGACGCTAATGACATCTCACAAGTTGTCTTCGCCTACGAACCAATCTGGGCTATCGGAACTGGTAAGACCGCTTCTGCCCAAGACGCAGAAGAAGTTTGTGCCGAAATCCGTCAAGTCATTGCGGAATTGACTTCAGAAGATGTCGCTAAAGAAGCTAGCATCCTCTACGGCGGTTCTGTTAAAGCAGCTAACGCTAAAGAAATCCTATCCCAAGACAACATCAACGGTGTCCTCGTTGGTGGCGCAAGTCTAGAAGTAGATAGCTTCACTGGGATTATTGATGGCGTTAAATAAATCGTTTTAGATTTTAAATAATATAAAGCCCTCAAAAGTCTGCTAGTGGCCAGATTTTGGGGGCTTTGTTTGGGTTATTGATGCTCAGCGTGAGCATGCGTTGCGCTTATGAATTTGGCCCTTAAAGAGCCGTGGCACCGGTTCGGGCCAAAGTCCCTCACCTAGCGAGCTTCAAACGCCTAGTAACGGCTTACGCCGACTAGCCGTAATTCACATCGCTTGCTTGGTCACGGCTAAGGGCCAACTTCAACGCTCCACTCCTGCTCAAAAATAACTAGCATAGATTTTTTTCTAATTACCCATTACAAAAGGCAAGCTTCCTTTTTAAATAATAGTAGGGATAGCTATAGTGCTTTTAACTCTGATAGTTGAATTTAAGAGGAGCAGGAAGGTTTATATTATTTATATTTTAGTCAATAAGTGCCGTTTTCAATTCTTATCGATTGAAAGCGCTTATGTTTTCTTGTTAGAATGGAGATACAGTAGGCAGTCAGTCTTTAGGAAAGGAGCTGGCGAGTGATGAAGGACAACAAGACCATGCGCAATATTCTAATTTTTGTGGGCGGCTTAGTCGTCGGTATTCTGTTAAGCACACTCTTTAACGTCATGGCCCCCTTCTAACCTATCATAAGCAATCCGGCCTCCTAACGGCATACGTTGGGAGGCCTGTTTTTATTTGGGTTATTGTCGAGAGACTCACTAGTCACATTCTCTCAAGATAAAGAAGTAAAAAGTTAGGGCAATAATCACTGCTGGAAGGATAGCGATTAAATTGTAAGCTAAAAACTTCTGCAGGACAAAAACAAGAATATGACTGGCCGACGTGTCGAGCACATACTGGAACTTCCCGCCCACCCCATCCACAATAATAGTAATCGCAAAAATAAGGAAATAGGCATAAAAGCCGTACTTCGCGCTCAACCGGCGCTTTCTTAACTGGTCATTCATTACAGGCCTCCTTTATTTAATCATCACTAACTTAATCTTCCTTCTTACCATCATCCTTCAAGCCCATCCCGATTCCCTTACCGACTACAAGACTCAATCCAATACCAAGAGGCATACTGTCAATCGTCCACCCCAGGAACACGCCAACTATCATCGCTAAACCAAGCCAGAATCCAAAATTATCTTTCATACCTCTCCTCCCTCAATCGATAACCATACTTGAAAGATTGATATTTCTTAGCTTATAAAGTTACTGTAAAGGTTTTAGCTTCTCCTGTCAATCAATATTGGTTTTATTTATTATAAAATAGACATGATATATATATATATATATAAGCAAAGGCTATTATATTTGCTGTCTTGAATTAATAAAAAAGAGTCAGCTCAAGGGCGACTCCATCAATCGATCGTATCCAGCCAGTGCCCTAGACAAGATCACTGACCTTTTTTGTATATTTTAACCCTATTTCTTAGAAGCTTTATTCTTTTCTTTTGCCGCTCCCAAGGAAACGCCAATTGCTAGGCCGACTCCTATGCCAACAGCCATTTTATCTGTCACCAAACCAAAGATCGCCCCAAAAAACAAACCTAAACCAATCCACAAACCCATACTATCCTTCATAATCAGCCACCTCCATGGCAAAAACGATTCTGATTCACCTTACACTCCTACTGTAAACCTTTCCAAACCCTTCGTCAATTATAAATAAAAGCTCAATAACTCGCAGTAAATTAATAAGCACAAGCCACCATAACAACCACAATTTCATTTGCTCAAGTCAGATTTCATATAAACATTTAACGATCAAAGTCAAGATGGAACGCATGCTCACTAGCACAATCTCAAGCCAAATTAAAAAAGTCAGCTTAAAGCTGACCTTTATATCCCATAACATCTAATCGCATTTTGCGCAAGAGAGTACTAAGACTCAGGCTATTCATCCCCTTCAAAAGCAACACCTAAAGAAGCTCCGATGATTAAACCAAAGCCTATTCCAATCCCTAGTCTACCTGTTAATACACCAAAAACTACTCCAAAAATTAATCCTAAACCAATCCACAATTCCAAGTTATCCTTCATTACCACTCCTCCTTGACTTTAAAAGAATCATAAATCCATCTTATAAATTCACTTTAAAGCTTTTCAAGCTGCTCGTCAAATGTAATAAGAAGCAGATAAGAAAGCAAAGTAGATCCCCACCAACACCATTTTTATCCAATACCTATATTACACACATCTTTTGATTTGGCAGCAATTCAATCGTGAGCAGAAGTGGAGCTTGAGTTTGATCGTTAGCCATGAAAAAGAAAGCGAAGCGAATTATGGAGAGTTGGCGCAAGCCTTACTCTCCGTTTGACTCTCGCTAGGCGAGAGACCAAGGCTCGAGCCGGTGCTATGCTTTAGCCGTTGGAGCTTTAGCGACTTACGGATAAAGTACAAGACGGCTTCAGCCGTGTTGATCCTTTAAACATTTAACGATCAAACTCAAAACGGAACGCATGCTCACCAGCACAATCCCAATCCAAGCCAAATTAAAAGAGCCAGCCCCCAAGGCCGACTCTTCCATTCACTCTATGCATTAATCAAAACATCCAGTCCTGCTGCCAATAAGCCCCCTAACATGGGGCCAAGAATCGGCACCCAGGCATAGGACCACTGGCTAGACCCCTTATGAGGGATGGGCAGGAAGCTGTGGGCCAGGCGGGGGCCAAAGTCCCGGGCCGGGTTGATGGCGTAGCCAGTCGGCCCACCCAGGGAGATCCCGATGCTCACAATCAAGGCAGAGACTACAGCGGTACCTATCCCTGGCGCCATCTCAGTGTAGGCGAAGGCCAGAATCCCGTAGGCCAGGATGAAGGTCCCGATCACTTCCGCAATCACATTATCCAGGGGGGAATCAATAGCCGGTGCCGTGGCGAAGGTACCCAGGATAGTGTCTGGGTCTTCAGTCTGGGCATAGTGGGGCCGGTAGAGGAGCCAGACGCCGACCGCGCCTAAAACAGCTCCCAGGACCTGGGCGATGGTATAGGCCAGGAAGGTCCCCCAACTGATGGCCCCTCTCAGGGCAAAGGCCAAGCTAACGGCTGGGTTGAGATGGGCTGGTCCCATGTGACCGGTGGCATAGGCGGCAATGGCGACGGCCAGGCCCCAGCCGATGGTGATGGTCAGCCAACCCGCGTCCTTGCCCTTGGTCCGGTCTAGGCTGACATTGGCCACCACCCCGTCCCCTAGGAGGACCAGGAAGGCCGTGCCGAGAAATTCTCCGAGTACATCTGTGGGCATGGTGGTCCCTCCTTACTTGGCCTTAAGCTGGGCCAGGTCGTTTTCTTCAATGGTGGCTTGTAATTGGTCCAGCTGAGCTTGTTTTTCTTCTGCTGTCCAATCATAGGCTGCTGCCATGATGTCTAAGACCGGTGCAATCATATGGTCCACCTCATCCCGCTTGAAAAGCAGGTAGTTGGTCCGGCGCAGGAAGTAGTCCACTGGGGTCAGGGTCATCTCATAAGCCATGGCATAGGCCAGCATGATATTCTCCTTGAGGGTCAGGCGGTCATCCTTGTCGATTTGATCGACCAATTGGAAGACTTGGGGAGCGTTGGACCCGTAGAGGGCAGCAATTTCATAAGCTTCTTCATTGGTCAAGCCGCGGCTGACGCCGATTTGGGCATAGGCTTCGAATTCGCGCTCGATATTGTCGGGGTTGATTTCCCCGCCTGAGACTGGATAGGTTCTGGAATTGATGGCCCGGAAGTGGCGGTCGAACTTGTCAGCCAGGATGCCGATAATCTTCTCCAGAGCACCGGCTGCCATCTTGCGGTAGTCCGTGATCTTCCCGCCAGCCAAAGTAATCAGGCCATTGTCATCAATGGAGAGGTCAGAACCCCGGGAGACTTCGGAAGGTTTCAATTGTTGTTCGGACAGGCTGCCTTCTAGGTTAGCCACGACGCCTTCGACTTGTTCGCGGGTCTGTTCCTCCTTGAGATAGGCTTGGACCGAATGAATCAATTGGTCGAAGCTGTCGTCGGTCAGCTTGCCGCTATCGCCCCCGTTGTAGTCGGAAGACGAGTTGCCAGCGAGAAGTGGCCGGAGCCCTGCCCAGGAGGATTCCACATTCTCTAGGCTAATGTCCGCATCTGGGAAGCGGCCGTTGACAGCTGCCAGGAGATAGTCCACGTCTTCTTGGGTGACTTGGGGGTGCTTGAGGTCGCCTTGGTAGTCGGTGTCGGTCGTCCCGAAGTAGGTCTTATTCTCTCTTGGAATGACAAAGATCATCCGGCCGTCATTGTGGCCGCTGTCGAAGTAGACGGGATGGTTGACCTTGAGCTTGGCGGAATCGATAACCAGGTGGACGCCCTTGGTAGGCCGCATTTGGTGGATGGCTTCTTGGTCCGACCGGTCTAAGTTCCGGGTCTTATCGGACCATGGCCCTGTCGTATTGATGACCACCCGTGCCTTGATCTCGAATTCTTGGTCGGTCAAACGATCCAAGGCGCGGACACCAGTAATTTCGCCGGCTTCATTATAAGTATAACCCACTGCTTGGACCCGGCTGGCGACTAGGGCACCGTCGTCTTGGGCCCGCTTAATGTTTTCGATCACGAGACGGATGTCGCTGTTGTTGAAGTCGAGGTAGCGGCCCCCACCCAGTAAGCCTTCTGCTTTAAGGGCAGGTTCTTCAGCCAGGACTTCTTCCTTGGAGAGGACCTTGTTGGCATAAGGCGAGGTCTGGATACCTGCCAGGAGGTCGTAGAGGTCCATGGCGACTTTGAGCCGGAAGAGGTTGAAGGTTGCCCCTTCTTCATCATAGACTGGCAAAATCATGGGGTCGGGCTTAGGAATGTGGGGAGCGATCTGTTGGACCACGGCCCTTTCCTTGACCGTATCGGATACGACTTCCACGTCGAAGTGTTTGAGGTAGCGGATCCCCCCGTGGACGAGCTTGGTCGACCGGCTGGAGGTTCCTTCGGCGAAGTCCTGCATCTCAATCAGACCGGTTTCTAGGCCTGACGCGGCCGCTTGGAGGGCGACACCGGCCCCGGTAATCCCCCCACCGATCACGAGCAAGTCAAGTTCCCGGTCCTGCATCTTCTGAATGGCTTGTTGACGACTTTGGTATGAAAATTTCATGGTTTATCCTCCTCTAAAGATTATCCTACGCTTCATCACTTGTATCGGCAAAGACCTGGGTTGCTTTTACAGCCCGGGTCCAGCCCTTGTAGAGTTGTTCCTTGCGGGCATTGTTCATGGATGGGTTGAAGGCTTGGTCGACCGCGTTGAGGGTCTTCAATTCTTCCAAGTCGTCCCAGTAGCCCACTGCCAGGAAGGCCGCACCCAGGGCCGTAGTTTCCAGGTTCTGGGCCCGGGCAATCTCAATCCCTAAGATATCGGCCTGGAACTGCATGAGGTAGTTGTTCATGGCCGCCCCACCGTCAACCTTGAGGACATTGATGGGCATGCCCGTGTCCTTCTCCATGGTGTCAATGATGTCCCGGGTCTGGTAGGCCAGGGACTGGAGGGTCGCCTTGACAAAGTCCTCCCGGCTAGTTCCCCGGGTCAGGCCGAAGACTGAGCCCCGGGCATCGGAATTCCAGTAAGGGGCGCCCAGGCCGGTAAAGGCAGGGACGACATAGACCTCATCCTCACTGGTGGAGGCTTGGGCCAGGTCCTCGGATTCAGGCGAGGACTGGATCAGCCGCATGCCGTCCCGCAGCCACTGGATGGCAGACCCTGCCACGAAGATGGACCCCTCTAAGGCATAGTGGATCTTGCCATCGATCCCATAAGCTATGGTCGTGATCAGGCGGTTGTCCGAGAGCTGGAAGTCTTCACCGGTATTCATAATAATGAAGGCCCCGGTCCCGTATGTGTTCTTGACCATGCCTGGTTCAAAGGCGAGCTGGCCGAAGAGGGCTGCCTGCTGGTCCCCCGCCATTCCAGCGATAGGAACTTCCGCCCCGTAGAAGTGGAAGGGAATGGTGTGGCCGTAGACCTCGGAATTGGACTTGACTTCCGGCAGCATGCAGCGCGGGATATTGAGCAAGTCGAGAATTTCTTGGTCCCAGTCGAGTTCTTTCAGGTTAAAGAGCATGGTCCGGGCAGCGTTGGAGTAGTCCGTCACGTGGCACTTGCCATCGGTCAGCTTCCAGACGATCCAGGAATCAATGGTCCCGAAGAGGAGGTCGCCCTTCTCCGCGCGTTCCTGGGCCCCGTCCACATGGTCTAAAATCCAGCGAATCTTGGTCGCTGAGAAGTAGGCGTCGATCACCAGGCCAGTCTTCTGGCGGATCATCTCCGTATGGCCGGCTGCCTTGAGCTGGTTGGCAATGGCTGCGGTCTGCCGGGACTGCCAGACAATGGCATTGTAGATAGGAAGCCCCGTCTCCTTGTCCCAGATGACGGTCGTTTCCCGCTGGTTGGTGATCCCAATCCCCTCAATTTGTTCGGGCTTGAGTCCGGACTCGATAAAGGCTCCGGCAATCACAGACTGGACGGAATTCCAGATCTGGTTGGCATTGTGCTCTACCCAGCCAGCATGGGGGAAGATTTGTTCGAATTCTTTTTGGTAGGAGCCCACATTCTCACCCTGGTGGTTGTAGATAATTGCCCGGGTGGACGTGGTGCCCTGGTCAATGGCCATAATATATTTTTCCATCTTAACCTCCTATTGTTCAAATAGAATTGGACTTGATTTCTAAGTTCTGTCTATATTATAACGTTAGCGCTTACATAGATGGTCTTAACTTTTTTAGGATTTTGAAAAAAGCTGATAGTTCCTATGGAGTTGCTTTATTAATCCTGCTGGTGAGCATGCGTTCCGCCTTGAAAGTGATCGTTAAAGAGCCGTGGCACCGGTTCGGGCCAAGGTCCCTCCCCTAGCATTCTTCAAACGGCTAGTAAGGCTATCGCCAACTAGCCGTAATTCATAATGCTTGCTTTTTCACGGCTAACGACCCCTTTCAAGCTCCACTCCTGCTCACAAATAGATGGCAAAATATAATCTTTGCTTGTTAAAAAATAGAGATAAATTTTTAAAAATTAGACGATGAAAATTTGAGGTGTACTTGGGCTTCAGAGACTGGGATTAATCCTTTTCGCATAGTCTTAGTCTAATGGGTTGAGAATATAATTCTTGTGGTCTTTTTTCATTTTTGTTAGGGTGAGGATGTAGCTAAGCCCAGAGATTAATTGCTTTGAGGAATGATTTGTTTATGGAAAAATACAAAAAAATTTCATTTTGGTTAATTGTCAGTATTTTTACAATCGATCATTTTATTCGATTATTTATTAACCCGAACTGGGGACAAGCGATTCGAGATGTCACAAGTTCCTTCCCCCTAGTCTTAAAAATTATAATTAGCCTATTATTTATTATCTTACTTGTTTGGCTATTTCCTTACAAGAAACATGACTAGCAAAGGAGTGATTACTCTTGAAAGATACCCTACAGATGATAGCGATTCTTGTCTTAATTATCTCTAATTACTTGACGATTAAACGCTGCCACGAATTACAAAGGAAGCTTGATGCTAAGAATAAGCTAAAAGGATGAGGTCCAAATTTGGGCATCATCCTTTTTCTTTTCTTATTTTCCTAGCCAAACGCACCTCTTAAGGTGCAACTTTTTGCTGGAAGACCTGTTTGAGGGATTTGAGGTCGTAGGGGGTTAAGGGCTGGTCGAGGTAATAGCTGGTTTGGGGATTGTCGTCGGCTTGGCGATAGTCGCTGATGAGGAAGTCGTAGGCCATGCCTTCCTGGTAGGGGTCCAGGCTGAGCCGGCGGTGGATTTCGAGCTGCTGGCGCAATTCTAGCATGGTCTTTCGATCCAGGTTGGTCAAGGGATCCAGGCGGACAGCGACTTGGTAGACGGCTTCTTCTCTCAGATCGAGCGTCTCCAGGGTCTGGCCCCACTTCCACTGGACCCAGGTCAGCAGGTCGCCGCGGTCATCTAGGCTGATGGGCAAGGTCTTGGGTACAACTTGGGCTAGGAGGTCCCGGGCAGCCTGGGCATAAGAACTGTCCGCATCAGGCAGAGGCCCTTGGAGGAGGAAACCTTGGAAGTAGCTGAGGGCCGAATAGGACTGGCCGGCTTCATAGACGATCCGGGCCTTTTCTCGCTTGTCCAGGGCTTGGTCCTGGTTGAGCAGGCGGACGGTCTGGCTGGTGGCTGACATGATGGGGCCGCCGTAGCCCAGGAATTGTTCGTTGACGCTGGGTGAGAGGAGGTAGTGGGAGCTGAGGAAGAGGACATGGCTGACCAGGTCGCCCTCTTGGAAGTCGCGGGCCAGCTGGGACTGGTAGCGGAGAAGGTGCTGGCGGGCCCGCTGGTAGAAGGGACGGTCCTGGAGGTCGGCACTGATTCGGTAGAGACTTTCATAATCGCGGTCATTGAAGCGAGCCAGGCGCTGGGTCACATAGAGCCAGAGGGCCAGCCGGTCTTCCCCGCGCGGCGTGAAGGTGCCCTTGTTAATCTTCTCAAAATAAGGCAGGTAGGCTTTGAGACCGTATTGCTTAATGAGCCCGTCCTTAGTTGCTGGCGGCAGGCTGCTTGTATAGAGCTGGTAGTAGAAGTAGAGGACCTGGTGGTGGGGGCCCTTGAGCCGGCCATTTCTGATCTGCAGGCCGAATTCCTGGAGGTACTGGTTGAGCTGGGCCAGGTTTCGGTTGAGGGTGGCTTCAGAAACGAGGAGCTGGTCGGCCAGTTGGTTAATGGCGAATTCCCCCTTCTCAAATAAGTAGTCTAAGACCTGGTACTTGATGCTGTCCTGGAGAAAATAGGCCAAGATGTCTTCTTGAGAGAGATGCTGGTCCAGCCAGAGATTGACCTGGTCGTCCTGCCAGTCCAAGCGCCAAGCCATGTCCCCTACTTGGCCGGCTTCCTGGATGGCCCGCAGATACTTGTCCAAGGTGGCTTGGGAGAGGTCGACCTGGTCTTTGAGGGTCTTAGTCACCAGGGGGCCAGCTTGCTGGATGAGCTGGTGGACGACTTGGTAGGTCGCAGCCTGGCTGCGCTCCATCAATTGACTAATCTGCATGGTCGCCCTCCTCTCCGTCTAAGCTTCGGCGCCGAGTCCGCCAGTGTTGACCGATGGCCTGGAACCAGTCCGGATCGATCAAGGCCTGGCGCCCCTGGTAGAGATTGGCTTGAAGGCTCAGGAAGTAGTCGGTCAGTCCCGCCTGGAGGGCTGTTGCCATCAAGGCCAGGACCGTTTGACTCGTCGCTTGGTCGGATAGGCAGGCTTGGAGGCCCAAGATTTTGCCCGTGGCTTGTTCACTAATGATCTGGATAGCCAGCCCGTCACTCTCATAGCGGGTCAGGCAATAGGCCAGGTCCTGGTAGTCCGCCTCGGTCTGGCTGATCCCGCCGGTAAAATAAATCTTCTGGTCCAAGGTCAAGGCCTCAGTCCTCTGAGAAACCGGCACTGGATAGCGAGCTGCCTCCAAGTTCAAGGCGGCTAGCCGACCCGTCTGCTTGGCATGGCTGACCAGGGGCAGGTAGGTCTGAGACTTCTCCGGACCCAATGGCAGGCGGACCAGGTCCCCACAGGCAAAGACACCAGGCGCTGAAGTCCGCAGGTAGGCATCCACCCAGATGGTCCCGTCCGGGTTAAGGACAAGCTGATCCTGGACAAGTTCTGTCCGCGGCGCCAAGTTGATAGCAAAGTGGACGGCGTCAGTCTGATAAGTCGCCTGCTGAGTCTGGACCTGGACGCCGCTCGTGTCCGCTTCAAAAGTTTGGTAGGTCGCCTGGCAGTGGACCTGGACGCCCAGCTGGATGAGCTGGTCTTGGAGCCGGTTGCCCAGCCAGGGGTCAAAGAGCTTATAGGCCAGATAGGGGCCAGCCTCGATTAAAGTTACTTGCTTACCCAGCTGGCGGTAGAGGACGGCAGCCTCAATGCCGATAGGACCGCCCCCAACCACTAGAATATGGTCCACTTGCTTAATAATTGTCTGACTCTGTTGGCTGGTCGCATGGTCCTTGGTCCGGATCAAACGCTGGGCCTGATCGGAGCTCAAATCTTTAGGATAGACCTGGCTGCCCATAGCTAAGACCAGGTAGTCGTAAGCCTGCTGGAAGACTTCTCCTCCTTCTTCGTAAGTAATGGTCCGGTCCTCGACCTGGATCGCCTGAACTGGTGCCCGCAAGTGGCAGTCAATCCTCTGTGACTCAAGCTGGTCAAGGCTGACGGTCGTTCCCTGGCTCAAGTCCGCCAAGTGACCCGTCAAGACCTCCCTCAAGCTATTGGGGCTAAAGGCCAGGTCCTCCCCCGCTTCAAAAAGCTTGACCTCCGCTTCGGGATACTCTTCCCGGCAGGCCAAAGCCGCCTCCAGCCCCGCAAAAGAGCCACCAATAATTACAATTTGCATGCTTGTCCCTCCTCTTGTCTGCAACTTGCTTCCTATTATATTAACTCTCTAAATGAAAAGCAAAAAAGAGCTTGTGTTTCTCGCCTTATTAGCCAGCTAGAAAATAAGCCTGATATAAGAAAAACCGGATAGCTTTACCCGGTTCTTAATCACTTTATTCTTCATTTTCTTCCTGGTCTGCCTGCATATCTGCCAACCAGATTTTTTCTTGGTTGGAGAGTTCGTAGTCCTCAAGCAGGTCGGGCCGGCGTTCTAGGGTCCGACGCAGGGATTCTTTTTGCTTCCAGTCGGCGATCTTGGCGTGGTCGCCGCTCAGCAGAACATCGGGCACGGTCATACCATTGAATTCGCGCGGCCGGGTGTATTGGGGGTGCTCCAAGAGCCCGGTGGAGAAAGAATCTTCCACCACCGATTCAGCATTGCCGACAGCATCATCCAGGAGGCGGACAGTGGCGTCGATGACAGCCATGGCGCCCAATTCACCCCCAGTTAGGACAAAGTCGCCCAGGGAGATTTCATCCGTGACATAGTGGCGGATGCGCTCATCATAGCCCTCATAGTGGCCACAGATAAAGATCAAGTGGTCGGCCTGGGCCAAGGATTCGGCTTGGGCCTGGTCGAAGGTCTTCCCAGCTGGATCCAAGAGAATGACCCGTTTGTCGGTGTCGGGATGGCTGGCCTTGATAGCTTCCAGGGCCCGGTAGATGGGACCCACCTGGAGCAGCATGCCGGCCCCGCCGCCAAAGGGATAGTCGTCCACATGACCGTGTTTGTTTTCGGCGTATTGGCGGAAGTCGGTAATCCGAATCGAGACCAGACCTTTTTCCTGGGCCTTGCCGATGATGGACTGAGTCAGGGGCGCAAACATTTCGGGGAATAGGCTTAAGACGTCAATCTGCATTAGTCGATCAGTCCTTCCATGGGGTCAATCAGGACATAGCCCTCGTCCAAGTTGACCTCCTGGACCACGTCTTCGATGTAAGGGAGGAGGATATCCGCCCCCTTGGCAAAGCGTTGGACATGCCAGACGTCATTGGGACCAAGCGCTGTAATCTCCCGGATCCGGCCCAGACGCTCACCCTCTGTCGTGCGAACTTCCAGACCGATAATGTCTTCATAGTAGAAGGCCCCCTCTTCCAGGTCGTCTTCGCGGTCCTCCCCTGCAACCATGAGCTCCATGCCCTTGAAGCGTTCCACATCATTAATCGACGGATAGCCCTTGAAGTGGAGGATGTGGAAGTTCTTGTGGACGTAGTGCTTATCCACTTCCACCTCCTCCACCGCTTGGCCCTTGTCGAAGAGGGTCAACCGGCTCCCTGGCTGGTAGCGCTGGTCTGGAAAATCGGTGGACGAAATCACCCGGACATCGCCACGGATGCCGTGGGTATTGACCAATTTGCCCACCTGATAATAAGTCTCTGTCATCTGCATGACCTCCCTTTAATGGTTTTGATTGTTGGTTTTGCTAAAAATAGACAAGCTTTGTTTAGTCTTAAATAGATAGAGGCTAGGCTTCAGTCTAGACAAATGTGTTTTTTACTAGTAAATGATAGTAAAAAAAGATTTTCTATACCATTTATTTTAAGCAGGAGTGAAGTTTTGAATTTGATCGTTAGCCATGAACAAGCAAGCTTAAGGGTGTGAGGGCTGGCGGTTAGCTTTCGTTCACTGGAGCAAGTCACCAGAGCAGTCTGCAAGACTGCGGCGGAGACTTGTGAAGTGACACGAAAGCTGCCAGACCGAACCCGACTAGATGTGAATTACGGATAGTCGGCGTAAGCCGTTACTAGCCGTTTGAAGCTCGTTAGGCGAGAGACCTTGGCTCGAGCCGATGCCATGCTTTAGCCGTTGGAGCGTTAGCGACTTACGGATAAAGTACAAGACGGCTTCAGCCAGTGTTGATCCTTTAAAAATTTAACGATCAAATTCAAAAGCGTAACGGATGCTTCTTAACATGATCCAAAAGCTTGATACTCTTATTTAAAAAAGCTAGGGCAGTGTCGCCCTAGCTCATTCTAGCATATTTGTGACGTGTTAGTTAGATTTGCACCCTTTAGTCGGGTTCGCAGTTGCAGACTTGAAGTGACTTCACCCAATCGAAACGATCGGCTAAAGCCGCTCTTTTTCGTTTGGGCTCCAGTCATTCAAGTCTGAGCGCAACTGCTCGCACCCTTTAGTTGGGTTCGGTCTGGCAGACTCGGAGTGATTTCACAAGTCTGAAA
>NZ_KV797921.1:14709-16076 GCF_001809535.1 Aerococcus sp. HMSC062A02 | reverse complement strand
TCATCCGAGTCTAAACGCCAGCCCTCACACCCTTCTAGTCGGGCTCGAGGATGCAGAAAGGGCTCCTCTTCACAAAGAGCCGTCGAAGACTTTCAGTCTTCTTTGGCTCTTTGCTCCAGAGGTCCCTTTCTACCGCATCCTCTCACACCCTTTATAGTCGGGTTCAGTCGCGCAGAAGTGGCTCCTCTTCACAAAAAATCTTTCGAAGGCTTGCAGCCTTCTCAAGCTTTTTGCTCCAGAGGTCCACTTCTTCCCGCGCTCTCTCACACCCTAGTCTCCATCTCGATCAATGAGTAGGCGGACGCGGCGGTGGTTTTCGACGCGGACGCTGTAGAGTATGGTGCGAATGGCATTTGCTACACGGCCACCTTTACCGATCACACGCCCCACATCCTCTGGGTTTAATTGCAGGTGGTATTCTAAGTATTCGTCACCATCGACAATTTCCAGGTGGATATCTTCTGGATATTTTACTAACGGTGTTACAATCGTTAGCAGTAAATTTTCAATATCTGGCATGCTGGTTCATCCTAGTCTTATTTGTTGTTTTTAGCTTCGTGATGTTTCTTCATGATCCCTTGACGTGAAAGGATGTTGCGAACAGTATCAGTTGGTTGGGCACCGTTAGCTAACCATTTAAGCGCTAATTCTTCATCAAGAACAACTTCTTCTGGTTCAGTTGTTGGGTTGTAAGTCCCAATCTTTTCGATGATACGGCCATCACGTGGTGCACGTGCGTCTGCTGCAACAATACGGTAGAATGGGTTACGTTTAGCACCCATACGTTTTAAACGAATTTTAACTGCCATGAGTTAATTTCCTCCTTGTTTCTTTTCAATATATATTTTCTTTAATCACATTTGTATACTATATCAGCTTTTCCCAGGCTTGTAAAGTATTTTTTCTTTACAGGTCAATTTTTTATTCAAAGCGGTCCTGACCAGTCATCACAGACAAAACGATTCTGCTAGCTGCTTACAGCAACTTTCTTTAAAACAATGCAGTTTCTCAGCACTTGACTGCATCTTCTCACAAGACAATGCAGTTTCTCGGCGCTTTACTGCATCTTCTTTCAAGACAATGCACTTTCTCGGCACTTTACTGCATCTTCTCGCAAGACAATGCACTTTCCAAAAAAACAAAATCAAGAAAAGGGCAAAACTTAATAAAGCCGCCCTTAAAAACTATTCATATTTTCCCGTGCCGTTCAATGATTGGACTTTTTGGTTCGGCAATTTAGATGTGAGCAGAAGTGGAGCTTGATTTTTTGTCGTTAGCCACGAATAAGCAAGCGATGTGAATTAGGGATAGTTGGCGTCAGCCTTACTAGCCCTTTGAAGCTCGCTAGGCGAGAGACCTTGGCTCGA
>NZ_KV797921.1:11960-14609 GCF_001809535.1 Aerococcus sp. HMSC062A02 | reverse complement strand
CGCTAGGCGAGAGACCTTGGCTCGAGCCGGTGCCGTGGCTCTTTAACGAAAAAAATCAAAGCGGAACGCATGCTCACCAGCACCATTCCCGAAACAATAATCTACAACCAATCCTTAACGGCGTTTCTTTTTCCCGAGCTTCTTATTTAACTTGCGCATCATACGGCGGCTGGCGACTTCTTGCATCTTGTTGCGTTTGCCGCCGCCTGCTTGGCCCATGCCGCCCATGAGCTTGTCCAAACCGCCCAAGTTGCCATTGGAGATTTTGCTCATCATGTCCCGGGACTGGTTGAACTGCTTGATCAAGCGGTTAACTTCAGCCACCGTAGTCGCTGAACCCTTGGCAATCCGTTTGCGCCGGCTCTGGGAAATTTCATCTGGATTTTCCCGTTCGAAGTTAGTCATGGACTGGATAATAGCCTTGGTCCGGGTCATTTCTTTTGGATCAATCTTGAGCTGGTCCAAGCCCGGCATTTGGTTGAGGCCAGGGATCATCTTGATAATATCTTCCAAGGGCCCCATCTTATTCATCTGCTCCATCTGCTTCATGAAGTCGTTGAAGTCGAAGGTATTCTCCCGCATCTTAGCGGCCATGGCTTCAGCTTCCGCCTCGTCGAATTCCTTCTGGGCGCGCTCGATCAGAGTCAACATATCCCCCATGCCCAGGATCCGGTTGGCCATCCGGTCAGGGTAGAAGATTTCAATGTCTTCCAACTTCTCCCCGGTCCCGGCGAATTTAATTGGCTTGCCCGTGATGCTGGCAATGGAAAGGGCCGCCCCGCCCCGGGAGTCCCCGTCCAGCTTGGTCAGCATAACCCCGGTGATTTCTAGCTCATCATCGAAGGCCTTGGCCACGTTAGCAGCTTCCTGCCCGGTCATGGCGTCTACAGTCAAAAGAATTTCATTAGGATTGACGGCGGCCTTGATATTCTTGAGCTCGTCCATCAATTTCTCATCAATTTGGAGACGACCTGCAGTATCGATAAAGACCGTGTCATAGCCCTTTTCTTGGGCGTATTGGATGGCCTTCTCGGAAATTTCGACCGGGTCCACCTGGTTACCCAATTCAAAGACGGGCAGGTCCAGCTGCTGGCCGATAGTTTGGAGCTGGTTGATGGCAGCTGGCCGGTAGATGTCGCCTGCTACTAAGAGGGGCTTGCGGTCTTTTTCCTTGCGCAGGTAATTGGCTAACTTCCCGGCTGTTGTCGTCTTCCCTGCCCCCTGGAGGCCGACCATCATGAGGACAGTCGGTTGACCAGCTGACGCATAGTCGATACCTACCTGCTCGCCCCCTAAGAGCTCGGTCAACTCTTCGTTAACAATCTTAACCACCTGTTGGGCCGGCGATAAGGAAGCTAGAACCTCACTGTCCAGAGCCCGCTCATTGACCCGCTTGACAAAGCTCTTAACCACCTTGAAGTTAACATCGGCTTCCAAGAGGGCCAGGCGGACTTCCCGCATCATTTCCTTCAGGTCTGCTTCAGTAATCTTACCCTTCTTGCCGACACCCTGGATGGCACCCTGCAAGCGGTCTGATAAATTTTCAAATGCCATATTTACACCTCACACTTTAGTCATCGATTTCATCATTTAATAACATCAATTCTGCCAGCATCTCATGCAAGACTTGATCTTCCGGATACTGGCTGTCGATATAGGATTGGACCTTCTGACCCAAACGCTTACGCTGGCGGTAGGCCTTGACATTATGGAGGACCGCTTCATAGTGCTGGAGAATCTTCTCCGTCCGCCTAATATTGTCATAGACCGCCTGACGACTGACATCATAAGCCTCCGCAATCTCCCCCAGCGAATAATCATCCTGGTAATAGAGCGCCATATAAGCCTGCTGCTTAGCCGTCAACAAATCGCCATAAAAATCATAGAGGCGGTTCATCTCATTCGTCTTTTCCAATTCCATTCACATTCGCCCCTTAACTGATCTAGGAGCCAGCAAAACAAGTCCGCCGCTCCTCCTAACAATACTTAAGGATAACGAAGCCCCAATAGAAAGTCAATTCAAATCTTCCCAGAAAATCGTGCTGGTGAGCATCCATTTCGCTTCGAGTTTGATCGTTAAAAAGCCATGGCACCGGCTCGAGCCAAGGTCTCTCGCCTAACGAGACTTAAAGGGAGAGTAAGGCTTGCGCCAACTCTCCCTAATTCGCTTCGTTTGCTTTTTCATGGCTAACGATTAAACTCGAGCTCCACTCCTGCTCATAAGTAATCATGTTGAAGCACTTATATTGCGTTATCCACTATAAAAACTACTGATTAGACCTAAAATAATTAGGTTGGGATCCCTGCCCCAGCCTTTTTTGTTGTCAACGAATGTAAATTGAAAAATTAGTACGATTGAATTGTTTTGAATTGGAGGCGAACTTTCAAATAAGGCCCTGGTTTACAAGTAGAGGGCGGTGAACTTTCAAACAAGCTTTTTTGTTTGCAAGTAGCAGAGCTCCAAGCTGACAGAATTTCTGTTTTTTAATCCATTTTCTAAAAGAACCCATCAATGATTTTATTGCATTATATAAAAAATAAGAAATTCATGTCATTAGCAGGAGTGGAGCTTGAAAGTGATCGTTAGCCGTGAAAAAGCAAGTTCAAGGGTGAGAAGAGCAAGAGCGGTTAGCTTTGGATGCTTGGAGT
>NZ_KV797921.1:0-11860 GCF_001809535.1 Aerococcus sp. HMSC062A02 | reverse complement strand
TTAACGATCACTTTCAAGACGGAACGTATGCTCATCGGCACAATCTCCATCAAGCAAATAATCTGCTTTTCACTTCAACCCCCAGCCTATTGCACTTCCACCACATCGCGCACCATCTGGTAGATAAACTGCTCTGGATCGAACTTCTGCAGGTCATCCAGCTGCTCGCCCAGGCCAATAAACTTAACCGGAATATCCAGTTCATAGCGAATAGCGAAGATCACGCCACCCTTGCCGGTCCCGTCCATCTTAGTCAGGATAATACCCGTAATATTCACGACCTTGGCGAATTCCTTAGCCTGCTGGAGAGCATTCTGCCCGGTTGTGGCATCGAGAACCAAGAGCGTCTCATGGGGGCCATCCGGAATTTCCCGCTGGATGACCCGGTTCATCTTATCCAGCTCCGCCATCAGATTGGCCTTGTTCTGGAGCCGGCCGGCCGTATCTACCAAGAGATAGTCGAAGCCTTCTGCCTTGGCCCGCTTGACCCCATCGAAGACAACGGAGGCTGGATCACCCTGGTCGCGTCCTAAGACAATCGGCACGTCCACTCGCTGGGCCCATTCTTCCAGTTGTTCTACAGCCCCAGCTCGGAAGGTGTCCCCAGCCACGAGGAGGACTTTTTTCCCCTTGGCCTTCAATTGGTAGGCAATCTTACCGATAGTAGTGGTCTTGCCGACCCCGTTCACGCCCACAAAGAGCATCACGGTCGGGTCGTCCGTTTGGCTTTCATTGATTTCAACCTCAGGGCTTTCCCCCTTGTCGTAGATTTCAATCATCTTTTCGACCACGGTATTTTTAACCTCTTCACCGGACCGGGCATTCTTCAACTGGATTTCTTCGCGGACGGCATCCGACAGGGCGATGGTCATGTCGAAGCCGACATCGCTGGAAATCAGGGTCTCTTCCAGGTCATCAAAGAAGTCTTCATCCACTTCTCTAAAGCCGGCAAAGAGCTCATTAATCCGCTCTGAGAAGGTCTTCCGGGTCTTTTCAACCCCCTTGTCATATTTCTCAAAGACGATCTGCTCTTCTTTTTCTTCGGCTGTATCTTGCTTGTCCGTAACAATGGGGTCTTCCCCAGTGAAGGCTTTTTTAATGCGATCAAATAATCCCATGCTTGGGCCACCTTTCTATTTGTCCTTGCGACAACTTGTCGCTTCTGTCTTATTGTATCAAGTCTCCTGGTTTTTTTAAAATAAATTCTCTAAGGGCATAGGCGACCCCGTCTTGGCTATTGGACCGGGTGATTAAATCGGCCTGGGCCAGGATATCTGGATGGCTGTTGGCCATGGCAATCCCTGTTCCGGCATAGGCGAACATAGCGGCATCGTTGCGCTCGTCCCCAATCGCATAGACCTGGTCCTTCGAATAACCTAGGCGGTCGGCCAAAATCCCCAGTGCCTTGCCCTTGTCGATCCCCTGGGCCATGAATTCCAGCTCTTCTGGAACCGAATGGATGAGGGAGTAATCTTGGTAAAAATCCTGGGGCAGCTTGGGAATCTGGGCGTCCAAGTGGTCAGGCTCTGTGGCGACCACCAGCTTGGGGAAGGTCAGGTCGCCGTCAAGATCTGCCAGGCTAACTTTTTCAGTCGGTAGGAAGTCGCGGGCATCCCCATAGTGTCCCGGATAGTCTGTTGGATAGGGCAACTGGTAGACCCGGTTCCGGCTGACTGCTTCTAGAGGCAGGCCCAAGTCGTGGAGGACTGGGTAAATGCTTGCCAGGTCTTCCATAGTCAGCGTTTCTTCGAAGAGGACTTCTTGGCCACGGTTGGCAACCACCAGTCCCCCATTGTAGGTCACGCTGTAATGGTCGGCACTATCCAAACCCACTTTTTGGAGAATGGCTTCGATGGCCGCTAAGGGGCGGCCGGTGCAAATCACTATCTCGACGCCGGCTGCCAGGGCCGCTTGGATGGCCTGGCGGTTGGCCGCACTCACCTCCTTGTCTGGATTGAGTAAGGTGCCGTCAAGATCAATGGCCACGAGTGCTTTCATCACGAGACTCCTTTCCTTCTTCAAGTGCTTCCGCGTCAAAGTCGGCCAGGCTGACCGAGGCCAGCTTGGAAATCCCCGATTCCTGCATGGTTACCCCATAGAGGACATTGGCGGCCTCCATGGTGCCCTTGCGGTGGGTAATGACGATAAATTGGTTTTCTTTGGAAAAATTCTGTAGGTACTGGCCGTAGCGGCGGACATTGGCATCGTCCAAGGCAGCCTCCACCTCATCCAGGATGGTGAAGGGGATGGTCTTGACATGGAGGATGGCAAAGAGCAGGGCGATGGCGGTCAGGGCCCGCTCCCCGCCCGAGAGGAGGCTGAGGAGCTGGAGGTGCTTGCCGGGTGGCTGGGCCATGATTTCGACCCCGGTATTCAAGAGGTCATCGGGATCGGTCAGGACAAGCGTTGCCTTGCCCCCGCCAAAGAGCTTAGGAAAAACCTTCTCAAAGGCGTCGCGGATGGCTTCAAAAGTCACTTTGAAGCGTTCGGTGACTTCCTGGTCAATCCCCTGAATGGTCTGGTAGAGATTGGTCTTGGCCTGGTCGGCGTCCTCCCACTGCTTGGTCATGAAGTCATGACGTTCCTTAACCTCTTCATAGTCCTTGATAGCTGCCAAGTTAACAGGTCCCAGGTCTTCAATGGTCTGCTTGAGCTGGCGGACCTTGGTCGAGGCAGCTTCCATGGACATGTCCAGCTGGCTGATCTCCCGGGCCCGCTCATAGGTCAGGCCGTATTCTTCCCGCAGGTGGTCCAAGTGGTTGTCAATTGAAACCTCATAGCGGGAAACGGTCGCCCCGAGCTTGGCTTGCTGGCCCAGGGCTTCCTGGAGCTGGTCGTTTAAAGCTTGTTGTTTTTGATTCAGGTCTTGACTTTCTTTTTGCAGGTCCTTGCGGGCTTGACGGGCTAGCTTGAGGCCCTGGTCGACTTCCTTAAGCTGGGCTTTAGCCGCTTGATAGTCGGCCTGGTAGCGCTCGGCCTGGCCGGACTGCTCGCTCAATTCTTGGTCCAGGTCAGCCAGGGCCTGGATGGTTTGGGCCTGGTCTTTTTCTTTTTGTTTGAGGGTTGCTTGGGCGGCCTGGTAGTCCTTCTCAGCCTGCTTCTTCTGCTCGGCGAGGACAGCGAACTGGCTCTCAAACTGGCGGAGTTCGGCTTGGAAGTCCTGGAGGCGTTGGGCCCGGTCCGATTCGGATAAATTCATCCGCTCGATGCTAGCCTTGAGCTCTTGGACCGTCTCAGCTTGGCCCTTGGACTGCTGGGCTAGCTCTCCTGCCCGCAGATCCAAGTCTTGGACCTGGGCCTGGGCAGTGGCCTGGTCTAGCTTGAGGAGGTCCAGATCGGCTTCTAAATTCTTCAAGTCTCGGTCGACTTGGTCCAGGGCCTGCTTGAGCTCTTGCTCCTCCAAGCGGCTCTCGCTGCCGGCTTCCTTGACGGTTTCCATTCGGTCGACGATGGCTTGCCCTTTAGCCTGGACACTTTCACGCTCGGCCTGGCTCTGGCTTTGGGCCTGGGCCAATTTCTCTTGTTCCACTTGCAGGCGGTCGATCTCTTGCTTACGGGAGAGGAGACCGCCCTTGTCCTGCTTCTGCTGGCCCCCGGTCATGGAACCCCCGGCATGGATGATATCACCTTCCAGGGTCACAATCCGCTGGCGCTGACCGAGCTTGGCTGCCATCTGCCGGGCATTATCCATCTTGTCAGCTACCAGGGTCGTTCCCATGAGATTCAGCATGACAGCGCGGTAGGTCGGGTCATAAGTGACCAGGTCCGCCAAAACGCCCACATAGCCGGGGCAGGACTGGGCCTGGTTCAGGACTTGTTGGCTGAGCTGGCGGGGCCGGATCACAGCTAGGGGCAGGAAGGTGGCCCGGCCGCCCCGGCTTTTCTTCAGGGCTTGGATGACCTGGCTGGCTACTTTGGCATCTGCAGTGACAATATTTTGTAGGCCGCCGCCCAGGGCCGTTTCGACTGCTGCTGTATAAGCTGGGTCAACCTGGATCAGCTCGGCCACCGCCCCGTGAATACCAGAGATACGGTCCTTCATCCCCAGAGCATTCTTCACCCCGTAGAAGAAGCCGGCATGGCTCTCTTCCAGGTCTTCTAGGCTGGTTAACCGGGCTTGGACCTGGATCATCCGCTCATGGGCCTGGCGGTAGGCTTGGTCAGCTGCCTCTAGGTCGGCCTGGTAAGTCTTGGCCTCTTGGGCGAGTTCTTGGTAGTTGCTGAGCAAGTCTTCGGTCGCCTGCTTTTTGTCCTGGTAGGCCTGGTCGCGGTCTTCCCGCTCCTTGATCAACTTATCGTAGTGGGCCTGCTTGGCTTCCTGGTCCTTCTGGTAGCGGGCCAATTGGTCTTTGAGCCGGTCGCTTTCCTTAGTGATTTCTTTTTGTTCGTTATCGTAGCGAGCCTGGGCCTGGAGGGCGTCAATGTAATCATTACGCTTGGTCTCCAAAAGCTCGGCCTGGCCGGCAGTCAATTCCTCCAGGGCCTGGTTGAGCCGCTGGTGTTCCTTTTCCTGGTCGGCATAGTCTTGGCGCACCCGGTCCAAGTGAAGGCTCAGATTTTCGACTTCCTGCTTGGCTTCTTGGATGCCCTGGTCAAGCTCAGCTAAGAAATTCTGCTGGCTGGTCTGGTCGCGCTGGTGGAAGTCCTGCTTCTCCTGGTAGAGACGGATCTTCCCTTGGAGCTTCTCGGTCTTTTGGACCGTATCCACATAGTCCGTCTGGAGTTGGTTGACCTGGTCCTCCTTGGCTTCTTCCTGACTCTTGACCTGGTCGGCTTGGTCCTGGTAGGTCTTCAGGTCGGCCTTGAGCTGGTTGACTTGGTCCTTACACTCCTCCAGGTCGCGCTGGGCCACCTGCCACTGCTCGGACAGGGTCTCCACCTGGACGCTGGTCAGGGCGATCTCAATCTCTGAGAGCTCCTGCTTGGTCGCCTGGTACTTGAGGGCGACATTGCGCTGGTCCTCCAAGGGTTCGAGCTGGCCCGCCACCTCGCTTAAAATATCTTCAATCCGGTTGAGATTGTCCTCGGCCCGGGCTAACTTGCGCTCGGCCTCGACCTTGCGAGTCTTGTACTTCATCACGCCAGCTGCCTCTTCGAAGATCCCTCGCCGCTCTTCCGCCTTCTGGGTGAAAATCGCCTCCACCCGACCTTGGGAAATAATGGAAAAGGAATCCCGGCCCACGCCGGTATCCAGCATCAGTTCCGTGATGTCCTTGAGCCGGCACTGGCGGCGGTTGATCATGTAAGTGGCTTCCCCTGACCGAGTATAGCGGCGGCTGATAGAGACCTCATCCTGGTCAATGGCCAGGACCCGGTCCTCATTGTTGAAGGTCAAAGTCACCTCGGCATACTGGGCCTTGCGCTTGGCCTCCGACCCGGCGAAGATGACGTCATCCATCCGCTTGCCGCGCAGGGACTTGGCCGATTGTTCGCCGAGCACCCACTTAATGGCCTCGGTAATATTGGACTTGCCTGAACCATTGGGGCCAACAATAGCTGTAAAGCCCCGGTCCAATTCAATCCGGGTCTTCTCCGCAAAGGACTTAAAGCCGGTCAATTCGATTAACTTTAAATACACTGAAAGCCCCCTTCTACTGGTCTTTCTTAGCGAGCTGGTTTAAGGCTTCTTGGGCCGCAGCTTGTTGGGCGGCCTTCTTGGACTGGCCTTGGCCTTCCCCAATGACTTGGCCGTCGAGTGAAACGGCCATGCGAAAGACCCGGTTGTGGGCCGGTCCGGACTCTTCAAGCAGGTCATAGGAGAGGTTGATTTCACCGTTCTTCTGTAATTCTTCCTGGAGGGCCGTCTTAGGGTCCACTTGGCGGTTAAAGCGCCCAGCCTTGATCTTAGGATAGATATTGTCAGCCAGGATCACTTCGACAGCTTCTAGACCTAGGTCTTTGTAGACTGCCCCACAGACCGCTTCGTAGAGGTCGCACAGGAGACCGGGACGTTGGCGCCCGCCATTAGCCTCTTCCCCCTTGCCCAGGCGGATCAAGCGATCCAAGCCTAGTTCCACACAGCGCTTGGACAGACTCTCTTCGCAGACAATCCGGGCCCGGAAGCGGGAGAGGTCGCCTTCGCGGAGTTCGGGATAGTGGGCATAAAGGTAGTTAGAGACGAGGAGCTCAATCACTGCATCCCCTAAGAATTCAATTCGTTCATTGTCATTCAGGTCTTCGCGCTTCTTCTCATTCACATAGCTGGAATGGGTGAAGGCTGTTTCATAATAAGTCAGGTTCTGTATTTCTAACCCGAACTGGCTGGAAAATAATTCCTTAATCAATTCAAAATTCATACCAATCGCTCGCTTTCTTTTTTGTAATATAAATTTTTTAATTTAAACTGAAAACTGTGCTAGTGAGCATCCGTTACGCTTTGATTTTTTGTCGTTAAAAAGCCACGGCACCGGCTCGAGCCTCGGTCTCTCGCCTAGCGAGCTTCAAACGGCTAGTAGCGGCTTACGCCGACTATCCGTAATTCACATCGCTTGCTTATTCGTGGCTAACGACAATAAATCAAGCTTCACTCCTGCTCACAAGTAAATAGCAAAAATTTAAATATCAGTGCTAGTATCAAAAATATAAAATAACCTAGTAATCTTTGTTTTTATCTTAGCAGCAGTAATCGTTGAGTATTAGAAAAGCAATAATAACCAAAATAGGATCAATTCGACTAGATTCTGCCTTATGATACTTTTGCCTATTTATTAAATTAAATACGATTAATTCAGTTTTTTCAAAAGCAAAGGCATATTTATTATTAATTTTTATAATCGCTGATAAAATTTCATGAATTTTACCATTCATTTTATGAGCAGGAGTGGAGCGTTGAAGTTGGTCCTTAGCCATGAAAAAGCAAGTAAAGCGAATTACGGAGCGTAGGCTTTAGCCGTACGGTCCGTTTGAGATTTGCTAGGCGAGAGACCAAGGCTCGAGCCGGTGCCATGGCTTTTCAAGGACCAAATTCAACAGCGCAACGGATGCTCACCAGCACCGTTTACAGTTTACACTTACATTTTTTATATCTATACCGAAACAAATAGACTAAGCGATGGAATATCCAGCAGGGCTCGGACATTCCATCGCTATCTATCCTCAGGCTTTATCCTCGGCTGAGGGGACGTTATCGCGGATGTAATCGAGGACATCCCCCACCGTTTCGATCGACTCTACCTCATCATCAGGGATCTGGATGCCGAAGATGTCTTCAAGTTCCATAATCAATTCCACCACGTCCAGGGAGTCGGCGCCGAGGTCGTCAGTGAAGGACAGGTCCCGGCTGACGCGTTCGGCTTCCACCCCGTAGCGGTCAATGATCATTTGAAAGACTTTTAACTCCACTTCCATCTCAATCTTCCTCTTTCTCTCTTTGGGCTAAAGTTTCAAAGTCTTGGGCTAGTTGGTCGTAAAGCTGGCTATCGACCATCTGCCGGGCTTGGAGGATGGCATAGTAGAAGGCATCATCCTTGGCTGAGCCGTGGCACTTAAGGACCGGTTGCTTGACGCCAAAGACCACTCCAGCGCCAATATTATCGGAGTTGAGGCCCGCAAAGGCCTTCTTGAGATCTTCCTTGACCAAGAGACCGGCGACCTTACTCTTCCAGGAGGCCGTCTTCAGGGTGTCGGACAAGAGGGTCACAAAGGCCTTGCTGGCACCTTCCAGGCTCTTGAGGACCATATTGGCCGCAAAACCATCTGCCACGACCACATCGCAAGCATCGTTGAGGACCTCGCTGGGTTCCACATTGCCGATGAAGTTGATCGTCTCTTCCTGGCTGAGAAGCTCATAGGCGGCCTGGGTGAGCTGGTTGCCCTTGCCGGCTTCCTTGCCATTGTTCAAGAGACCGATCCGGGCCCGGTCGATCCCCTTGACCGCCGCCATGTAGGCCGAGCCCATGATGGCGTATTGGTGGAGGTGGGCTGGCTTGTTGTCCACATTAGCGCCCCCATCGATCAGGACCCAGGACTTGTTGAAGTCTGTAAAGCAGGGCATGTTGACTAGGAAGGCGGGCCGGCTAATGCCTTTCATCCGCCCCACCTGCATGAGGGCCCCGGCCATCAGAGCGCCCGAATTGCCGGCTGAGATAAAGGCGTCGGCCTGGGCCTTGCGCACGGCCTTTAAGCCGAGAACCATGGAAGATTTTTTCTTCTGGCGGAGGGCCTTGACGGGCTCTTCTGCGGTACCGATGACTTCCTCTGCCTCGACGATTTGGAGGTTAGCCGGCAGGGCGTCGGGCAGATAGGCATCTAAGGCCTCCGCCTGGCCGTATAGTTGAATCTCTAAGTCTGGGTATTCCTGGGCAGCCTTGAGAGCGCCTCTCAGAGGAACTTCTGGGGCGTGGTCGCCGCCCATGGCATCAATTGCAATTCTCATTGTTTTCTCCTTTAATCCTTGTTTTTGTCTTGCTTCATTGGTCAAAAGGGCTAGGCTTGAACATCCTGGTCCAGGGCCTTGAGATAGGTCAAGAGTTGGGGATAGTCGCCAGCGTGGGTCTCCAGATAGGGCATGAAGTAGCCCACATCCTGGCGGGCGGCTTCGAGGATGGTCGCGTCCGCCAGGGGATCCGCCAGTTTGAAGCTAGGCAGGCCACTCTGCTTGGTGCCAAAATAATCCCCCGCCCCCCGGAGCTCCAGGTCAGCCTGGCTCAGGTAGAAGCCGTCCGTCGACTGGGTCATGATGGCCATCCGTTCACGACCGTTCTCGGTACGGGGATCGGCAATCAGGACGCAATAGGAGGGGGCATCCCCCCGGCCCACACGCCCGCGCAACTGGTGGAGCTGGGCCAGGCCGAAGCGGTCAGCGTCCAGGATCATCATAAAGGTCGCATTGGGGACATTGACCCCGACCTCAACCACCGTGGTGGCCACCAAGACCTGGCTTCTTCGCTCCTGGAAGTCAGCCATGGCCTGGTCCTTCTCCTCATTGGACATTTTACCATGGAGGAGGCCCACCTGGAAGCGGCCCGCAAAGTAAGTGCAAAAGCGCTGGTAGATCTCTTCAGCGTTCTGGGCTTCCTGGGTCTCCGATTCCGCAATCAGGGGGCAAATAATATATGCCTGGTGGCCCAATCGAAGCTCCCCTTCCAATTGGTCCAGGGCCGTCTCTTCCTGGCTGGGACGCAGCCAAGTCGTGGTGATGGGCTGGCGGCCGCTGGGCAGGTCTTTGAGCTTGGAGACGTCCATGTCGCCCATGGTGGTGATCTCCAAGGTCCGCGGGATAGGGGTTGCCGTCATGTAGAGAACATTGGGCAGGGCCCACTTGCCCTTCTCGATCAAACGGGCCCGCTGCTTGACCCCGAAGCGGTGCTGCTCATCGATAATGATGAAGCCGAGCTGGGCAAAGTCGACCTCGTCCTGGATCAGGGCATGGGTCCCAATCAAGAGGTCTAGGTCTTCATTGGCCAGGTCTTCAAGAATCTGCCGGCGATCGGCGGCCTTGGTCGACCCCGTCAGACAGGCCAGCTTAAGGTCAGAAGGCAGGAGGCTCTGGGCCGACTGGTAGTGCTGGTCGGCCAGGATCTCTGTAGGTACCATAAAAGCCCCTTGGTAGCCTCCGTAGACAGCCGCCATTAAGGCAATGAAGGCTACGACCGTTTTCCCGCTCCCCACATCGCCCTGGAGGAGACGGTTCATCTGATAGGGTTGGCGGAGGTCGGCACAGATCTCGTTGACCACTTCTTTTTGTCCCTGGGTGAGTTCGAAGGGAATGGACTGGATAAAGCGGACCAGGGCCTGGTTGTCGTAAGCGATGGCAATGCCTTGTTCAGACCGGCGCTTGACCAGCTTCCGCCATTGGATGCGGAGGATATAGAGGAAGAATTCCTGGTACTTGATCTGGTAGCGGGCCTGGCGGGAGGCCTCCCCATCCGCTGGAAAGTGCATCCACTCCAGGGCTTGGCGGTGGGTCACTAGGCCATATTTCTCCCGCAATTCATCGGGCAGGACTTCTTCAATCTGGTCAGCATAGAGCTCCCAGGCCTGGCGGATATAAGTCACGAGCTGCTTCTGGGACAGGCCGGACGTCAGCCGGTAGACCGAGGCTTGTTCGCTCAGGTCGTCGGACTGGGCTAGGTCAATAATCCGCTGGCCAATCATCTGCTGGCGGTTGGCGTCGAACTTGCCGTAGACCACCAAGTCCTCCCCTACCTTGACCTTGTCCTTAAGATAGGGCTGGTAGAAGAAGACCACCCGCAAGACCTCGTGCTGGACGGCCAGGGTGAAGGTCAGCCGGCTGCCTTTTTTGCCGCGAAAATAATCGATAACGGCGGGCGTTGTGACCCGGCCCATGACCGTCGCCTTCTGCCCGTCTTCTAGTTCGGCCACATCCTTCACCGATAAGTCCTCATAGCGAAAAGGGAAGTGGTAGAGCAAGTCCTTCACCGTTACAATTCCAATTTTTTCCAGGCGGTCAGCCGTCTTAGGACCTACCCCTGGGATCTTTGTCACCGGATCGGAAAGACTTGACATCATGCTTCACTTCCCTTCTAAATATTCTTCTTTAATTTTAACATAAATGGCCTTAAATCACTATCTCGCTCAAGATTTCCAACAATTGTTTGCGGTAAATGTGGGCCGGCAGTTGGTTGAGCACCATGAATTCGTCGCAGTCCAAGCGCTTCTTCAAGCTCTGGAGCTGGCTGGCCACCTGTTTGGGCGTCCCGACGACTTTTTGGTTCTTATTCTCCCTCAAGAGGGCTTTTTCTCGCTGGTCAAAGGGGAAATCGGCAGCATCATCGACCGAGAGGAGCTGGTAGACCGACCGCTTGTCGAACTTGAAGGCTAGGCTCCAATAGTCAACTGCCGTCTCCAGGGCGGGCAGGAGCTTCTCATCATAGGCTGCTACCACATATAAGGACACAATGACCCGGGGCTGGCTGAAGAAGGCGGAGGGCTCAAAATTGGCCCGGTAGTCGGCAATGGCCCGCTCAGCTTCCTTAAGGTCGCTATTGATAAAGAGGCCATAGTTCAAACCAAAACCCATCCGCGCTGCTGCTTGGACATTGTTGGCACTCCCGGCTAGGATAAAGAGCTCAGGCTGGTCCCCCACCCGGTGGGGAATCAAGAGCCGGTTGGCATAGGGGTGGCCAGGCGGAAAGGAATTCGCCAAGAAAGCCGCCGTTGACTGGAGCTTCTCCTCATAGGTCAAGTCAGACTGGAAGAATTCCCGGTCCAGGATGTCATTCATGGCATCCCCAGATCGACTCTTGCCTAGGCCTGCATCGACGCGGTTGGGGTACATGGCCTGGAGGGTGCGGATCTTCTCCGCCATCTGATAGGTCGACTGGTTATTGACCATGGCGCCCCCAACCCCTACCCGGATCTGCTCGGTCTTTGAGGCAAAGTGCGCCGTTAGCAAGAAAGGACTCGAGCTAAAGATCGACGGTGTGCTGTGGTGCTCCGCAAACCAGTAGCGTTTTAGCTGGAGCTGGTCCGCGTACTGGATCAGCTGGGCCGAGCTATCAAAAGCATCCGCCGCCGTCGTGTCCTTGTCCCGGGGAATAAAATCCAAAATCCCAATATTCGTCTGCTTGCCGTTCATTCCAACATTCCTCCCACGCCCACTAGCCACAAGCACTGGGCTCTGCAATTTTCCTCATTAAGGCTATTATAACACTAAATTATAGTTAGCCTAGAAGCATTTCCCCTCCTGCCTATCCAAGGGTTGGCCAAAGCAAGGCAGGGCCTATCAACTGAGCCGATCACCGGAAAGTCTTTGTCCCGAAGTTTTGGGGGATTTGTACAGATTTTGTATTTACAAAGAAATAAATGGTTGATTAAGGCTGTGCTGATGAGCATCCGTTGCGCTGTTGAATTTGGTCCTTGAAAAGCCATGGCACCGGCTCGAGCCTTGGTCTCTCGC
>NZ_KV797920.1 GCF_001809535.1 Aerococcus sp. HMSC062A02 | reverse complement strand
GTTCGAGGATGCAGAAAGGGCTCCTCTTCGCAAAGAGCCGCCGAAGACTTTCAGTCTTCTTTGGCTCTTTACTCCAGAGGCCCCTTTCTCCCGCATCCTCTCACACCCTTACAGAATCGTAATGGCTTGTCCATTATATTCAAGGTTGAACTTGCTGATTGGGAGCCAGTGTTTTGCGCCGAGGTCGTAGGCTGGGTTCTTGCCACCGGTCATGGCACCCTTGTTGTCGTTGGAGTAGAGTGGGTCGTAGACGCGGAAGGCGTTGTTCTTGTAACCGGTGATGACCTTGCAGTGGTTGCGAACATAGTCACCTGGTTTTTGGTAAGAGGAGTAGCCGTAGTAGAGGACAGGGTTGCCGGCGAGGACGGTATCGATGATCTCTTGGGTGTTAGCGCCCGTGATGTTTTTGACACCGGAGTAGTAGGTCTTCAGGTAGTTGGTCAGGCCTTTAGGGTTGATGACCCAGCCGAAGCCTTGGCCGGTGAAGACGTCGCCTTTTTGGCCGTTTGGATCGCTTGGGTACATTGGGGTGTTGCGGATGAGGGTGTCGAGGTTGAAGTCGACGTCCTTAGCACCTAAAAGCATGGCAGAGGCAGCGCCGGCACAGCCCCAAGGTGCGAAGACGGGCTTGTATTGGCTGACATATGGTACGTGGTTGAGGACGCGTTCAGGCGCAACCGCCTTGGCGTCGATCCAGCCTTGGGTGCCATCTGCGAGGGTGATGTTGACCCAGTCGGCCCGGTTGGTGGAGACTTCTTGGTTGACCTGAACATTTTGGCCGGTGTAAGCCTTCATCTGGCCGCGAGACTTGATGGTTTCAAAACCTGGAATACCCCATGGTTTGGAGTCCAGGGTGTGGTTGCCGTTGGTTAAGCGGGCAGAGTAGTTGACCTTTTTCGCGTTTGAGGTGTAAACGTCGACTTGGCCCTTGGTTAAGCCGGCGCGGTCGAACCAGCCGCTAGTGCCATCGGATAAAGTAATGTAGGCCCAGTCTGCACGGTTGGTGGAGACTTCGCTACTTACCTTGACTTGGTCGCCGGTGTGTTTCTTCATGTCGGACCGAGTGGCGATGGTCTTGTAGCCAGGGATCCCCCAAGGTAGGGTATCTAGGGTATGGTTGCCGTTAGAAATGGTGGCGGTGTAGTTGACAGACTTTTGAGGGCTGGTGTAGGAGTCGACCTTGCCGCGGGTCAAGCCCTTGATGTCGAACCAGCCGCTCGTCCCGTTAGGAAGGGTGATCAGTGCCCAGTTGGCTCGGTTAGTTGAGACTTCTTGCGACACTTGGACCCGTTCGCCTTGGTGTTTCTTCATGTCGGACCGGCTAGCGATGGTTGCGTAGCCAGGAATCCCCCAAGGTAGGGTGTCTAAAGTATGGTCGCCGTCAACGATAGTGGCTACATACTTCACGTCCTTGTGGGCAGAGGTGTAGTCGTCAATCCCATTGGCGCGTTTAGAACCAGCGCCTGGCTTGAGGCCTGCCCGGTCGATCCAGCCCTTGAGCCCATCTTGGAAGGTCACATAGGCCCAGTTGGCACGAGTAGTGGACACTTCTTGAGAAACTTGGACGGTTTGGCCGCGGCGGGTCTTCATTTGAGCCCGGCTGCGGAGGGTTTGGTAACCTGGAATTCCCCAAGGCTTGGAATCTAAGGTATTGTCGCCGTCTTTGAGGTGGGCGGTGTAGTTGACATCTTTGAAAGCACTCGTATAAGCGTCACCAACCTTTTGGACGCCCTTGGTATCGATCCAGCCAGAAACTTTGCCGTCGAGGCTGTCGATGTAAACCCAGTTAGCGCGTTCGGTTGAAACGCCTTGGCTTACCTTAACGTTAGTGCCAACTAAGTTCTTGTAGGCATTGCGGCTGACCAAATTTTGGTAGTCCTTGGTTCCCCATGGCTTAGAGTCGATGGTGTGGTTGCCCACTAGACGGCCATAGTAGTTCAGGCTTTCCACGTCAGAGGTATAGCGGTCAAAAGGCAACTTCTTGCTTAAGGCCTTGCGATCGACCCAACCAGCGAGGCTATCTTGGAAGTTCACGTAGGCCCAGTCGGCACGTTCAGTTGAGATGTAGTAGGACACCTTGACCAAGTCGCCTTGGCGGTCCTTCAAGTTAGCGCGGATAGTTTCATAGCCGGCCGTGCCGTAAGGGCGGGTATCCAAGGTGTGCTTTCCGGATTGGAGGGTCATCCATTCATCGGTCGCTTGGAGTTGGCTGGTGTACTTTTCACCGGTCTGGTTTTGGGTATCCAGTTGGGGTTGGCTAGTCTTCTTTTCTTGCTTGCCAATCACAATTTCAGGCTGCTTATCGAGGTCAGTGTTTGCATAATAGCCCGCTTGGACTTCCTTCTTCTCAGGGGCAGGGGCTTCTTCTGTGACCTCAGCTTCAGCAGCTTGGTCTTGGCCAGCGTCAGCTTCTTCAGTCACTTGTGCTTGGATATTTTCTTCGTTTTGGGCATCTGTAGCCAGTTCATCTGCCGCTACCGCTTCAGGGCTGTAGAGGAAGGCAGCTAAGGCCAGGTTCGACGCCAAAAGTAAGTGTGTTTTCTTCATAGGTCTCTCCTTTGATTAATATCTGATTAAATTAGACGATCGCATTAATTATAGGCAATCCCCGCCACAAAAACAAGGCCCAAAGCCCGACCTGAAAGAATTTTATAAGCGTTAAAATCAAGCTTCCAGGAGTATAAATTAAAATATGATGAGAACAGCTATGGGAAGCTTAGCTTTTTTAGCCAGAAGAAGTAGGGAGATCGGGACAAGCGATCGCTAAAGAATTCATAAAAAGCCCGTCTTTGTCTGACAAATATGATACAATAAGGCTATTAATAAAAAAATCATGAGAAGAGAGTGTGACAAAAGTCGGTTAGGCCTGAATCAGCTCACGCATACTATATCTGTAACTCGCTACGCGTCGAACAGCTATAGCAACTGTCCGCAAATTATGTTCAATCGTAGGCCTACGATTGAACATAATTTGTGAAGTGGATGTCAGGACTGACTTTTGGAACAGATTTTTGCCAAAAAGTCCGTTATTTAAAAAGAAGACGAAGCTTTTGTCCACGGCCTTCGGAATAGAAAAGTGAGGAAGCATTATGACTAAAGAATATACTGTTGCAATCGTTGGGGCTACTGGAGCAGTGGGGGAGCAGTTATGTGACCTCTTACCCCAAGCCGAAGTCCCTGTCAAAGATGTGAAGCTCTTGGCTTCTGCCCGTTCAGCTGGAAAGATCCTTCCTGTCGGCGATAAGACCTATGAAGTGGAAGAATTGACCGAAGACTCCTTCGAAGGTGTGGACATCGCCATCTTCTCTGCTGGTGGGGCTCTCTCTGAAAAATTCGTCCCTGCTGCGGTGAAGGCGGGTGCGGTAGCGATCGACAACACCTCTGCCTTCCGCATGGACCCAGACACCCCACTGGTCGTTCCAGAAGTTAACCCAGAAGCCTTGAAGGACCACAATGGCCTTATTGCCAACCCTAATTGTTCGACTATCCAAATGGTAGCGGCCCTCAAGCCAATCCACGATGCTTATGGCCTCAAGCGCGTCATTGCATCGACCTACCAAGCTGTATCTGGCGCTGGCGCTGAAGCTATTGAAGAAACCCTGGCCCAGTCCAAGGCCATTGTGGAAGGTAAGGAAGTGCCTGAAGCCGAAGTCCTGCCATGCGCCGGTGACGACAAGCACTATCAAATGGCCTTCAATGTCCTGCCACAGATCGACAAGTTCCAAGACAACCACTACACCTTCGAAGAGATGAAGATGACCAATGAAACCAAGAAGATCATGGGCCTCAAAGACCTACCTGTCTCCACTACTTGTGTTCGCGTGCCAGTTCTTCGTGCACATTCTGAGAGTGTTTATATTGAAATTGGCGAAAATAATGTTACAATTGAAGCGATACAAGATATCTTGAGCCAAGCACCTGGCATTGTGGTTGAAGACGATATCCAAAACCAAGTCTACCCACAAGCCATCAATGCAGAAGGGAAGAAGGAAACATTTGTCGGCCGGATCCGTAAAGATTTGGATGTTCCCAACGGCTTCCACCTCTGGATTGTTTCAGATAACTTGTGGAAGGGTGCCGCATTGAACTCCGTGCAAATCGCCGAAGAAATGATCAGACAAGATTTGATTTAAGTTATTTAATCTGATTTTTGTAAAAAAATTAATCAGCTTTTTCTTCGCTATTTTATTTATGAGCAGTAGTGGAGCTTTGAAGTTGGTCCTTAGCCATGAAAAGCAAGCGATGTGAATTAGGGATAGTTGGCTTTAGCCTTACTAGCCCTTTGAAGCTCGCTAAGCGAGAGACCTTGGCTCGAGCTGGTGCCATGGCTTTTCAAGGACCAAATTCAAAAGCGGAACGAATGCTCACCAGCACCATATAGAAAATATAATTTTTTAAAAATAAAATCTAGTTCAGAAGCAAACACTCATGCCGATTTAGAGGGTTGGAGTGCTCTGTTTCTGTCTAGGGATAAAATACCTAAGGAGGTTTCTATGAGTGAAATAAAATTTATTTCCTTGGGAGGCGTCCGCGAGAATGGGAAGGACATGTACATTGTTGAAATCGATGGCATGATCTATATCCTGGATTGCGGGCTTGTCTACCCACCCAATGAAATGTTAGGGATCGATGTGATGATTCCTGACTTTACATACCTAAAAGAGAATGAGGACCGGATTGCCGGGGTCTTCTTAACCCACGGCCATCCCGATGCTATCGGGGGTCTGCCTTATCTCTTGAAGGAAGTCAATGTGCCTGTCTTTGGGACCGAGTTGACCATTGAGCTCTTGAAGGTGATGAGTCGGTCTGTGGGCGTGAAGAATTTCAAAGACTTCCATACCATTGACGACGATAACGAGATTGACTTTGGTGATGTGGTGGTCAGCTTCATTAAGACCACCCACTCTCTCCCAGATTCCGTGGCCATTGTTTTGAAGACATCGGAAGGTAACATTGTTTACACCGGGGACTTCAAGATGGATGCGTCTGTCTCTGAAGACTATGCCACAGACTTTGCTCGCCTGACCCAAGTAGCTGGCGAAGGCGTTTTGGCCCTGCTCAGCGAATCCAGCAAGGCTGCTTCTTACTTCGAGAATGCCAGCGAAGTGCTGGTTAAGGAGTCCCTCCAAGATGAAGTGGTCAAGGCAGAAGGCCGGGTCATCGTTTCTGCGGTCGCTTCCAACCTCATGCGCCTCCAACAGATCATCGACGTGGCCCAGTCCACTGGCCGCCATATCTTTATTTCAGGGGAAGCTCTGGAGCAAATCATCGATGTAGCCATCCGCTTGGACAAGCTCAAGTTGCCGAGCAAGGACCTGATCAAGCGCACCGAGCAGCTGGGCA
Source organism: Aerococcus sp. HMSC062A02 (assembly GCF_001809535.1). GTDB lineage: Bacteria > Bacillota > Bacilli > Lactobacillales > Aerococcaceae > Aerococcus. The sequence continues at coordinate 1,494 of NZ_KV797920.1, read as the reverse complement.
ATTACAAGGATGAAGAAATCATCATCCTTGAGACCGGTAAGTCCGGCGAGCCCCTCTATGCCCTTCAACGCATGGCCAAGGCCCGGGGCAACAAGCAGCTGAAGATCAAGGAAGGGGACCTGGTGATCCTAGCCACCACCCCCAATACCGATATGGAAAAGGTTGTCCCAGAAACTAAGGATATGGTCTACCGGGCAGGGGGCCACACCCTGGAACTCTCGTCCAAGTACCACACCTCTGGCCACGCCTCGCCTAAGGACCTGCAATTCATGCTGTCTATCTTGAAACCTAAGTACCTCTTGCCCGTATCAGGGGAATACCAACTCATGCATGCCCACAAGCAATTGGCCGAGCAGATTGGTTTCACGGAAGACAGAATCTTCCTCTTGGACAAGGGCGATACCCTGACCTACAAGAAGGGTAAAATGACTCTTGGCGACAAGGTTCCCGCCAGCAATGTCCTCATCGACGGCTCAGGCGTGGGCGATATTGGAAATATTGTCCTCCGCGACCGGACCATGCTCGGGGAAGACGGGATCTTCGTCGTTGTCCTGACTATCTCCCGCCGCGAAGGCAAGATCTTGGCAGGACCAGAGATCATTTCTAGAGGCTTTATCTTCATGAAAGAAAGCGAAGACTTGCTTAAAGAATCAAGCGAACGGGTCCGCAAGGTGGTCCTTGACAACCTGGAAGACAAGAACTTCCAATGGTCCAAGCTCAAATCGGGCATTCGTGATGAACTCGGCAAATTCCTCTTCAAGCAAACCAACCGCCGCCCCATGATCCTACCGGTGATTATGGAAGCATCCAATTACCGCAAGGGTCGCAAGAAGAAGGGCGGAAAGAAAGGATAGTTTATGAAAGCATCACAGCGATTTATGACAATCATTGAAGGCTTTTTACTGGCACTACTAGCTGGGCTCTTGCAGTTGGTCTTCCCCGCTGAGCTGGGAGAGACGGGACTGAGTCTGGAGATGGGACTCGTCCTCATCCTCTTCTATGCCTTCCGCCGGGGGGCCCTGCCAGCTTGCTTGGCGGGTGGATTGGTGGGCATTATCCAGCTCTACCAAGTGCCCGACGCCCTGACCAATTGGCCCCACAGCCTGGCCTTGGTTATCGCCTCAGCTGCTGTCGGACTTGCCGGACTCTTCGCCCGCAACCTCCAACGCACCTTGCATAATCGACGGATGTCTTCAGTCTATCTCAACCTGGTCACCGGGTCTTTCATCGGTGTCCTCTGCTACTTTATCTGTCGCTTCGTTGACCAGGTCTGGATCCAAGCCGAAAGCAACGGCCTCGCCGAAGCCTTCCGCACGAACGGCCTCAGCTTCCTCCTCAACCTAGGCATCGCCCTAGCCATCCTAATCGTCACCCTCAACGTCTCCGCCAAATACTTCATCCCGCGCTACACCAAGTACATCTCGCGCAAAGAACGGTCGAGACTCCTGAACGATTAAGAAAGGGTGTGAGCAAGAGCGTTTAGCTTTGGATGCT
>NZ_KV797919.1 GCF_001809535.1 Aerococcus sp. HMSC062A02 | reverse complement strand
GCTAATCTTAGTATGTTTGCTTGTTCATGGCTAAGGTCCAACTTCAACGCTCCACTTCTGCTCAGGATCAGATTGGTGCTTAAAACTGTAGAAGTGCTATTTTTCCTCATTACCATCTAAAGAAAATAAGGAAGCATAGGAGTCGTAGCTGTCTTTGGAATAGAATCCAGGTTTTAAATTTTCTTTGACTTCTAGCCCCATTTGTTCTGCTATGTCTTGTAATCTATCAAAATCTAAAGGGTTTAGTTGATTTTGATCTTCTTCAATAGCACGTTTAAAGGCCTCAACCGATTCAAACCAATGCACCCCTTTAAAGAAGCTATCTTGGTCTTCAATCGACTGGCTGGTCGCATCTTTAGAATAGATGCGGTGGCTAGCAAGCTGATACTTAGCATTTAACTCGAAGATTGTCTCCGGTAAATCTTCTGGAAAAAGCGTTTCTTCCGAACTCAATTTAAAAGCCAATCGCTCCTTAGAAGCAAGCTTTTGATAAAGAAATATCAAATGTTTCATTTTATGACACCTCCTAATGAATATAGTCTTGTTTATGTTGTGAATGGGAGAGATAGTTCCACTCTTTATCATTTTCATACCATATCTGTATCTCCCAGGGTAAGATAGTAAGTGCCACCTTATCTAATTCATAATATAAAAATAACAATTTTTTGAACAACTCTGTCAATTTTGATATATTAGTTATACATTTAACACAGAAAGGTTTTACAATGAGTAAGAGTACTATTATAAAAGAGTTAATACATCATTCTATTGAAGAGTCAACTGCTATTGAAAGACTTTACTTAATTGCTCTTGAATTGGGATATACTAAGATCATAAAATGGTGCGAAAATGAGTTACAAGGATACCCACCAGATGTCATAATTCCAGACTATAGACATATAGGACTAGGAGTTATTATTTATTCTGGCGTTAAAGGGAATGTAAAATTAGAAAATGCTATTTTACAACCAGAAATCGTTAGTAACAAATTTGACCAAATCCTAGAATTTACAAAAATAAATTCAAATATAACTAGTGTAAAACGAATAAGCAAGGGTACTACTTTTTCAATAGATTTAAATTGGCTAATTACACATGTATATAAAGTATCTAACATACAGTGCCTTCGCCTAAGAATGGATTATGATACTTCTGTTCTTCAGAATATTGTTTCTTCAGTTCGTATAAAGTTAATAAAAGCATTTATCTTACTAGAAAGTAAGTTCGGTAACTTAGATAATTTTGATATTGATTATAGCCAAGCTAATCAAGATGAACTAAATAATTTGAAAGGAGAATTAGAAAATATTTTATTTTATGATAATAAATCTCTTCAATAGTATCATAGCAAGTATAAATTACTCGCAAATTATATATTTAACTATAGGAGCCATTTTAAGTTTAATTGGTTCATTAGGTGTTATGTTAATCGAAAGATGTATCAATAGTCGCGGTCAAATAAATTTATATAAAAAGAATGTTTTTATTAAAAATTTTGATATAACCTGTGAAATTTGTGACAATAGGCTATATGTCCCTACTAGAATTGAAATAGTAAATACAAAAAACACTTCAGTTTTATTAAGGAATATTAACTTAGAATTATTTTATAATAATAAATTTAAAAAGAAAATGCTACAAATGGAAGAAATTGGTACTAGAACCTCTACTAATTATGGCACATATGGTAACGATAAAAAATACAGTATTATAGTGCCTAACAAATCCGTTTCGAGTTTAGAATTCTTATATATACTAGATAATCAAAATAAATTTGAGTTTAATAATATTCGTTTAAGTTTTTATGACGAAAAAGATAAAAAACATTATTATCGTTTTATGACTCTCTCTCAAGGCTGGAGTACCCAAAAAAAGTTTCATGATAAAGATTGGATAAAATTAGAAAAATTATAAGCGACAAATAGGCACATAATAATTTATACTACTGTAAATCTCCTAGCTATTTAAAAATATAGTTAGGAGAATTTTTTTAATTATGATTGTATTTTTAAACTAAAAGTCCTCCCCTAAGCCTGCTAAATGACTTAGGAGAGAACCTCCATTCATGAGATATCTATTAGGATGGTGGTGCAGGATCTGTTGCACTCCAGTCTGGCCAATCGGCTGTGTAATCGTCTACCGGCGCATCATCTATATAACTACTAGCTCCAGGTCCAGCAGCTGTGACACTAGGAGAAGACGAGGACGGGTTCGTCTGTATATAAGGCGCTTGGCCGTCATCAGATGGGAGGCCTCCAGGGAAGGTCGTATCTGATGATCCACTAGGCTGGATAGGTTCAGGGGTGGCGTCATAGGGATCACGCCCACTATAGTTTGGTGAACCATATAAGTCATCGAGATCGATATAGGTCAAGGCCTCATTAATTTCGGCGTCTGTGTAACCCTCCGCCTTCAGCCAATAAATAATATTGCCCTTCGTTACGGCACCATTCAACATGGCATTCAGGCTTTCGATAATCGCCCCTTCCACCCGCTTAGAAGGCTCTTTCCCCTTCTGCTTGGTCTTAGTCCCTGCTGCAGCCGACTCAGGGCTGGTCTTGTCCGAAGCAGACGTCTTCTTAAGCAGTCGGTCTTTCAACAAGTCAGCAGGGTTATAGTCCTGGCTGCCTAGGAGCTTGCCCTGAGCCGTCTTGGCGAACAGGGCCACAGGGGCCTTCATATCCGCAACCTTGAAGGCGATGGCGCTCTTGGCAGATTCATTCCGCTTCAACTTCTTGTTCTGGGTCTTCTTATAGCGCGAGTCTGGCACTTTGGCGATGGCCAGGTCGTTCTCGAAGTTATCATCCAGCTGGTCTTGGTGCTGGGTTGGGACAAAGCAGCGGATCCAAGCATCAAAAGCCGACAGCTCTTCCTCCGACTTGTTGGTCGCATCGTACCAGAAGGCAAGCACAGGCCCCTCCCCCTCTTCATTGCCCTCAGCCCCAGCAGGCAGGACCCGGACCTCTTCAATCTCGATATCAATATCCACCGTATCCAGGTATCGACCATCAAAAGTCTCAGGGATATTCTCATAGAGCTTAGCCTTGTCTAAGCGATAAACTCCCGGCAAGGCAGACGATGCCGACTCCTTCTCACAAGCGCACAAAGCCAGCCCTGCCACAAACACCAAGGCCAAGCGGTATAATTTCCTCATCAGTCACTTCCTCCAGTAAACATAATGAGAAAATTATAACAAATTGGGGGAAACTGGTGTATCAAAGATTTTAATGGGTGTGAGAGTTTTTAATTAGTTTTTGAATAACTGTCTTAGATGGGATATGTATTGGCATAAAGCTTTTATTTATTGTGATATACTCTAATTAACGATCACTATTTAAGCGAGTAATGAATTAGGAGGTAAGTCCGTTGAAAAATTTTGTTACTGCCCTAGCCTCAATCTTATGGGGCGTCTTCATCTCAAAATCCCCTAACGATCGCTTTACTGTTTTATACGCCATCATTACTGTAGGGATTTGCTTGGTGTATGCTTATTTGAGAGGAAAAAAGGATACTAAGCTATAAATGGATTAAACTTACTTTTTTGAGAAAACAAATCTTTTACATAAAATAAAACTATCCATGATATAATGAATTTGAAGTCCATTCATAGGAGGTTTAGGCCATTCTTAGAACAGAAGAACTCATTGATAAACTAAAGAGTAAAGGGGTTACTTTTAAGTATTGTAGTGAGGACGATGCAATCAAATTCCTAAATGAGCATAATTATTACGTCAAACTCACTGCATACAAAACCAATTTCCCTAAACATAACAATAAATATGTAGGTCTTGATTTTAAAGCTTTGAAAGATTTATCAACTATAGATATGTATCTTAAACGCTGGATATTAAGTACTAGCCTTAGCGTAGAACATGCTTTAAAAGTAAGCCTCTTAAAAGATATCCAAGAAAGAGGTGTTGATGAATACGAAATTGTAAGCGATTATCGACATTCTTCTGAAAAACTTTTTAAAGAAATAGAAAACCGGCGAAAAACTGTCTACGTCAGGAAGCTATTAAAGAAATTTGAACATCCAAATTATCCAGTCTGGGTTTTCTTAGAGGTAATATCTTTTGGAGCATTTGTTAACTTTTACAGATATTATTGTCAAAAATATTCTTGTGGTGAATTTGAATATGAATTATTGTATAAAGTTAAAAATATTCGTAACGCAGCGGCTCACAACAACTGTGTAATACATGACTTAGTTAATAAAAGGGGCTACTTCCATGAAAATCTAGCTGACCGTTTAGAAAATTTATTAGACGATATAAAAAGAAAAACCATTCAAAATAGATTAAAAAATAATTCCGTCCAAGATTTCATTGCGTTACTTATAGCTGTTGACGTAGTTATAAAAAGTAATGATCTAAAACGACACTTACTTGAGGAAATTAAGGAACTTTTCGATGGACGAATGGTTAGAGACGCCTATTTATATAAATCGAGCCCTAGTTTATGTCAAATGTATGATTTTTGTAAGATCATCATTGACAAACTACAAATTTAACACTATACTTACTTTACGACTTGAAAACGAAAGTTTTGCGGGCGATGCATTTATGCGTCGCCCGATTTTTTTATTTAACATATTACCCACCTATTACGAAGAGCTAAATACAGGCCAAATTATGAGCATATTAAAATAAAGAGTAGCTGTATTAAAGACAGCTATAGAAATTAGAATTTTAACTAGATTAAAGTATTATTGAAATTTCTCATTATCAAAAACATCTTTCCATCCTAGAAAGCGATCAATTTCATAAGAATAGTACTTCTCAAAATTTTCCTCATAAAACTTTTTTAAGTTTCCAAGCTGCTTCTTTCTTTTCAGCTATATATCTATTTTTCTTATCTAAATCAACCTGATGTGACGCTCTTAATAATTGGTCTAATTGATAAAGGTAACTTTCTGTAAATTCTACAGAACGAATCATCTCACCCTGAGCATTGGTAGAATAATAAACAAGTTCTTTTTTCTTTAAATAATCAAGTCTTTTTAAACATACACTTATAATATTAGTTAACTCTACTACAGTACCTATTTCTAATAGCCTTCATTTGCTCTATTTTATTTTCAATAGAAATTAAATATTCTTTTTGTAACATTAATTTAAACTTGTTCAATTTACGCTTCTTACAATAAGATTCTATTACTTTATTTATAATTGATAGTAAATAACCTACAATTACTCCTATCAATGATCCAATTATTTCCACTAAATTATCCACTCTTTCTATAGACTATTTTCTCTAGTATCCTACACAATCATTTTCACAACTTTATATGTATTTTATAGCCTAAATACTTTTCAATCTTCTTTTTTCGGTTTGAAAGTTGCTGCATCATTAAATTATTAGTATTTGGGGAATTAGCATCAAATATTCGTTGAGCTCGTTTTGTATAATTTATAAAGTTACCATAAGTTTTGTAATTAAGGCCCATATCAGTATATAAGTTATAAATCACTTTACGATAAGGCAGCTTCTTTAAATTTTTATCATACTTAACCCATTTAGCATATCCAATAGTCCTTTTTGTTTTTCTATAAAATTTTTGAACGCTTTTATTTCTCATCCTTACATTTTTGCCATCAAAAATAAATCCAAGATAGTCTAAATGACCCTTGGCATTCATAGAATTAGGGGCTAACTTTAGCAAATCATTATTTATGAAATAATATTTTTGGGATTTATCACTATTAATTTTAATTTTGTTTATTTTAGCTTCTTGTTCAATTATCTTAATAACTCTTTCTTGGTCATAATCTGATCTTAACTTAGGTAAAACTAATATAAAATCATCTGAGTATCTTCGATATATCCCATTATATTTAGCAGCAATTTCTTGCATGGACTGGTCAAAATCTATTGCATAAATATTTGCTAAAACAGGACTAATTGAAGTCCCTTGAGGAATACCAAACGACTGCTTATTATAAGAACATTTATTAAACTTTTGATAGGTTCTAAATTCTTTAAGAGAGTAAAAATATCTCTTTTCTTGTCCCTTAAAAGCTTCTTGTTGCGTATTCTGATAATTATCTAAAGCTTCACGATCATAATATCCAAATTTAGTTAAAGATTTGAAAATATTGTACCAATCATCAGAAAGATATGAAGTATCTAAGATCGTTTTAAGCCGAGTTTTCAATAATTCATGATCTAATGTATCAAAGTACTTTTCAAAATCACCTACATAAATCCATGCTTCAGGTTGTTGCTTTATAAAATTAATGACTTCTGCAGCAAAATTTATATTGGACTCCCCTGATTTATTATTCCTATAGGCTGTTGCTACTCGATCTAAATTATTTTGTTTTAAATAATCAGTGTACTTACAATTCAATAGCTGACTATAATATTTATAAATATAAGAATCAAAATGCCCAGCATACATAATCTGGCGTTCTTTGATTTTTATTGGGCGTCCTTCCAGTTCATTGTTTGGAATCCCAGTCCATTTTTCATTTGAAAGAACATATGATATAAAAGGCAAAAAGCTATGTTTTGCCACTTTAGTAGGAGACATTACATAGCTTTTAGCCTTTTGAATTCTTATTGGACGATCGATATGTTTATAAGGTTTCATTTTATAGTTATCAATTGAAATATATTTTTGACAATTCACACACATAACCTCACTGTAAGAGCTTAGGAATCTTTAGCTGGGCAACTAATTCCAGACTCCTAAGCGCAAAACTTGTATCTATAAAATAGATAGCCCACTACTTAACTATGCTATCATAGCATTAGGCTAGAAAGTCTCCATAAACGAAAGGAGAATTCGAACGTGTGTTCTATAATTCTACTGATGATTACTTTTGTAATCTTTCGATATGTCGAACCTATGAATCATCTTACAAGCATTATTAACCGATTCGCCAATTTAGCGGAAGGTATTTATTACTTGACAAAATGGTCCAAACTACCTATTCTAACACCTAACGTGTTAGGCATGTATATGTTATCATACTTTCTTATAAATAACAATTGCCTATGAACGTGTTGAATCTACTGATATTATATCAGATTTATAAAATCTAATTTAAAGTATTCAACCTGAAAAATAAGCTGATTAATTAGCTTATTTTATCATATAGTGTTATAATAAAGTTGTGGAACATAAGAAAGTCTACGTTTACAGCACAATACCCCTAGAAGCTGCAACTTCTAGGGGTATTTTTTCGCTTAGCGTGGAATAAGCGTGTGGGTTAAAATGGGCTAATCGGTTATTGTTTCTTGTTTAACCACCAAGAAAATAGTTCAATTACTATACCAACAAAAATTGGCACAATAACCAACATAAGAAAGTCATTTTGCATTTACAGCACCTCCCTCCAGGGAGTTAGCCCGAAACAATTATAGCACATTTACAATAAGTCAAATGGATTTTTATATAAATCAATTCTTATAGAATATTTCTACATATTTATCATACATTTCTAGTAATTCGGTTGTTTTGGCATACAAGTCATCATCAAGAATAGGCCCAATGCAACCAAGATTAGAACTGTGATCTAATAACATTAAACACATTCCTTCCACGTATTTTTTTACATGTAACTCTTTATAAATACTATTTTCATCAGTTATTTTTAGGTTTATTTTGTTATCATTTATAAACATTGGAAAGATTAAATTGACATTTAAAGCATGACTCCATTTTGATAATTCGCTATGTATTTCAGAATAGGTAGAGTTTTTTGTATAATTGTGGTTTTGAAGATTTATCGAAAGAGGAATAGTATCGCTATTTCATAAATCTGTTTCAAGTTCATCTAGCTTTTTGATAATTTTACTTTGCATGAATCTATTGTCTCTTACAGTTCTAAATTCAATATTTTTATTCTGTAAATAATCTTTTCTAAAATCTTCATCTAAAACTACTAACCTAAATAACCTAAAAATTTCCATAGTGGTCCTAAATGAATTAAAAGAAGGTATACTCAGTTCATAAGAATTTAAAATAAAGAAGGAATAGATATATTGAAAAAATAATTTATTTAATATAATAAAACAACTTATGTCGTTATTATCGAAGAATTGACTGTATATTTTTTCTTCAGTTAATAAGGAATTGAATCTCTTATATAAATATCTTGCAAATTCATAAACAACTTTATAAAACTCATTCAAAAACTCTGATTCATTAAGATCTTTAAAATTTGATGTTTCTATCCTATTCATCTATATCTCCTCTTAAAATATTAAGTTCCGCATTTATCCATTCAAATTAATGTCCAAAATTAAGTCCTTCGTCCAATTTTTTAGTGAGCACTATATCAAGAAACAGCTACTTCTAGGGGAATTTTTCGCGTTATGTGGAAAGCCTCTCACTCGTCCCATATCTGCAAGGTATCGAGCAGGGGTTGGACTTGGCTTGGGGTGTAGGGTTCGACGGGGAGGATAAAGCCGTTATCTAAGGCTTCTTGCGCGCGGGCTGACTCAGATTCTGGGGTCCCGTGCCAATGATACGGCAAGCGATAGACGGTGACCGTACCGTCGTAGTTGCTGGTATATTGAAAGATTGAAGAGCCTGCCGTAGTCTTGCCCATGGCGATATTCCAGGCATCTGTGGGCCAAACTGGGGATAGCTCAGGAGCATAGGGATCTACAATTGTGCCTGCTGGTATGAAACTCGCATCGATATGGTCGCCATCGTTACCATAAGGGAAGAGGTCGGTGTTGTTCATCACACTCAGATAGACCCGGACCATTTCGACTTCTTTATTGGTGTAACCTGGATACTCATTGGATTCTTGGTACTCCTCGGCCTGGTAGTGAGCTCTGTTATCCTGAGTAGCTGGTGGTTGCTCTCGCTTAGCTGGTGTCTGGGTCTCAGAGCTGCTAGCTTGGCTTGAGCGCTCACTGGATGAATCGCTAGAAACTTGAGCTTCGGCGACCGACGAAACGTCTTGCTTGGGTTCAGATTCAGAAGCTGTTGATGCCTCTTCCTGGTCAATACTTGATCCGGCGCAGGCGGACAAGGCTAGGCTAGCAAGTAAAACTAAACTTATTTTGCCTGTCATAAGATCCTTCCTTTCAGTGAGAAGATAAGATGGCTTACTCTGTATCTCTTAGCTAGTCTTAGTATACCAACTTGATAGAGTTAATTGCTTCATTGACAATAAATTCTCCTAGAAACTACTCTTTCTAGGGGAACCCGATCTTTTTTGTCAGCTAGACTTAGCCAGGCGCCCAGTCTAATTCCTAGCTTCTGGGAGATAGCAATCTACTAGTCATCCCGGCAAGCTGCAGCTTGCTTCGAGAGGCATTAAAAATTCCATAATTCCGCATTATAAACCGTCTAGATATTTACCTTTAATGGCCGTTTTGGTATGCTTATTTCATGGCAAGATTGGCGACTACTTATTAATCGTAAGTTTCTTGCCTGATAAGTGAACGATACATGGCGTATTTATTTTTACCTTAAGACTAGCTAAGTTGATGATATAATCCACCATGTCACATCACAAAATGGGGGTTAACACGATCCTATGAAACATTCACCGATCAAGAGACAGACCAATATTGAGTTGTTAAGAATCATTTCGATTATAATGATTATTTTTCATCATTTTGCAGTGCATGGTGGTTTTAATTGGGAAGCAACCGCTATTACCATCCCCCACTTTTGGTATAACTTCATCGTCATAGGAGGGAAGGTTGGCGTTAATGTTTTTATTTTGATGTCAGGCTACTTCCTCATCACGAAACAGGACAAGCTCTTTGATGTGAAAAAGATTTTGAAACTTTGGGGACAAATTATTTTTTATTCAATCGGTCTCTTTGTCATATTCTCCTTGTTTCCTGTTCATGACTATGCCAATAATATGACCTTAAAATCCCTGTTCCCGATTACCTTCTCTTCATGGTGGTTCGCGAGTACATACTTTGTCCTCTACCTCATCCACCCATTTCTTAATCGTTTGCTCAATGGACTCGACAAGAAAGCCTATCAAACCCTTCTTATATTACTGGTCACAATGTGGTCTGTCATTCCGACATTAACGGCTTCAAACTTTCAAAGCAATTACTTATGGTGGTTCGTTACATTATATGTGATTGCTGGCTATGCGCGATTGCATGGCTTTAACCATAATTTGACCAGCAAACAATATTTTATCTGGTCGGGTATCTTCTCAGCCTTCACCTATCTTTCCAACATCATGTTTACGGTATTAGGCACAAGGTGGGAGGAGCTTGCTGCCTATGCCACGCACTTTTATGGGATGGAGAAGTTATCGATTCTATTCATCGCCTTAAGCTTATTCTTGGGCTTTGTGAAACTTGATGTGCCTTACAATAAATTCATCAACCTCTTAGCATCCACCACATTCGGTATCTACCTATTACATGACCATCGCATACTAAGACCTTTTTTATGGCATGATATCTTCCAAAACCAGCACTATCAAGATTCACTCCTCCTAATCCCCTACTCTATTCTTGTGGTGGGCTTAGTTTATAGCGCATGTGCGCTCATCGATTTAATCAGGCAAAAGCTTGTTGAAAAACCCTTTATGCGCTGGGTGGATCGCCATAAAGATAAGCTGTTAAAGCTTTTGAGTAAACTTGGGCAGTTTTGTAGAAAGCTGGTATTCGGCTGATCTGTTTAGAAAACCGCTAAGCATTAAATATAAGCACTCGGCAAGATTAAAGCAAGCCCCCGCAATGAGAAAGAAACTAACAATAAAACATCCCCCTAGAAAGCATCTTTTCTAGGGGGATATTTCATTGACCACGTTTCTAATTATTCCTTCTTTTCTTAAAGCTACTCAAGCGCAAAAGTAGTCCGACTACGAGACTGGACAAGCCGATGCCTAGCATAGTTTGGTCCGACCCTCCCCCGGTTTGAGGGAGCTGGGTGAATACCCTTGGAGCATTAGCGGTCGCCTCGGCACTCCTTCTTAAGCTTGATTGGTTAGAAAGCTTGGTCTGAACAGATTGGTGGTGGAGCTGGGGCTTCACTGAACTTACCTTCGCTCGATCAGTGCTTTGACTTGCTAAAGCTTCAGAGCGAACCCCTAGCTTAGAACTTGGAAGCAAGGTTGGGGCCTTCTTTGCTTTGTCCGGATTGGCGGTAAGCAGGTGCTCAGGAGCTACAGAGCCAGGGGCCATGCTTTCCGATATAGGACTTATATGATCCATCCCAGCCTCTTCTTTAACCTGGTCATAGGAATTAGATACCGAGTCGTCACTTATCCTAAGTGAGTCATCAGAAGTCATAAGCTCTTCTGTATGAGTAGAGGAGACTTCTTCCCCTTCACTTTGTCCTTGAGGCATAGCTTGCGGTCTCTCTACCGGTCCTCGAGACATCTCGCCCCTTGGATTGGTATCAACAGCTTGCTCAGTGGATGGCGGCCTTGGGCTATCAGGCTCTTGCGGATGAACTGGTAGCGATGGCTCCTCTTCAGCTGGAAGCCCTGATTGCCCCTTGCCAGTACCAAGGCCAATAATCAGGTCTTGACCAGGGAAGTCCTGGCGGGAAATCTCCTGGGTCTTGAGGATATTATTCTGGTGGTCCTTATAGATCCGGTTGGTAATCTCGGTATAGCGATTCACCCCATCCTGGATGATCACATGCTCACCCAAAGCCAAATCATCGCGTGGCTGAATCACAGTCTTGGAATTCTCCTCATTGATGCGGAGCACCTGGTCTTCAGTTTCTGGGATCAGACGGATAGTGTAATATCTATAAAATCGATTTTAATTTAATGCTCAATTTGATTCGAGACTATATTCCTATTAGCAATATTAATTTGATTTTGGATAGGAGTATATAAATCAATTTCTTCATCAGGAGTAGAAATGCTGATAATTAACGAATACTTTATTTTGTTATTATATTTTTTTAAGTGCTGTCTTTTATTCCACCAACCGCCTCCTGGATAAACAGCAATAAAACGATTTTCAGCTAAATTTGAAGCAGTATCTTCCCAAACATCTGAATGAATTGACCCGACATCTCTATTATTTGTTCCTAATAGCCATCGATTACTATCGTTTTTTGTTTCCTGATAAGTTCCATTATTTATTGCTTTTTCTCGAGCTTTTTTATTTATCCTAGTTACAAAATCTTCTTTGTTTTCATTTATATTATTAATATCAAAAGAAAGTCTACATCCTGGATATCTATATTTATCGCCCCATCCGATTTGCCCAGGTGATGGATCGATAAAATAGGATAATGTTACTTTCAATTTAACCGGCGTATTACCTAAACTTAATAGTACATCTTTAGGCCACGGAATTTCATGAATAGCCATTTCATTAATTGTAGGGGAATTATTTCCTACTTTCTTAAAGGGTTGGATTTCATCTTCAACAATTAAGTTAGCTGAGTTATCAAAACTATATAATGCTGCTTCTACATTAGGTTTACCATAACCAACTGTTCTCAATAATGCTCTGTATTCGCCTTTATTTAAATCTTTTTTATCATTATGACCAAATATTTGCTTGAACATCTCATCAGTCCATTCTGCTGAATGTACCATTATAGCTCTAACTGTTTGAGGGCAAATATCTGGATATCGACTCATTATTTTAATCGCTAAATTTGATGCCTGAGCAGTTGCTGCACTAGTTCCGTTGAACGTAGTAAAATAATCTCCTCTATTAAATTTATTATTTGCAGTTAATAAGCTTAAGTGATCACTGGTATCATATTTAATGTATGGATCATCCTTATTGAAGCCAACATTTCCTCCTTCAAAAACCACTTCTGGTTTTATAGGCCACTTAGAATCCCACATAACTGACGAAGAAGTTAACGGGGAAAATCCGCTCTTTAACGCTATAGGTTTATAATTATTTAATGCTTCATATTCAGAGACTAAAGCTTTTTCAGTATAAGCTCCAACAGTTAGAGCATTCCAAGATTGCCCAGGATTTTCAACAGAATGTAAAGTTACAGCTGTTTTGTAATCTTCTGCATCCTCAATTTCTTCTAAACTTGTGTTTCCTCCAGAAATGATTATCAATCTAGACTCAGTCTCTTCAGCACCATAATTTCCTAAAGATAAATTATCTATTCCTGCGGACCAGGAAGTAGGCGTTCCGTCAGCTTTATACCCGCTACTATTGTTAGAGTTTTCGCTATTGCCAGAAGTCACAGCCATTGCAATAACCCTTTTGGCAGATGGATTTTGTATTTCTACTTTCGATATAGCTTCAGAAGTAACATCAGCATAAAGTTTTATATCCTTTTCATCACTTGCTTCTGCATTTTCCTTAAGGATTCTCACAGATTCTAAATGATGATTGATATTGTATTTTAAACAAGAATCTAATAATCTTTCTAAATTATAATATGTCGCAATACCTGCCATGGCAGTTCCATGTCCACTACCACTTTTATCTTGTACTATTTTGTCATCAAATACTGTATGCATATCTTCATCTGAGAGGACAGAGGAAATTAAAGGATGACCATTACTTACACCTGTATCAAGTAAACAGATAGAGAAATTAGAGTCATCAAAAGAGAGTCTTTCCAACAGCTCCTCTGACCATTCTCTTTGTTCGTTTCTATCATTATCTCTTAAGAAAAAGGGAACAGGAACTTGATTTTTTCTAATTTCTGCAATTTTTGAAGTATTTTGTACTAAATTTTCTAACATTTCAAAATTTGCTATTACAGATATGACAACTCTTTCCGGAAATTCTACAAAGCTATCATAATGACTGATTTCAAACTGTTCGCATAAAGAAAAAAACTCTTCCACTACTTTTTCAGGACTATCTTTTTTATAAACACTTAACCAAATTTCACAAGCTTCTTTATTTTTATTAGGAATTTCGGCCTGATCTGTCCATAATTCATGAACTGTAGCTCTATTGACATCTTCAATACTATCAATAAATTTATTAGAATCTTTTGAAGTTCTATATTCATCTAATTTTTTTGAATAAAAATCTTTTTTCTTTTCAGGTAGAAAAACAGTCGCATACTGAGTAGTACATTTTTCTTCAGAATCATACGTTTCCTTAATATTACACAAGCGAACATTTTGCGACGCATGCTCAAGACTATTAGTAAGTAATTTATAGCCTTCTTTACCTTTAAATTGTAAATAAACTCCATCTTTTTCTGTGATGGAGTTATCTTTATCTGTTGAATTATTAGCTAATATAGAATTTATTTTATTTTCTAATTTAGCAGCATGGGCAATTCTATTCCGTTTTGGTATATTTTCCTTATTCCTTCAATATTTGTAGGAGTATAAGGGATTCTTTCACCGTTATCATGTAAATTTATATGGTTATGTCGCATTATGATCTATCCTCTTGATATTTCATAAATTTTCTTCTCTCCTTTAGAAATTGTAATAATATTTTATTATCAACGTTATCCTCGCTCAGCAATGAATATTTTTTGGTTTCATTACAAGCTGTAACAATTTCAGAATGACTCAGTCCTTTTGCAGAGTCTACTATTTCTTTGTTTATAGAAATTTGATTAAAAGAAATATCTTGCAGATTTAATTTAAGTAATTTAATGATTTGAATCTCATCAGGAAATCTATACTCAAAGACGTCATCAAACCTTCTAAATAATGCTTTATCTAACATAGATGGATTATTTGTTGCGCAAATAATGATACTGGAAGAGTCATCTGTTTCTATATATTGAAGAAAGGAATTCAAAATTCTTCTCATTTCTCCCACATCATTATCATATCTTCGATCCGAACCAATTGCGTCAAATTCATCAAAAAAATAAACTCCTCTATTTTCTTGTATCTGTTCAAAAATCTCTTTTAATTTTACACTAGTTTCACCCATGTATTTCGATATTAAAGAGTGTATCTGGACAGTATATAAAGGCAATTGTAATTCATGACCAATTACAGACGCTGTCATAGTCTTACCAGTTCCTGGTTCCCCTTCTAATAAGAGTTTAGATCTATTTTTTAGTCCATATTTTAAAAGAATATTTCTTTTTTTATATTCTGAAATAATTCTATCTATTTTTACTTCAATATCTTCACTAACAACTAATTGCTCTATTCCAGCTGAAGGATATTCAAGTTTAAACAATTTATTAGCATCATTAAGTTTTACAACCTTATTTTTAGTAGAAGGAGAGTTGTCGATAATAGCTTTCAACTCTCTAGCGCTTGATGTATGACCAATTTTTGCTTCATGAGCAGCTATCTGCAAAGCAATTACTTTAAACTTCTCATTATCTTCATTAAAATGAGATTTAAATAATTCTTTTATTTGATTTATTGTTGCCATACTCTCCTCCTTTACCAAAAATCAACTTATTAATATAAATAATTATGGATTTGCTACTTGTAGTTATAGTACCACACTTTACTTCCATATCCTATTTAAATAAGCCAAAACCATCTCTCTATTAAACACCAAATTAACAATCAAAACAACTAATGAGAAGATAATTCCCTCAACAATCGCTAGTTTGACCCATTCAATGATGTTTACAATATCACCATCGAAGAAGCTACCAATCCAGAACGTAATGCTGAAAATTAAAATGTCGACCAGCATGTGCTTCGTGAATATTTTCTTACTACGATGAAGGATATTGTTTGATAAATACTGTATGAAATATAAGGTCCGATAGAGTACTGCTAAGAAGGTTCCTACTGCTACTCCAATTAAGCCGAAATTTGATACTAGTATTATTGAAAGAACGACATTTAACAGAGCTTCAATGATAGCGCTTGCTTGTGTTTGTTTATAGTGACCGGCAGATAATACAACTGCTGTATATGGTATTCGGATACAATATACCAGCTGAGCGAGGCACAGCATTAAAGCAAATATAGGCGCATTGTAGTCAGCATCATTTATACCACTTGTATAGACCTTAACAAAGGGAACAATTAAGCTTGCTGTTAATGAAAAGAGTAAAGTTGATGCATTATGCATTAACCATTCAATTCGATTAAAGTGCAAATTGAGTTCAGAAATCCGCTCTTCTGCAATCATATGTCCAAAAAATGACTGGAAACTCGATGTAAAAGAAGACAATAACAATTTAATCCCATTAATGACTAGGTTATAAATCGTATAGACAGATACATTTTTTAAAGTAGAAAAAATAGTCAAAACCACAATATCTGTACTATCCAAAATGACATAGGCTACGTGTTGAGCAATGCCATTCCATTTTTGTGGTATTGCGTCCTTCGTAAAATGACTACTAGTTGATATATTATAATTTCTCTTCACATAAAAATATAGGTACAGAGGTCGAATTAAGAATACTAATCCCGACACAAACTTGACTGTCACAATACCAAAGCCTGTGTATATTAATATTACTGACAGAATTAGATTAAGTATGATCGTAGCCATACTACCTAAAATTTGAATGTAGTTCTTCTGATCAGCATTTAATATAATTTGATTCACTAAGCCAAAATAAAACTGTGAGAATAAACTAATTGACATCGCGATGATTAAGAAAATCGTTGAGATATTAGATAAAGGACTATCGATAAAAAAAGGAAAAGTGAAACACAGAATAACAACATAAATTAATAAAATACCAGCCAATCGTTTAAAAAAATGATTGGCTGCACTTGCTATACTGCTCACTCGATCAATATCCCCTCTAACTATAGGTTGGTACAAAGCGGATTGAACGACGGATCCTACTCCTAGTTCCAAAAAATTAATGATCGATAAAAATTGTCCAATAGAAGACTGTAAACCATTAATTTCTGAACCATAAAAATTTAAAATAAAACGAGGGAGTATTAAACCAGACACAATTAACAAAATTTGGTTAACTAATGAAAATGAAGAATTGAGTTTTAATTTTTTTATATTATCCATTAGTCCCCCTCACGATTATCAATAGGAAGTTGCCACAAATTCCCTAGCATTAAATTAGCTTCATCTGGATATATCGGTTCAAAACCCGCACCATTTGTAAAAGTCATCTCACCAAAGTAAATTTCTCCATCAACGTTATATAAATCTACTCTAACATGAGAAAATCCTTCACAAAGAATCTGAGCAAGTTGAATCATCTGATTAAAGTTCTTTGGTTTAGGTACTTCTCCCTCAAAATTGGAATAGTTATATTGGTTCCAATCCTGTAACTCCCAATCTAAATTGTACACATTTCGCTTATGTTCGCCATATCGATCAAAATCAACCCAACAATAATATACTTTTCCGCTAAAACATAAAAATTTATAATCATTCAATTGCCCTGAAGAATCTTCAACATACTCTTCAGCAATTATCTTTGGTTGGATATCCTTATAGTGTAATTCTAAAGACTCTGTATAACCAAAGTTTCGTTTTAAAGCATTATTGAATATTACTTTTTGGATTTTCCAATCAATCTGATCTTTATTTTTCACAATTAGATTGACTCCTGAAGAATGATTGACCTTCAGTACAAATTGTTCAGGTAAGTCTTCTAAATTGACTTCTTCAAAGCTATCCCACACACCTAGTAAGGGAATAAGATACTGATCACCAATTTTTTCTCCTATCCACTGCCTAACTAAAAATTTATCACTCAATTTTGTCTTTAATTGAGAGCCATCATATAATTTAGCCCATTGCATCTTCTCCGTGTAGCGTTCCAAATGATTCCAGTCCAGATCTTGATTTGTTCTATTCTTATAAACAAACTTAAGATTATCTTCCATTTGCTTGTCAGTAAATTTACTTCTTTGATTTTCTTTTTTTATTTCTATATTATTTCTATAAGTAATATATCTATGATATAGTGGGGTTATTTTTTTAAGTGTTGATTTTAGCACGTACTCTCACTTCCAATAAGTTTAACCAAAAATATTAGCGTTTGATCATTTTTATCGTCTTATTAATTTAGATCTTTTCTTTATTAATCAATTTTATTATTTAACATGTATAGAGTAAGTCTCTTACTAATAGCTATAAATATTTAAATTCAAATATTTTTCTCCTGATGAAGTTACAAAAAAGTATTTTACAATTACAATTATTTATAGCATCTTTCCTAGGAATTTTTTTTATAGAATCAGTCAATTTTTTTACAACATATCTTTGTTGGTCTTTTTGTTTTATTTTAGGAACTTTAGTTAATTGATAATTAAAATGTGTATATTTTATTTCATTAAAAGTTGTTTTATCTATTGTATTACAACAATTTTCTGCATTATCTATGCTTAAAATTATATCAGCAATACGTGAATCATAACTAGTACTAATACTATTCTCCCTGATAAAATATCTATAAATAGATTCATTACAATACTCTATTATACTTGCCGAGTCTATAGCTTTTAAAAAGAAATTAAGATCTTGACCTATCCTTACATTAAAAAAATAAATATTGTTATCTAATAAATATTTTTTTCTATAAATTTTATTTCCTGGTATTGGAGACAAATGACAAGCTTCATTTTTTTTAGGTAAATCACTATAAACAAAATTTTCATAAATAAACGAGCTATTAGAAGAATCTACATATTCAAAATTAGCTATCAATACATCTAAATGTATTTTATTTTCCAAATACTGAATAATTTTTTTTAGACCATATAAATTCAATAAATCATCAGAATCAATAAAATATACATATTTTCCTTCAGACTCCATTAATCCTTTATTCCTGGCTGAAGGTGCACCACTATTTTTTTGATAAATGTATTTTATGTTTTTTCTAATCGCCTTTTTTATAATATTTTTTGACCCATCATTTGACCCATCATCTACAAATATTATCTCAATTTTTTTTCTATCTAATTGTTCAAGTTGAGTTAATAGGTGAGGCAAATATTTTTCAGAATTATATACTGGAATTATAATAGATAGAGTATACACAACATTTAATCCTCCTTAAGCTAATCATAATTTACTAAATAAAGCCATTTTTACTTTATGCATATAATACGATCTGAAAAAGTTACTTTTTAATAACGCCTGTAGTAAACCATCCCTATTTTTCTGTCCTAGACGATCTTCAACATAATCAAGATCTTTAGAATCAGGAAAGTTATTATCTATATATGTTTTTTGCTCTTCTACTGAAAAACTATCATTTCCATTTTTTAATCTTTGTAAATATTTCTTCTGAACATAGACTGATGTCATAAATTGCTTAACCGCATTTGATTGACTGATTCCTGCTTTACGTATCCTATATTTAAGTAACGGCTGTTCTATTATATCGACATTAGGATCGTATTCTAACATTCTCAGCCATAGATCATAGTCCTCCGCATATTTTATTTCCCTATACCCCCCTACTTTTTCAAATAAGGTTTTATTAAACATTGTACTTGGATGAATTAATACATTATATTGAAGTAATTTTTCTTTAGGATTGTTTATAGGCTTCTCGTAAAATTCCTTAATCTCATTATCGTCTTCATCAATTACAATTGCATTTGAACCAACGATATCAGCATTTGTTTGAGCTAAAGTATTATATTCTACTTCCAATCTATTAGGTAGACTAATATCATCAGCATCCATCCTAGCAATTAGATTAGAGGAGCTTGCCTTAATTCCTCTATTCAATGAAGCAGATAACCCCATATTATTTTCATTTATAATCAAAATAATTCTTTCGTCATTTCTTTCTTTGTTAGCAAGAAATTCGTATATATCTCGATTATCTGGATTATCATTAACTATTAAAAACTCAAAGTCAGTAAATGTTTGCTTTAGAATGGAATCGATAGCTTGTTCCAATACGTCTTTACTTTCATTGTATACACTCATAATTACAGATAGTTTAGGCATTCTATTCGCCACCTTCTCCATATATTCTGTAAATTTTATCCATTGATTTTTTTACGTCATATTCAGAAAAATTACTATAATTCACTTTTTTTCGTTTCATTTTAAGTGCTGTTTCTGCCCAATCACTTTTGCTTTCATTCAAAGACTTAAAAATAATATTGTTATCTAGATTAATATTTTGATCAATATTATCTGATGCTAATATAGGTAAACCATTAATTTGAGCTTCAATTAACGTTAGTGGCATGCCTTCAAAAATAGAAGGAAATATTAATAGATCTATAGCACTCAAATATTTTTCGACTTCATTTGTTTCTCCTACAAAAGTCACATATTCATCTAGTTGATCTTGTGTTACTTTTAATCTTAAATAAGATTCGTAAGCGTCCCCAGCTCCAATTAAAACAACATGTATATTGGATTGATATTTTAATATATCAGGTAACAAGTCAATGATAAAAGCTTGATTTTTTTCTTCCGACAATCTTCCTACATGACCAATTAACAAATAATCTCGTCCAATTAGATTTCTAACTGATTCTCTATTTTCCTCATTAAATTTATATTTATTAATATCAATTCCATTATTAATTACTTCAAAATTTGAATTGAACAAAGATTCTCCAGATTCACTACTAACAGCAATTCTATTATCCGCATATTTATCGATTAATTGTTTCATTTCTTTTTCATAAAATTTTCTCAATAAACTTTTTGTCCCGCTTGGCCCTTTTGTATGACTATGAACAACCACATTTTTTATTCCAGCTAGTTTACTTATATAACTTAAATACCCAGAACTATAATAGGTATGAATATGTACAACGTCATAATTATTTTTTTTTAGTAATCTGAAATATCGTTTGAAAAATAGATACTTATTTTCGAGTGAAAGACGAATAATATTCGTATCGTAGGATTTAGTTTCTTCCGTATATAGGGACTCTTCATTATCAAAGACCAGATAATCAATTAATATATTTTTAGGAGCATATCTTAAAATATTCATCGCTACATTTTCCTGTCCCCCAATTTTTAAGCTGCCAACTATATTTAACACTTTCATATTCTACTCCTATCTTTTCTAAAAAAAACTTTATTAATAAAATAATTTAATGTTAATAATAAAATAGCATTCCAAATGGCAACTCTAACTATTTCAGAAAAATAGTTTCTAACCCACCATAATCCCAAAATAAATATAGGTACAAATAAACAAAATTCAAATAAATTTTTATTAACAATAGTATTACTAATTTTTTTTGAAATAAATTCTATGATAACACCGAATAAAATGGCAAAAGGATACGCATAATATCCAAAGTTATAATAAAGTTCTCCAATATAAGAGCCTCCTGGAGCTGATGCCTTAATTTTTGACATAAAATTTGTTTCTTCTAAAATTTGATTTAAAAATCCTCCAATATTGGGTAAGGCTCTAAATATGCCTCCAATAAATGTATTGCCTTTTCCAAAAGAAAGATAGTATGGGACTTGTCTCATTATTTCAATAGGAGTTTGTATTGTTCCTCCTAATTCAGCAATAAGATCTAGTATAGGATTATTAGTAATTAACGAAGAATGTATTGTGCTTAAACTAGGAAGCATACTTGAACTGAAATTTCTTGAAACTGCAATAATATTAAGAAATGAAATTAATATATATCCTATTAAACTAATCGAGAGAATTCCTTTAAAATTTAATTTTTCAACAAAATTATGATAAATATAAACTAATAATAACAGGAATACCATTTGTATCCCTCTACCTCCAGATAACATTGTGATTATCTCATATCCTGCAAATAAAAATATTAAGCCTCTCATTTTTATTTTATTAGGATAATTGGATAGTATCAACATTATAATTGCTGTATAAGCAATTAAAGAAAAAGCGGTTACTACTCCACTCCCCTCCTCTATCGCTTCTAAAGTTTTTAAATATCCACCATTTATTGAATACCTGATTAAAGAAAAATCTCTATAAAATTTTATTGGAAACACTAATCCGAAAAATGAAAAAGCTAACTTTTTAAATTGAGATTTAGACAAATTTATTCTATACTTTGAAAAAAACTCATAGTTTTTTCTATAAAAAGAAATTTTTATTAATATTCCAAAAGATGTTAGAAATATAATTAGAAAGGAAAAAATTAAAGTAGATTTCAATTCATTAATAGAATAGTATTCAATAAAATTCATTTTATATTTACCAAAACTATAATCAATCACATTTAAATAAACCTGACCAAAATGAAATAAATAAAGTAATAAAATAAAAATAGAAGAAAAAGAAAACAAAGTTTTGGTATAGAACTTAAATAGACAGAATGTAACAATTAAAATTATAAATGAGACTATCGAAAAATTTGACAAAAAATAAATTTCAGAGCTCTTTGAACATACAAAGGCTGAAATTAAAATAAGCGCTAAGTAAAGAATTAAAATAATTATTTTGTTAATGCTCGTTAATAGTTTTATATTAGTCATCGATTACTCATCCTCTTGCCACATTATATATATATGAAAGTGCGAATAACATATAAGTCATATTATATTTTATTAAAAGTATAATAGTTTTTCTAGCAAACGAAAGATCTTTAAGTCTAATTTTACTAAGCTCATGATTTAAATCTTTATCTGATAAAATATATTTAATTTCTTTAAAACGTTGAGGGATTTTTTTAATATCCATAGATTTCGTAGCATTAATTATTGAAGTTATTGCATTTCTTGATAACAGATTAGAATACTGTTTATCAATATTTTTTATATTTGTTCCTAATTTTTTTGCCCTCTCAGCACTTAATTTCAGTGTTAACCAACAATTTGATACATAATTATTTGTTACAGAAGAATTATTGTTTACATAATTATAAAAGTAGATATCAGCCAAATTTATAATACTGTGACAGTTAGTTAAATATTCCATAACAAATAAAGTGTCTTCATAAATTTGCAAATCTGTACAAAAGTTAATTTGATTATCTTTTATAATCTTACTCCTGTATAGCTTTGTCCATAACCCTTTATGGTAAGTGTCTACTAATGAATTATCACAAAGTAATACAGGATATAATTTATCTTTCATCTCTTTAAAAGATAGTTTTTCACTATACTCAATTACATCAATATATTTTGTTTTTTTAGAAATAATTTTGTAGTTAGTACTTACACAATCTACTTTTTCTTTTTCAATACAAGAGACTAGACTTTCAATAGCCATTTTATCTAGAAAGTCATCAGCATCTAGAAACATCAGATATTTCCCAGTAGAATATTTAATTCCTTTATTACGAGCAGCCGACACTCCCATATTTTTTTGATTAAGTAACTTTATTCTACTATCCTGGCTCTCTAGATAAATTAGCTCTTCAAGGGTTCTATCAGTGGACCCATCATTTATTACTATTACTTCAAATTCAGAATATGTTTGGGCCAAAACAGAATTTATCGTATATGCGATAGTTTTCTCTGCATTAAATGCTGGAATAATTATACTTACTTTAGGCAATAGTTTACCCCTATTCTATAATTAATTGTAAATCTTGATCATCTCTAAATTAATCACATTTTTATCAAACTTCTTTATTTTTTTTGCATTATATTTTCCAAATAAGAATCGTTTATCTTTACTCATACATAATAATCTTATCATCTTTTGATATTTATTTATTTCATTATTACATAGGTATCCACCTAATTTATTGTCTATTAAGTCTCTATTCCCCCTAATATCTGACACAATGCAAGGCAATCCAGTCCCCATTGCTTCCATCAAAGAAACGGGCAATCCTTCTTGCAAAGACGGTAAGACGAAGATATCTGTTATTCCTAATATTTGATCAATATCTGATCGAAAGCCTAATAGGATAACTTCATCCTCTAGATTATTCTCTTTAATTAAGTGGGTTAATTCATTTCTAAGCTCTCCTTCTCCCACAATAAGATATTTAATTTTTCTATTTTTTAGTTTAGCAAGAGCTTCTATAACCACACGATGGTTTTTTCTTTTTGATAATTGACCCACGCTTGTAAGAATAACATCATCTTCATCTAAATTTAGATCATTTAATAATTGGCTATTCTTCTCTGCATAGTTTCTTTCTTTGAATTTAGAGGTATCGATACCTACGCCATTAACTTTAACTACTTTATCTCTAACATTAAAAGTTTCGGCTCGTTCATAATCCTCCTGATTAATCGTTATCAAAATATCCGTATAACGAGCTAATATTTTTTCTACAGGATAAAAAATTAACCAGTTTTTTAAAGGAGCTCCTTCATAAAAATGAAAACCATGAGCAGTGTAGATGATCTTTGTTTTAGAGTGACGAAAGGCTAGACGACAAAGTGCTGCGCCAATTGGAGAGTGACAATGAACTACATCGTAATCTTTTTCAGCTAATTTTTTAGATAGCTGATAAGATTTTATGATATCCCCAATTTTGCTGATTTGTCTTGGAATTGGTAGGTGATAGTAGGAAACATCTAAATCGTGGAGTTTTTTCTTGAAAGCTTCAATTTTAGCATCTGTGGTCGTGCTACGATCCTCAAAATTACAAGCAACATCCACTTGATAGCCCAAGTCTTTTAGAATTTTAATATTATTCATATTAAACATATCAATCATTGAAGCCACTGAGGCATACATCAAAGCTTTTTTCATTAACTTCCTCCTAATAACTTATCTTTTTAGCGGGATTGCCTACATAGGTACCGGATTCTTTAATGTTACCAATGCAAACAGTACTTGCACCAATTACTGCATCACTAGCAATGCTGCAATTATTAATAACCGTCGCATTAATACCTAACCAGGTACGCTCTCCCACAGATACTGTTCCTGCCAATCTGACACCAGGTGATAGATGGACGAAATTACCAATATGATTATCATGATCTACGGAACAAGCTGTATTTAGGATACAGCCCTTACCTATAGCCGTTGATGGGTTAACCACGACTTGAGCAAAGATAACCGTTCCTTCACCAATCGAGACTTCTCGTCCAATGACCGCACTCGGATGAATTACTGTAGCTAAACGATACCCATCAATTTTTATTTGATTTTGGATTTGCTCACGTGTCGCATTATCACCAATTGCCACTATAAATTCTGCATCGTTTGGGTCAAGAGCGTGATAATCTTGACTTCCTCCAACCACTTTAAGACCTAGGATATCTTGACCAATTTTGTGATCGTCAAGGAAGGCAATCGATTGCCACTGGTCCATAAGTAAGGCAGCGTCAGCAACGACTTTGCCATGGCCACCAGCTCCTATGATATAAAGACTATTCTTCTTCATCTAGCTTATTCCCTTCAAAGGCCACCATCGTTGCTGCATTTTCATTATTGATTCCATCCCTAGTCAGAACGGTCTTTACTGTTTTGACTAGGATTTTAATGTCTAACCATAAAGAGACATGATTGGCATAATAAACATCATAGCTGAAGCGCTCTTCCCAGGTCGTTGCATTTCGCCCATTGACTTGGGCGAGGCCTGTTAAGCCTGGTCGCACTTGTTGTCTTTGTTTTTGCTTTTCATCGTAAAGCTTTAGGTAATCAATGAGTAAGGGCCTTGGTCCGACAAAACTCATATCCCCTTTAAGGATATTAAACAATTCCGGAAGTTCGTCTAATGAAGTTGAACGCAGTTTTTTCCCAAAGTCGGTTAATCGTTCAGAATCTGCTAATAAATTACCCTCTTCATCACGGGCATCTGTCATGGAACGAAACTTATACATGGCAAAGATCTTTTCATTCTTCCCAGGACGTAATTGTTTGAATAGTACAGGACTCCCTAACTTATTACGCACCAGAATGGCTGTTACTAGCATGACTGGCGATAAAAGGATCAGAGCTATTAAGGCTAAGCAGAAATCAATCCCTCGTTTAAGGAAATTTCTATACATGACTGATCAGCTCCATAATGATTTGATGATCCGAATCACACGTTCAATATCTTCATCGGTCATCTTGGTATCACTTGGCAGGCAGAGACCGCGATTAAATAAATCTTCAGCGACTTCGCCACCAATCACATCACAGTCACTAAATACAGGTTGCATATGCATCGGCTTCCAAATAGGACGTGATTCAATGTTATCTTCTGCTAAGGTATCCATCACCATTGTTGGACTAACCTTAGAGTCTTTAGCAATCAACATAGCAGATAACCAATAGTTGGAGCGTTCATCGTCGAATTCCGTAATGAATTGAATGCCATCAATATCTTCAAAGGCTTCTTGGTAGCTTTGGAAGATATGGCGTTTTTGTTCAATACGTTCGTCAAGAACCTTTAGTTGGCCACGACCAATCCCAGCTACAATATTACTCATCCGATAATTGTAGCCAATTTCTTTATGTTCATAGTGGCGTTCATTCTCGCGGGCTTGGGTGGCCCAGAAGCGAGCCTTCTCAGTGATTGCTGGATCGTGAGCTACTAACATGCCGCCACCAGACGTTGTAATGATTTTATTACCATTGAAAGAGTAAATACCATAATCGCCAAAAGTCCCAGTGTATTGGCCCTTATAAATTGTACCAAGACTCTCAGCAGCATCTTCTATTAATGGCACACCATGCTTGGAGCAAATTTCTTTAATCTCATCAATTTTAGCGGCTAAACCATAAAGATGGACAGCAATTACTGCCTTAGGTTTATACTTAGTAAAAGCTTCTTCTAAGCGCTTAGGGTCCATATTCCAGGTACCTGGTTCGGAATCTATGAAAACTGGTTGTCCTCCTTCATAAACAATTGGATTCGCAGAAGCTGAAAATGTTAAACTTTGACAAAATACAATATCTCCTGGTTGAATACCGACATGTTTAAGAGCTAAATGTATAGCGGAGGTCCCTGAAACTAATGCCGCAGCGTGTTCAATTCCTACCTTATCAGCTAATTCAACTTCAAATTGATTGACATTTTCACCTAATGGTGCAATCCAATTAGTATCAAAGGCTTCTTTAATAAAAGCTTGTTCATAACCTTCATCACTCATATGTGGCGATGCTAAATAGATTCTTTCCATTTTTTACCTACTCCTTACTAAAAAAGTGAGTTCAATTTGAACTCACTTAAATGCTAAAAGAAGAAATGAGTTCTTCTTTATTCAATTACACATCCCGGTGCACAAAGCGGGTCAACTTCTCATTGAGATCATCCTGATCTGTGACAAGGTCCAGGCTATCAACGAAGCGTTTAATTTCTTCGAGGCTCTTGTTATGGACGCGGCCGACGAAGATGTTGTCATCGATTTGCCGGTCGGTGGTTTCGTCATTGAGGAGGAGTTCTTCGTAGAGTTTCTCTCCAGGACGCATACCGGTATATTTGATTTCAATCTCATCTTCCGAGTGGCCGGATAGGGCGATCATCTTCTTCGCCAAATCCTTGATATAGACTTCTTCCCCCATATTGAGGATGAAGAGCTCGCCCCCTTCTGCCAGAGCACCTGCTTGAATAACCAAGCGACTGGCTTCAGGGATCGTCATGAAGTAACGGCGCATATCAGGATGGGTCACAGTGACAGGGCCTCCCGCTGCGATTTGCTTCTTGAAGAGCGGGATGACGGATCCCCGACTGCCCAAGACATTGCCGAAGCGGACAGCAGAGAAGGTGGTCTGGCTGCCCTTGTTGAGGCCAGTGACAATCATTTCCGCTATACGCTTGGTAGCCCCCATGACATTGGGGGGGTTATTCGCTTTGTCGGTGGAGATCATCACGAACTTCTTGACGCCCGCCTTTTCCGCCGCCTTAGCCACATTGTAGGTCCCGTAGATGTTGTTCTTAACCGCTTCGGTCGGGTTCCATTCCATGAGGGGGACATGCTTGTGGGCCGCCGCATGGTAGACGATATCTGGCTGGTAGCGTTGCATGAGGAAGTCTAAGTGTTCCTTATCCTGGATGTCAGCAATGACAGGCGTAATCTTTGTATTAGCGAGTTCTAAACTCCGCAGTTCCTGGTTAATCAAATAAATGGAATTCTCCCCGTGACCTAGTAAGACCAATTGAGAGGGACCGAAACGGACAATTTGTCGGCAGATTTCGGAGCCGATAGAACCTCCCGCTCCCGTCACTAGGATAACTTGGTTGGAGATGGAATCGATGACCGGTTCATCGTCTAGCTCAATTTCTTTTCGGCCTAATAAGTCAGAGATTTCGATTTCCTTCATGGCCATCTTGTATTCACCAGCCAGGACTCTTTCTACTTCGGGCATCTGGTTAACCGTAATCCCGAGATCATTCCCCATACGCACCACTTCTTCCACCCGATCTGCAGGCATGGAAGGGGCTGTAATGGTAATCATATCGATCCGCTTCTTATCAACGATCTGTGGGATATCCTCAATCCTTCCTAGGATAGGCACGCCCTTGATATAGATATTCTGCTTCTCTGGGTCATTATCGACCGCTCCAATGATAGCGTACTTCTCTGGGTGCTTGGAGAAGTTCTCGATGAAGAGATTGCCCGCTTGCCCTGCTCCAACAATTAGGAGTCGCGTCGCTTCATTCTCGGCCATCTTGACCCCATTCTTACGGTCGATATAAATCCGCCAAGCCACTCGGGTCAAGAGCATGCCGACGGTAGCGAAGAGCAAGAGCAAGAAGAAATACCGGTGACTCATCACGGTAAATAGAATGGTTCCCACAATGAAGGCACCTGCCCCAGCTATCAGGTTAGAGATGACAATCTCCTGGGCATCTCGCAGACCGAAGAAGCGCACGAGGGCAGAGAAGTTATGAAAGTAGAGCCCAGCGAGAACATAGATCAGATAGTAGATGGCAGTAACTAAGGAATAGTGGCCAAAATCTGTCGCCACATAATACTTAATGAAATAAATCGTTAAGAGGGCCCCTACACCCACACAGACCAAGTCGTTGAGCATAAGGATGAGTTTTTTTGCTTTACGAGACATCTTTCACTTCCTATTCTATTATGTTCGATACCAGGAAGAATTAGTGAGCTAGAGACGGCTTAGTCTTCCTCATGGCCGTAACCATAACCGTAGCCATAGCCTGAATGTTCCTTAGAGACACCATTGAAGACCACGCCCAGGATATTGGCTTCGGCTGCATCGAGCAGGTCCTTGGCCTTGATGATATTGGGCCGTTCAGCGATCCCTTCCCGAGCCACGAAGACGACGCCGTCGACCTTACGCGAAAGGATCTGGGAATCTGCCACTGAGAGTAGGGGCGGTGCATCGTAGATGACCAGGTCGAACATGGTCTCTAGAGTCTTCATTAGGTCGTTCATCTTATGAGATTGAAGCAGCTCAGATGGATTAGGCGGTTTAGGTCCTGCTGCCAGGACATAGACATTGGCTTCCGGCACATAGCGGATCATATCCATGGTCTGAGCTTCGCCCTGGGTCAGTAGATTGGTCAGTCCGTAATTAGTCTTCAGGTTGAAGGTGTTGCGGACAGTGGGTTTGCGCATGTCGGCATCGACCAAGAGGACTCGCTTGCCGGTGTCGGCCATGACGGAGGCCAGATTGGCTGCTACTGTGGATTTCCCTTCGAAGGGACCGGTTGAAGTCAACATGAGTGAGTTGAGGGTCCCGTCCACCATGGAGAATTCAATATTGGTCCGCACGGTCCGGAAGGCTTCTGAGATGGGATGGTTGGGCTTGACTGCCGTAATCATCGAAGCCCCCAGGCGTTGGTTGCGATTGAGTTGTTCGATTTTTTTATCTTTGCGGTTAAACATTAGTCTTGGCCCCCTTTCCGGCGACGGAAGCTCCGACGCGCTTCGGATGTTTTTTGGCTAGAGAGGGACTTGAGTCGGGATTCGGTCAATTCTTTGTCTGAGAGTTCTGGAATCATGCCGAGTACGGGCAGGCCAATCTCGTCGAAGAAGGCTTCATCCTTGACGGTCCGGTCCGTCGCATAGCGGATGAGTTGCCAGATAACTCCAATGGCGCCCCCGATAATGGCCCCAATCAAGAGATTCAGGATAGGTTTGGGTGAGACCGGTCCTTGGGCGGGTTCTGCCACGGTCAGGATGGATACGTTGTTGACGTTCATAATCCGTTTGACTTCTTCAGAGAAGTGCTTAGCAATCGCATTCGCTAAAGTCGCAGACACTTTTGGTGAGGTGGATTGAACCGTTACCGAGAAGACCAGGGAGTTGTTGTCGTTTTGGACACTGATCATGTCGTTCAATTCCTGGACGCTCAAATCCACTCCCGTCTCTTCAATCACCTTCTCCAGGACCACGGGCTTCTTGATGATACTCTGATAGGTATTCAAGAGCGTCAGGTTCGCCTGGAGGGTGGATTGGTCCACCTGCTCACTGTTGGAATTGGTGTCATTAACCACCAAGTCAGTCGTTGATTGGTACTTAGGGGTCATCACGACAAAGGTCAGCACGGCCGCAACAGCCAAGCCAGCCACGGTAGTGACGATAATCCGTCCTAAGCCCTGCCGTAGAATGTGAAAGAGTTCTACGAGCGAAATTTCTTCAGTCGTTTCCATATTGCCTCCTCATCGGTACTCCGAACGAGTACCGGCTTCTATTCACAAAAAAAGCTCGTCTAAAAAATGGGGTCTTCTTTAGCCGACACTCTTTTTACACTATCTATAATCTTAAAGGAAATTATAGGATATTTCACGCTTTTTTCATAGTTTTTATATTACAAATCGATGACAATATACAGTATTTTTACCCGCCTTGGCTTTGACCTTCGAGTTGCCTGGCATGGCGCGGGTGAATGGAGCGCATCATTGTTTGTTAGCCAGGTCTTATGATTGGTCAACCCGTCCATTCTTCTCATCAATGATCTGTCGCGAACGACTCGATACTCAAAATCCTCTGTGGTGGTTTGAATCCTAATCTTTTGATTCCAAGATAGGATGGCTAATTGAAGGACTATCCTTTATTAGTAGAAATAAAATCCCCTTAGAGCAGCTTTTAGTGGTTACTCTAAGGGGACGTTGAACACGTCCATTCAAAACGAAGCAGATGCTCTCGCAGAATGGACAGCGTATGTATTCTTATTGGGCTAAGTGGTTTATTTCCAATAGTCCAATTGGCTGTCGTCTAGGCCGATATCCCGGGCGTAGAAGACGGGTTTTTGGCCCGCTTTGCGCTGTTTGTTGTAGTCAGCGAGTGCGGCTAGAGCTGTTTTGCCAAGGATTAGGATGGAAGGCAGGTTGATCAAGGCCATGAGTGCCATCATGACATCAGCCATTAACCAGACCAGGTCGGCTTCTTGGATGGCGCCGAGGAAGATGATCCCGGCAGCAATGAGGCGGAAGGCAACCATGAAGGAGGCCCGGGGCATTTTGCCGAAGATGTAGGCCAGGTTGTTATCCACGTAGTAGAGGTTACCGATCAGGGTGGTGAAGCCAAAGAGCATGAGGGAGAGGGTAATGAAGAAGTTGCCATAGTCGCCCAGGAAGGTAGACAGGGCGGCTTGGACATAAGGGGCACCGGACAATTCTGCCGTTGGTTGGACACCAGAGCTCAGGCACATGAAGGCAGTTGCCGAGCAGATCACTAGGGTGTCGATGAAGACAGACATCATTTGAACCATGCCTTGCTTGACGGGGTGAGAGACGTGGGCGGCAGCAGCGGCGTTAGGTGCTGACCCGATCCCGGCTTCGTTGGAGAAGAGGCCCCGCTTGATCCCATACATCATACTTGAGCCCGCAATCCCAGAGAAGATGGCCTTGAAGTTGAAGGCATCTTGGAAGATGAGCTTGAAGACGGTGGGCATGTAGTTGAGGTTCATAATAATCATGAGGACGGCCACCGCCACGTAGATCATCCCCATGAAGGGAACGAGGAAGCTGGTGAACTGGATGATCCGCTTGCCCCCACCTAAGATACAGTAGGCTGTGACCAGGGCGAGGCCTGCCCCCACTAGGATAGGTGTCCACTGTGGGCTATAGAAGTCATAGACCTGGAAGGAGTCACGAAGGTTGAAGGCGGCCAGCATGTTGAAGCCCACCGCATAGGTCAGGATCAAGAAGATGGAGAAGATAATCCCCAAGCTCCGACTGTGGAGGGCCGATTCGATATAGTAGGACGGTCCCCCATAGCTCTCGCCCGTCGACGCATCACGCCGCTTGTAGATCTGAGCCAAGGTGGATTCGATGAAGGCAGAAGCGCCCCCAATCAGTGCGACAACCCACATCCAGAAGACCGCACCGTAGCCCCCTAAGCAGATGGCTGTTGCTACGCCGACAATATTTCCGGTCCCCACCCGTGAGGCAGTTGAAATCATCAGCGCCTGGAAGGAGGACACCGAGCCCTCTTCCTCCGGTGCTTCTAAAACCACCTGGATAGCTTCCTTAAAGTTACTCAATTGAACGAATTTGGTTCGGCATGTGAAATAAAGGCCCACGCCTAATAGTAAGACAATCAGGACTGGATAGTATAAGAAATCGCTGATTGGACTCAAGAAACCTGTAATCATTTCTGACATCAAAATCTCCTCCTCTTTAGAAAGTTTTCATTTTCTCAAGAATAAACGGAAATATGATTGCCGTCAATTTCTAATCTTTATTTTATGATTGGCTATACTTATAATTTATGGGTGAATGTTAGTTTTTGTAACACTTTTAATTGGATGTTAAGCGTGATTTCGGGAATTTGTTGGACGTTAGTTTTTCTTCCATATGTAACTGGTATGTATCAATTTCTTAATTTTTGAACAATTATTGCATTTGGTTTAGGGAGATTTTATCACATTGTCTTTTGTTTGATGAATTTTAGACGTTTTCGTTTATATATGATTAGGAGGGATTTACCATGCAGATGACCCATGAATTGTTAACTTTAGAAATTTTGGACCACCGTCAGTGTTTGGGCGCCGGCCAAACCGAACGCCTGCACGCCTTACGTCAGGGCTACTGGGGCGAGTGGGAGTTCCAGCGCATTCTGAAGAAGTATTTGACCGGGGACTTTCACTTACTGACCGATTGTTACTTTGGCGAGGCTAACCCCACCCAAGTGGACGCGATTCTCGTCTGTCCCAGTGGTTGTTATCTCTTTGACGTCAAGAATTACCGGTCAGCGGTCCGCTATGAAGCGGGAACTTTTTACCTCAATGACAAGCGCTGGCGCCACAATATTTTTATCCAACTAGAACGGATGGTCGATCGTTTCAACCAAGAGATGGGCGGACAAGGCCGCCCCCAAGGCACGCAATCCTACCTCGCCTTCATTAATGAGCGCCATCAAGTGACCGTCGATTCAACTTGGCCGTACGGTATCTTACGTCGCAACGATATTTGGGGATTTTTGAAGGGGGTGGCACAGGCACCCACGCGCTATCACACGGACCGACTCCTGAGCCTGTTTCAAGGGAAGTTAGTCGCTAATCCCTATGAGAAGTGCCAAGTCACAACTGACCACTGGCTGCGGATGGAAGGAGGGATTTATTGTTGGCGGTGTCGGGCACAATTAGGAGATAGCTACCGCCGTCGGAAAATCGCTTGCAAGTCATGCGGCTTTGTTGAAGATTCCGAAAGCCTTCTTCTTCGTCACCTATGTGAGCTCGCCGTACTACTTTACGACCAGCCACTAAGCTTTTCTTTAGCACGGAAGTTTTTATCTGAGCAATGTTCGAACCGTAGCCTCCACCGTCTCCTTAATCAAAATTTTGAGCGCATAAAGAGAAATACCTACCACAATCCTTTCAAAACAAATCCAGAAATTTATCAAAGAATTGTTTGGCCCATAGACTTAGATCGCGATTATTATCGCATCCATCAAAAATTTTTGACCTAGTAAGACATGTTGCTTAATATTTCAGCTATAGCCCTCAAATCAATGCATCTGCTCTTTGAAATTAATGGATTCTGCTTCTGTTATTGAATTTGCTCTGAAATTGGGGCAGCTTCTCGCCCTGTTATGTCCTTAACACTGAACTTGGGGCAGCTTCTCGCTCCGTTATTGCCCTAACCCTGTAATTGGGACAGCTTCTCGCCCTGTTATTGCCTTAACACTGTAATTGGGGCAGCTTCTCGCCCTGTTATTGCCTTAGCCTTGAACTTGTGGCAGCTTCTCGCTCCGTTATTGCCTTAGCCCTGAACTTGAGGCAGCTTCTCGCTCCGTTATTGCCTTCCCCCTGAACTTGAGGCAGCTTCTCGCCCTGTTATTGCCTCTTCCCTTGCGATATGGCAATTTCTCAACCCAATTACTGCCCCTTCTCTCTAAAATAGGCCGTTTCCCAAAGCAATTCCCACCCAAAATGTCAAAGCAGAGGCTTCGGCCTCTGCTTTTCTCATCTCTCTATACAATATAAGGAAGGCGGGCCTAACGCCCGCCAACCACTCTTAGCTCAAAAGGAAAAGCACCGCCTCGAAAGGCGGTGCTTCACGCATGAATTCTATTATTTATTCAATGCTGCTTTTGCTTGGTCGCAGATTGATGCGAAGGCATCGGCATCGTTGACTGCAAGGTCAGCAAGCATTTTACGGTTGATTTCAATACCTGCTTGTTTTAAGCCGTTGATTAATTTGCTGTAGCTTAAGCCGTTAACACGTGCTTGGGCATTGATACGGGTGATCCATAGGCGACGGAAGTCACGTTTTTTCTGACGACGGTCGCGGTAAGCGTACATATAAGATTTCATGACAGCTTGTTTAGCCATCTTATAGTTTACACTCTTAGAACCGTAGTAACCTTTTGCTAATTTAATATATTTTTTACGTCTTTTACGACTAACTGTTCCACCTTTAACTCGAGCCATTCGAAATTCCTCCTTGTTTCTCTAGATTATTGCTTATTTGTAAGTATCTAACATTTGTTGGATACGTTTTTGGTCAGATTGATGAACCATTGCAGCTGGTTTATGCTGACGACGTTGTTTCTTAGTCTTACCATGGAAACGGTGAGAGCGTTCTGAATGACTACGTTTTAACTTACCTGAAGCGGTAAATTTGAAGCGTTTAGCCGATGCACGGTGTGTTTTTTGTTTAGGCATAATAATTTCCTCCCATTTTTGATCATTGGATTATTTGTCTTCAGGCTTAGGTGCTAGCATCAATTGCATAGACCGGCCTTCCATTTTAGGTTTTTGCTCAACAGTGGCGATATCGCCCATCTCGTCAGCAAAACGTTCCAGTACTTCACGTCCTAAGTCCTTGTGCGTAATCGCACGGCCCTTGAAACGAATCGATACCTTAACCTTGTCACCCTTCTTGATGAACTTGCGACCTTGACGCAATTTCGTATTGAAGTCATTGTCATCAATGGCTGGGCTCAAACGAATTTCCTTCACTTGGATGGTCCGTTGGTTTTTGCGTTGTTCACGCGCTTTACGTTGTTGTTGGTAACGGAATTTCCCGTAATCCATAATCCGAGCAACAGGTGGCTTAGCACCTGGTGATACGAGTACTAAGTCCAGCTCGAATTCACTCGCTTTATCTAGGGCTTCATTCTTAGAAAGAACCCCCAACTGTTCACCCTCTGGATCAATGACACGCATTTCACGTGCTCGGATTGACCCATTGACGATGTTATCTTTTTCTTTTGCGATAATTATCCCCCTCCATAGTCCAAATTTGCATTCATCATATATTGAGATTTCAGCATAGAAAAAGCGACGGAAAATTAAAATTACCCGTCGCTACTCACACAAGGTTCCCCTTGTGCACTTGAATCTATCAACCCGAGGACGTCTTTGTCAACTCAGGTGAGAAACGAGTAAGTCTCTGCTTCTTGTCTCACTTTATTATCATATCATGCCCCTCTTCCCCGGTCAAGGGAAAATTCAAAAAATATCTTGACCACCTTCCACTCTGACATGCCATTTTAGGGCGGGCATCTTGCTCAGCCCAAACATAAAAAAGGCCAGGAGTACAAGCTCCCGGCTCTATTTAAACAAGACATCTTTTCAATAATTGGGCCTAATCGCCTGTGGTCACGCGCGCTCTAAGCCAGTTATTCCGGTAAGATCCAGTAGGCCTGGCTGGATTCTTGGTTAATTTTTTCAACGGCGTCTTTGACTTGATCTGATTTGTAAGCTTCAGAAACCGCTTTGACCCAGTCTTTATCCTTATCTTCTTCACGCACGACCAACTGGAGCATGAATTCTGGAGCGACGTCTTCATAGGCCAGAGCAGTCTGGAAGTCGATGCCCGCATCGAAGGCACGGGAACCTGGGATAGCCGCTAGGGCCAGGTCCGGTGTGGTCCGAGCCAAGTTTGGTGAACTGATGACTTCAATCTTCAAATTTTTGGGATTCTCAGTAATGTGTTCCACATTCAGATTGGCCTTGTCTGCATTGGGGTCGAGTCGAATCAAGCCTTCTTTCTCTAATAAGAGTAAGGCACGCGACAGATTCGACGGGTCATCAGGCACCCCAACCTGGTCGCCAGCTTCTAGACTATCGAAGCTATTCTTTTGGCCTGGGAAGATGGCCATCGGAACGGTTGGCAGGGCTTGGATATTGGTCAGGTGAGCATCTTTTTCCTCATTGAAGTTCTCCATGTAGAGGGTGTGCTGCTCGATATTGAGGTCAGCGGCCTTCTCTTCGAGGGCCACGTCTGCCTCACGCAAGTCTGTGAATTCGACAGTTGTCACCTGATAGCCGTCTTCTTCGAGGAGGGGTTTAACGAGGTCAAGGAAGAGGTCGCTATAGGGACCTGGCGAGGTAGCGAGGCGGATCTCCTGGCCATCCTCAGCGGCTGCTTCGTTCTGTGAGGACTGCTTAGAGCCGCAAGCCCCCAGAATCAAAAGGGCCAAGGCGGCAACGAGCGCTGTTTTAAATTTGTGCATACGAACACTCCTATCTGCTTACTTTTTATAAGTTTATGATCTTAGTTTAACACATGCCTTGCCCTTTGAGCAATGAAAGCCCCCTCCCAACTGATAGTTCTTTCCCATCATCCCTGACCAAGCATGCTATAATAAAGTTAAAGCCAATGGAAAGGATGACCTAAACAGATGACAGCACGTTGCAGCTGGGCGACAACGCCTGAACTTATTGCCTACCATGATCAGATTTGGGGCAGACCGACCACCGATGACCAGGCCCTCTTCAAAGCCCTGAGCCTGGAAATTATGCAAGGTGGCCTGTCCTGGGAAACCGTCCTTAAGAAGGCCGACGACTTCGATTCGGCCTACAGTCACTTCGACTACCGAAAGATTGCCCGCTATGACCGCTATAAATACCAGGGCCTCCTCCAAGACAGCCGGCTCATCCGCAACCGGCGCAAGATTCAAGCCATTATCCACAACGCTCAAGTCCTAGTTGACCGCCTGACCGATGACGAGACCTTCGCTGATTACCTCTGGGACTTGATCGCTGCCGCCAAAGACCAGACCGACTCTCATGAAGCCCTCAGCCAAAAGCTTCTTAAGGCGATGAAAAAGGACGGCTTCACCTATATCGGTCCTGCCACTATGACTGCCTTTCTCGAAGCCATCGGCGCCTTTAACCCCCATCAAGCAAACTGTGATTTGGCCTAATATTATAAGATTATTTCACTAATTGCATGGATGAGCCTTCGTTTCGTTTTGACTTTGGTCATTAAAATGCCATGGCACCGGTTCGGGTCAAGGTCCCTCACCTAGCAAGACTCAAACGGCTAGTGCGGCTAACGCCTACTAGCCGTAATTCGCTTTGCTTGTTCATGGCTAACGACCAAAGTCAAACTCCACTACTGCTCATAATCAAAAACCAATAAATTATTTTGAAGATTGCAAACTAAAATTAATCAATCTCCAAAACAATATTAAAGCACGATTCCTCAAAGTAAGGCGTCGTGCTTTTTTGTGATATTTAATTATTAAAGTATTAAGCATTCAAGGGCCAACTTCAATAACGGAACGGATGCTCATTTTACTGCTCCAAGATCAAGCCCACAATTTCCTCCGCTGTGATGGTGCCGAAGTATTGGCTGAGCTCGAATTGGCTGAGCTGGTCGAGGAGGTCTTGGCGGCGGAGCGGGGTTCCAACCAGAGCGGATTCGATATCCGAAATCGGCTGGCTGCCGAAAAAGTCACCGTAGATCTTGCAATCCTTGATCCGGCCTTGTTCAATGGCCAGGCTGATGTCGAAGGTGCCTCCCTTGAAGTGTTCGTTGCGGTTGTATTCGAAGCGTGGGGAGGCGCCGAAGATCCAGTCCCAATTGGCGTATTTTTCTTCCATCATTTGGTCGATAGCGGCCCAGTCTTCATCGGTCAACTGGTATTTTTTGATTTGATCGTAGGAATCCACACCAGCGGTCTTGATCAGGATGAGTTCCAGGAACTCCTCGCTAGTTAGGTCCTTGTATTCAGGGTCTACATAGTCGCGCAAGTTCCCCACCCGGCTGCGGACCGACTTAATCCCTTTCGACTCGATCTTCTTCTGGTTGGGGCGGAGGGCGTTGACCATATTGTCCATGTCTACGTCAAAAAGCAGGGAGTAGCCCCCGTAGACCCGACCATTCTTCATGGTCATGGCGGCCCCGGAGACCTTCTTACCGTCCACCATCAAGTCGTTGCGCCCACTCTTCTCGATCTGGTCCACCCCGATCTCACGGAGGATCTGCATCACGGGCTGGTACATCTTATCGAAATTGGAGAAGGCATTGGTGTCCTGGCTGTCCATCAAGAAGCAAATATTAATCTCACCCCGGTCCAGGT
This sequence comes from Aerococcus sp. HMSC062A02, assembly GCF_001809535.1. Taxonomy (GTDB): domain Bacteria; phylum Bacillota; class Bacilli; order Lactobacillales; family Aerococcaceae; genus Aerococcus. The sequence continues at coordinate 1,705 of NZ_KV797919.1, read as the reverse complement.
AAACCGTGCCGCCACCTGTATCCCGGCGGACCATCTGGATATCATTGGCCTCCACATAGTCCATGTTGACTTCCTCCATGGCGTTCTGGTAGCGGCCAATCTGAACAAAAGGATCGGTCATATAGGGAAAGAGAATGGGCTCATCCAAGAAGATATGGTTCTGGGCGTAGACCTGCATGGCCATGGCAACCGCCCCATTGTAGATCCACTCGCCATCGCGCTTCATTTCAATAATATACATCTTATCGATCACTTCTTTCGTCTAAATTCTCAAGGTCTGCTAGGAGTTGACGGATGTCGGCTTCCAGCCAGATGGTCTTGGGCCGGATAGCTGGTGGAATCCGGTAGTCCTTTAGGTTAACGGTTAGATAGAGGGCTTGAGGGAAGGCCTCCGCCATGTCCTGGAAGGGATGTTTAATGACCTGGGGTGCCATATAGCCACAGCCCATCTCTAGGAGGAGGAGCTTTTTATCCTTGTTGCGGGCCAGGAAGCTGTCATAGCGGACTTTTTCTTCCTTGAAGGCCTGATCTTCCACCATCCAGTCCCAGTGGTTGCGTCGGTTGAGCTCCATCCGCTGGCCGCATTCGGGGCACTGGGGAATCAATTCTTCAGGCACCCGCATGTTTTCCTGGCGGTCCACCATTTCAAGGACCAGGTCATCAATCCGGTAGCGCTTGGGATGGCAGCCGTACATGCACTGGATGAGGATGTACTTGCCCTGGACGTCGAAGACCTTGTCGGGATCATAGTCTGCCTGCTCGAAGGCATTGTCTGCATTGGAGGTAATGATATGGTAGTTCCGCCCCTTCAAGGCCTGGCGCATCCGCACATAGGAGGCCCCCACACCCTGATCCAAATAATTCAACTTGACAAAACGGCTGAAAAAGGCCCAAGATTCCGCCTCGTCGGCAAAAGGAAAGACGCTAGCCTGGAACATATCTAGCCAGCCATACTTGGCGATAAAGTCCGGGAAGGCTTCTTGGAAGCGCGGCCCCACATAAGTGAAACCATCTGCCGCCCCCATGCCCGCACCGACGCCGACTAGAATCGCCTCTGCCTCGTCCAAGGCCTCTCGCAAGAGCTCAGCCTGGGAAACTTGGTCTTGTCTCGCTAAAACTTGCCAATTTTGTGTCAAAATTGCCGCCTCCTTCTCTAACATACATCCTATATTATAACGCATATGAGCGCTTTCTTCATGCCTTTCTGCTTGTTCCTTATCTTAATCCAGCAAGCTATCTTACGAGGAAGGAAAACTAGCAATAGTTACACAGCTGCTATTTTTGTCACTTGGAGGAACTGATACGGACATAACTATCATCCTTTTGTCACTTACAGGGTCTGATGCGGACACAACGACTACCCTTATGACCGTTACTGGGCCGGCTACGGTCACAACCACCTCCCTTATGGCCGTTACTAGCCCTTTGAAGCTCGCTAGCTGAGAGACCGGGGATCGATCCGTGGTGATTAGCGGTCGGATCGTCAGAGACTTAGGGATACAATACAAGACGGCGCCAGCCGTTCTTGATCCTCTTAAATTCAAGGGGCCAATTCAATAGCGCACCGCATGCCCACAGCACCAATCACCTATTATTTTTATAACGCAGAATTTTTTTACAATTCATTTCATGAGCAGGAGTGGAGCTTGAGTTTGATCGTTAGCCATGAAAAAGCAAACATACTAAGATTAGCTCGAAGGTAAAT
>NZ_KV797918.1 GCF_001809535.1 Aerococcus sp. HMSC062A02 | reverse complement strand
ATCACTCCGAGTCTGCCAAGTCGAACCCAACTAAGGGTGTGAGCAGAGCCGTTTGGCAACATAACACCGGAAAATAAAAGAGCCTCGTTGGAGGCTCTTTTGTGATTTATGAAGTAGATATAAAAGTACAAATGTTTGAAAGCATACCCCTCCAGTATAAAGCTTGAGGGATAAAGACCCCGCAAGAGCTGAGGAGGGACTGCATTAGCTCCACCTTATATAGATATGAAGCCACGGTTCAGCCGTGGCTTTTTTGTGCTTTTTATCAAGTTTGATTTGTTAACAAAATCTCTAAAACAAAAAAGCTGAGCCTTTCGACTCAGCTTGGATAAAACTCTAATTTACATTAACATATTGAAGTTTTTCAATATCTGGGAATTCTTTCTTCAGATCATCTAGGATTTCGTCTGAAACATCGGTATCGACTTCAAAGACAGAAATCGCTGGGCCATTGATTTTTTGGCGTTGGTTCATCATGAAGGAAATATTGAAACCTTTATCAGCCAGGTAGTCTGTTAATTTTGCAATGACACCAACTTTATCTTTGTGGTAAACAAAGATGGTGGGACGTTCACCAGAGAATTTAATGTCGTATTCACCAATTTTTTGAGCTTCAATCTTGCCCCCACCAATGGAGCTAGCAATCACGCTGATGTAGTTATTAGCTCCCCATAGGTCAACCAGTACGGTATTGGGGTGGTAGTTGCCAAAGTCAGCTTCAAGGAAGTGGTATTTGAGGCCAGCTTTTTCCGCCATTTCTTCAGCGTCTGCGATATTTGGGTCAAAGGTATCGTAACCGAGAACGCCACCGATTAAGGCGCGGTCAGTCCCGTGGCCTTGGTAGGTCTTAGCGAAGGAATCCATCAGACTGAAGATCACTTCTTCTGGCTCTTCACCCAAGAGTTGACGGGCGAGGTTCCCGATCCGGGCAGCACCAGCCGTGTGAGAGGAAGATGGACCAACCATTACGGGACCAATAATATCATAGGCAGACTTGTAATTGGCGGTCTTGGTATTCATTTCCAGTTCACCACGCGAGCCAAAGACTTCTTCTTTGATAGACTTACCAGTTGGTGTACCAGCTAAGCCGCCAATCCCGGTTTCACGCAAGGAAGCAGGCATTTCTTTACCGATATCATACATGGCACCGATGACTTCATCAGCTGGAATAACGCTCTTCACGCCAGCCAGGGCCATATCAGCAGCAGCTAGGGCAGTGATGGCATGGAGGCCGTTACGGATAATGCAAGGCACTTCAACCAGACCAGCTACTGGGTCGCAAACTAGGCCGAGAGAGTTCTTCAAGGCTAGACCGAGGGCATGGCCGACTTGGTCAGGTGTCCCGCCCTTGAGTTCGACTAGGGCACCGGCAGCCATAGCTGTCGCAGAACCGATTTCGGCTTGGCAACCTCCTTCAGCCCCAGCGATACAAGCTTGGTTGGCGATGGTTAGGCCAAGTGCTGATGAAGTGAACATGGCGTTAACTAATTCATCTTTCTCATATTTGCCGGTATCATACATGTGGGTGATAACAGCAGGTAGGATACCCGCAGAACCAGCTGTTGGTGTAGCTACAATCCGGCCCATGGCAGCATTGACTTCGTTAACGGCCATGGCATTAGCGGCTACTTCTAAGGTGTCGGGGTTAACCAAGGAATCCATCCCAGCATCGTGGACGTATTCATAAAGGCGGTGGCCGTCACCACCCGTGATCCCTGTTTGGGACATAGCAGATTCTTTGGTCCCCTTACGTACGGATTCTACCATCACATCGAACTGGTCAGCCATAGCTTGGCGCAAGTCTTCAATGCTTTTCTTTTGGTATTCTGATTCGGTTTCTAGCATCAGTTGGTAGATTTTTTTATCTTCTTCTGTTGCAGTTTCAATTAATTCTTTTAAATTAGTAAAAGACATTAATAAACCTCCTTTGAGTAATATAATAATGCAAACTCAGACTTATTATAGTACAAATTGAAAGCGTTGTCAGTTGTTTTGGCATAACTTTTCACAAACTGTTAAATTTTTTATCACGAGGCCACTATTTTTTAATGATCTTTAGCTGTGGCTCATCCTATAAGATTAATAATTAATGACTAAAGTTAAAATAATATTAAAAAATAGTCGTAATTTTGACCTGTTAATGTTAAAATAGGGCAAAATTATGTCGGCTAAGGAGGAAAAATAATGGAAGTAGAAAAGAAGACGCCACTCCAGTCCTTTCTCGATTGGGTGGAGCGGGTAGGGAACCGTTTGCCCCATCCCGTGATTATCTTTATTATATTATCTGTCATTATAATGGTTTTATCCGCTATTTTTGCGGAACTGGGAGCCAGTGCAGACTATTTCGATGCCAAGGCCAATGAGCAAGTGACAGTAGAAGCGGTGTCGCTCTTGAGTGGTGAAGGCTTCCGCTATATCTTCAACCATGCCACAACGAACTTTACGGGCTTTGCCCCCTTGGGGACGGTCCTCGTTACCATGCTCGGTGTGGGCGTGGCTGAATGGACAGGCTTGATTGGAGCTGCCCTGAAGAAATTGGTCACCCAGGTTCCAGATAGCCTGCTTACGGCAGTCGTGGTATTCGCAGGGGTCATTTCAAATATCGCTTCGGACGCGGGCTATGTGGTGGTTATTCCGCTGGGAGCTATTGTTTTTGCAGGAGCAGGCCGCCATCCGATTGCTGGTTTAGCAGCGGCCTTTGCGGGGGTATCGGGCGGCTTTTCGGCTAATTTGATGTTTGGACCGACTGATGCTCTCTTGACAGGGATTACTAATGCTGCTTTGGACAGTGTAGGAATTGAACATACTGTATCAATCACTGGCAACTGGTACTTTATCATGGCTTCCACCGTCGTTTTAACCATAGTAGGGACATGGGTATCCACCCGAATTGTAGAACCCCACCTGGGCCACTACGAGGGCAATGCGGTCCACGATGACCAAGCCCTGACTCCAGATGAAAACCGGGGACTCAAGCATGCTGGAATTGCTCTGCTTGTCTTCCTCGTTATATCCGCCCTGGCTATGGTTCCTGAAGGGGCCCCCCTCCGTTCCTTGAATGAGGCGACGGGCCAGTACGACTTGCAGGAATTCTTAAACAATGGCTTGATCTTCTATATCTTCTTACTCTTTGCCATTCCTGGCTTGGCTTATGGCCGGCAGACTCAGAAGATTTCCTCATCGGATGACTTCGTGGCCGCTATGACGGCTTCAATGAAGTCTATGGCTTCTTATATTGTTTTGGCCTTCTTCGCAGCCCAGTTGATTGCTTATTTCTCTTATACTAACTTGGGCCTCTTATTGGCCAATTCAGGTGCTGAATTCTTGAAGACGGTCGGTTTAACAGGGATTCCTTTGATCCTAGCTTTCATTCTTTTAACGGCCTTTGTCAATCTTTTTATCGGCTCAGCATCAGCCAAATGGGCGATTATGGCGCCGATTTTCGTGCCCATGTTCTTCCAACTCGGACTTTCCCCCGAACTCACCCAAATGGCTTACCGAGTGGCGGACTCATCGACTAATATTATTTCGCCTTTAATGTCTTACTTCGCCATGATCCTAGTCTTTATGCAGCGCTACGACAAGAAGTCAGGACTAGGAACCCTCATTTCCGTAATGCTCCCTTATTCCATCGCCTTCCTTGTCTTTTGGACGCTCATGCTAGTTGCTTGGTACGTCTTCAACCTACCCCTGGGACCAGGCGCAGGCCTCCACATTTAAGAAGAAAAGAAGTGTTCCTTGTGAGCACTTCTTTTTTCTTTTCTTCATGATTGGGCTATGCTAAGCTTAAGAGACTGATAAGAGAAGGGAATGAAAGCTGATGTCGGATATTGTAAAAGCTCTGGAAAAGGAAGCGGTCGTTATCCTCGACGGGGGCTTAGCCACGGAATTACAAGCTTATGAAGAGGAACTCAACCATCCCCTATGGACGGCCCGACTTGTGGAAAGAGCTCCTGAGGCGATTAAAGCAGCCCACCAAGCTTTCTTTGAAGCGGGAGCTAATATAGCCACTACAGCCACCTATCAAGCCAGTGTGGAAGGTTTTGTCAAGGCTGGGCATAAGAATATTGAGGCGCGAACCTTGATGCGTAAGGCTGTCTTTTTAGCCAAGCAGGCGCGGACTACTAGTGGAGGCGACCAGGAGAAATGGTTGGCTGGCTCTATCGGACCATATGGCGCTTTTCTAGCGGATGGGTCAGAGTATCGGGGGGATTATGAGCTCTCTGATTTAGAGCTTTATGCCTTCCATGCGGAGCGCTTTGCCCTCTTGGTTGAAGCGGGAGTGGACTTAATTTTCTTTGAAACTATTCCTAATTTTGTGGAAGTGAAGACCCTGCTCAAGCTCTTGGAGAAGTTCCCCGACCAAAAAGCCTGCCTCACTGTCAGCCTTAAGGATCCTTACCATATGAGTGATGGCACAGCCTTAGAAAATTTACAGACTCTGTTGGATTGGCATCCGCAAATTATTGCCTATGGTGTCAACTGCTGCCCGGCGGCTTGGGTAAGCCCTGCCTTGGATACCATGCGGCCTTCTGCCCTCAAACCTTTTATTGTTTACCCTAATCTAGGAGGGGCCTACAATCCGGAAACCAAGCAATTTGAAGGGCAAGAGGAGACGTCCATCAGTGACTGGGTGACTGATTGGTATGATAAAGGAGCTCGCTTTATTGGCGGTTGCTGTGGCACTACAGCCCAAGATATCAGAGAAGTCCGGCAAAGTTTGGATGCTTATATCAAAAATAAAGCGTAAAAAAACCAAGCCACTGCTTGGTTTTTTCTCTAATGACGTTCTTGCTGGCGTTTTTGTTTGAGGAAGGCGGCCAGCCAGTTGTAGTCCTGCTCGGTAGGTAGGGTTTGGACGTAGAGGTTGGGGATTTTGAAGTCATGCGGCATATCGAAGGTTGAGATGATAAGGTCGCATTTGAGATTTTCAATCAATTTGCGCTTGAGTGGGAATTGCTTATAAATATGGAAGTCGATCACTAAGCCAAAACGGTTGTTCAAGGCGTCCTGGATGCGGTGGGCGTGGTCGCTGGAATAATTACTGACGATATAGGCGACCGGCTTTTGATGGGCTAGGTGCATCTGGGTATGAAGTTTTTCCCAGCCGGTATAGAGAGCATAGATGAAATTGGTCAGGCCGTAAGGAAGCGGTTTGAGACCGATCGATTGGAAATAATGCTCACTTTCTTTGACAATGAGGTCATAGAGGTCGGGGTAGAAGTGGGACATGGTTTCGATGTAGTCTGCCTTCCGGTCGATTAAGAGGCTGTCCTTTTGAATATCTGCGACGGTTGTTAAGAAGGCATAGTTATGCAGGCTGAGAATAAGGCGGTCGCGGTGCTCGATATGGACATGGGCTTCTAGGCAGATAGTATCCAGAAATTGGTTCAGGTATTCTACCGAGCGCTGGATGAGTGGGCGTTCACTGATTTCTGCCTGGAAGTTGCGGAGGTCAATATAGATATTCTGGTTGAGGACGGGCATGAAGAGTTGGACGGCATTGGTCAAGTTCAACTTAAAGTTAAAATTCTGCTCCATGTTTTTGAGGTCGTCATTTTTCTCGAGTTCGTCGATGAGGTCCTGGTAGATCCCCTTAAAGAGGGGGATATCCTTGGATTGGATGAGATGGCCTTTTTGGGTGCGGATGATGCCGATCGCTAGTAAGAGTTTGCCTGCTTGGAACCAGGCGTTAGTGTATTGGTGGCAGGTCACCTTCCAGGCGGTGCTGAGGAAGAGCTCACAATATTGCAAGTTAACCTCTTCGAAGGGCCATTCCAGCGGACTATATTTTTCGCGGAAGAAGAACATAAAGAAGAGACGAATATTGGTCTCAGGGCCAACGAAGCGGTAGGGACTGTTGGAGATTTCAAAATTAAACTGACTGCGCAGGGCCTGGTTCAAAAGATTGATATTCCGGTAAACGGTTGAGGGGCTGACAAAGATTTCATCAGAAATTTCTTGGGTGGAGATATCCGGGTGAAAAAAGATCTGTTCTAGAATATTGAAGGCGACTGAGTCCCTCATGTAGAGGCGAACGAAGGTATAGTAGTCAACAGAAGGGGCATAGATGCCACGGATACCGAATTTTGACCGCTCAATCGTCAAATAAGAGGAAAAATTATTCTCAATATAGGACAAGTCCTTGCTTAGGACGCGGTCCGAACAATCGATGGCTTCCGCTAATTCAATCATCGTAATCCAGTCGGTCGAACGATAGAGGATGTGCAGTAAGCGCAGTTGGCGCTGTTCAGCAGATGATAACACAGAGTACATAATAAAACCTACCTTCTCAATTAGCCTGGCTTAGGATGCAGAAGAAAGATGAAATATTTTTCTTCTGAAAAAAAGCTAATACTTTAATTATAGCATTTAATTAGCCTTATGAATCCCCTAAGAATATAGAAAATATGGATTGATGGTCTTTACTTGACTTATAATTTTTGTTCAGAATTTTTTACTGAAATTTCTGTTTAACCAGCTGCTTCTTTATTATGTGGGAGGATTCTAGTAAAATAAGGACAGATTAAGAAAAGGAGCGATGACATGGCCATTCAAGACCTCTTAGCCTATCACTATGGCTATAGCCAGTTCCGGCCGGGACAAGAGGAGATTGTAGAGGCAATTCTAAACGGTAGGGATGTATTAGGCGTCTTGCCGACAGGTGGGGGAAAGTCCCTATGCTACCAGCTGCCCGCCCTGGCGATGGAGGGCTTAACCCTGGTAATTTCTCCGCTAATTTCGCTGATGAAAGACCAGGTGGATAGCTTGCATGAGCATGGCATTCGAGCAGCCTATCTCAATTTGGCTTCGTCCTGGGAAGAGGTCCAGTACCTGCGCCAGGCCCTAGGTCAAGGGGACTTGGACTTGCTCTATGTGGCTCCGGAACGGTTAAACCATCCAGCTTTTATCGATTGGATGCGGGAAGTTAAGCTGAGTCAAGTGGCAGTGGATGAAGCGCACTGCGTCTCCCAATGGGGCCATGATTTTCGCGCTTCTTACCGTGAAATTGGCGGCTTTATTGAAGCTTTAGACCAGCGTCCAGTCGTTTCGGCCTTTACGGCGACGGCCACGGCTTATGTACGCCAGGATATTATCCAGCAATTGGGACTTGAAGACCCTCAGCTGGTGGTGAATTCCTTTGACCGGCCCAATTTGAAACTCCGCGTCTTAGAGCCCCAGTCTAAGTGGGAGGCTCTCCGCCAAGAGCTGCATTCGGAAGAGGCCATGATTATTTACGCCAATACCCGCAAACAAGTCGACCAGCTCTATGACCAGCTCCGCCAGGCCAAGTTTAAGGTCGTTCGTTACCATGCCGGTCTGTCTGCTGAGGAGCGTGAAGCCAGTCAGAATGCCTTTATCTATGAAGAAGTCAACCTGATCGTAGCAACCAATGCCTTTGGGATGGGGATTGATAAGCCGGATGTGCGTAAGGTGATCCACTATAACATGCCAACAGACCTGGAGAGCTATTACCAAGAAGCAGGCCGGGCAGGGCGTGATGGCTTGCCTGCTGAAGCCATCCTCCTCTACCATGCCAAGGATATTGTCGCGGCTAAATTCTTGATCGGACAGAGCCAGGATCCAAGCTCTGAGCGCCGTCTCCAGGCCATGATTAACTATGCCGATTATGCCGGCTGCCTGCGCCAGTACCTCTTAAGCTATTTCGGCGAAAACTTAGCTGAGCCTTGCCAGAATTGTTCAGGTTGCTTAGAGGACGTCGATGTCCGTGATGCCAGCCGGGAAGGGCAGATGGTACTCTCTTGCCTGGTTCGCATGCGCTGGGCTTATGGCATGACCATGGTCTGTGATGTCCTCCGCGGCAGCAAGGCCCAGAAAGTGCGGGGCAAGGGCTTCGATAGCTTATCTACCTACGGCCTCTTAGCAGATTATTCGGAGAAGGAAGTTAAGGATATTATCTCCCAAATGCTGTCCCAAGGTTACCTCAGCCTCAACCAATACAAGGGTCTTGAACTGACCCCAGCCTCCAAGGCCCTGCTCAAGGGGGACAAGCAACTGACCATCAAAGCGCGACCCTATAAGGCGCACAGCCAAGCTAAGTCGGCTCAGCAAACAGCGGTGGCCAGTCAATTGTCTGAACGCGATGAGGAGCTCTTCGAAGCCTTGCGCGAGCTCCGCTATGAACTTGCAGGAGATGAAGGGGTGCCAGCTTATATTATCTTTAACAACCAGACCCTTTTGGAAATGGCTGAAGAGAAGCCCCAGACCTATGATGACTTTCTTGACATCAGCGGGGTAGGCCAGGTCAAGGCCTCCAAGTATGCGGATATCTTTATTGAGCGTATTGAGGAATGGTTGGAAGGATAAAAAAGAACTTCTAGACCGGCTCGTTTAGCCTAGTGCTAGAAGTTCTTTTTGTGTTTGTATTTACTTTTGTTTTATTCGTCTTCAGGTAAGCTCCAGTCAAGGATAGGGCCTGCTGGAACGATACCGTTTGGGTTGATGGTGTCGTGTGAACGGTAGTAGTGTTCTTTAATATGTTGGAAATTTACTGTATCGGCAATTCCTGGCATGTTGTAAATCTTACGGGTATAGTACCAAAGATTAGGGTAATCTACTAATTGATGGTAGTTGCACTTGAAGTGGCCGTGGTAGACGCTGTCGAAGCGGACCAGGGTGGTGAAGGTACGGATATCTGCTTCTGTGAATTGGTCACCGGCCAAGTAGCTGTGGTCTTCCAAGTGGGCTTCCAGTTCATCGAGCATCTTGAAGACATTGGCCACTTCCTCTTCATAGACAGCTTGGTCGGTCGCAAAGCCTGCCTTGTAGACGCCATTGTTTAAGTTATCGTAGATTTTGTCGTTCCACTGGTCGATCTCTTCACGCAAGTCTTCAGGATAGTAGTCGCCTTCTTTAGCACCGACTTCATCGAATGCAGAGTTCAGCATGCGGATAATCTCTGAAGATTCGGTGCTTACGATGGTATCCTGCTTGAGGTCATAGAGGACGGGTACCGTCACCCGGCCAGAGAAATCTGGGGCCACATGGGTGTAGATTTGATAGAGGTAGTCCGCGTCGATGACCGGATCCTTGATCACGCCATCTGCCTCGTCAAAGGTCCAACCGTGTTCAGCCATCAAGGGGTTGACCACAGAGAGGCTGATCATTTCTTCTAGCCCCTTCAACTTCCGCATCATCAAAACCCGACTCGCCCAAGGGCAGGCTAAGGAAACATAGAGATGGTAGCGGTCCGCTTCGGCCTTGAAGCCACCCTCACCGCTAGGGCCTGGTTGACCATCCTTAGTCACCCAGTTACGGAATTTAGCAGCATCCCGTTCGAAATGCCCACCTGTGCTTTCTGTATCATACCATTGGTCGCGCCATTCGCCATTAACGAGTAGTCCCATACCAACACTCCTTTTCTATTATTTCAGTTTCGATCTATTTTTATTATAACGAAAGTCATCGCAAAAAACGAATGAAACGCTTGGGGAATGATAAGAAAATATATTCTGTCTGTCTTCTTCATTGGCTAATTCATATAGACTGGTTCTGCTGACTTGTTCTAGTGAAGGAAAGCTAAGCGTCAGTCCTCACCCTCTTAGTCGGGTTCGACTTGGCAGGCTTGGAGTGATTTCACAAGTCAGAAACGAGCGAATGTTCGCTCTTATTCTGACTTGCTCCAATCATCCAAAGCTAAGCGCTCTTGCTCACACCCTTATTAAGATACTGGGTGGTTTGGGAGAGGGTGTAGCAGATGAGCCAGTACATGATAGTGACGAGGGCGAAGGTGCCGAGGATGTAGCTGGAGTTTTGGCCGTAGATGATGCGGGCGTTGTGCATGAGTTCGGGCAGGGAGATGATGGTGGCCAGGCTGGTGTCCTTGATGAGGGCAATGAGCTGGCTGACGATGGAGGGGGCCATGGTCCGGTAGACTTGGGGCATGATGATGTAGGCCATAGTCTGGCTGCGGCTGAGTCCGGTTGCTAGGCCAGCTTCGAATTGTCCTTTAGGCAAGGCCAGGATGCCAGCCCGGATAATTTCTGAAATCATAGCCGATTCAAAAAGGGTCAAGGCGGCTACGGCTGCCCAGAAGATATCCATTTTGATTCCGATTTGGGGTAGGGCGAAGTAAGTAAAGAAGATAATTAACAAGAGGGGGAGGTTGCGAACAGTGTCGATGAGAAAGCCCAGCGTGTTAGAGATAATGGGCAGCTTGAGATAGCGCAGGATACCAAGGAGGCTGCCGAAGAATAGGCTGAGGCTAATGGTGAGTAAGGTGAGTTTGACCGTTACCCAGAGGCCCTGGAGGAGGAAGTTAATATTAATCCATTGAAAAGCACCGGAAAAGTCCATTGTGAAACTCCTTTCGTGCCTTAGAGGCTATAATTCTTTTCAAGTTTTTGTATGAATAGGGTTAGAGGAACTGTGAGCAAGAGGTAGAAGCCGGCGACCAGGCTATAGCTTGCGAAGGTGTCGAAGGTCTCTAGGGCGACCAGGTCCCCATAATACATAAGGTCGAGTCCCGCCACCATAGCGAGGATGGAGGAATTCTTAACCAAATTGATGACCTGGTTGCCTAAAGCAGGTAGAGATTGGCGGAAGGCTTGGGGAAAGATGAGATAGGCCATGCATTGTCGAGCTGTGAAACCCTGGGAGAGGCCGGCTTCGAACTGGCCGCGCGGAATGGCCTTGATAGCTGTTGCGATAATATCTGCAATAAAGGATGAAGTATAGAGACTCAGAGCGATCACACCAGATGTAAAACCTGAGAGTTTAATCGAAAAGAGGGGGAGGACGACGTAGAAGAACATCACGATGACCAAGAGCGGAATATTGCGAAAGATTTCGACATAAGTGGTCGCGAATGCTTTCAGAAGTCTCTTGCCTGCGCTCTGCCAAATCCCCACCAAGCTCCCCCAGAGGAAGCTGGCGACTAGGGCAATAGCAGAGGCGAGGAGAGTGCGGGCAAAGCCTTCTAATAAGAGGGGTAGGTAATCGTGCAAAAGGGTAAACATACTAGGCCTCCTTTAAATTTTTAGCATTGGCGCTTTCGCCAGCATCGGGGAACCATTTATGGAAGATCTTATCATAGGTCCCATCCACTTTAATTTTAACCAAGGCCCGGTTGACCTCATCACGGAAGTCTTTTTGACTCTTGTCGACGGCAATGCCATAGGGCTCCTTGGTAAAAGCCTCACCGATCAAGCGGTAGCCAGGATTCTGGTCAGCGATACCTAGCAAAATCGCATTGTCGGTTGTCATAACGTCGCCCTGGCCGGATTGCAAGGCAGTAAAGGCTTCGGCATAGTTTTCCAGTTCAAGGACCTTGGCCTGGGGAGCAAATTTCCGGATGGATTCTGCTGAACTGGATCCCTTAACGGCTAGGACAGTGTTTTGGGGGCCTAGGTCCTGGACTGATTGGAGGGGCGAATCTTCTGGACCGAGCAAGGATTGTCCGGCGGCGAAATAAACATCTGTGAAATCCACCTGCTTTTTCCGTTCCTCAGAGATGGTCATGGTGGCGATAATGGCATCAATATTACCATTTTTGAGGAGGGGGATCCGCGTCTTCGACGTCACCTCGACGAAATCGGCTTGGGCTTGAGGCCCAGCAATTTCCTTGGTCAGGGCCTTAGCAATATCAATGTCGAAGCCCTCCACTTCTTGCTTGGCAATATTATAGTAGCCGAAGAGTCGGGTGTCGTTTTTGATCCCCCAACGGATATGTGGGGTCTGGCTGCTTTGGATCTTGTCTAAAATACTTGGCGCTTGGCTATTTTTTCCGCAGGCCCCGAGCAAAGTCAAGCAGCTGACTAAGAGCAAGAGTAAGTGTCCTTTTTTCATGAAATGACCTCCTGACTAATAAGCGTTAACAACTTGGAGGAAGTCCTTGGCCCGTTGACTTTGGGGTTGGGAGAAGAAGTCCTGGCTGGGCCGGTCTTCAATGATTTCGCCAGCCTCCATGAAGAGGGTCCGTGTGCTGACTTCCTTGGCAAAGCGCATTTCATGGGTGACGACAACCATGGTCATCTTGTCGCTCTCGGCAATGTCTTTCATGACGTTGAGGACTTCGCCCACCATTTCGGGGTCGAGGGCGGAAGTTGGTTCATCGAAGAGGAGGACCTTGGGCCGCATGGCGAGACCACGGGCGATGGCTACCCGTTGCTTTTGCCCACCGGAGAGTTGGCTAGGGTAGTGGTCGCGCTTGTCCCAGAGATTTACCCGCTTTAATAATCTTTCCGCGCGTTCGTGAGCTTCTTCCGGGGTCTTTTTGAGGACCTTGAGAGGGGCGAGAGTGATGTTTTCAAGCGCGGTCTTATGGGGATAGAGTTCAAAATGTTGGAAGACCATGCCAAAGTCGCGTCTGACCTGGCGGATATTTTCTTTGGGGTTGGAAACGTCCCGACCATCGCAATAGAGGTGTCCACTGGAAATCTTTTCCAAGGCGTTGATGCAGCGGATAAGGGTTGACTTGCCTGAACCGGAGGGCCCGATGATACTGACAACTTCGCCCTCTTGGATGCCTAAGTTAATGGCCTTTAGGGCGTGGTAGTCGCCGTAATACTTTTCGACGTCTTTAAATTCGATGATCATAATGAACAACTCCTTACAAAATAATTAGAAAAAACTTATTGAAAAGATAATAGCATAAATATAGGCTATGTATAAGTGGGTTTCCATACAAGTTTTTTATTTCACAATAAATGGACCCTATGTATTAAGTGGTTAAGGCAAGTTAAGCCTAATAAAAAGAGGAGTCTAAGGGCTTGAATTCAGGCTCGAAAGCATGTAGGGTAGAGATATTGAAATGTAAAGGATAGAAAGGATATGCTGCTGTGACAAATCGTAATAAGGGCATTATTGCCATCTTGATCTCTGCTTTTGGTTTTGCTGTGATGAATCTTTGCATCCCCTTAGCCGGAGACCTTCCCACTATTGAAAAGAGTTTTTTTAGAAATATTGTTGCCTTCGTCGTTGCCTTGACCCTCTTGATGCGGTCTTGGTCCCAAGTTAAGAACCAGGTCCAGGTAGGCGAATTGCCCTGGAAGACCCTCCTCTTAAGGTCGATCTTGGGGACGATTGGGGTCTTCTGTAATTACTACGCCCTCGATCACCTATTTCTTTCTGACGCTTCGGTTCTCAATAAGCTGGCGCCTTTTGCGACGCTTGTTTTTTCAGCGATTTTTCTCAAGGAGCGGATGGATAAGCAACATTTAATCGCCCTGGGCTTTGCCTTTGTGGGAGTCCTCTTAGTCAGCAAACCGACTGGAGCGACAGCCGATCTTCTGCCTTACCTTGTCGCTATCCTTGGGGGCTTGAGTGCGGGCGGAGCCTATACTGCGGTCCGTCAGCTCAACAAGCAGGGAGTCCCCAGCGCCTTTACGGTGGCCTTCTTTTCAGGCTTCTCCTGCTTAGTTTGTGTGCCGTATTTAATCTTTAACTATGTCCCCCTCGACCAAAAAGCTTTATTGGCTCTTTTAGGGGCAGGCCTAGCTGCCAGCTTCGGTCAGTTCGGGATTACCCTGGCTTATAAGTTTGCACCAGCTAATGAGATCTCTATTTTTGACTATTCCAGTATTGTCTTCAGTGGCTTACTCGGCTTCATCTTCCTTGGCCAGGTACCTGATGGCTGGAGTATTCTCGGCTATTTCATTATCTTTACAGGGGGATTAGTCACCTTCCTCTACAACCGCCAATTGACCCGCAAGCAGTTATCGCGTTAAGATATAATTTGAAGATATGTATGCTACAAGAAGAGGCTGGGGTAAGAACTCCAGTCCCTTTTTCTTTTGGGCTCCAGTCAAGTGAGCTAAGCGCCAAGTCTCACACCCTTAGTTCCTACGATTAGTCAAGTA
>NZ_KV797917.1:36812-50005 GCF_001809535.1 Aerococcus sp. HMSC062A02 | reverse complement strand
ACGTTGGCGTATCATCTTTACCTTTTGGATCATTATTTACCGGTGGATTAATTATATTAGCATCATCAATAGGCTGTTTCGTTTCTTTTGTACCTAAAATAACCACCTTATTAATTGGTGACTTAATAATACGTCCTAATTCGTCTTTTAGACCTAGGACTCCCTGAACAATAACAACTTCTTGTCCTTTTTCTAAACTAGCATCTTCATGATAAATAATTTGGTAAGGTATTTCTAATGTTGATGAGATAGAATTTGTGGTAGATAAAGAAAAAGCTGGAGTGATAGTTTCACTTGCGTGAACACTTTCTGTATTTGTTAAATACAAGCTAGTTAGAGCTGTAATTGATAACATAGCTAATTCTTTTTTGGGATAATCCATAATATTTCTCCTTTAGTGTTATTTTTTAAAATTATATTAACACAAGAAGATCTATAATTGTTTATTCACCCCTGAATAGTACGATTTAACTCCTAATTCCTAATAATGTAAGAATTTACTCAAAAAAGCCAATTGACATCTCTTTCATCACTTGAGCCTTGCAGGCGAAGATAATCTAAAATGCCAATGAGCTTTTTAATATCGTTGCTACTATCTACTTACTCTACTCTTCAATTTTCTCTTTCTTTCTGCTCTTTAAGAAATTAACCATCAAAGCTGTTACTAAACCACCAATCAAAATAGAAATAACATACGTAATCATGTTATCTACGAATGGGATTGCCATAAAAGTAGACATCATCGTTTGGTGTGTTCCACCAAAGAAACCGTTCAATCCTGCACCTACCGCCGTTCCGACAACAATACTTGGAATAACTCGCGTTGGATCAGCAACTGCAAAAGGAATCGTTCCTTCAGTAATACCGATAATCCCCATGATTAAAGCAGACTTACCATTATCTCGTTCGGCTTCTGTATATAATTTTTTATTTAGTACAGTAGCTAGCCACATCCCAAAATTAGGTAAGCCTATACCGATTAACATGGCTGTACTTGCTACATACGACCCTGATGTAAATGCTGCTGTACCAAAAGCATAGGCAATCTTATTAATTGGGCCACCCATATCTACAGCCATCATAGCTCCTAACAGTGCTGATAATATTACAGCATTTGTTCCCTGCATACCATTTAACCATGATGTTAATAAATTAGTCAGGGCTGTAATTGGTGGACCTACAACATACCACATTAAGATACCAACAACTGCTGTTGCAACAAATGGAATAAAGATAATTGACTTAAGCGAAGCTAGATTCATTGGAACTTTAACTTTCTTAAGTAACTGAACAAAATATCCAACTGCCAGGCCCGTAATCATCCCACCAAGGAAACCGGTTCCCATTTCATTTGCCACAATACCTGTAATGAAACCTGGAGCTAAACCAGGACGATCAGCTACACTATATGCAATATATGCCGAAATCATTGGAACAATGAATTGCAAACCTGACTGCCCAATAAGTCGAACGACTCCCCAGAAAGTATCAGTTTGATCCCATACTTCTTGCCCACCAAAGATAACAGCTAATGAAGTTAATAAACCAGCTGCGGTTACTAAAGGAATAATATAAGATACACCACTTTGAAAGTGCTTAACGATATCCTTTCCAAACTTTCGATCTGCCATGATCTTTTCCTCCTATTTTATAAGTTCTTCAGCTTTCTTTATAACTGCTTCGCCATCACGAATTGTTTCTTTAGTTGATACTTCTAGTATCTCTTTTCCTTCAAATCGATCACGTTCTGTTACATTGGTATCGACAGAGAAAATGACAACATCAGCTTCAGTAACTTCTTCTGCTGAGATTTTGTTTTCGAGACCCATCGCACCTTGTGTTTCAACCTTAATCTGATGACCTGCTGCTTCTGCAAATTTTTCTAGATTGGCTTTTGCCATATAGGTATGTGCTAAACCGGCGATACAGGCTGTTACTGCAACTATTTTCATTTTGATTACCTCGTTCCTTTACTTTATTAAAGTAATAAATTTATTTTTATTCAATTCTTTTACATATTCTTCTTGATTCGTTTCATCTAATTTCACGGGAGTCCATTCAAGTAATTCATCAGGTAAGTCTACCGTTCTTTTCAGATAAGGATTAAATACCCTTAGAACACTTTGACCTTTATTATTTATATCGCCTTTTAAGCATGATACGCCTAAATCTTCCATATCAACTTCCATAAAGGAGTCAGAAATCTCGTAGAGTTTTTCTTCTCGTTTTTGACTAAATATCATCCGTCCATTTAAGAAGTCTGCACGTTCATAACTAGGAATATGCGTTAAATAATCTTTAGAAAGACGTGATAAATTCATAGCTTCAATATTTTGACTGCCGTTGATATGAACTGCAAATTCACAACTTATCTTCCCTAATAATTGAGCATCTGGTGTTTCAACAATCGATTCACCTGAAGCACGTCCAGGACGATACAAGAGATCTTCCTTCCCCATATGACTAAAAGTTCTAAATAGGGTCAATTTTAGGGTATCGTCTGCATCACCCACAACTTCGTATTCCCGAACTCCTCCAGTTATTACTGAAAAAGTCTCCTTATCTTGACTTAAAGCACAATAGCTTTGCATGGGTTCAATTGATATGGGCATTTCATCCCACTCTTCTTCTTCCCATATAGCCAATTCTGGCAGATGAACTTTACGTTGAACAGGGCCGAATAACTGATCAGCATAGGAATATTCTGAAGGAATGCCAGTCTTAAACTCAACAGCAAATTTATGACTCAATATTTGATTGTCCACATCAACTTTAAATTTAATAATTTGACTGTCTTTTTCGAGATCAATTCTTACTGTGAGAGGAACTGTAACCGAGTTTTCTTTCTTCGCCCGCTCCTCAAGATCATAAGGTAGCTCTACTTGCAATTGGATGATTAACGCCTCATTGATTTCAGATTGATATTTTTGAACTTTTATACGCGTAGCTTGAGTAGAATCAATTCTATGATCTTGGCGTGGTGGAGAATAGTTATATGAATCTCCATCATCCCCTTGATCAACAAATATCATTTGATCTTTATAAGTTTTCCCTGTTTGTTTATCTAAAATACTGATGGCATTATTATCTTGTAAAGTTACTACATAATTATCATTTTCAATCTTTAGATCATCTTCTATCAATTCATACCGATTCGAGTCAATTGTATTTTTACTCTCTATAGCATAAGAGTTGTACCCCAGGCCATTAAGATCCGTAAAATAAACTTTAAATTTAACTTTATATACTTTTTCTGGAATAAAGATTGGCTGACTTGAGTCAATTTTAATCGTTTGATTAAGTACATAATCCGTTAGGTCTACACTTTTCTCAATTACAATTGGAACAGTTTTATTAGTTCTTAAATCTTTTAATTGAAAATTGAGACTAGGCATATAGGCTTCGACTTCAACCATTCCTGTATATTTTTCTGGAAATGGATTGAAAACTGTTAGTAAAATTTGCTCATCTGATCTTATTCGATTGGAAATTGTTCGCATAGTTCGTTCCAATAAATTAGATGCTAAATCGTTAGCTACTTTATAACGATACTCAACATCACGGTTGGTCCAATCGCTATTGCATCCACCAATACTGTCGTGAGCAGCATTTTTAAATAATTGCTTCCAAATCTTCTCCACAACCCCATGTGGGTATTCCATTCCTAATTTTTGACTTATTAATAGAACTGGCTCCAATACATTTACCAAGTAATTTTCAGTTTCATTATTTAGTTGCTTTAAATCGGCGCGAGTTGAGAAGATTGTCTTATGAATTCGACTATGTTTCCCCTGAGTCAATTCACCCGTCCAGGTTGTTAACTCCTCTTCTTTTTCATTTAATTCTTTAAAGAAATTCTCAGGATCTCCCATCACATACTGATTAGAAGAATCAACCTGGTTCATTCTTTTAACTAATTGCGGTAAATTTTCACGAATTGGAGCTTGATCATGGCCATAGGGAGCATATACAACATTAGTATTTGACTCCTCGGCAACAACTTTTTGGAAACGATTTAAATAGTCTAGCATATCCTCCTCTTTTTCTGGTACTCCAAATTCACCTCCGAAATTATAGCCATGTCTGAAGTTGTTAGCTATTACTATGCTACCATCGTCACCTTGCCACTTAAATTGAGTGTCTTTAAAACTTGTATCTGCAATACCTCGCCAAAAAACAACATCTGTAATTCCAAAACTTTGGTAAATTTGTGGCATATTGCCTCCTTGACCAAAGGCATCTGGCACATAACCAATTTGCATAGAATGGCCTAAACTTTTTGCTAATCTTTGACCATACAATAAGTTTCTAACAATTGATTCCTGGCTAACAACTAACTGGTCGGTTTGTGTATACCAAGGTCCTATATAGAGCCTTTTATCAGTTACTAATTTTTTAAATCTATCAATATCTTCTGGATGATAGTCTAAATAATCTTCCGCCAAAGAGCTCTGTGCATCTAAAATATAGGCCGTATACTCTTTATCTTCCTCCAGAACATCCATCACTTCTTTAACATGTTTTAAAAGATAAACTGTCGATCGTGATGTGTTGAAATACCATTCTCTATCCCAGTGTGTATGAGGTATAATATGAATCTTTTTCGACATATAATCTCACTCCTTATAATTAACGCTGATTCAAACTTATAGTTAATTCATCTAGATTTTCTGCTTGTTTTAAAGCTTCAACATAAGAATCATCCATTAATTTAGTAGACAGGTAAGCTAACTGTCTCAAATGTTCATCTTTTTCGTCTCCATCTTTAATAGCTAGTAAAAAAACATATTGCACTGGTTCTTCATCCTCCTGAGACCAAGAAACAGGATATTTCAAACGGGCCATAGCAATTGAAGACGATTTAACCGTTCTGCTCTTACCATGAGGAATAGCAATTCCTTTTCCTATATTTGTCGGGATTTCTTTTTCTCGTTTCCATACGCTTTCAATGAATTCATCTAAATTACTAATATTATGTGATTCCAATAAACATTTACTTAAAGATTCAATAACATCCGATGGTTCTGTAGCTACTAAATCATAAATTATATTTTCTTTTGTTATTTCTATGGTTATATTACTCACTACCCTAGCTCCTCTCTAATAATTGTCTTGAATTCCTTGTAGCTTTGAGATTTGATAAGATTGTTGACAGTTGATTCTGAAGAGATTAGAGCATTAAAATCAGAATAGATTTGTGATAAATGTTCTTTTATTTCTTGATTAACCATAAACATAAATACTATATATACTTTATCTTTATCCCATTTAATTCCTGATTCATTCTTATAAACCATTACAGCTGATTGCTTGACATAATGGTAATCACCGTGCGGCATTGCAATTCTTCCTATGGCTGTGGAAGATAATTTTTCACGATTTAACACACTTGTTTTAAAGTCTGCTGAAATGAATTCTTTCTCTTCAGCTTTAGAAATAAGCTTAGCGATAACAGATTCTTGTGTATCTAACTCGGTAGATGAAGTTATAAATAAATCTGAATCTATTAAATCAATAAATCTCACAGTACCTTCACTAGGTTCATTCAAATAACGAGAAATACGTTTAAAATCGTTACCATCCATAATTGGCTTTACATTAATGATTGGAGTATTTGTTTCATTAATAGGAATGGTTGATATAATCGTTACATTCTTATAATTATTTTGCTGGTATTGTGTTAAACCAACTGTATCGATAATATTAATTTGATGGCCAAATTTATTTTTTAACTGCTGCTCTAATAATTTAGCAGTTCCTAGACCACTTCCACATACAATAAGTACATCATTTGTTAAGCTTTGCTTTTTACGTTCAAAAAATGCCTGAATATGAATGGCTACATATGCAATTTCATCCTCTGTAAATGAGAAATCCTTTGACTTGAATAAATGGCGTACAAGTTCCTCGCTTAGTTCAAAAGCATAAAAATATTTCTCTTTAATTTGATTTAAGTACGGATTTCGAATACTCATATGGTTTTTTATACGATTAACTGCTGTTTGTAAATGAATTTCTAAATCTCTGAGTAATTCAGCATCAGGGTTAATCGTCCTAAGATCTTGGTAAATTTTTTGCTGCAAGTCACTATTATTTGCTCGTATATCATCTTTTTTTGGATAGTTAATTTGATTAACATTATTTTGCTGAATCATTTTAATATGTAAATTCAAATAGTATTGTTCTTCATCTGGCATCTCAAGGCCAAATTCATTTTCAACCTTAGTTTTTAATATTATAGTATTATGCTCTAATGGTTCCTTACTATTTATATTTGAAACCAAAAATTTTTTTAACATTCTTTCAACTGCAATACTTGTGTGAATGACTAAGGAAGAGAATTCAAATTCCCCCAAATATAAACTAGTTTCAACAGTAAATTCATTGATAAGTTTGCAAACTCTATCCACAGTTTCTAAATTGACTAAGTCTTCAGCAGCTTTCGATATGCGAAGAGACAGATCCAAATGATTTTTTGGATTTGATTTTGCTACAATTTTATTTTTGTAAGAATTGATTAATGTTGATAATAATTGCCTCTTTCCTTTTTCATTACAATCAATTTTTAAGCCCCGCGCATTTCCTATAATTTCGATATCATATTCAGCTAACTCATCTCTAACTTCTTGAAGTAAGCGCTCAAAGGTGGTGCGACTAACAAATAACTGATCAGAAAGGTATTGAATTGTTAACTCCTCTTCAGCATTTAATAACATTGCTAGTGTTTCTAATTTACGCTTCTCATTCACTTGATAGTCACTAGTTTCACTCCATTGTGAATTTACTATTTTTGACAATTCTCCCTTAATTTGGGCTCCCTGGTAGGGAATCATTTCAATTTGAATATCATAGCCTTTCTCCTTGAATTGTTGATTAACATCATCAATTAGACTGCTTACTTTATATCGCGAAAGATTTAATTCTCTGGACAAATCACTATAAGTTAAATGCCTATTATCTAAAATTAGTTCGATGAGTTTTTCAGATTGATTCACATCTCATCCCCTCCTAAACCTTTCATACTTATTATACTTTAGGAAGATTTTTTGAAAACGCCAACTATTTTAAAACGCTTTCAATTCTATGAGGTACCTATTAATAAAATAAAAAACGCCTTGGAGCAGTTTATTCAACTGTCTCGAGGCGTCTTGATAAATCCACATTATTGTTATTGGTTAATTTGTTTAAAAGCTTCTGTTTGAGCTTTAATGCTTCGTTCTGAAGCTAAGCGTTCGATACTTGAAGCTCCAAAGAAACCAACAATACCATCTACACGATCGATAATATACTTAGCATCATTTGGTTCTGCAATTGGACCACCATGACAAATGACTAAAATATCTGGATTGACTGATCGGCCGGCATTCACAATTTCTTGAATTCGCTCAACACAATCATCGAGTGTAAGAGCCGTTTGAGCTCCGATATTACCTTTCGTCGTCAAGCCCATATGAGCGACCAAGAGATCTGCTCCAGCCTCTGTCATTTGTTTAGCCTGGTCAGCATCAAATACGTAAGGCGTCGTTAGCATATCCAGTTCATGAGCTTTTCGAATCATTTCAACTTCTAGATCATAACCCATTCCAGTCTCTTCTAAGTTTTGACGGAAGGTGCCATCGATTAAGCCGACCGTTGGGAAATTCTGCACTCCGGCGAAGCCTTGAGCTTTCAATTCTTTCAGGAAAACATCCATTACACGGAAAGGGTCAGTTCCGTTAACGCCAGCTAACACTGGAGTATTCTTCACTACTGGGAGAACTTCATGTCCCATTTCTTGGACAATTGCATTAGCATCACCGTAAGCCAATAGACCAGCTAATGAGCCTCGGCCGGCCATACGGTAACGGCCTGAGTTATAGATAATGAGGAGATCTGCTCCACCAGCTTCACTGCTCTTAGCAGTAATCCCTGTTCCTGCACCGACTCCCAGTAAGACATGCCCCTCTTCAACTTGTTGTTTAAATTGTTTTAATAAAACTCCTCTTGATTGTGTCATGAGTATTTACCTTCCTTTTCTATATTTTTAATGAGTTCATCTACGGCAGATTTAGCAAATGCTTCATCATTAATATGCAAGTCTTTTTCTATAATCGCAACATCTGTTCCAGACAGTTCTTCCTTTATTGTATCCATGACTAGTTGATCAACTTCAGGATTATAAAATTCCTTACCTACTTCATCTAGCCCTGAGAAACCTTTTTTAGGAAATAGAATGCTCGTTTCCTTGCCTGCACTTTTAAGTTTCTGAGCGATTATTCCAGCAATATCCTTAGCCTCTTCTTTGGTCACTCGCATCAGAGTTACTGTCGGATTATGTTCATAGAATAAACGATTTGAAAATTCTTTAGGTACAGTTTCCTTGGGTCCAAAGTTGACCATATCCAGAGCCCCTAGAGATACGACTTGAGGTACTTTCTTGGAAACGGCTGCTTCTAAGCGGTGGGGACCTGCATTCAAAACGCCGCCTACGACTTCATCACACCATTCGGTTGTTGTCAAGTCAAGAACGCCATCGAAATAATTTTCAGAAATCAAACGCTCCATTGTTCGCCCGCCGCTACCTGTCGCATGGAAAACAATCGTCTCATAACCTCTTAATTCAAGTTCTTTTTCAGCATATTTAATAGCTGGTGTGGTCAAGCCAAACATACTAGCAGCAATCAGCGGTTTATTATCCTTTTTCGCTTTGTAGTCATAACTTAACATACCAACCGTGGCATGAATCGCATTTGAGAAGATATGCCTTGAAATGTCATTCAAGCCCTCAACATCAACAATTGAAGGAAACATCACAATATCACTAGTCCCTACATATTGACTAACATTTCCGCTAGCCATTGTAGATACCATCACTTTAGGAACACCAATTGGTAGTTGACGCATACCCGCTGTAGCAATGGAAGAACCGCCAGATCCTCCAAGGGCAATTACACCATCAAATTTTCCTTCTTGATAGAGTTGCGGAAGAATTTTTTCCAGTCCTTGACTAAGAACTTTGGTTGCTTTAGCTCGGTTTCTATCTTTTGCTATTTGTTCAATATCTTCATTGACTGCTCGTGCAATCTCTTTATTATTCACCTCAACTTCTAATTCTGATTCAAAAACACCAATATGAATCAAATAGGTCTTTAAGCCTAGTACTTCAAATTCTTCTTTTACAAAACTAAATTCGCGTGCTTTTGTGTCAAAAGTTCCAACAATGGCAACTGTTTTATCCATAATTGTCACCTCATAAATTATTAGTTATCGATAACTTACAAGGCTATGATACCGTTTACAAAATCAATTATACATGTCTTTAGATAACTAGTCCTTGTCTTTATATGACTTACGATAAAAACTTGGTGATTGCCCGTAATATTTTTTAAACAGTTTACTAAAATGACTGTAGTTAGGGTAACCGACTTGTTGTGCTACTTCTTTAAGGGGGAGAACCGAGCGGCGGAGTAATTTTTTACTCAAATTCAATCGATAATTAACTACATATTCCGTAAAACTTATTCCAATCTCCTTCTTAAATAAGCGTGAGAGATAAGCAGTAGATAAATGCAACAAATCAGCTAATTCAGATAAGGAAATCTCCGATGCGTAATGCTCATCAATAAAGCTCTTTATAAAGCGGATATAGTCCGATGGTTCCATCGTATCATCTGTTAGATTCATTAAATAATTACGGGTCTCTTCATTACGAAATTCATTCACTAGATACTTAAAACTATGTTCAGAAGGTATCCGTTCAAAGACTGATCCCCCAATATATCCATCCACGTAAGGATTATTATTAAAAATAAAATGAGTATCTGGCGCATTATCAATTGGTCCACCGTATATCATAAAAAATTGATTGCTTTGTTTGTTGATACGTTTGAAAGTATTTAAGACGAAACGATGGGTAGATTGTAATGAAGATATCTTCTTGGCACCTAGAGAGCCTCCAGTTGTCAATCCAAGATGCAAGCATAGGATATCAGGGCTAATTTTCTGCATAGTCAGCGCTTCTTCAAGAGTATGGACAAAGGCCACGGTAAAAAGGCCTTTCTTTTTGGCTGCTTCTAATAACTTGACCTCGGTCATGAAGCCTAACTCCCGACTCTCTAAGGCTGAACGAAAACGACCATCAATTAAAGTGACCGTAGGATAATTCGTGATACCTGCGACTCCTCCATCTATTAGATCATCCATGTACTGGTCCAGATCAATCGTTGGATCACTAGCAAATAGGCCTAATATCAATGGACTTGCCAAGTTGCGTGGCCAAATTTCATGCTGGTAGAGCTTTAGAACCTCCTCGTTACTATTAGATGAAGACAAGTAGGCTCCGTAAGAACTAACACCTCTTTGACGGTAAATTCCTGAGCTTAAAATAAGCAAAAAATCGACATCACTCTCTTCTGCATTCTTAGCGGTTAACCCTGATCCCACTGAAGCACCAATTAAATATTCATGATTATCTCTTTTGCGCTCAAGACTTTTGAGAATATCGTGTCGCTTCATAGCCCTCTCCCTCCAAATGAATTTATTTTATTATAGCATTAGACATTCAAAGGTGAAATCTCTTGTCCTAGCAAGTACTTTAGCATTCCAATCCAAACTAATTCCCCCTTTACACATTCCACACACAATCTTAACCCAATCTCAACACGCCTCTGCTATATTTGAATTAGAATACCACACTTATATTTTACGAGGAGGTCAGCCATGCATACGCCCAAAATTTTCTGCACCAAGTCTAGCCGCTTTCTCTTATCCTTGATGGCTTCTGGAGCAATCTTCGTCGCTGCTAATGTGGTCCAAGCATCTGAGCTTTCCACGAACCCGAATTCGAGTGAAAGCCAACCAACAAGCACTCTTAGCCCCGAGACCGAACCTAGCAGTCTACCTGTTTCTTCTACGCAAGCAGCTGGTCAGATCATAGACGATCCAGCTATTCCGAGCCAGGGGCGCTGGACCAGTGGGGAAGTCCATGTCCACACCACTTCTTCCAATGATGCGAATGCTTCTTATAATGAATTTGAGAATATTTTAAATGCAGCCTATCGAGAAGATGTGGACCAGATTCCTAGTGCGGGTCAGGCGACGCTTGACCACAATAGCGGTTTTGATTATTTAATGGTGGCGGATCACCTGCGCAAGTCTTCCCGGAATCCTCAGGGTCAGGAAGAAGTCACACCACAGTACAAGGTCATTGAACAGCAGGTTGACCAATTTAACCAACTTAAAGAACAGGGCACATATAAGGGTAAGATCTTCTATTCAGGTTTTGAATGGGATATGTTCCAGTTCGACCACGGCACTGTAGGTATCATTGAAGCTGGGACCAACCGCGTGCCGATTGAAGCCATTCAAGAATTTGAGTGGAAGTTTGCCTATGACACGCCTACTGAGATCTTTAATGACAATGAGCGAGACAAATTCGGTGAACGCCAAAATGAGAAGGCAGATATCAATAACACCTTCAAAGGACTCCACTGGCTGCAAGAGAATTATCCGAAATCTA
This sequence comes from Aerococcus sp. HMSC062A02, assembly GCF_001809535.1. Lineage (GTDB taxonomy): Bacteria > Bacillota > Bacilli > Lactobacillales > Aerococcaceae > Aerococcus. The sequence goes on along the minus strand of NZ_KV797917.1, from coordinate 38,508 downwards.
TTGTAATCGCCAACCACCCTTCCCGCCATGCTGAGGGGAAGGGCGAAGTGCGAATTGAACACCTGCGCAAGATGCATGATACCGCACCCGATGTCTTTATCGGTCTTGAAGGCATGCCGGGTAACCAGCTAGGCTATGACCGGGCAGAACTCCCGAATGGTTATACCCTAGGCGGTGCTGATAAGATGATTGCCGAAGTTGGTGGGGTATGGGACGCTCTTCTAGGAGAAGGACGTCATCTCTATAATTTCGCTAATTCGGACTTCCACTTTAAGGTCAGCGATAACCGCATCTATAGTTCGGGCTACTGGCCAAGCGAGTATTCACGCACCTATACTTATGTAGAGGGCGATACTTTCGAAGATGTCGCCGATGGCATGCGGGCTGGTCAATCCTTCAGTGTTTATGGTGACCTCATCACGGGACTCGATTTTACCATTGAGCAGGGCAACAAAATTGCTGATATGGGTGGTGACCTAAATGCTATCAAGGGTCAGGATGCTAAACTTGTCATCCGTTTTAGAGAGGGCGACTTTAACAATTACCAGCCCATTAGCCCTGACCACCAGTCCAAGCTAAGCAACCAGCCCCACTTAGACCACATCGATGTCATTTCTGGACGCATCCTAGGGCCAAACGCTGACGTCACCCAGGCGACTAATCCAAGCACTGAGGTCATCTATCGCATCACCCGCGACCAATTTGGTAAGAAAGATACAGAGGGCTTCTATACAGTTACTCTTCCCATCCAGGTAGACCAAGACCGCTACTACCGGCTGCGTGGGACCAACCATGGCTTGAACGTGCCCGGTGAAACGGATGCTGAAGGGAATCCACTCCCCGACTACCATTTGACCAAGCCTCAAAAAGAGGAGGGTGAATTGGATGCTTCCTATGTTGAACGCATGGCTGCCCACCTGAACGAAGTCAACGATCGAAACTATAGCGACTTATGGTTCTACTCCAACCCTATCTTTGTTTGGGCTGTAGCGGTTAAGTCGCAACCTAAACCCATCACTCCCCTACCAGGTCAGCCTAGCTCAGACCCTACTAGAAAGCCTAGTCCTTCTCCAGTAAAAACTGAGAATCAAGCTTCTAATCCTGTGACTCCAAATCTGAACAAAGATGGTCAAGAGCCGGTCATTGAGACTATACATTCTAAAGCTAAACATGGAGTGAAAGCCTCCGAAAAATGTCAGCTTCAGCCTGTCCAAAATTCGACTAGTGCAAGCTCAGATTCAAGCCAAACAAGCTCTCATTCTAAGCATCAGTCAACTAAAGCAGCCAAAGCTAATAAAGCAAACTCTACCCAGTCCAAACTCCCTCAAACAGGCGCCAATACCCTAGCTGGACTCGGCCTCAGTTTGATTACGCTAGGTAGCTTATTGAGTTTCAGAAGCAAGAAATCCTAATTTCCTTCATAATTTATAGCCAAAATAAAAATCCAGCAGCTTCACTGATTTCTCCGTGGAAGCTGCTGGATTGATTGTTTTTTTATTCCTTATAAAATAGAATTAGCATTATTTTCAGGCTTTAAATAAAACTAGTATTAAAAATTTTCCTGCTATTTCTCCTAGTGAGCAGGAGTGGAGCTTGAAAGTGATCGTTAGCCGTGATCCAGCAAGCGAAGCGAATTACGTATCGTAGGCGGAGCCATACGAGACGTTTGAGTCTCGCTAGGTGAGGGACCTTGGCC
>NZ_KV797917.1:0-36712 GCF_001809535.1 Aerococcus sp. HMSC062A02 | reverse complement strand
TTAACGATCACTTTCAAGACGGAACGCATGCTCACCAATACAATTCACTAAATATTTTTTCATTTAATAAAACCCTATCCCCTAAAATAATCCAACAAATGCTGCCAGACCTCGCCGTCAAAGACCTTAAGGAAGAAATAGTCGCTGACCAGGCCATAGCCTAGCATGAGGCCGATAAGAAAGAGGCAGACCAGGGCCAGGAGATAGAGGCCCCAGCGCTGCCAGGTCCTCAGGCCGCGCCTTGATTTCGCCATAGGACCACCTAGTCGAAGAAGTCGCTGGCTGGCCGGCTTTGCAATTCGTCGGCGTCAATCCGCTTGATATCCGCCCCCAAGGCTTGAAGCTTATCTTCCAAGTGGTGGTAGCCCCGGTCCAGGTACTGCAATTGAGAGACAACAGTCGTGCCTTCTGCCACCAGACCCGCGATAATCAAGGCTGCAGCGGCTCTCAGGTCGGTCGCTTGGACACTGGCAGCTTGGAGTTGACTAGGGCCTTCGAAGCTCACGGTATCGCCGTGGATCTTGAATTGGGCATCCATACGGCGGAGTTCTTCCAGGTGCATGAAGCGGTTCTCGAAGACCGTCTCTTCCATAACCGAACCACCTTCTGCACGAATTTGGGCGATGGTAAAGGGCGCCTGGAGGTCGGTTGGGAAGCCGGGATAAGGCAGGGTTTTGACATTTGTTGCCTTCAACTGGCCTTCTGATTTCACCAGGACAGCGTCCATTTCTTCCACGATTTCGACTCCCATTTCTCGTAACTTGGAGATCAGAGGCAAGTTGTGTTCGACCAGAGCATCCTTGACCAGGACCTCGCCCCCGGCAACGGCAGTGGCTAGGATAAAGGTTCCGGCTTCAATCCGGTCGGGGATGACGCAGTGGTCGGTCCCGTGCATGGATTCGACACCCGTAATCTTAATGGTATCGGTCCCGGCGCCCTGGACTTGGGCTCCCATCCGGTTGAGGTAGTTGGCTAAGTCGACGATTTCTGGTTCCTTGGCCACATTTTCAATCGTGGTGACTCCTTCGGCCAGGACGGCGGCCATCATGATGTTTTCGGTCGCACCGACGCTGGGGAAGTCCAGATATATATCAGTCCCCACAAGCTGGTCGGCCCGGGCTTCAACATAGCCATTGGTCATGGTGACCTCAGCTCCCAAGGCTTCAAAGCCCTTGATATGGAGGTCGATCGGCCGCGAGCCAATGGCACAGCCACCTGGCATAGCGACCTTGACATGGCCAAAACGGGCCAGGAGCGGACCCATGACTACAACGGAAGCACGCATCTTGCAGACCAGTTCAAAGGGCGTTTCGGTCCTTAACTGGCCTTCTGAGACCACTTCAATTTGTTGCTTGGCTTCGTCAAAGTGGACTTCTGCGTCCAAGTAAGCCAGCACTTCTTTCATAATATAGACGTCCGATAAGAGCGGAACGTTGTTGATTAAATTTTTCCCTTCAGAGGCTAAGAGGGTCGCAGCTAAAATCGGTAGGACCGCATTCTTGGCCCCATCAACCTTGACCTCTCCCTGGAGGGTCTTGCCTCCCCGCACAATTATATTCTCCATGTAACTGGAAACACCACCTTCATCAGTATTCAATTAACTATTATACACAAAAAAATCCAAGTGATAAAGTCTCCCCACTTCTAGTGAGGGACTGACTTGGATTTTTGTATGCGGCTGGCTTAGAGGGTCCCGAAGAGACGGTCACCAGCGTCACCGAGGCCCGGAACAATATAGCCATGTTCATTTAGTTTTTCGTCCAGAGCGGCTGTATAGATGTCGACTTCTGGATACTTGTCTTGAATAGCCTTAACCCCTTCTGGTGCGGAAACCAGGCAGACAAAGTCAATGTGGGCAGGGTCCACATCGCGTTTCACCAAGGAGTCGATAGCCATAAGGGCTGAGCCCCCAGTTGCGAGCATGGGGTCGACAATAATCACTTGGCGCTCTTCAATGTCATTAGGCATCTTGAAGAAGTATTCTTGGGGTTCCAAGGTTTCTTCATCACGGAACATGCCAATATGGCCCACCTTAGCAGCTGGTACCAGGGTGAGGATCCCATCAACCATACCCAAACCAGCTCTCAGGATCGGTGCGATAGCGACTTTTTTACCGGTGATCATTTTTTGTTTGGTCATAGCAACTGGTGTTTCGACTTCCACTTCTTCAAGTGGTAGACTGCGGGTGACTTCATAGCCGAGGAAGACCGTAATCTCATTGACAAGTTCACGGAAACCCTTGCTCCCTAAGTTCTTATCCCGTAACAAGGTCATCTTATGTTGGACCAATGGATGATCAATCACGTGTAATTTTCCCATTTTTTGCCTCCAATATTTAGATTCGTAGTCAAACTTCTCTACTTACTTTACCACTAATTCAGCTAATTGCAAAGAGAAATAGCTGTTTAGTCGATGAAAAGCTCAGCCTAGGCAAAGACCTGGCTGCTGGCCTTGAGCAGGCGGTTCTGGTAGCCTGCTGAGGCTTCGCCCGCGTCGATCCATTCCACGAGGATCAGGTCAATATCCTGGCTGTCATCGGCTTTCCGCAAGGCGTCGAAAAGGCGCTGGGTAGCAGTCTCCAGGCTTGGGCCCAAGGAATAGGTCTGGGCGACAGGAGGCAGGCCAGCCAAGCTAGCCTCCTGTCCGGCGCAGAAGATGGCCTTATCAGTATTAGCTTGAATGACTTCCGCCATCCGCTCAGCCGCCACGGCATAAACCGTCTCATGGGGGCTGTAGTGGCGGTACTTCATCCCGGGTGCCTTGGGTTGTTGGTCAGCTTCCACCGTTAATTGGTCGGGGTAAGATACCTCAGGCCCATCAAGAACCGTCTCGATCTCGCCCCTAGAGATATGGCCTGGGCGCAGGATAAAGAGGCCGCGCGGGTCTGACAGATCGAGGACCGTAGACTCAACCCCGATTCGAGTGGGTTGGCTAGCTAGGATACCCGCAATCTTCCCGTCGAAGTCGTGGCGGACATGGTCTAGCTTGGTCGGACTAGGCTTCCCTGACAGGTTGGCAGAAGGCCCCACAAGCGGAAAGCCCACCGCTTCGATTAACTCTAGGGTCAAGGGATGGTCCGGCATCCTGAGCCCTACCGTATCCAAGCCACCCGTCACTGTAGGGGCGAAGACCCCTTCCTTGACGGGCAGGATTAGAGTCAAAGGACCTGGCCAGAAAGCCTCCTGGAGTTTTTTCACCCAGCTTACTTGGTCAGGGGTCAGGTCTCTCACATAGGCGAAGAGGTCTTCCTTGTGGGCCAGGTGGACAATCAGGGGATTATCGCTCGGCCGTCCTTTGACTTGGTAGACGGATTGGACGGCTTGGTCGTTATTGGCGATGGCGCCGAGACCAAAGACCGTCTCTGTGGGAAAAGCCACCAGTTGGCCATCCCGTAATTGCTGGGCCGCTTCGTCAATACGGTCACTCTGATAAATTTCCGTCATCTTCTCGCTCTCCTTCCTTGGACACCACCAGAAAGCGGTCGTGCCCGGCAAAATCTTCTTCAATACGGTAGTGGTAATTATGCGGCAAGTGAGTCTGGCAGTAAGCTAGGAGCTGGTCGCCTTGGCGGTAGCCGATTTCTGCGATGAAACTGCCGCCTGGTCTGAGATAGGCATCCAGGTCATCGATAAGTCGGTAGTAGATAGCATAGCCCTCTTCTTCAGCAAAGAGCGCTAGGTCGGGTTCATAGCGCTGGACATCTTCCGCTACTTCATCTATCTCCTGGCGACCAATATAGGGCGGATTGGACACGATCAGGTCAAAAGTCTGCCCCTGGATGGCCTGGTAGAGGTCGCCCTGGGCCAATTGGATATCTGCTTGAAGGGCTTGGGCATTGTCCCTGGCCACGGCCAAAGCCTCTTCTGACAGGTCAGTCGCTGTGATTTGCAGGTCGGGGCATTCCTTCTTCAGAGTCAGGGCAATGGCTCCCGTCCCTGTTCCAATATCGACGACCTGGGCCTGACGGGGAAGCTCTCCCTTAGCAAGCAAGTCTTTCACCCGGTCCACCAAGAGTTCAGTCTCCTGGCGGGGAATCAGGGTGGCCGGCGTCACCTTAAACTTGTAGCGGTAGAAGTAGGCCTCCCCCAGAAGATACTGGTAGGGATAATGGTCCTTGGCAATACGCTGGATGCCCGCTTCATAAGCTGCGTAGTCTTCCACTGACATGCTTTGGAATTGGTATCGGTACCAGTCGTTGGGCTCCCAATCCATCAGCCCTAGGAGATAGTGGTAGGCAATGGCCTCCTCACAGCCCCGGTCGCTTAAAAAAGAAGAAGCCCCTAAGAGAGCTTCTCGGTAGGAGCCGTTAAATACTTTGTTCATTGAGTTCCTCTAATTTCTGAGCCTGGTCAGCCAAGATGAGGGCATTGATAATTTCTTCCAGTTCACCTTGCATGATCCGGTCCAATTTTTGGATGGTCAGGTTGATCCGGTGGTCGGTGACCCGGTTTTGGGGGTAGTTATAGGTCCGGATCCGTTCCGACCGGTCCCCTGTCCCTACCAGGTTCTTCCGCTTGCTGTCGTATTCACTCTGTTGTTCCGCTTGGACATGTTCATAGACCCGGGACCGTAAGATCAGCATAGCTTTCTCCCGGTTCTGTTGCTGGGACCGTTGATCTTGCATGGCCACTACAATCCCAGTTGGAATGTGGGTCAGACGGACAGCGGAAGCCGTCTTGTTGACGTGCTGGCCCCCAGCCCCTGAGGCATGGTAGATGTCGGTCCGGATATCGTTGGCATCGATTTCGAAGTCTAGGTCTTCCAATTCTGGCATCACGCCGACTGTCGCTGTTGAGGTATGGACCCGGCCCTGGGATTCGGTCTTGGGTACCCGTTGGACACGGTGGGCCCCACTCTCGTATTTGAGCTTGGAATAGACCTTGTCGCCAGTAATTTGGAGGATAATTTCCTTGTAGCCGCCGATGTCATTGCTATGGGCTTCGACCACGGAGATCCGCCAGCCCTGGCTCTCCGCATAGCGAGAGTACATTTCATAGAGGTCAGCCGCAAAGAGCTGGGCCTCATCCCCACCTGCTGCCCCGCGGATTTCCATGATAATGTTCTTGTCATCATTAGGATCGCTCGGCAGCATGAGGACACGGATTTCTTCTTCTAATTGGTCGCGCTCTTCCTTGAGCTCTTTCAGTTCTTCCTTGGCCATTTCTAAGAGTTCTTCATCTGATTCATCAGCCAGGATTTCTTCGGCCCCTTCAATTTGGTCCACGACATCCTTATAATGTCTGAAGGCCTCAACTTTAGGTCGGAGGTCAGCTTCTTCCTTGGATAGGTCGCGGAAGCGCTTGGCATCATTGATGACATCGGGGTCGCTCAATAACTCGGCCAATTCCTGGTAACGGTTGATAAAAGTATCAATTTGATCTAATAGCATGCAATCTTCACTCTCTTTTCCTTTTATACTCGCTTAGCAATCTTACCGTCCTGCATGGGCGGTTGCTTGTAGTGTTTACGGCAAACGGGATAGTAGGATTCATTTCCCCCAATTTGCACCTGGTCGCCATCATAGCAAGGCACCTCATTATGGACCCGCATATTCATGATCGCCTTCTTCTCGCAGAACCAGCAGATGGTCTTCACTTCTTCAATCTTATCCGCCACTAGCAAGAGCCGTTCTGAACCGGTGAAGAGATGGTTTTGAAAATCATTCTTCAAGCCAAAAGCCATGACCGGGATATTCAAGTCGTCGACGATCTGGGCGCACTGGTCGATATGGTCAGCGCTCAAGAACTGGCTCTCATCGATAAGGACACAGAAAACACGCTCTGCCTGGTTTTCCCGAGCAACATAGTCATAAATATTTAAGGTTCCATCAATCGCCACAGCAGGCCGCTCATGACCCACCCGGCTGGCAATCACGCCCTGGCCGGACCGGGTATCCACGGCGCTCGTCATCACGATCACCCGCTTAGCCTGTTCTTCATAATTGTGGGCCACCTTGAGAATTTCAATCGATTTCCCACTGTTCATTGCTCCATAGCGAAAATATAATTGTGCCAAAATACCACCTATTCCTTCCCGACTATTCACTTAGTCAGATAAATACCTTATTAATCATACTTGGCAGTCGGCACTTAGTCAATATTTGCCCCCAAGTTCTTGGCAGAAGATGGGAAGTTCGAACGCTTAAATTATAACATGTTTGCATAAATTTATACATTTAGGCCCTTCAAATTATGGTATCATAGGGAGCAGACAGGGTCCAAAACCCGATGAAGTGGAGTAAGAACAAAGCGCTCTGGTTCACACCCTAGTTGGGTTCGGTCTGGCAGCTTTCCTGTCACTTCATAAGTCTCCGCCGCAGTCTGTTAGACTGCTCTGCTGACTTGTTCCAGTGAAGGAAAGCTAAAACGCCAGCCTTCATACCCTTTACAGTCGGGTTCGAGGATGCATAAAGGGCTCCTCTTCGCAAAAGCCCGTCGAAGGCTTTCAGCCTTCTCTGGTTTTTTACTCCAGAGGTCCCTTTCTCCCGCATCCTCTCACACCCTTTAAATTAGAAAGGAATTTATCCATGCGTTTGAAAACTCAATTGGCGGCTTTGGCTGGCCGGGCTTCTTACTGGGGGCTCCATACCTTTACTAAAGGGGGATCGAGTTTGCCTGGTAAGATTGCCAAGAAAGTCGATCCGGATGTCTTACAGGAGCTAGCTAAGGACTACCGCATTGTGCTGATTACAGGAACCAATGGCAAGACGGTGACGACTGCTTTAGCGGTCAATATCCTCAAGCAAGTCTACCCCCATGTCTTGACCAATCCTACTGGGTCCAATATGATCCAGGGCATTACGTCGACCTTCGTGAGCCAGGCTTCGACCAAGTCAGGCCAAGACAAAATTGCTATTCTCGAAGTGGATGAGGCCAGCCTGCGCCATGTCACCGCCCAAGTGACACCTGAATTAATTGTTGCGACCAATATTTTCCGCGACCAGATGGACCGTTACGGCGAGATCTATACCACTTACGACTTGATCTTAGAAGGGGCCGCTAAGACGCCTCAAGCCCGCCTGCTCTTGAACGGGGACGCCCCTATTTTTTCTTCTAAAGAGACAGCTAATGAACGAGCCTACTTCGGCTTCGCTAATGGAAATAAGGAAGAAGACTTCCTAGCCCACTACAATACCGATGGGGTGATCTGCCCTAAATGTGAACAGATCCTCCACTATCATATGATTACTTATTCCAATCTGGGTGACTTCTACTGCCCGAATTGCGGCTTCCAACGCCCCGAGCTCCAGCATGCGGTGACGGCTATCCACGACCTGACCCCAGACCAGGCTAGCTTCGCGATTGACGGCGAGGACTACACCATTCCCGTGGCCGGACTCTACAATGTCTACAATGCCCTAGCCGCCTATTCCGTGGCCAAGCACTTTGGCCTCGACCACTTGACCATTAAGCGCGGCCTAGCCTCTGCCCAACGGATCTTCGGTCGGCAAGAAACGATCCAGATTGAAGACAAAGAGGTCCGGATCAACCTGATCAAGAACCCCGTTGGCCTCAACCAAATCATTGAACTGATCAAGCTCGAAAAAGATGATTTTGACCTCATCTCCATCCTCAACGACCAGCCGGCTGATGGCCAAGACATTTCTTGGATCTGGGACGGCAACTTCGAGGACCTAGCCCAACTCGACAAGGTTCAAGACACCGCCTATGCCGGCATGCGGGCCACTGACTTGAAACAGCGCCTGGTAGTAGCTGGCTTTGACAAGGACCAGCTAGACCCGGTTGAAGACGCGGTCAGTCTCATTAAATACATTAAAGAATCACAGTCACAGAAAGTTTATATCTTAGCCACCTATACCGCCATGCTCGAACTCAGACGGGCCCTGGCTGCGGAGGGCTATGTGAAGGAGCGGATGCAAGCATGACCCTCAGAATCTGCCATCTCTACGGCAACTTGATGAATACCTACGGCGACAATGGCAACCTCCTCATGCTCCAATATATGGCCAAGGAGAAGGGAGAAGCAGTTAAAACCGACCTCGTCTCCCTCAATGATCCTTTCGATCCCGAAGCCTATGACCTGGTCTTCTTCGGCGGCGGCCAGGACTATGAACAATCTTTGGTAGCTAAGGATATCCAAACAAAAAAAGCGCCCCTGACCCAATACATTGAATCAGGCGGCGTCCTTGTGGGCATCTGTGGCGGCTTCCAGCTTCTGGGCCACTACTATATCAATGCCCAACACGAGCGTTTGGAAGGCTTAGGAGCGATTGACTACTATACCGAAACCGAAGCCAACCGTCTGATTGGAGACATCGAGATCTACAATGAACGCTTTGACCTGACCCTTAAAGGCTATGAAAATCACGCCGGCCGCACCTATCTGGGTCCTGGCGTCCAAGCCCTGGGCCAAGTCAAAAACGGTTTCGGCAATAACGGCCAGGACCAAACAGAAGGCTGCCTCTACAAGAACACCTTCTGCTCCTACTTCCACGGCCCCCTCCTCGTCCGCAATCCCAAGCTGGCAGAGATCATCATCGACCTCGCCCGGAAAGTGGACTAAAAATAAAAGCCTATAAAAAATCTCTTTACCCACTGGACTTTAAAAAACAATAATATTTTTTCCACTAAAAAGAGGCTGGATACTTGTCCAGCCTCCTTTATATTTAAATCCAAAATTCAAAAGCAAAACGGATGCTCACCAGCACAATTCAAATTAGAACAAGTTTTTTTAGAGGATTTTATTCATCCGAATCCCATTCAGCCAGCAGGTCTTCCTCATAGAGCCCTGAAACTTTGCGGTACCACTTGAAGAAGTAGGTAAAGATCAGTTTGAGGATGGCGTAGCTTGGAATGATAATAATAATCCCGATAATGCCGAAAAGTTTCCCCCCAGCGATCAAGAGCAACATAATGGTAACGGGATGGATGTCCAAGTTGGAACCCAGGATGTGGGGCGAAATCACCCGGCCTTCGATGGTCTGCTCGATCATGAAGACGACGAGGACTTTGACCACCATGATAGGCCCTTGGACAAGAGCGATAATAACCGCTGGGATCATGGCTAAGAAAGAACCCAGGTAAGGGATCAAGTTTAGGAAGCCCGCCAAGACACCGAGAATAATCCCGTACTGAAGGCCAATAATCGAATAGCCCAGCATAAACATAATGGCTACCGAGATGCCGACCATAATCTGCCCACGCACATAGGCTGAGACTTGTTGGTTCATCTCAAAGAGCAGCTGCATGGTCGACGAGCGAATCGGATTAGGCACCACCAAGGCCAGGTTTTGTTTCAACTTGGGCCCGTCCTTTAACATGTAGAAGAGGATAAAGGGCGCCGTTACAATGGCCAGGATGAAGTTGGACAGGACGCCCACAATAGACCCGATAGAATCAATGGCCGAATTAAAAATCGTCGACCAATTAATGGAATTGCCCTGGATGAAGTTGAGTCCCCAGTCGTTCAAGAGATTGACCCCCTCTTCAAACAAGGGATTGTGGTAGAAACGCTGCAAGGGCTGGTCGTAGCTCGAGATCAGCTCATCCCAGTTGGATACTAGAGACTGGGACTGGGCAAAGAAGACCGGCGTCAGATAGGTCAGGATCAAGACTGCTATCCCCATCAAGACGAGGACCAGGATAGCCCCCCACTGCCGCTTGACGCCCCGCTTTTCCAAGCGGTTGACGATAGGTACGGTCAGGTAATAGAGGATGGCTGCTAAGATAATCGGCAAGGCAATCACGCTCACGAAATCCAAGACGGGATGGAATAAGTGGGCAATCCGACTAAAGATCAATAGGAATAAGGCAATTAAGATGAGTACAAGCAACAATTGAAGCCAGCGGTTGCTCAAGAAAGACCGGAAGGAATGGTAGTTAATCTTCTGCAGTTGGTCGCTTCGTTCTTGCCAGTACTGGTTCATTTTATCATTTGGGTTTCGCTTATCAGTCATCGAACTCCCCCTCTAGGAATAATTTACTTTTATTGCTTAAGTATACAATATATTTTGTTTTTGGCCTAACCCAGGTCCTGAACTTATAGTAAAATTAATATGAAAGGTGGATTAACATGGACCAATTTTATCTCGGGGCCTATACCGATGGCTCCAATACGGGCATCCACAGCCTGAGCGTGGACCCTAACTTAGACCAGCCGCTTAAAGTCGATCGCCTCATAGAAGAGGCCGACCCCTGCTACTTCTGTCTGTCAGCCGACCAGAAGTCGCTCTTCACTCTGTCCAATGCAGGGTCAGAGCCGGGTGTTAGCCACTATCGTTGGACAGAAGAGGGCTACCAGCTCGCAGACCGCTTAGCTTTTCTCGAAGAGCCAGCCTGCTATGTGAGCCTGAGCGCAGATGAGCGTTACGTTCTCTGTGCCTCCTACCGGCAAGCTAGTCTTATCTTAATCAAAGTCCAGGCAAATGGCAAACTCGAGCTAGCGGATATTGTCCAGCGCACCGGCTCAGGGCCCCATCCCAACCAGGACCAACCCCACTGCCATTACTTCAAACAGTACCGGGACAGCCCCTACTTCCTAGCCTGTGACCTAGGGACGGATGAAGTCCTTAGCTACCGCATCCAGGAAGACAAGCTCCAGCTGGTCGATACTCTCGCTATCCCAGCCGGCTCAGGCCCCCGCCACCTGGTCGCCCATCCCACGCTCCCCTATGTCTATGTCCTGAGCGAACTCTCTTATACGGTCGAAGTCGTTCAAGTCGACGACGTGTCCGGCCACCTAGAAGCAGTGGGTCGCTACCAGACCCTGCCCCAAACGCCCCAAGCCTTCAACTCCAGCGCTGCTATCCGGATTTCTTCCGACGGCCGCTTCCTCTACTGCTCCAACCGAGGAGAAAATACTTTGACAGTATGTGCCCTGAGTAGAGATGGTCGAAGCCTGGACCGCATCCAAGTCATTGCCAGCCAGGGCGACTTTCCCCGGGACTTCAACCTATCCCCCGATGAATCCTATCTCCTCGTGGCCCACCAAAACGATGGCCACTTGCGCCTCTTCGACCGCGATCCCGAAACTGGTCTTCTAACAGCTAAAGACTTCGACTACCAGCTCGACCAGGTCGTCTGTGTCCAAAGTATTTCTTAAATTTTCTTCAAATTTAGGTCAGAAGCCCGTGGTAGAGGCGAAACTTTGTTATATTGGAAGCTGCTTATTTAAGCGCTAAGAAGTAACTCACAGAAAGGAAAAGCTGTCTATGCTTGAACTCTTAAAAATTATCTTAATCGGCCTGATTGAGGGCATCACCGAGTGGCTGCCCATCTCGAGTACCGGCCATATGATCCTCGTGGAGGAATTCGTCCAACTCCAAGTCCGCCCCGAATTCTGGGACATCTTCATCGTTGTCATCCAGCTCGGCGCTATCTTGGCAGTCATTTGGATTTACTTTAACCGACTCAACCCCTTCTCCCCGCAAAAAACTAAGGAAGAAAAACGAGAAACCTGGGAAACCTGGTTTAAAGTAGCGGTTGGCTGTATCCCTGCCGCCGTCCTCGGTCTCTTGATCGATGACTGGATGGAAGCCCACCTGATGAACTGGTTGGTCGTGGCCCTGGCTCTAATTATCTACGGTATCGCCTTTATCCTGGTAGAAAATTACAACAAGACCCGGACCAGCCAAGTCAACAGCATGCGCGAACTCTCCTACCGACGGGCCTTTGAAATCGGCCTCTTCCAGTGCCTGTCCCTAGTGCCCGGCACCTCCCGTTCCGGGTCTTCAATCCTCGGGGCCACCATCATGGGCACCTCCCGTCCCGTTGCCGCTGACTTCTCTTTCTTTATGAGTATCCCCATCATGTTCGGCGCCAGCTTCCTAAAACTGGTCAAAGGCTTCCTTGAAGGCTTCCGCTTCACCGGACTCGAGCTCAGCTACCTGGCAGTGGGCATGGTCGTTGCCTTCCTGGTCTCCGTTATCACTATCAAGCTCCTCCTCCGCTACATCCAAAGCAACGACTTCAAGCCTTTCGGATGGTACCGGATTGTCCTGGGATTAGTCGTTATCATCTACTTCGCTTGGATTCGTTAAGCAGAGTTTGGGTTTCCTAAAACATAAGCAAAGTTATTTTCATTCGATTGAGTCGATGCATAATATACCTGAAGCTTAATAAGGCTCAATTAGCCCACAGCAACTATCATTGAACGATTGAAATTAAATTTTCCCTTTAGAGTAAATATGCTACAAGCAGAATCTACTCTAAAGGGATATTTTTATGGATTTCAATGAATTTAAATAATACAAGCTACCATCCTTTTTAGTATTGGATAAGGAGCTTTAATTAATTATGAGCAGTAGTGGAGCTTTGAATTTGATCGTTAGCCATGAACAAGCAAGCGATGTGAATTACGTATAGTAGGCGTTAGCCGTACTAGACGTTTGAAGCTCGCTAGGCGAGTGACCTTGGCTCGAGCCGGTGCCATGGCTCTATAACGATCAAATTCAAAAGCGCAACGGATGCTCATATGTACTATTTAGTTTAAATTAAAAAAGGGAAGACTCAGCTTCCCTAGTTAAATTAATTCTTTATTTATTATCAGATTCGAAAAATTCCTTATAGATAGCGGCAACGGCGCGTTCTTCTTCATTTTCGTTGATACCAAACATAATGGAATTCTCGGATGAACCTTGGTTGATCATGTCGATATTAACCTGAGCTTCACCTAAGGCCTTGGTTGCCCGAGCCATCAGTCCAATCTTATGTCGCATATTTTGCCCCACCAGCATAACTAAGCAAAGATTGTCCCGTTTTTCCACCACGTCGGCTGCTGTCTTGACCTTGATCTCCACTAAGAGGTCTTGGAACTGCTTAGCAGTAATCATTTCTTCCTTGAAGACAATATCAATGTCGTCGATCCCCGAAACAATGTGTTCCAAACTGATATTATAATCTTCCAAGACATCCAGGACCCGGTTGATGAAGCCAACTTCCCGGTTCATCATGTACTTGCTGATGTAGATGGAAGCAAAACCAGACTTGCTAGCAACGCCAGCGAGGGGGTATTCAGATTCAGACCGCGTCCGGGTGATCTTAGTCCCTGGCGCTGTTGGATTATTCGTGTTCTTGACCACAACGGGAATCCCTTCCGCAAAAGCAGGATAGAGGGCTTCATCGTGGACAACAGAGAAGCCAGAATAAGAGAGTTCTCGCATTTCGGTATAGGTTAAGTCTTCAATCGGCACTGGCTTCTCGATAATACTTGGGCTGGCTGAATAGATACAATCCACATCAGTAAAGTTTTCATACAAGGTCGCCTTGACCCCATTAGCCAGGATAGCCCCGGTCACATCGCTCCCCCCGCGTGAGAAGGTCACCAGCTTGCCAGTCTTGGTAAAGCCGAAGAAGCCTGGGAAAATAATAATCTCGTCATAGTCTCTCAAGGCAAAGAGATTTTGATAGGATTCGGGCAAGATTTGGGCATTGCCCGGCTCGTCGGATAAGTAGAGGCCCGCTTCCTTCGGGCTAATATAGCGGGCAGGAATGCCTTCTGAGCGCAGGTAGGCGGCAATGAGTTTGGCACTATTATCTTCCCCGCTGGCTTTCAAAGCGTCCATGAAATAAGATTCTTCCGTCGTGTCCCCTTCAATCAGCTCTTGCAGGCTGTGGGAAATTTCACTCACAATATCCTCATCAATGGCCAGGTCCGTCGCAATTTCTTTGTAACGGTTGACAATTTGATTAAAGACATGAGAGACCCCCTTATTCCCATTAAGCACCTGAGAAGCTAAGTCGATTAAGAGGTCGGTCACCTTGGTATCTTCTGGAAAACGCTTACCAGGAGCCGAAACGACCACGATACGTCGGTCAGCGTCACTTACAATGATATCTTTAATTTTTTTAATCTGCTCAGCACTAGCCACCGAGCTTCCACCAAATTTAATCACTTTCATCAGCATAACCTCATTCATGTTTAATTTTCTCATTTCTCTATAATATATCATACCTGTTCCTGCTAGACAAGAATCTTTCATTGGCTTTTTCAGGAAAGTATTGTTTTTCGACGGCCTTTAGGCTATGGTAGAGGTATTATATTTTGAACGCTAGGAGAAAGGGAGAATAACAATGAATGGGGACTTAGAGGCTTTATTAACGGCAGTTGATGACATGGAGGAGGACTTGATCCAGCTGAGGCGGGACTTCCACCAGTATCCGGAGACAGCCTGGTTGGAATTTCGAACGACTTCACAAATCATCACTTACCTAGAAGAAGCCGGGATTCCAGTCCACTTCGGTCCTGACCTGGTCAATCCCGACTTTGCCTGGGGGCGCCCTGACTATGCTAGTCGCCAAGCAGCCAGGGACCGCGCCATCGACCAAGGGGCTGATCCTCAGATTATCCGGCAGATGGCTGGCTTTCCTGGAGCAATCGCCCAAATTGATACAGGTCGACCGGGGCCCCACCTGGCCTTCCGCTTCGATATCGATGCCAATGACCTCCATGAAACACTGAAAGCCGACCACTTCCCTAACCAAGCCGGCTTCCGGTCAAAGAATCCGGATGCCATGCACGGCTGCGGTCATGACGGCCATACAGCTATCGGCCTCGTGCTCGCCAAACTGGTCCACCGTTACCAGAAAGATTTTTGCGGGAAAATTAGCTTTATCTTCCAAATCGCCGAAGAAGGGGTACGCGGGGCCCGGGCCATGGTCGAGGCAGGCGTCTTAGAAGGTGTTGACTACCTCCTAGCCTGCCATATCCTGAAGAGCCCCGAGAATGAGCTGGCCTTCTATAGCGACTGGTCCGGCCTCTACGCCACTAGTAAATTCAATGTCAGCATCCACGGTCGGTCGGCCCATGCTGGCCTGGCCCCAGAGTCTGGTCACAATGCCATTCTCGCAGCCACCTCTGCCATCGCCAATATGAACATGTTTTTCCAGGATTCCCATGGCAATGGCCGACTCAATATCGGGACCATTAACGGTGGAACCGGACGCAATGTCATTCCCGACTTCTGTTACTTTGAAGCCGAGACCCGGGGGCCCAGCCGGGAAGTCAACCAGCACCTCTATGACAAGGCGGTGACCTCCATTCGAGCAGCCTGTGAGATCTATGACTGCCAGTATGAGCTAGAAATCGTCGGCGGCTCCATCAATGCCCAGGCCAGCCGCGAATTCGCCGAAAAGGTCTACCAGGCTAGCAAGGCAGTCCCCGACTTCGACCATTCCTACCGCCAATATGCCAACCGCGGAGCGACCGATGACTTCGCCTATATGATGCAAGCCGTCCAAGACCAGGGCGGCCAGGCAACCTACGCTGTCCTCGCCTGCCCCCTAGCTGCCGGCAACCACAACGATGCCTTCGACTTCGACGAAGCCTGTCTTAAAGCAGGCGCCAAAGCCTTCCTCTCTACCCTCTATCAGACCAACCGATGTTAATCATCCAACACAAAGGCCCTGCCCCAGAACTTGACTGGGGGCAGGGCCTTTTATTTTAGGCTTCCAATAAGGATTGGTAGACTTGGATATAATCTTCAGCCGGTCCTTGCCAGCTGAAATCGCGGCTCATGGCCTCTTGGATCAAAGCTTGCCAGGCCTTCTTATCATGCTCATAAACATCAACCGCATAGTTAAGAATCTTCAAGAAGTCGCGGCCATTGAATTGGTTGAAGCTAAAGCCAGTTCCCTCGCCTGTAAAGTGGTTGTAGGGTTCAACTGTATCGGCCAAGCCTCCCACCTCATGGACTAGGGGCAGGGTTCCGTAGCGCATAGCAATCATCTGGGACAGGCCACAGGGTTCAAAGGCACTCGGCATCAAGAAGAGGTCAGAACCCGCATAGATCTGTTGGGCCAGGTGGATGTCAAAGTCAATATAGGCACAAAAGCGGCCTGGATACTTGTGCTCAAAGTAACGGAAAGAGTGTTCAAATTCATCGTCTCCCGTTCCCAAAACCAAGACTTGGACCCGGCGCGTATTCAAGAGCTCTTCCGCCTTCTCCTGGATCAACTGCATGCCCTTCTGCGGTGTCAGCCGTGACACCAGGCCCAATAGAACTGCATCTGGGTCTTTAGCTAGTCCAACTCGCTCCTGGAGCTTAATCTTATTCTTAAGCTTAGCGGACTGGACAGTCTGAGCGTCATAATTCACCGCTAGATTCGGATCTGTTTTCGGATTATTTAAGTCATAGTCAATACCGTTAATAATCCCCCGAATCTTAAAGTGGTTGTCACGCAAGCAGGCATCTAGTCCCTCACCGAATTCTGGCGTCTGGATCTCACCAGCATAGCGGGGACTCACTGTTGTCACAATATCGGAGAAGTTAATACCCCCTTTGAGATAGTTAACCGCGCCATGGTGCTCACAACCCTTGTCGTGGAAGGTAGCGTCCGTCGTATTGAAATAAGAGTAAAGGGCTTCCTTGTCCGTCCAACCCTGGAATTGAATATTGTGGATGGTCAGGACCTTACGGATATCGCGGTAATCTTCCAGCCAATGGTACTTGTCCACTAGGAGGGCAGGAATCATGGCCGTCTGCCAGTCATTGACATGGATAATGTTTGGAATAAAGTCTACTTTCTGCATCATTTCAATCACAGCTAAGTCAAAGAAGGCAAAGCGTTCACAGTCATCCTCATAACCATACAAGGAAGGTCGATTGAAATAATCCAAATTATCCACAAAGTAATAGGTTAAATCGTCTAAAATCAGGCGTTTGATCCCTACATAAGCTTGACGTTGGTAGCCCATCTCCACTTGGAAATTCAAAAGGTCTTCACAAGCTTCCTTATACTCCTCAGACATGAGGGTGTAATAAGGAAGGACTACCCGAACATCAATGCCCTGGGCTTTTAGGGCCTTAGGCAGGGCATAGGACACATCGCCCAAGCCCCCTGTTTTAAAAAAGGGGGCTGCTTCAGCTGAAGCAAATAAAATTTTCATTTTTGTCTCCTTTAAACTATTGCATTAGGCTTTAATCCGTGTATTCTTAGCAACCACTAGGGGCTCTTCGGGCGTTCCTTCGACCACAGCCTCGGCCTCAACATAGACCCGCTTATCCAGGATGGCATGCTTGACCCGGGCGCCCTCTTCAATGACACAGCCTTGGAAGAGGATAGAATTCTCGACTTCTGCCCCCTCATGAACCTCAACCTTGCGTGAAATTTGCGAGTGGGAAATCTTACCTCGGATATCGGTATGGGTCGCGATCTGTGCATTGTGAACCTCAGCCTTTTTGCCGTAATAAGTTGGAGCCCCATTATGGGTCCGGGTAATAATCGGCAACTCAGTGTGGAAAAGGCTAGTGAAGGCTTCCCCTTCCAGCATGGAGAGACTGGTATCATAATAGGCCTTAACGGAATCAATATTGGCCACAAAGCCCTTGTGTTCATAAGCTTGGACGGTATAATCCAGGAGATATTTCTCAATAATTTGGTCGAGATTATCATTGAGGTTCTCCGCATTGGCCTTGTCAATAATTTCAAGCAAGATATTGGCAGGCATGATGGTCATGTTCATATCGAAGTTAACTGTTTCGCCTTCAATTGGCGTAACGCCTTCCTTAGCCAGGTCAGTCACATAGCCCTTGTCATCGATGGTCAATAAATTCTCATCAGGATGATATTCGACGAAACTCTTTTCCTTCTTAGCATACATCCGCATCACTTCGGCGCTGCCCGCTTCAAAAGTATCCAGCATGTCCACTAAGTTGACGCTAGATAGGATCTTAGACCCCGAAATAAAGACATACTCGCTATTGGCCCGTTCGATAAAGATCTTGTGGTCTTCATAGAAGTCACCAATCCGGCTGGCCGCTTCATAGAGAGCCTTCTTATGCTTCATCTGCGAATAAGTGAAGATCCCGCCTGAATTCGTATCCAGGTCCCAAGCCTGGCCGCTGCGGATGTGGTCATAGACGGACCGACCCGTTTCATTAATGAAGATAGCTGCTGAGCGCACATCGGCGTGTGACAAGCTCGACAGGGTAAAATCTAGAAGGCGATAGCGGCAGGCAAAAGGCAGGGCGCCAATTGGCCGACTATCCGTCAGCGGAGCTAGCTTGTTATCATCTTCAGTCATATTAATAATGGCACTTAATTTATTCTTCTTCATTGTCGCTACCTCCCACTACTTCTTCATAGCCGACGACTTTAATTTCTTCTGGGGTCCCAATCACTTGGGCATTGTCCGCAATTTGGGCGCCTTCCCCGAGAATAGCATACTTAATCACGGCATTTTGTCCCACACGCGCCCCAGTCATCAGGATTGATTTCTCCACTTGGCTGTCTTTGCCGATCTTCACGTCTTGTGAAATAACTGAGCGGTTGACCTGACCACGAATGAAGGCCCCATCACAGACCATGGATTCCGTCACATCCGCTTCTTCCGTTAATAATTGAGGAGGTGACACGATATTCTTACTATAAATAGGCCAGTCATTTGAGCGAATATTGAGGGGGTGGTCAGGGTCCAGGAATTCCATATTGGCTTCCCAGAGACTTTCGATGGTCCCCACATCCTTCCAATAGCCATCAAAAGAGTAAGCATAGAGGGCTTCATCATTGTCCAGATAGGCTGGAATCACGTCTTTCCCGAAGTCTTCCATTTTTTCAGGGTCTGAAGTGAGATAGTCCCGCAGCTTGTCCCAAGTAAAGATATAGATCCCCATGGAAGCTAGGTTCGACTTGGGATGCTCAGGTTTCTCTTCAAACTCAATAATCTTATCATCGTCATCGGTATTCATAATCCCAAAGCGTGATGCCTCTTCCATGGGCACCGGAATGACCGCAACGGTACAGTCTGCCCCGTTGGCCACATGGTCTTCTAGCATGCGTTCATAGTCCATCTTATAGATATGGTCCCCCGACAGGACTAAGACATATTCCGGCTTCTGGCTATCGATAAAGTTAATGTTTTGGTAGATAGCATTGGCTGTCCCTCTAAACCATTTTTCCCCATCTTCCGTAGAAGAGTAAGGTTGGAGGACATAGGCGCCACCTTCGTTAGAATCTAAGTCCCAAGGCACTCCCACCCCAATATGGTCATTGAGGACTAAGGGTTCATACTGGGTCATGACCCCCACTTTTTTGATGCCAGAATTGGCACAGTTACTCAAAGGAAAATCAATAATACGGTATTTGCCTCCAAAAGGAACAGCTGGTTTGGCAATTTCTTTGGTTAATTTACCGAGGCGGGTCCCCTTACCCCCAGCAAGTATCATAGCTAATAGTTGTTTTTTCATAATGATCGAGATTACTCTCTTTCCCCTCCTTAAACTAAATCTTCTTTCTTTAATGCTTCTGGCCTCTCCGTCAAAAGCTGATCGGGCTTCAATAGGAAGGTCGACAGGGAGGGCAATACGACAGATAGCGAATAATCAAAGCCTTGGTGGGGCACTTGCTCTGCCGTATAAGTTTCCTGCTGGTATTCCCAATTGCCTCCAAATTCCTGCATTTCACTGTTCAAGAGGACACGATAAGTTCCTGGATACGGTACCCCCAAGCGGTAATTCTGACGTTCCACGGGGGTAAAGTTATAAGCACACACAATAAAATCTTCTGGATCTTGGCTCTTTCGGATAAAGGCCGCCGTAGTCTCCTGGTCATCATCCGCTTCCAGGAAACGAATGCCTTCTGGGCTCAGGTCCAATTGATGGAGGGCTGCTTGGTCTTGGTAGAGCTGGTTCAAGCACTGGATGTAGTGCTGGTATTCCCGGTTATAGGGCCGGTCCAGGTCCTCCCATTCCAGCTGGCTGTAGAAGCGCCACTCTAAGAATTGGCCAATTTCATTGCCCATGAAGGATAATTTCTTACCTGGATAGCACATCCGGTAACCCTCTAGTGTTCGCAAGTTTGAGAACTCATCATAACGCGTTTGCCCCGGCATCCGCCCTAAGAGGGACTCCTTGCCGTGGACCACTTCGTCGTGGGAGAAGGGCAAGATGAAGTTCTCATGGAACATATACATGAAGGTAAAGTTCACTAACCTATAGTTGTGAGACCGATAGATGGGGTCCAAGCTAAAGAAATTCAAGGTATCATTCATCCAACCCATGTTCCATTTGAAGTTAAAGCCCAAGCCCCCCTCGGAAGTGGGGCGGGTCACCCCATCCCAAGCCGTGGATTCTTCCGCAATCATGAGATAGGAGTCATCCCGCAAGAAGATCTCCTGGTTCAAACGGCGGAGGAAGTCTACCCCCTCCAAGTTGACATTATTGCCATAGCGGTTAGGCTGCCAGTCCCCAATATCATAGTCCAAGTAGAGCATATTAGAGACGGCATCCACCCTCAAACCATCGACATGGAACTCCTCCAGCCAAAAAATAGCGTTCGAAATCAAGAAGCTGTGGACTTGGCTCTTGCCTAGGTCAAAATTATAGGTCCCCCAGCGGTTATTAACCGCACGCTGAGGGTCTTGAAATTCAAAGCACGGGGTCCCGTCGTAATAGGCCAGAGCATCATCATTGCGGACAAAGTGGCCGGGCACCCAATCCACCAAGACCCCAATCCCCGCCTGGTGGCAGGCATCCACAAAACGCATTAGGGGTTCAAAGTCGTGGCCGAAGCGACCTGCGATCGAAAAATAGCCCGAAATCTGATAGCCCCATGAAGCCTCCAAGGGGTGCTCCATCAAAGGCATGAATTCGATATGGGTATAGCCCATTTCTTTGACATAAGGAATAAGTTCCTTCCTCAAGTCATCGAAGCTATAAGCCGACCCATCCGGATGACGGCGCCAGGAGGACATATGGACCTCGTAGATGTTTAATGGCCGGTCATAGCGCTTAGCTTTCCGACGCTCGGCCAGCCACTCGGCATCCTGCCAGTCATACTGGGGCAAGTTCTGGATCACCGAAGCTGTCTTGGGTGGGACCTCACTGGCAAAGGCGAAGGGGTCTTGCTTTTCCTTTTTACGCCCTGCTTGGTCCGTGATCACAAATTTATAGAGGTCCCATTCCTTAGCCTCAGCCTTAAAGATGGTCCAAGCTCCGGTTTCCCCCACTGCTTCAAGGGTCTCTTCCTGCCACTGGTTAAAGCTTCCAATAATTGCAACGGTCTTAGCCCGGGGAGCCCAGACTGTAAAACGATAACCCTCTTGGCCGGACTCATCGCGGCAAGGCTTGGCACCTAGAAAATGATAAGCGGAAAAATGATTGCCTAAATTGAAATAATACATTTCTGTTGCCAGTTGGTCTTTGGTCAATTGCGTCATATTCTCCCTCCTCCCTTTTTATAAAAACGCTTGCATTTATTTCTAAAAAAAAAGCGAGAACAAAGTTAATTGTTCTCGCTTTCTCCTAGACAAGGGATAAAGCTGTTCACAGCAACTTTATCCGAGCACCTACTTCCTGTAGTGTTGCTAAGCAACGTGTGCTCTCTATATTCTCAATACACAGTTAAGTGTACTCAGCTCATCGCGAGATAAGTATAGCACAGTTTCCACTAAAAAGGCAAGTTATTTCCAAGCCTCTTCGTCAATAACTTCAATCTTGTAGCCATCTGGGTCAGTCACAAAGTAGTAGAATGGCTCTGTCCCAGGTAAGCCGACATAGTCTGTTACAGGATAACCCGCTTCCTTATGAGCTTGGTGGAGTCCTTCGGCATCTGCGGTTACAATCGCAATATGCCCATAACCATTCCCTAAATCATAGGCTTCATGGTCATAGTTATAAGTTAACTCTAATTTATAGTCTTGGCCTGGTAAAGAAAGATAGCAAAGCGTAAATTCATTATCTGGGAAATCCCGACGCTCCACCTCTTCAAAACCAAAGGCATCTTGGTAAAACGTAATGGACGCTTCTAAATTTTTAACGCGTACACATGTATGATCCACTACTGGCATTCAATCATCACCTTTCCTTATGTCTATTCTACCTAACTTTCATCCTTTTTTAAAGAAATATGATAAAAAAATGATAAGTTTATCAAAGAAATTCTTTAAAGCACATAGCCCAGCACACTGATAGCTTTCTCTTTTTCAGAATGAAAAACTTATCCTAGCAAGCTTTCTTCCCTAAAAACCGACTCAAAACTTTTCTCAAAGTAAACAATAGCAGCCACAAACTGGCTAAGATCAGATTCCTTGTTAACATCATCAGGCCCAGACAGCCAGCCCCTCCTTTCATGACAGGTCATAAGTTCATTCTATCATGAAGTGAGGATATTTGCCTGCTTGATTGTTAAAAAGGCCCTCCTTTGTGGCAAGCATTTCGGGCAAGCGCAAACGATTTCGGGTGCAAAATGCATGCAAAAATATTTTTAATTCTTTGCACTTCTCCTGAAAGCTCAAATTTTTTTAAAAATAGAAAAAGGCTAGAAAGCATTACTTCTACAATACTTTCTAGCCTTTTCTCACATTCAGTAAGCTTCTTGAGCTTTTTATGAATGCGGGTAACAGGACTTGAACCTGCACGGGAGTTACTCCCACTACCCCCTCAAGGTAGCGCGTCTGCCTATTCCGCCATACCCGCGTTGCTTAACACAAGATATATCTTACCGCATATCGGTTAAGCTGTCAACCGTTTTTC
This sequence comes from Aerococcus sp. HMSC062A02, assembly GCF_001809535.1. Lineage (GTDB taxonomy): Bacteria > Bacillota > Bacilli > Lactobacillales > Aerococcaceae > Aerococcus. The sequence goes on along the minus strand of NZ_KV797917.1, from coordinate 14,283 downwards.
CTAATTTTTTTAGAAAATAATGTTCACTAAGAAAATATTAAGCAAGACAAAGCAAGCAATAGCGATTAATGCTGCATAGTAGCGGTTGATCCAGGATACCCGCGACTCATAGAGGTAATAGAGGAGCGGGATCGAAATCAGGAAGACGATGAACTCCAAGAGCATTAAGAAGAGAACCAGGATGGAGAAGAGCAAGGGCGCGATTAAACTACAGAGCATGGCCAAAATGGCAAGGACCACGGTCAGACTATTCATGCCCATAAAGCGCGTCAACCATTCCAAGTTGCTCTGGTCCAGCTTAAAAATCAAGCGCATGGTGGCCTGACTAATCGCGGCGATTAACCAGAACATCACAAAGAAGTACACCAAGGCCTGGATAAAGAACAACCAAGGATTAAAGTAATAATCAATGTTGGGTAAGATCGAGATGCTGGATAGCCAGGCATAATTAGAGAAAGCAAAATTCGCCATGGCTGTTAGGGTCACCGTATTGGTCAGGGTGAGGATCACCAGCATAGCCACCCCATAGTAGGAATTGATATAACTAGGATTTTGGATATTCTTAATCGGATTCTTCAAAAAGGCCAAGAAGCAACGGGAGAAGTCTTTGGCATAGGCGGTCCACTTCTCCTGGTCAGCCCGTCTTTTCCGGCTCATTTTTTTGGCCTTCTTATCTGTTTCTTCTTCAGTCTTACTGTCCGCTTCTTGCAGGTAGAAATCTTGCTCAGTCTGGATAACCTGTCCACACTTAGGACAAACTAGGTCATCCTCTGCAAGCTGGCAGTCACAATTTTGACATCTTTTAATCACGGCAGACTCCTTTCATTTTAATGTAAGGGTGTGAGAAAAGGCTAGCCCTTAACTGTCACCAAGGCCATCTTCAGGCCCCTCGACTTGTACTAAGACCCCTAAGCAGTCGCCACACATGGCGCGAGGGTTGATGCGGCGCTCGCGCTCATAAAGTTCATGGCAGCATTGACAGCGGTAGTAATAGAGCTTTCGCTCGGAGGGATCAAGCAAGTCGGGCACATAGTCAATCCCCCCCAACTGCTTCTAAAAGCTCCTTGAATTGCGAGTTGCCATGCCGGTAACCACTTCCTTGTCGGTAAAGGTGGTAGTGGCAAAGCTCATGGCGGATCACTTTAACGAGCAGGTCTTGGTCATAACGGTCAAGAATTCTAGGATTAAAATCTAACTTACAGGACGGGGAATGGAAGCGCCCGCCGGTTGTCCGCAAGCGCCGGTTCCATACCGCCTGGTGGCAAAAAGGGCGTCCGAAGTCTTCAAGAGACACCTTCTCCACTAGAGCCTGTAAGGCAGCATCTGAATAAGTCTTTTTAGTTTTCAATCATCGTCAGTCCAATCCGGCCTGTTTGGGTATCCACCGATTCCACCCAAACATTGACAATTTCACCCACAGCCACGACATCACTTGGGTGTTTCACAAATTTCTTGCTGAGCTTGGAGATATGGACCAGGCCGTCCTGCTTGACCCCAACGTCGACAAAGGCCCCAAAATCGACCACATTGCGGACGGTTCCTTGTAAGGCCATGCCTTCTTTGAGGTCACTCAGTTTCAAGACATCTGAGCGCAAGATTGGCGCATCCAAGTCATCCCGCGGGTCGCGACCAGGTGCCAGGAGGGAATCTTGGATGTCCGTGAGGCTCTCTTCCCCTATCTGGTAATCAGCCGCAAGACGTGAAATATTCCAGTGTTTAATCTGCTGGCGGACAGCATCTTCATGGATGTCGGCCAGGTCAATGCCCTGGTCAGCTAGAATTTTATTAGTGAGTTTGTAACTTTCCGGGTGGATAGCCGTCGCATCGAGGACTTCTTCCCCGTTGAGGATACGCAAGAAGCCGGCACATTGTTCGAAGGCTTTAGGACCTAAGCGGGAAACATCCTTGAGTTCTTTACGGTTCTTAAAGAGCCCATTGTCATTGCGATAGGCCACAATATTCTTGGCCACCGACTTGTTGACGCCTGACACATGGACCAGCAAGGAAGGACTCGCCGTATTCAAGTTCACCCCTACCCGGTTCACCACGGTTTCGACGGTAAAGTCAAGAGAGTCGGAGAGTTCTTTTTGGGAGACGTCGTGTTGGTATTGGCCGACCCCAATGGATTTCGGGTCAATCTTCACCAATTCTGCCAGCGGGTCTTGGAGGCGGCGAGCAATGCTGACGGCAGACCGTTCTTCGACATTAAAGTCTGGGAACTCCGCCCGGGCCACTTTACTGGCGGAATAGACCGAAGCCCCGCTCTCATTAACAATCATATATTTGAGATTTGGGAAACGATTTTGGATTTGGTCGGCCACGAATTGCTCCGATTCTCGACTCGCAGTCCCATTCCCAATGGCCACCATTTCTACCCCATATTTTTCAACCAGTTGGCCGAAAATTTTAGCAGCTTCTTCGACTTTATTGACTGGGTGGGTTGGATAGATAATTGCCTTATCGAGGAATTTCCCCGTTTCATCCACGACTGCTAACTTACAGCCGGTCCGGAAGGCGGGATCGAGGCCTAAAACAACCCGGCCCTTGAGCGGAGCCTGCATGAGCAAGTGGTAGAGGTTATCAGAGAAGGTTTCAATGGCGTGGGCTTCAGCCTCCTCGGTCAATTCGGAGCGGATTTCCCTTTCCACTGCCGGCAGGAGGAAGCGCTGCATGGCGTCCTGGATCGCTGCCTGGAGCTCCTTCAAGCTGACAGGGTGCCCATCGATCACCTGGTTAACTAAGTACTCTAAGACTGGAAATTCATCAAACTCAAAGTTCAAGCGCAGGATTTTTTCTTTCTCGCCGCGGTTCAAGGCCAGAACTTGGTAGGGTTTGAGCTTACCGAGAGCTTGGGAGAAGTCATAGTAGACCTTGTAGACCTGCTTATTATCTTCCGCTCCCTTGGCCTTCTCACTCACTAGGCGCCCCTCTTCTTTGACATAGCGGCGCAGCCATTGCCGGTAGCGAGCCGTTTCGCTGATCCATTCACAGAGGATTTCATGGGCTCCAGCTAAGGCTTCTTCTAGACTAGGGACTTCTTCAGTGACATACTTGGCCGCTTCCTCTTTAGGATCTCCCGTTTTAGGACTGGCATAGAGCCATTCAGCCAAGCCTTCCAAGCCCTGGTCTTTGGCAATCGTTGCCTTGGTCCGGCGCTTGGGTTTGTAGGGTTCATAGAGGTCTTCTAATTCTTGGAGCTTATCTGCCTTTAGGATTTCTTTTTTTAGCTTGGGTTCCAGCTTACCTGCAGCTTCAATGGTGTCGAGAATCGTTTCCCGGCGTTTCTCCAGATTTTCAATATAATCATAAGTTTTTTGGATCTTACGAATTTCCACTTCATCGAGGGATCCCGTCTGTTCCTTCCGGTAGCGGGCGATAAAAGGAACCGTATTGCCCTCCTCCAACAAGCTGAGGACACTTTGGATTTGTTTCTTCGAATAAGTCGGCATCTCTTGATGCACTAACTTCAAATAATCTTCATTCATGAATATTTGACACCTAACTTCCTTTAAAAATTCCCTTATAATTTTTTATTATAACACGCGAAATATAAGTAAATCTAATTTTACTTGCACGCTATTAATGCAATGCTTTTATTCTCTATCCTACTGATTCTAGATATAGTAAAATTGATAGATATTTTATCGAGTTACATTCTTATTATAAAAATTTTGAAGCTTTGTCAACTTAGCTAGCGTTAGATTATCAATTCTCTTTCTATTTCGTGCATTATTAAGAGAAGAACGTGATGGTATTTCGCACTCTACACAAATCTCATAAATTGAAAAATCACTATCGAATAAAAGATATTCAATTTCTTTAGTATTAATTATCATACTGCTTACCTTCCTAAATAAAGACAGGGCTTACGCCCCGTCTAATTCAACCTTCTCTATGCTGCTCCATTATAGCATTCTTCTCTCGCTTGCACACCTTAAAATAATTAACAAGAATTCGAGTTATAAATTGCATTTTCGTCTTTTATCCTCTATACTAACTATACATATTAGTGTACAAATCATAAGGGAGTAACCTGCAGCATGTCTGCGGTAATATCAACAGGCGCAGTCAATTGTATTGCTGGTATTACCTTAATTTGGTGAGACTTATGCTACTGGGGGACGACAGTAGTATGAGTCTTTTTTTACACTATTATATAATAAACTGCTCAGTTGAGCGAAGAAGGAGTGTTTATAATTGGACCAACAAGAGTCAGGGAAGAAGTATTTCACCATGGATGTTCCTGCCGTTGAAGATGAATTCCAAACGTCAACGACAGGCTTGACCAATGCCCAAGCCAAAGAACGCCTGGACCAATACGGCCCCAACGAGATCCAAGAAGGTGAAAGTAAGTCTACTTTCCAAAAGTTTATTGATCAGTTCAAGGACCTCATGATCATTATCCTGCTTATTGCAGCTGTGCTTTCCGTTGTCCTGGAAGGCTATGAGGGGATGGTCGACGCGATCATTATTCTTGCCGTTGTTATTATTAATGCCATTCTTGGGGTTATCCAAGAGAACAAGGCTGAAGACGCCATTAATTCATTGAAAGAAATGTCTTCGCCCCAAGCCAATGTCCGCCGTGACGGTGAGATTCGTGCCATTGATTCACGCGAAATTGTGCCTGGCGACGTTGTTTTACTAGAAGCTGGGAATGTTGTGCCAGCCGATATGCGCTTGATCGAAAGCAATTCTTTGCAGATTGAAGAAGCGGCCCTTACCGGGGAATCTGTACCTGTTACCAAGAACTTAGAATTGGCGGACGACACAGCAGCTATCGGGGACCGTAAAAATATGGCCTTCTCCTCCACTAACGTCACTTATGGACGCGGTGCCGGGATCGTTACTGGGACTGGAATGAATACAGAAGTCGGCCATATCGCGACCATGCTGGATAATGCCGAAACTAAGAAGACGCCACTCCAGGAAGACCAAGATAAGTTGTCTAAATTCCTTACCGTGGCAATCATTGTTATCGCTGTTATTATCTTTGTGGTTGGTTTAGTTCAAGGCCGCTACTGGGTCGATATGCTCTTAACCGCGATTTCAATCGCCGTTGCTGCCCTTCCTGAAGGGCTGCCAGCCATCTCAACCATTATCCTCGCCCTGGGGACACAAAAGATGGCCGACCGCAATGCCCTTGTGCGTAAGTTGCCAGCTGTTGAAACCCTGGGTGGAACTGAAGTGATTTGTTCCGATAAGACAGGTACCCTGACCCAAAATAAGATGACCATCGAAAAGGTCTACTACAATGGCCAAATCCATGATGCTAGTGAAGACATTGACTTCGAAGAACCTGTCTTCAAGATCATGAATATGGCGAATGACACCACGGTTTCATCCGACAAGAGCCTGGCTGGGGACCCAACCGAGACCGCCATGGTTCAATTCGGGATCGACAAGGGTTTCAAACTCGATGAAGCTCTCCAAGCCCAACCTCGGATTGGTGAAATTCCTTTCGATTCTGAACGTAAGATGTCAACCACTGTTCATCCAAGCTCAGACAAGGCTCAAGGTCAATTCGTTGTGATGACGAAGGGTGCGCCTGACGTTATTATTGACAACTGTGACTATTACTATGAAAATGGTCAGATCCATGAAATGACCGAAGCCTACCGTGACAAACTCTTAACAGCTAACCACGATATGGCTGTTGAAGCCCTGCGTGTCCTCGCTATGGCTTTCAAGTATATCGATGAAGAAGCTGACGAGTATACCAGTGAAGAACATGAACGTCATTTGGTATATGCTGGTATGGTCGGTGAAATCGACCCTGAACGTCCAGAAGCTAAGGACGCGATCGCTACCGCTAAGGCAGCTGGTATCCGGACTGTTATGATCACGGGTGACCACCAAACAACAGCTGCTGCCATTGCAGAACGTTTAGGTATCATTACCGAAGAACATGATGAATCTGCGGTAACCACTGGGGCTTACCTCGATACCATCGACGATCAGCAATTAGAACAAGAAGTCGAACAATACTCTGTTTATGCTCGGGTTGCCCCTGAACATAAGGTAAGAATTGTTCGTGCTTGGCAATCCAAGACCCACAACAAGGTTGTTGCTATGACCGGTGACGGGGTCAACGATGCACCATCCCTCAAACAAGCCGACATCGGGATTGGTATGGGGATCACTGGTACAGAAGTTTCCAAGGGTGCTTCCGACATGGTGCTGGCTGACGACAACTTCGCCACCATTGTCCATGCGGTCGAAGAAGGACGTAAAGTCTTCGCTAATATCCAAAAAGCGGTTCAATACCTCTTATCAGCTAACCTAGGTGAAGTCATGACCCTCTTCATTGCCACCTTTGCCAACTGGACGATCTTAGAACCTATCCATATTCTCTGGATTAACCTGGTTACCGATACCTTCCCAGCCATCGCCCTAGGTCTAGAAGAAGCGGAACCTGACGTGATGGAACACACCCCACGCGGTCGCCGGACCAACCTCTTATCTGGTGGGGTCTTGGAAGGCATTATCTACCAAGGGATTTATGAAGGTGGGATTACCCTCTTCGTTTACTGGTATGCCATTAACCGGATGCAGGTCGAACACGTTGACGCGGAAGCCATGGCCTTCTTAACCCTGGCCTTTATCCAATTGGCCCACGCCTTCAACTGTAAGTCCGTATACCGGTCACTCTTCTCAAGTAATCCATTTAACAACAAGGCCTTCAACTTGGCCATCCTAGTTTCTGCTGCCATGCTGATCATTACCGTCTTTGTTCCAGGCTTAAACGATGCCTTCGGTACCATCCACTTGGTTAATGATCCAAATGCCGGTCAAATGTGGACAGTTATCATTGTTGCTGCCCTGTCTATCATCCCTTACGTAGAGATTATCAAATTCTTCCTACGTCAATCCGGCTATGCAGCCAAATCAGAAGATCACAAATAAGAAGCCAAGTCTCTTAACTCGGCTTAAGTAAAAAACAGAGCCTCCTGTCCAAAAGACGGGAAGCTCTGTTTTTGTGTTGTCGAAAAAAATTAAATAAAAAGATCCAAAATATCGCTTAGAGACTTTCCAAAAATGGTCTTCCCTTCCTCTGCTTCGGCCTGCTCAAGGGCCTCTTGGCGGTAGCCATTGCTATGGAAGCGGATAGTTTCATCTTTATGACTTCTCTCTTCTTTCGCAGACTGGTCATCTGCTGTCTCTGGCAGCTTTTCTAAATAAGCGTAGGAGAAACAATACTTAGCTGGGAGGACGGCTTGGGACTGACCGTGGTTGTCGTAGCAGCGAAATTCCAAGTCCCCCTGGTCATTATAGCGATAGGCGTAGGCCAGAAGCCAGTGATTACCATAGGGAGACCCTAGGAGACCTGCTGTTCCCACGACAAAGGGCCCGTAGCCTGCAGCCATTAAGTCAGGGACTTTAACTTCTGAAAAGAGACCGACCTTGACCCGGTAGCCTTGGGGTCCCAAGAGACTGTCTAAGCCCGAATAAATGTTCCAAATAAAGGTACCCTTGTGTAAGTGCTTGTCATCGACTAACTCTTGGCTGGCCCCGAGTAAGCGGCCCGGGTCCAAGGCCCGTCCTGTATCAGCCAGAACACGGTCATGGACTAAGGCAGCAGTGACATAGGACCCACAAATTCCAGGCTCCTCGCGGTTAATCCAACTTCTATATTTTGCAAAGCGGTCTGCTGGCAGACCCTGCCATTGTTCAACCATTCATTTCCCTCCATATCGCGAATATCATATCCCTATTCTACCATTCTTACTTGCCTTTGTCAGAGGATGAGGATCGGCCGAGCAAAGCTGGTCTTGATTTTAGAAATTCTTTGTACTTCTCTAGCTATAACGTGGTATCATAGTAACTAATGATAAGTTATAAAGGAGGAGGTGATTCGCATGAAGACCCTCTCAAGCGATCGTTTACCCTGGGACCTGCAAGCCTTGCTCTTGATGATCTTATTAATTAGCAACTTCTTCCCCTTCTATATTACGGTCACCGTGATGACGGTTATTTTTATTATTTTAGGGGGCTGCGGGCTTTTCCGCCCCAGCTTTACGGATAATAGTGGGGTCATGGCAGCCTTTTGGATATTTATCGCTTACAATATTAGCATTTCCCTCGTCTATCAAAACTGGTTGGGTGTCCTCATATCTTTTGGCTTTGCTATCTACTTAATTTTTTTCAAGTATTATTTTGATGCCATCAAGCCTTATTTTGTGGAAGACTTGATCAATGTCAGCCTTATCGCCAGTTTTATTCTTTTTATTTTTGCCCTGCTCGAGCACTTTCAGTTCATCCAGGAATGGGACTACACCTTTATTTCCGAAGCTATGGGCAAGCAGCATGCGGACCGGGTCGAAGCGACTTTTTTTAATCCGAATTACTATGCTATGATGCTTGAATTCTTCATCATTATTGGCCTCTACAAGTTGACGCGAACCAAGAAATTGCGAAAGAAATTAGCCTTCGCCTTCATTACCCTCTGTAATCTGTCCGCTATATTCTTTACTGGAGCTAGGACCAGCTTTATGGTGGTTGTCGGATCAATCGTCGTCTTCTACTATGTTTACGGCTACCACAAACAGGCCTTGGTCAGCTTAGGGCTGATGGTGCTTGGCGTTCTTGGTTTAATGGTGACCGACCTCTTCCCCCGCATGGACTCCCTATCTTGGGCCTTGGGGGACCGGATCCATATCTGGCAGACAGCCTTGCGAGCGCTCCGCCATAACTATCTCTTTGGCCAGGGCCCCTTGACCTACTTGCAGGTCTGGAACGAGTACCCTGGGGGAAAATCAACCATCCATTCCCACAGCATCTACCTGGATCCCCTGCTCAGCTATGGGATAGTCGGCTGCAGCATCCTCTTTCTCCCTTTCTACCGCTTTGCTAGCTTGATTAATACCATGAGAAAGCATCCTGCTCTCCGTCTTCGTTTGGCCCTGATCTGCTCCTTTATTTCCATTGTCCTCCTCCACGGTCTCCTAGACCTGACGATCTTTTGGATCCAGACCAGCTTCCTCTTCCTTATCATCGTCCTACCGATTAAAAATATGATCCAAGAAGCCGAAGCCGGACTCTATCCCGAAAAATAAAAAGAAGCCTTGACCCTTTCAGTCCAACTGATTGGTCAAGGCTTCTTTTAATATGATAATTGATTGCTCAAGTTTTTAGCCCTTCCCTACATTTCATGTGGTGCAGCGACACCGAGCAGGTTCAAAGCTGCTTCTAGAACAATTGTCGTTGCTTTAACGAGGGCTAAACGTGACTCTAAGCCTTCATCCTCTTCAAGGATACGGTTGTGAGCATAGTAGCGGTTAAAGTTCTGAGCGAGGTTGATCGCATACTTAGCAATCACGCTTGGCTCATAGTGGCGGTAGGCCTTTTCAATGGTTTCTGGGAAGTCATTCAAGGCCTTAACAATAGTATAGGCTTCTGAATCTTCTAAGGTATAGTCAGCCGCCAGGTCAAGGTCGCGACCTGATTTGCGCAGGATGGAATGCGCCCGAGCATTGGCGTATTGGACATAGGGCCCAGTCTCCCCTTCAAACTGGACAATTTCACTGAGTTTGAAGTCAAAGTTATTCATCCGGTCATTCTTCAGGTCGTGGAAGATGACAGCTCCGACCCCAACTTGGTGGGCGACCTGGTCTTTATTGGCTAAATCTGGGTTCTTTTCTTCGATTTGTGCTTCAGCCAGGCGGATAGCTTCATTGAGAACCTCTTCGAGAAGGACCACCTTACCTTTACGGGTAGATAGCTTCTTCCCATCCTTGGTCACCAGACCGAACGGAATATGGTGGATGTCATCGTACCAGTCGTAACCCATTTCTTTGAGGACCGCCTTCAATTGCTTGAAGTGGATACTCTGCTCATTGCCCACCACATAGAGGGACTGAGCAAAGTCATAGTGGTCCTTACGATAGAGGGCAGCGGCCAGGTCGCGGGTCATATAAAGGGTCGCTCCATCTGACTTTTTGACTAAGGCAGGAATCAAATCATACTTGTCTAAGTCAACAATCGTCGCCCCATTATCGACCTTGAGCAGGTCCTTTTCTTCCAGGAGCTCGATCACTCGGTCCATCTTGTCATTGTAGAAGGCTTCACCCTTGTCAGAATCGAATTCAATGCCTAACATCGCATAGATGCGGTTGAATTCTTTGAGGGACTCGCTTCTAAACCAACGCCAGAGGGTCAATTCTTCTTCCGAACCTTCTTCCAAGGCCTTAAAAGCTTGGCGGCCCTTGTCGTTTAAGCTCTCATCTTCCTCGGCTTCTTCGTGGAACTTCACGTAGAGGCGTAAGAGTTCCTGGATCGGATTCGCCCGGACCTCTTCTTCCGTTCCCCATAAGCGATAGGCCACAATTAATTTCCCGAACTGTGTCCCCCAGTCACCCAGGTGGTTGATCCGAATGGGGTTAAAGCCGACCTTGGCCAAAATATTCCCAATCGCATTCCCAATCACCGTAGAACGCAGGTGGCCCATGGACATAGGTTTTGCAATATTCGGGCTGGACATATCGATGGTGACATTGCCCCCATGGCCTAAGTCCTGTTGGCCGTAATCTGAACCCTGGCTGAGAATTTCTTTTAAGACTTGCTTAGACACTTGGTCCGGCTTGAGGAAGAAATTCAAGTAAGGGCCCACTGCTTCAACCTTGTCTAAAGCAGGGTCATTTATCTCAGCAGCGAGTTCTTGAGCAATGGCTTGGGGTGCCTTGCGCAAGGCCTTGGCTAAGAGGAAGCAGGGAAAGGCAATATCGCCGTGGTCACTATGCTTAGGAGTTTCGAGGGCAGCTTCAATCTGATCCACATCCAAGTGGTCAGAAACTGACTCATAAATCACTTCGGCAACATGATGTTTTAAATCCATAACACAACTCCTTGTCTTTTTGGGTGCGGATTTGAGCACCTCTTTCATCTTAACTATTTTAGCATAGAATCTTCTATACTTATAGCACCTACCAAATCACCACACGATTTTCTTTGGCTAGGTACATGGGATCGCCCTCCTGGATGCCAAAGCAAGTATGGAAGGCATCGATATTCTTGACTTGAACATTAGCTCTCAGTGGACTTGGGGCATGGACGTCCATATTGAGCAGCAATTGCTTGTATTGGTCCCGAGCTTTTTGGCACCAGATCCTTGCCCAATTAATGAAGAAAGCTTCTAGGTCATAATCTTCCTCGTGCTGGCAGGCCTCAAGAGCCGCTTGGAGACCGCCGGCATCGGCAATATTTTCAGAAACCGTCATCCGTCCATTCACTTGGCCCCCAGCAAAAGGCAGGCCGTCAAATTGGTCGACCATCTCTTCTGCTTTAGCAGAAAAGACCTCATAATCTTTTGCTTGCCACCAATTGGTCATATTCCCCTTCTCATCGAACTGGGCCCCATTGTTGTCGAAGGCGTGGGAAATTTCATGAGCAATCACGGCTCCAATCCCCCCGTAGTTCTGGCTCCGGCTCTGGTCAATGGCATAGAAAGGCGCCTGTAAGATGGCCGCAGGGAAACAGATATGGTTGAAACTTGGGTTATAGTAGGCATTGACCGTCGCTGGTGACATCCCCCATTCCGTCCGGTCAACCTTTTGGCCATAACGCCCCAAACGGTCAGCAATCTTTATCCGGCTGAAAGCTTGGAGGTTGCCGTAGAAGCTGAGCTCAGGGTCTACCTTGAATTTGCTGTAGATGTCAGGATAGGTATCCGGATAGCCGACCAAGATATCGATGGCGTCGAGCTTGACAATGGCCTTGTCAATGGTTTCTGGACTCAACCAATCGTTAGCTTCTAAGCGTTTCTTGTAAACTTCAATCATTTCCACAACCATCTGGCGGACATCTTCACGGGCTTGGGGGCCAAAGTGTTTCTTGCCGTAATAGAGCCCGATGACTTGGTCAAACATGGCTGTGCTAGCGTAGAAGGCTTGTTTCTCCTTAGATAGGGTCTCAGGATTACCGGACAGGGCCAGGCTATACTGGCTGCCGATCTGGCGCATTTCTTCACTGAGGCAATTCGACGCTGCATTGACCACTTGGACGAGGAGCCAAGCTTTCATTTGGTCGAAGGAATCGGCATTAACAAGCTCATCAAAATGCTCAAAGAAAACCGGCTGGGTCACAATCACCTGGTCCGGCACTTGACCTAAGAGGGCTTCAAAGTAAGCTTTAAAATCAAAGCTAGCCGAGTAAGCTTGCACCTGGTCCATCGACCGTGGGTTATAGAGCTTGGGATAGTCCGCTAATTCTTCATTGCTCTTCATATACTGGACCAAGGACCGGTCAAAGGCCAAGGCATGAGCGGTGACTTGTTCCGCTTGATCAATCCCACAATAGCTCAATAATTCCTCGGACTGCTTGGCATAGACAGCTAGTAAGCTTTGGCCCGCTTCGTTTCCTTCTTCATAATAGGTCGTGTCTGGCAAGACCAAGCCTGGGGTATCCAGGTAGAGGGTATAGTGGTCGGTATCCTTCATATCCGCTTCCACGCTGATCGCAAAGGGCAAGTCATTATTCTTAAGGGACCAGTCTTTTGCAAAGGCTTGCAGGTCAGCTAAGCTCTCCAAGGCTTTGACTTGGTCAATTTCTTCTTCTAAGGGCTGACTCCCTTGGGCTTCGCGCCCCTCGAAGTCGAGGGCCTTATTGTAATAGGCCACGAATTCTTCCAATTCTGGCTGGTCCAAGGCTAATTTGCCCTCGCGCATGGCTTGGGTTTCTTCTAATAAGAGGTCTTCCATCTGGTCTCTTAAACTGGTAAATCCGCCTGTAGCTGGCTTATCAGCAGGAATCTCCGCTTGGGCTAGCCAGTCTCCGTTAACTGCTAGGTAAAGGTCATCTTTAATCGAATCGTAATCGATAGTCATTATCGCTCTCCCTCTCCATATAGTCTGTACCCTCTATTTTAACATACGGTATCGGCCCCTGACCTTTTAAAGTTTACTAAAAAGTAGTTTTAACTCACTTTTGCCAGCTAGTAACAAGTGCCCATAATAAAATATTATCCACTCAAACTGTGAATTTATTTACAAAAACTTGTAAACGCATACATTTATAGGTACAATTAATAAAGGAAAGTCACTGTAGAGCTAGGAGGAAATTTACATGTCCAAAGAACTGATCACTTTCTTAGAGTACGAGTACCGGGTCCAGCCCGGCCAATATTTTCAATTTGATTATTCCTTTACTGAGGATTATTTAATCCGCAATGTCATTATTGACCAGGATGATGTCTTCACTAAATTGTTAACCATCTATCCGATTAACGAGACCCGAGACTTCGTCATGTACATGGAGCAGAACCAAGAAGGCTCACTCTACCGAACCAATTATCCCCTCAAATTAAAGGAAAATTCAGACGTCTATGAAGCCATCCTTCCCAACTTTAATTAAGCAAAAAGCAGCAAAGTATCTGCTAAACTTTGCTGCTTTTTATTTGATTTCTAATTGGTCCGGATGAATATTTAAAACCTCTGCTATTTTTAATACATTAGCATAAGAGGCATGGTAGAGATTCTTGGGGTCTTTCTCATAATTGGCAATGGTCCTGGTCGTAATGTGGACAGCCTGAGCCAATTGTTCCTGGGTCATTCCCCTACTCTTGCGCCAATCTCCTAAATATTTTCTTTTCATAGCAAGCCTCCTCATATGAATTATATAGTTAGGGTATATGTAAGTCAAATTTATACGCCTGGATTTCTAAAATAGCGAACTGTAATTCTAATAAATAGAAACGAAATTAATTTCATGAATTTAGTTTCATTATTTATATGAACATGCTATGATTAATATAAATACTAAGGAGGCTTGCCTATGTTGGCAGAAAATTTAAAATTTTTACGCGAAAAAAATAATTATTACCAAAAGGACATCGCCAAAAAGCTCAACCGTAAAACAAATTCAACAATTTCTGACTGGGAAAACGGTAAGTACGCCCCTTCCCTGGATGTCGTCGAAGAGCTAGCCGCCATATACCATGTCGGCATCGACGAACTCTTAAAAGAAGATTTGCGAGAAAAATACCAGAGTCCTAGCGACCAACTCATTGAAATTTATGAATCCCTAGATACCGATAAACAGGCTCAGCTGCTTCACTATGCTCAAGACCTAAAGGAATAAAAAAGAGAATCTACCCACTAGCAACTAGTGACGTGTAGATTCTCTTTTATTTTGTTCAATTTTACTAGGGCTGCAATAAGCCTTTCAGGATGGACTGCTAACTGGCTCCAGCGAACAAAAGCTAACCGCCAAGTCTCACACCCCCTTATAGTCGGGTTCATGCTGGCAGAAATAGGTCTTCTTCACAAAAGGGAACGTTCGGCTTGCAGCCGT
>NZ_KV797916.1 GCF_001809535.1 Aerococcus sp. HMSC062A02 | reverse complement strand
GCATCCAAAGCTAAGCGCTCTTGCTCACACCCTTTATTTCACCAATGTTTTGGCGGCGTGTTCGATGCCGTCGGTGTTGTTGTCGTGGGTGACATAGTCGGCGATGTCTTTGAGGGCGGGGATGGCGTTGCCCATGGCGATGCCGCAGCCTGCCCATTCGATCATGGAGAGGTCATTTTCTTGGTCTCCGAAGGCCATGCTTTGGGCCTGGTCGACGTCTAAGACCTCGCAGAGGTGTTTGAGAGCTAGGCCCTTGCTAGATTCTTTAGGGTTGAATTCGAGATAATAGGGTTCGCTCTTGACGATGTTGTAGCGTTGGTACCAGTCGCTCGGAATTGCGCCTTCGATTTCAAGAACGCGTTCGGCTGCTCCGGTAATCATCAACTTAGGGAAGTGGACATCATCGGCTAGGAAGTCTATCTGAGCGATCGGCATATCGAGGATACCCGATTCAACACCCACATATTGATCAACAGGGTCGCGGTGTACCAAGACCTGACTGTCGCTGTGACCGTGGACATCCATCCCGTGGTCCAAGGCAAAGCGGGTAATTTCATGGACTTGACTAACTTCTAAATAGCTTTCAAAAATAATGCGGTTTTCTTTAAGGTTGTAGATCACACTGCCATTAAAGCAGGAAGCATAGTCTACCAAGTCCTGGTCGATCTGGTCAAGGACCTTGTGGACACCTTTGAGGGGACGGCCGGTAGAAATCGCTACATGAACGCCCTGGTCTTGGAGGTGGGCTAAGCCTCTGAGAGTTGATTCGGTAACTTTTTTCTCATCATTTACCAGGGTGCCATCGATATCAAAAGCAGCAAGTTTATACATTAAGCATCTCCTTCTCTATTAGCGCGGTACTCGAATATCCCCATCATAGGAGATAATAATTGGTCCTTCTGTCACATGAATTCGTCCTTCTTTGGCTTCATAGTGCCCCTCCCCTAAGAGATTAGCATATTTACCTTCAGGAATCCCTAGTTCAACTTCAATCTCATCGTTCGTATCCCCTCTCAACTTAAAGAGGCCAAAAACGTGCTGGTTATAAAAGTGATAGCTCACCAAGAGCCAGTCATCACTCGCTGCCTGGTGGAAACAGTAGCCCGACTTGAAGACTTCCCGCTTCTTCAATTGCATGAGCTGGCGGATCATCGCTGTCAGATCATAGGGCTTATCCCAAGTAATAGCTTTCTTTTCGTGGATCGGGATCCGCTCTTTGGTCCCGTACTCTTGACCCATCATCAGCTGGGCGATGCCCTTACGGAAGAAGGAAAAGGCTGTCCAGTTCCTTAACTCGCAATAATTCTTCACTTTGGCTGCGATACGTTGGCCCGCCTCTAATTCAAGTCCTCGGTTTAAGACACTGGTTGACGCAGTAACTAGAGTGCGCATATTCAACAGGAAGGCAACATTGGCTAAGTCCATCAAGCCGTCATAGTAACGTTCCAGAAGGCCAGCATGAGGGCGGATGTCTAGGACATCGAAGTTGCTGTACATCTCTCCTTCTGTTTCAAAGTCGATATTCTGCAGGCGCAGGTCAAGGAGTTCCGAGACCGACATCTGGCCGCCTAACCAGTAGAAATAAGGGTGGACATCCCCTACTTCTGCCCGAGCTGAAGAGAAGAATTCGGAGCGAATCAATTGGGCATGAGGAATATAGAAACCATCCACATAATGGGCCCAATACTTCATTCGCTCAATCAAAGCATCCCACATCTTAGGATTGGAGAAGTTCAAGTCATAAACAGGGGCTGCTTCTGGAAGCCGGCTGTACAGGTTCCCATCCAGTCCCTGCAAGAAAAAGTCAGGGCGTTCTTGAACCAAGGGAGCATCCATAGCCAGAGCCACAATCTCCATGGTCAAAAGCAGTTTCATACCCTTGTGTCGGACAGCTTGGACCAAATCCTCAAAGTCGGCCATGCTGCCATACTCTGTCCCGATTTCATCAAAACTTTGGACGAAGAGGCTATCTCCCTCTCCTTCCGTTTCTTGCTGGCTTGGAAAAATGCTCGACAGTAAAATTAAATCGACGCCTAAGTCCTTCAAACGGTCCAAATCAGCTTCTAAAGCTTTAAAGCTAGCTTCTGGGCTGTAATTCCTTAAATAGACTTGGTAAATGAGTTGGTGTCTCAACGTCAAGTTCGTTACCTTCGCCATACCGTCCTCCTATCTCAGTAGCAGCCGCTTAAACAGCTCGTATTCATTCTATTTTATATTTTAGCATATTTTTGCCTTAAGTTAAGTGCGAGACCCAGTCCCTTAAGTGCGCCGCGACCTTCTCCTGGCCCCGCCCCTTGAGGTGGATCCCATCCGGCATAAAATCTTCCGGTGTCAACCATCGATTGAGATCTACAAAGGTCAAGTGCCTGGAGGAGGCCAGCTCTCGAACAGCCTGGACCAAATCGAGCAGGCGCGGCTTAGTTCGAACAGCGACAGGGGCTAAAAGCAAGATAGGAAGATCCCAACCAAGCTGTGCCCGTAATAAAGTGACCAGGCGGCCATACTGGTCCTGCCAAGATAATACAAAATTGTTCCATTCGCCGTCCGAAGTCCCCAGCTGGCGCCCCAGGTCATTGATCCCAAGCCAAAGAATGACTCCCGCCAAATTCTGGCAGCCTGCCAGTGTCTCCAACAGATAAAAGTTCACATCAACCAAACGAGCCCCATTGTAGCCACCATTTAAAAAACGATAACTTGCCTGGTCTTTAGCCAGTGCACCTACAAAACCGTGGCCCAGGCTAGTCAAATCATCGGGATTGCGGCCACAAGCGACCAAACTATCCCCCAAAGATAAGATTTCTTTCATTGTAACCCTCCTAATAACGAACATTAATAAGTTTTATAAATTTAAATATTCGTAATTACCTTTATTTTTTCTCCTTTGTCCGCTATAATTAAGGACGTTCATTAGTAAATTCGTAATAAGGAGAATCATTGTGACTAATAAAATTGCAGAATTCTTTCAACTAGAAGCCAACCACACGAACTTGTCAACCGAGATCATGGCAGGTATTTCCACCTTCTTCGCCATGAGCTATATTATTTTCGTGAACCCGGCTATCCTGTCACAAACGGGGATGCCCTACCAAGGGGTTTTTCTGGCAACCCTTTTTGCTTCCGGTATCGCTACCCTCTTCATCGGCCTCTACGCCAATGTGCCCTACGCCCTAGCCCCCGGTATGGGACTGAATGCCTTCTTCACCTTCACCGTGGTCATGGGCCTGGGCTTCACCTGGCAGGAAGCTCTAGCTATGGTCTTCATCTGTGGCTTGGTTAATATTGCCATCACCGTGACCAATATCCGTCGGGTGATTATTAGCGCCATCCCGGAATCTATCCAACATGCCATTTCTGGAGGGATTGGGGTCTTCATCGCTTATATCGGAGTGAAGTCAGCCAACCTGATCCACTTCCAAGCCGATGCGGCTGCCATCACGCAGATTAACGGCGCTCCTTATGATGCTGGCCAGCAAGTCTATGAGGCTGGGGTCCAAGCGGTCTCAAGCAATGGGTCAACCTTACCACAAATTGCAACTTTTACCGAGCCCTCAACCCTCCTAGCTCTCTTCGGCCTGGTACTGACCGTTATCTTGATGGCTAAGAATATCCAAGGGGCTATCCTAATCGGGATTGTGGCGACCACTGCCCTCCAACTGATTATTGACCCTTCGCTCCTCCAGCAGGTAGACTTTGCCCAAGCGGGTTTGGCCAACTCTTTTAAGGAACTCGGCATCACTTTTGGAGCTGCTTTTGGTTCAGAAGGGCTCCTCTCCCTCTTCTCTGACCCCAGCCGCCTGCCCTTGGTCCTAGTGACCATCTTCGCCTTCAGCCTATCCGATATTTTCGATACCATTGGGACCTTTATCGGCACCGGGCGGGCTACAGGCATCTTCTCCAAAGAAGATATCGATAACCTGGACACCCGGTCCAATACAAAATTGGACAAGGCCCTCTTCGGTGACGTAGTAGGGACTTCCATGGGAGCCATCTTCGGGACCTCTAACACCACCGTCTTCGCAGAAAGTTCGGTCGGCATCGCAGCAGGTGGGCGGACCGGCTTAACCAGCCTAGCCACCGGTATCTGCTTCTTCCTCTGCATCTTCATCGCCCCCTTTATCGGCCTAGTGCCAGCTTCCGCTACGGCCCCTGCCCTGATCCTGGTCGGCGTCCTCATGATGTCATCCTTCCGTGAAGTCGAGTGGGGCGACTTCTCCATCGCCGTCCCAGCCTTCTTCGCCTCCATCTTCATGGGCTACTCCTATTCCATCTCAAACGGGATTGCAGCCGGCTTTATCTTCTACTGCCTGACCATGACCGTAACCAAACGCGCTAAAGAAGTCCACCCCGTCATCTGGGGCGCCAGCCTCCTCTTTATCCTTAACTATATCATCATGGCTTATTTATAATAAGGGTGTAAGAGGATGCGGGAGAAAGGGACCTCTGGAGTAAAAGGGATAAGAACGGCTGTAGCCGGTCGTTCCCTTTTGCGAAGAGGAGCCCTTTCTGCATCCTCG
>NZ_KV797915.1 GCF_001809535.1 Aerococcus sp. HMSC062A02 | reverse complement strand
AAACAGGTAAAGACCGTCCAGGGACATGGGTAATTATCCATGAAGACGCCAATAATAATGGTCAAGTTGACCCAGGTGAACGTGAAATCAGCCGTGAATTCATCTTCGACGGCACAAACGGTACCGACGGTAAGACGCCAATCGTTGAAAGTGAACGTGTTGAGAAAGATCCAAATGATCCAAACTCCGAATCCGGCGTGAAGATCATTGTGAGAGACCCAGAAACCAACGATGTCATCAAGGAAACCTTTGTCAAAGACGGCGAAAAAGGTGATCCAGGTGAGC
>NZ_KV797914.1:5932-8572 GCF_001809535.1 Aerococcus sp. HMSC062A02 | reverse complement strand
TGAAGAGGAGCCACTTCTGCGCGACCGAACCCAACTAAGGGTGTAAGGGAGCGCGGGTAGGAGTGGACCTCTGGAGCAAAGCAACAGAGGAGACTGAAAGTCTTCGACGGCGTTTTGTGAAGAGGAGCCACTTCTGCGCGACCGAACCCAACTAAAAAAGCCTCCCCCTAAGGAAAGGCCTTTTGACTTTAATCCTCTACATTGTCTACTGAATCTTATTATTGGCTCTGTGCTCCCCAATTAGCATTTCCTTGGTTACCATTAGCATTGCCGTTCCCGTATTGCTGATTACCACCGGACCCTTGCCACTGGTTAGCCGGGTTATAGCTACCTTGGTTGCCATTCGCATTCCAATTGTTCTGCTGGTTATTTTGATTATTTTGATAATTTTGGTTGCCATTGGCATTCCAATTGCCTTGCTGGCCTTGGGCTGGTGCCGCTTGGCTAGCTTGGGCGCGGGATTGGCTGGCGGCTTGGGCCTCTGACTCTGCCCGTCTTGAAGACTCAGCCGCTGCTTCTGATTGGGCAGCCGCTTGGGCTTGGGCCTGGGCCTCTGCTTCCGCTTGGGCGCGGGCTTCCTCGTCTCTAACTTTGGCTTCAGCCTCTTTTAGTTGGTCGAGATCATCATTTTTGCCATTGAAGCCGTGCTGGGCATCGATTGTCGTTTCACTTAATTCCGTAGTCAGCAGTTGGCTCCATAAGTCTGCCCCCTGGTTAGTCAATTGCCCACCTTCAGAATAAAGGTCTTCCAAGTTTAAGTCATCAGCTGCTAATTGATCCTTGAAATCAGCCCACATATCGTAATAGTTATAGTTCAAATCATCGAGTATCTTAGCGATCTTATCCTTATAGGCATCACTATCTTCGTCATTGTTCAAGCTAGGACTAATAACAAAAATCGGTAGGGCTTCAGGTTTGGCCAAACGTAGCTGGCGATAAATGCGTTCAATATTCGCTTTACTTCCCGCTTCATCGATCCCAGCCTGGGCCTCGGCCGCCAGGTTTAGGGGAACTAAGATAAGTTGACCCTGGCTATCGGCTACTTGTTGGGCATAGTCACTGGCTAAGAGATCTGCAGTTGACATGCCGCTGTAGTTTAACTTATTAACGGCAAGCTGGTCAAAACCTTTATCCTTGAGACCAGCAACTGCCGTTTCCAACCAATCGGCGGTTTGGTTGAGCGAATCCACAGCTAAGACGCCGACTTGGTCCGCTTCCCGGTTGACATAGGCCAAATATTTAGCTGCTGTTGTGTTCTCACGGTTCTGTTCAAAATCGGCTGCCGCCTGGTCTAACGAGCCTGACTGGCTAGCTGTCTGGTCTGTCTTTTGGTCTCCTTGATTATGTTCCTGGAAGAGTGCTGTTTCCTCGGCTAAACGCGCCTCTTCTCGCCGCTGGCCGATCACATAAGACCCGCCAATAATGATGAAACCGACAACCACTGTCGCTAGCATGGCTAGCAGGCTTTTCTTGTTGAATTCCCTCATAAATCTAACTCCTCGTTTATATTCTTTCCATTTATTGTAGCATAAAAATTTAGCTAATCGAACAGCAGACTCTCTTTAATAATTTCTAATTAAAAATTCTATTTTTAGCCAAGCTATGTTATACTATTTAAGAATAAGATTGAATACTGATGCAGAAAGCAGGTTTTTTGATGCGTAATCCTCAAGAAGGAGAATACATCGCAGTCAAAAGCTATAAACATGACGGCAGTTTGCATCGCACTTGGCATGATTGTATGGTGCTCAAGACCTCTGATCAGAGTATCATTGCTTGTAATGACCATACCCTTGTCAGTGAATCCGATGGTCGGCGCTGGGTAACACGCGAGCCCGCCCTTCTCTATTTTCATAAGAAGTACTGGTTCAATATTGTCACGATGATCCGCCAAAAAGGCACATCGTATTATTGTAACCTGGCTTCCCCTTATATTATGGACAAGGACGGCCTTAAATACATTGACTATGATTTAGATATCAAAGTCTTTCCGAATGGCGATAAAAAGTTACTCGATGTAGATGAATACCTCGACCATGGTCGAAAGATGGCCTACCCTTACGATATTGACTATATCGTCACTTGCCATCTCTATGAATTGAACCGCTGGATTGAAGAAGGCAAAGGCCCCTTCTCTAAGGCCTATGTGGATTTGTGGTATGAACGTTATTGCCAGCTAAGCCAGCGCCAACAACAGCATAAGAAAAAGCGCCGCCAGCACTAGCTGTCGCCCTTTCGATTTGATTGTGAAGTATTCGAAAGTTCATAAAAAAGGCTGAGTTTCAAAACTCAGCCTTTTTGCTTTGCTTATACACTGAGGTCCACTTCTAAACGATCGCCCTCGCATCCTTAGTTGGGTCCGAGGATGCAGAAAGTGCTCCTCTTCACAAAAGGGAACGACCGGCTGATAGCCGTTCTTATCCCTTTTGCCTCCAGTCATTCCTTTCTAAACGCCTTTGCTCACACCCTATAGTCGGGTTCAGGCTAGCAGAAATAGCTCCTCTTCACCAAAATCCGCCGAAGTCTTCCAGACTTCTCTGCTTTTGGCTCCAGAGGTCTATTTCTCACGCTAGCCTTCACACCCTGTTTTAGTCGGGTTCGGTCGTGCAGAAGTGGCTCCTCTTCACAAAGCGCCGTCGA
>NZ_KV797914.1:0-5832 GCF_001809535.1 Aerococcus sp. HMSC062A02 | reverse complement strand
CTGCTCTGGCGACTTGCTCCAGTGAACGAAAGCTAAGCGCCAAGTCTCACACCCTGTTCTAGTCGGGTTCAACTTGGCAGGCTTGGAGTGATTTCACAAGTCAGAAACGAGCGAATGCTTCGCTCTTATTCTGACTTGCTCCAATCATCCAAGCCTAGACGCCAAGTCTCACACCCTGTTTTAGTCGGGTTCGCAAGAGCAAACTTGAAGTGACTTCATCCAATCGAAACGATCGGCTAAAGCCGCTCTTTTTCGTTTGGGCTCCAGTCATTCAAGTCTAAGCGCTCTTGCTCACACCCTGTTTTTTTCATAGGCTTGCCATATTTTCATTTGGACGGTGGGGAAGGCGTGTTGGGTCATGTCGCTGAGTTTGAGCCAGGACCAGTTGCTGGCTCCTTGCTTGGATAGGCGGTCGATGACTTGGTCAGCGTCTTCCTTTAGCTGGCCTTGGTAGACCCGTATATGCCAGACTTGGTGGCTGAAGACGTGTTTGACTTCGGCGAGCTGGCGCTTGTAGAAGATGGGGCTGACATGGTAGTGGGCTTGGCTCTCCGCAAGCAAGTTGTCATAAATGGCTTGGTCATCTTCAGCCACTTGGTCAGCAAAAAGGGGGCCCAGTTGACCGGAGCTTTCAGCAGGCTGCTGGCGTTCAAGCAAAGGAACCGTCCACAACTTGGCTAACAAACCTGTCTCTGGTCGCTGGCAGATCAGGACACGTCCAAGCTTGTCTTCCAAGACCAAGGCATCATAGTAGTAATGCTTGGCCTTGGCTTTTTTACTCTTGACAGGATAATCCAAGGTCGTCCCCGTTAAAGTCGATAGGTTGAAGTCTCTTAGAGGGCTAGCTTCAGGATTAGGATCCTTGGCCCTTTGATAACTCGAACCTAGGTCCATAATGGCTTGGTTGAAGTCACCTGGACGTTTGGGATCCACGAGATACTGGCCCAATGCCTGAAAAATCTTCCGGTTCTTAGCCTGGGCAATGTCTGCGCTCACTGTAAAAAGCCGGGCGAAGACCCGCATGGCATTGCCATCGATAGCTGGTGTCACGACATTGAAAGCAATCGAAGCGATGGCCCCTGCTGTATAAGGACCAATCCCCTTAAGTGATTGGATTTCCTTTAAGTCACTGGGGAATCCACCATCATAATCGTCCATAATGGTTTGGGCAGCCGCCTGCATATTGCGAACCCGAGAATAATAACCCAATCCTTCCCAGGCCTTTAATAGGTCCGCTTCTTCAGCTTGAGCCAAAGCCTTAACATCTGGAAACTTTTGCATAAAGTTCTGATAGTAAGGGATAACCGTGTCCACTTGGGTCTGTTGGAGCATGATTTCAGAGACCCAGACGGCATAGGCTGATTTCGATTCGCGCCAAGGAAGGCTGCGGCCATGTTGGTCATACCAATCCAGCAAAGCGGTCTGAAACTTCTCATTAGTCTTAGGCCCCCAGACTTGGACGCCATGGATATCTGGGCCCAAGTCTTCAATTGCACTCCGCCCCAACCAATCTTCGGGCTTATGGTCTTGTATCTGCAAATTATCCCTCTTCCTTCTCCATCACTTGGTCTAGCCATTGCTTAATCGCCCCTGCTTCAAAGCCCCTCCGGTAAAGCTGTTGTTTGACTTTAAAATAGCGTTCTTTAGGGTCTAGGCGGCGGTACTTGCGCCAGTACTTCTGGCCTTGCTGGTCCAATTTATCATCTTCTAGATCGTCATCAACAAGGTCTTGACTCGCTCTTTGGACCGCTTGCTTGGCTGCATCACTATCGAAGCCCTTCTGCATCAAATAACGCACTGTGCGCTGTTCACTATCGCGCTGGGCATATTTTCGCATTTGTTGCTTCAAACGTTTAGCCGCCAGCTCTTCAATATTGTCCTGGGCAGTTTGGTCATCATACTCCTCCAGAGCTTGTTGGATGGTCGACTCGCTGAGGCCCTTTTCCTTTAGTTTGCGCTGAATTTGACCGGGCCCCTTCTTCTGCAGGCGCATAGCCGTCCGGGTATAGGACTGGCCATAAACCAAGTCATCGACGAGTCGCAGTTCTTTTAAGCGCTGGATAGTTTGGTCAATCACCCCTTCAGGCCAATCATCACGCTGGAGCCGTTGACGGATCTCCTTCTCCGAACGCAATTGATGACTCAGATAATTCACTGCTGTCTGATAGGCCTGGGCAGCGGCTTCAGCTACTTGGATCTCAGCTACTCGCTCAGCACTTAAGACCTGACCCTTGGCCAAAGCAAACTTAACCAGGGTCGCTTCACTTACAGGAAAGGCATAGCTTTGGTTGAGATAAATATTAAAGCGATGTTTGCGCCGCTTTTGCGCTTCAATCTTGGTGATTTCACCGGACAGCTCTGCTTCTTCAGACTTTTCCTGGTCATTGTCTGTTCGCGGAGGCTGCGGTTTTTGATCTATTTTTTTGGCTTTCAGTGCTTGCGCTGCTTGGACCAAATCTTGAGCCTGGCGGGGCTTCGCCTTCTGTTGACTTGCTTTCTTAGCCTGATCAGCGGAGGGTTTTTTCACATGATCGCCGGATAAGTCTGAGAGCCGCACTGGGCCTTGGTAGTTCTTCTTTGCCATAGCTGAGCCTCCTTTCACTATAGAGTCTGGGACAAAAGATCTATCCTCTTTTTTAATAACAAACTTCTTTCAAAAATCTGTTCCAAAAGTCAGTCCTGACACCCACTTCATATAGGGTGAGAGGGAGCGCGGCTAGAAGTGGACCTCTGGAGCAAAGAGTCAAAGAAGACTGAAAGTCTTCGGCGGATTTTTGTGAAGAGGAGCCACTTCTGCGCGACCGAACCCGACTATCAGGGTGAGAGCAAGACCGGTTAGACTTGAATGACTGGAGCCCAAACGAAAAAGAGCGGCTTTAGCCGATCGTTTCGATTGGGTGAAGTCACTTCAAGTCTGCTCTTGCAGCCTCAACCTCGAACTATATCCAAGCCTTGCTCAAGGCTTGGATATAATTCGCGGACAGTTGCTATAGCTGTTCGACGCGCAGCGAGTTACAGATATCGTAAGCGTTAGCTGATTCAGGCCTAAACGACTTTTGTCATACTCTCCTACTATAGCACACTTTAATCTAATGGATAAAGTCTAAGACCCGTTCATGCCAGAGCTCCAGCTGTTCACTGTAACGCTCCCTATGGATGTCTTCAGCTGTTTGGTAGAGCTCACTAAATTGGTCAGAAGCTTCAGTGTAGAGCATTCTTTGGAAGAGGTGACTATTCTCTAAATCTTCTATTTTGAAATAAGGGGGCTGCTTAGGCGTATGCAAGAGAACCGACATATTGAGAAAAACCCAGCTTAAATAAGCCTGTCTAACCAGGTGAATAAAACGGCTAGGACGCACGTCGAGGGTTAGGTGAATATTGGTCATCCCCTCCACAATGGTGTGGCGACTCTTCTCCTTCAAGTTAGGCAGACGGTAAACCTGATGGAGAGCTAGCCAGGAAGGACTACCCCGCTTAACAGATTTCAAAGGAACAAAAATTAAATCCGCGCTCACGACAGGCTGAAAAGGTTTCTTTGTCAGTTTCTGATGGAAGAACTGTTCCTTAGCCATCCGCTCGCTATAATTCTGGATCAGGATTTCCGGCTTTGATTGGGTCCTAAAGATTGACCCGTCACTACATACCACCAAGGTACGACCAGCCTTGCGGTCAGCATCTGCTTGGTAGTGGAGATAGACCACCTGTTCGCGAAGATTCAGCGTCTTTACACGTTTAGCTCGCTTGTAAAGAGCTTCAAGGTCCTCGGTCACAGAAAAATTGGCCACCAAAGTCTGAGTTCCTAACATTACAAGTATACCTCCAATTAATCGTATTTTATCGTCTAAAAACATAAAATTTTAGACACTTATAGCCTAGCAAATTTTTATTCCATCTGGGGATTTTTCATGAAAGATTTACATTTCTTTTACCTAAAAATTACATAAGCCAACCATTGCTTAAGCAACCCTTTTATAAAATGTTTGCCAAATAAAAAGAACAAGCACTTTCTAAGCGCTCGTTCTTTTAGACGAATCATTACTTATTTTCTTTTGCGATACATTATTGTTTCGTCTCTATAAAATACTTGGCCTAGGTCTTGGCAGCCTCTCGGAAAAGCTTCTTGGTAGCTGCTAAATGATCCTTGGAGGTCACAATCAGGAGCCGGTCTTTGGCTTGGATGGTAGTTGCCCCCTTAGGCACAAGGCTGGCCCGACCGCGCACAATAGAAGCGATGAGAATTTCTTGGGGGAGGTCCAGTTCGGCTAGTTTCTTCCCCGCTAGCGAAGAAGTCAGGGGCACATCAAACTCCAAAATAGCGGCTTCCTTTTCTTTATGGTCTTGGGGGAGAGGCCGCATACGGTCATAGAGGCTATCGTAGATAGGGGCCACCTTGAGGGCTTCTGCAAGCAGATAAGCTGTGATGGCCACAATGGCTACAGGCAGGAAGTTCTGCAAACTCCCCACCATCTCTAGGACAAGAACCATGGAAGTTAGTGGCGAACGGACGACTGCCGTCAGGACCCCTGCCATGCCTAGAACGACAAAATTAGCTAAGAGATCAGGATCTAAATCGATAAATAGGCTGAAAACTTGGAAGCTGGCTGCCCCAGTCAAACATCCCATCACGAGGGTGGGCAAGAAGATCCCGCCCGGTGTGGAAGTCCCATAACAGAAACAGGTGAAGAGTAGTTTTCCGACGAGGACTAGGATTAAGCTTTTAAGGGGCCAAGGCATCTCTAAATACTGGTAGACCAAGTCATGCCCGCTACCCGCCAAGGCGGGGAAAGCCCACACAATAAGCCCCGTTAAGAGAAACCCTAGGGCAATCCGAACCACAACATTTGGGAAGTGCTTCTGTAAAAAACGCTGGAACGCTAAAAGAACCTGATTGAAGGTCGTCCCCACTAGGGCTGTCACAAGACCCAGGATAATAATTAAGTAATAACTAGTTTGGGGAAGAAGTTGGTCCATTTTGATCGCAAAGGATGGGGTCAAGCCAAAGACCCACTTGGATACCAGGTCGGCACTGATGGATGCCAAGAGAGCAGGAATAAGAATAAAGGGGGAGATATTCTTATGGACTTCTTCAACCACAAAAAGGGTCGAGGCAATCGGTGCATTGAAGGCAGCTGACAAGCCGGCGCTGGCTCCCGAGGTTAGAAGGATACGCTGGCTCAGGTCGCCATGCTTGCGCCATTTAGTATAGGCCTTGCTGATTGCCGCCCCGATCTGGATAGATGGCCCTTCCCGCCCCAGGGACATCCCCGCTAGCATGGCCATAAATCCCCCCAGATATTTAGAAAAGAGCGTGGGCAGAGGCCGCATAGACATCTCACCCAAAAGTTCGCCTGACACCTGGGGAATCCCAGACCCACTGGACAGGGGCGCCAATTGGACGAGAATACCCGTTAAGGCCCCCATTATCCCTAAAAATAAAAAAAGACCAATTAGCCAAGGAAAATTCGTCATCTGGTAGAGAGCCTGCTGCCAGGTCCCAGCATAAGTCAGGATATAGCGGTAAGCCACCGCCCCTAAACCAGCCAGGATCCCTACCAAGATCCCCTCCGCGGCTAGCGCCAACTTCGAGCTCGATTGTTTGAAAGCAGCGCTCAATTGTTTTTGATTGGATTCCAACACAATCCCTCCTTGAAATAAACTACTCTTAGTATAGCACAGGCAAAAGCTTTGTATTTGTTAAAAAAGGGTGTGAGACTTGGCGTTCAGGCTTGGATGATTGGAGCAAGTAAGGATAAGAGCGAAGCATTCGCTCGCTCCTTACTTGTGAAATCACTCCAAGTCTGCCAAGTCGAACCCGACTAAGCAGGGTGTGAG
>NZ_KV797913.1:12280-64954 GCF_001809535.1 Aerococcus sp. HMSC062A02 | reverse complement strand
CATTCAAGTCTGGGCGCAACTGCTCACACCCTTTTTTCCAAATAAGGGCTGGGGTCGTAGTCTTCGGGGTTGAGGCGTTGGGCTTTGTCTTGGCAGGCTTGGGCGAGTTGGTAGCCGATGATTGGACCGGTGGTGAGGCCGCTTGATCCGAGTCCTGAGGCGGCGTAGAGATTGCTATGGCCAGGGACGGGGCCATAGAAGGGGGCGTAGTCGCTGGTATAGGCCCGGGTGCCGACTTTAACGTCCCGGTAGTCTTCGGGATCGATGGCGGGGATGATGGTGCGGATTGTATCAAAGATATTCGCCATGCTGGTCATGTCGGGTTCGAGGTCAAAGCCCTTGTCGTTTTCATGGGTGGCCCCTAGGTAGAGGGTATCCTGGCCGTGAGGGATGATATCCGCTTCGCCTTCTGGCATGATGAGCGGCCAATTACTGACATCCCGATCATAGACTGTCAGCATGCCTTTTTGGGGGCGAACATCGACTTGGTAGCCGTGGGGTTGGAGCAGGTCGCCCAGCCAAGCTCCTGTGGCTAGGATGACTTGGTCAAAGGCCTGGCTCTGGCCATCTTCTGTGATGACAAGGATCTGATCATCCTGGAAGTCAATCTGGGCTTTAGCTTGGTAGCTGGTCATGCCATTCTTTGTCGCTGCCGCTTGGAGGTCCTCACAGAGCCCTTGACCATCGACAATGGCAGCTCCCTGGCGGATAGCGACTAGGTCTTGGTCGTAGGTCCATTCGTCGAGCTGGGCGCTTTGTTGGGCGGGGGTGAGAATCTCAATATCCCCAATTAGAGGGGCTTCAGGACGACGCGAGAGGGCGATTTGGTAGACATCCTCCCGAGTGCTAGGTTTTTTCTTGAGTAGCCAGGTTTCCTTGCCCTGGTAGGCTTGGCTGGGCTGGTCAGCTGCTTTTAAGTCCTGGAGCATTTCGGGATAGAAGTGGGCTCCAGCATTGGCTAGGCGGTACCAGGCCTTGTTGCGGCGCTGGGAGAACCAGGGGCAGATGATCCCGGCAGCTGCCTTAGAGGCCTGTCCTACGCCATAATCATAGAGGCTGAGGTCGATGTCTGGATTTTGGCTGAGGTAAAAGGTGGCGGTTGATCCAACAATCCCACCACCGATAACTGCAATTTTCACTTATTTATCCTCCTTTTGTTCTTCTTTGGCTTTTTTGACAGTGGAACGATTGATGAGTGGTCGCTTGAGTTTTAAGGTAGCCCACTTATTAGGCAGTTTATCTGCCAGTCGGATGTCCATATTTTGCTCGATGGCCTTCTGCTTAGCTTTACGCACTTGGTCTTCGAAGAGGCGGTCGATGTGCTGGTCGATGTGGAGGTGGCGGCTGCTGAAATGATAGCCGGCAGCGAGTACCAAGCAGAGGGCCAGGAGGAAGACAGGGATGCGGATAATCAGCACATGGTAGGCCAAGGAGAAGAAGGGGATGACCAAGAAGGCCAGGGCAGAGAGAATGGCAGCCAAGAGGTACATGATGTGGTGGCGTTTCTGCCAGAGATGGCCACAAGCGCTCTGTCGGATAAATTTGAAGAGGAAGAAAACACTGGTAGCCAGCATCAGAAACTGTAGGGGGAGCCCCAGAAGAGAGATCGGGACAGGCATGTTCCAAGCACTGTTGAGGTCCCCGTAGTAATAGATCCCATAACCGAACTGGAAGAGGGCGAAGAGCCCGTAAGTAATGACCAGGTAAATGAGTAGATAGTAGGCATAACGCGAGAAATTCTCTACATAGCGGGGGACGTCGAGATGGCGCAGTTCCTGGCGGGCATAGGCGTGGGGGTGCTTGCCCAGGGCTTCTTTGGGGGCTTGCTCCAATCGCTGGGCCTTCTCTAATCGGTCTAATAATTCACTGAGCATTTGGTCGACGGGCGCCTGCATCTCAACTTCCGTGATGACATAGCCTTTGACGGCGTAGTAGTAGAGCTGCCATGGTTGTTTGAGGGCTTGAGCCCGTTCTTGGTTTAAATCATAAAGTGGGCGGACGCCCTCTTTTTCAATACTTTCTTCTGTCACAACGTGCGCCTCCTTTAGCGAAAAATAGTTAACAGAACTCTCTATCATCTTACCGAAGTGCTGGCTAAATAGCTAGCAAAAGTCATGTGATCCGCTAACTTTTTCGTAAATAGTATGTTAATATATAAAATAAGTAAAATGATAAAACGATAAGAAAATGAGGGATGACCATGTATTACAACCAACGTTTGAATAAACCCCAACCATCTACTATCCGTATGATTGCCCAGCAGGTGGCTGAAACGGAAGGGGCTTTAAACTTTACTATTGGAGAACCCGACCTCGCAACGGATCCTAGAATCCAAGCGGCCATGACCCAGGCCCTCCAAGAGGGGCAGACGCATTACGCACCGTCGACTGGGATTCCTGAGCTGCGGGAAGCCATCGCTGCTTACTATGAACGAAGCCATGGGATGGACTTGTCTGCAGAACAAATTTTGATCACCAATGGGGCTTCGGAAGGGATTGCACTGGCGACACATTGCCTGCTCAATGAAGGCGACAAGGTACTTATCCCCTCACCATTCTTTCCTTCTTATGAACTCTGTACGGATTTGGCAGGGGGAGAAGTAGTTGCTGTCGATAGCTCAGATAACGGTTTTAAGTTGAGTTCTGACACGCTTCGTCAAGCCTTGGAAGATCATCCTGAAATCCGTTTACTGATCCTCAACTACCCTAATAATCCGACAGGGACGACTTACAGCAAGGCAGAGATCCAGGCTTTAGCTGAAGTGATCCGAGCTTACGATGTGCTGGTACTCAGTGATGAAATCTATGCGGACTTAGTTTACGATGGAGACCACTATTCGATCTACCAAGAAATTCCTGACCAAACCATCCTGATGGCCGGCGTCTCCAAGACTTACGCCATGACGGGTTTCCGAATTGGCTTCCTCCACCTGCCTGCTGACTACTATTCTTACTTCTTCACCTACCACCAAGCCTTGGTTACCTGTGTGTCAACCCCTGACCAGTACGCTGCCCTAACTGCCTACCGTGATTGTGACGATGTAGTGGCAAGCAATCTAGCAGAGTTTAAAAGACGGCGCCAGGTCTTAATAGACCGCCTATCTGCTATGGGATTGGACTTTATTCAACCGGATGGTGCTTTCTATCTCTTTGGTAAGGTCCACCCAGCTTATGGGGATGACGACTTCCGCTTCGTTGAGGACTTAATCGCCAAGGCTAAGGTCGGCGTGGTGCCGGGTTCCGTCTTTGGTCCTGGTGGCAAGGGCTGGTATCGTCTCTCCTATGCGGCTAGTTATGGAGACTTAGTGGAGGCCATGGACCGGCTGGAAGTTTTTGTAAAATCACTTTAAACATCTTTTTTTCAATTAAGAGGTTGCGACTGTTGTCCTGCCTCTTTTTTTATTTTTAAAGCAAAATTCTTTTCAAGAAACAGAGGAGGCTAGAAAGCTTGATATTTAAGTCTTATGAGCTGTTTATTAGTTTAAAATAAGAAAAATATAACAAATTCACATAAAACCGCTTCCATTTCTATGTGAAGTATGCTATTCTATGTCTTGTAGATCTGAAAGATGAAGCGATTCGCATGGTGAAGCAAGGCGGAAAAGCTTATCCTATCAAGATCTATGCGGAGAAGCTCCTCCTTAAACTGGGTCACTTGCAATAGATAAAATCTTATTCGTGAATCTATTCACTTTATGGCTTTTTTCAAAGGAAAAATGAAAACGGTTTATTGAGGCTTTGAGGCAAAAATGAAGGGAAGTCCCTAAAAAATATTGGAGGTATATGTATGGCAAAATTAGTATTAGAGGATGCGAAATACCATCGCGCGAAACCCTGGGAGATAGCCCTGTTCTCCATGAACAACTCGGCATCTAACCTTTACCTTTTTGCTTTTGGTTTCCTCACTTATTATGCGACTGGGGTGGCTGGTCTGACCACACTCTTGGTTTCTTCTGTTTTGGGTATGGCCCGTTTATTCGATGGGATCATTGACCCAACAATTGGGTTTATTATTGACAACTTCAACACGCGTTGGGGTAAGTATCGTCCGATTATGCTGGTATCAAATATTGGTCTGATCTTATCTTTCCTAATGATCTTTAACCTACATAATTTATCTGGAACGGCTCAGACAGTCATGCTATTTATTTCTTTGATTTTCCATAAAATTGTCTACTCCTTCCAGCAAACGGTAACCAAGGCTGCCCAATCAGCCCTAACCAATGACCCTGAGCAGCGGCCGCTCTTTACCTTATTTGATACGGTGTTTTCCGGGATTGGGGTTTTCTCCATTGGACAATATATCGTTTCTAACTTACTCTTGCCTCAATACCAGAATGAATACAATGGCGACTTCTTTACCGTCTTCATTCCTGGCATCTGCGTAGTTTCCCTTATCTTAACGATTCTGGCGATGATTGGTTTATCTCGTAAAGACCAAACCCGCTACTTCGGTCTTGGGCATGAAGAAGACCAGAAACTTTCCTTGCGTGATGTGTGGAGCATCGTTAAAGGCAATCGTCCGTTACAAATCTTGGCAGTCTGCGGGGGTTTCGTGAAGTTTGTGGCCCAATTAATCGGTGACCAGACTTTCCTTGTTCTCCTCTTCGGAATTATCCTTGCTGACATGCAGTTAGTCGGCCAAGTTTCCCTCTACCTCATCATTCCACAATTCATTATGATCGCTATCTTTACGCGGATTGCAGGTAAGAAGGGGCTGAAGTTTACTTATCAAACGTCGATTATTCTCGCTTTAGCTGCTTGGATTCTAATGACGGTACTCTTTGCGAGCACGACAGACACGACCCAGCTCTTCTCACCAGCCGGCTTCTTGGCTTATTGCTTCTTGGGGCTTTGGATCTGTGCTCGGATCTTCAGTGTTTACCCAACATCAATTGTTCTGACCATGTCAGCTGACATCACGGACTATGAAACCTCACGTACCGGTAAGTATGCTGCTGGAGTTATCGGAACTATCTTCTCCCTGACAGACTCTATCGCTTCTTCGCTGTCACCAATTGTTCTGGGCTTGGTTTTTGCAGGGATTGGCTATGTCGATGGCTTCCCGCAACCTAATGAACCTCTGAATCCCGCTTTGATGCAAGGGGGTTACATGCTCTTAGGCATTATTATCGCTGTCTTCGTTGTGACAGCGATCCTGATTCGCTTCTATCCACTCGATCCTGAAACCATGGAAGAAGTTCAAGCTAAGATCGCTGCCAAAAAAGCTCAAAAAGCCAATGAAACGGCTTAATTGAAAGCTAGCCAGGAAAGGGGATGCCCCTTCCTGGCTTTTCTTTTGCCTTCATCTTGCCTAATCTAGGAGGTACTTAGTATGATAGATGAATAAAAATGATGAGAATGGATAAATGACGGATAAGATAAAATAGAAATATAGGCATCAAAAAAAGCGATCTTTGCCGCTTTTTTTAGTAAATTGTGTGATGAGCATGCCTTCCGCTTTTGAATTTGTCTCTTAAATGTTTGGAGGATCAGCCCGGTTAAAGTCGTCTTGAACTTTAGTTTTATATGATTTTGCTCCAGAGGTCTACTTCTCCCGCTAGCCTTCACACTCTTAGTCGGGTTCGAGGATGCAGAAAGGGCTCCTCTTCATAAAGATCCGTCGAAGACTTTCAGTCTTCTCTGGCTTTTGGCTCCAGAGGTCTATTTCTCCCGCTAGCCTTCACACCCTTAGTCGGGTTCGAGGATGCAGAAAGGGCTCCTCTTCATAAAGATCCGTCGAAGACTTTCAGTCTTCTCTGGTTCTTTATTCCAGAGGTCCCTTTCTCCCGCATCCTCTCACACCCTTTAACTAGGCTTGAGTTTGCCGGTTCCGGTCATCTGGTGGAGGTCGTCCAAGAGGGGTTGGAAGAGGTTGAGCTTGTCAGGATTCTTTCCGGCATAGAGTTCGCTGGGGAAGTAGAGGCGCTGGTCCCCAATCTCCTGGCCGGTAACGGCGCGGATGAGCTGGCTGGCCTGGGAGAGTTCGGTTGTAGTGCCATCCTTGCTGATGATTTCTAGCTGGGTCCGTGGTTTCTTAGCATTGGGCCGGTAGAAGTCATAGGGGAGGTCGAAGTTGCTGTTTTGGGCGGTATAGTAAGTGGTGTCATAGCCCAGAGCTTGGATTTTCTCCTTGACTTCAGCCACTAGATCTTGATCTTCAGGTTCATAGGTCACTGACTTGAAGGGTTTACGGTTGATATAGCGGTGGGCTAGGTCAGTGAGGATGGGGTCGTCGCTCGTGGCTAGCCAGTGCTGGAAGTAGGTCTCCAAGACCCCATCATCCAAGTGGAGGTAGTCGGTCAAGGTCCAGTTCTCCTGGAAGAAGGGGAGGAGGAAGGGTGAGGTCTTGACGAAATATTTTGGGTTGTCCTTGTAGAGGGCCTGGGCCCGGGCTAAAAGCCGACTGAGCAGGACTTCCATGCCCCGGGAAACAGGATGGAAGTAGACTTGCATATACATCTGATAGCGGCTCACCACATAGTCTTCGACGGCATGCATGCCAGCTTCGTTGAAGATAATGCCGTTTTTTGTTGGCCGCATGACGCGGAGGATCCGGTTGAGGTCGAAGGTTCCATAATGGGTCCCGGTGAAGTAAGAGTCGCGTAAGAGATAGTCCATCCGGTCAGCATCGCACTGGCTGGAAATCAACTGGACGACTTGGGGATTGGGATAGGTGTGGTCAATGACAGCAGCTACCTTTTGGGGGAAGTCGTCGCTGATGGCGGCAAGGATTTTGTGGACCTGGCTTTCGTCATTGAGAATAATTTGCCGGGTAATAGCTTCGTGGTCGGTGTCGAAGAGCTTCTCGAAAGTATGGGAGAAGGCGCCATGACCGATATCGTGGAGGAGGGCGGCACAGAGAACGACTAGCCGCTCGCTGTCGTCCCAGAGCCCGTCGCCTTCGCTCTGTGAGGGATAGTTGCGAACGAAGCGGTCGCAGATGCGCCGGGCGATATCATAGACACCCAGGCAGTGGCTGAAGCGGTTGTGGACGGCGCCGTGGAAGGTGAGGTGGGCGGTGCCCAGCTGCTTGATCCGACGCAGGCGCTGGAATTCAGGCGTATTGATTAAGTCCAAAATCACTTGGTGTTGGACCCGGATTTCGGAATGGACCGGGTCGAGGAAGATTTTCTCGCGGATAGTCTGTTGGCTGCTAAGCGACATGGCTGGGCTCCTTTCTGCTTAAATGTCCTGGTTGCGCTTGCTCATCTTGGCCAGGTCCTTGCTGAGGTCTATTTGGTCCAGGTCAAGGAGGCTTTGGCTGGCGGTATCGGTACTTAAAACCTCTTGAATGGCTGCCTTGAAGCGGTCCAGTTGACCGAGTTCGGGCACCACATCGGAAATATTGTGCATGCTTTCGGGAAGGACATCGGGGTAGTCATCACGCTTGGCTTCTTGGACCTGGCTGGCCTGGTAGAAGTCGCGGATCAGCTGGCCGCGGCGGATCTGGTCGCCTTCTAAGGAGACATAGGCGGAAATACCAATAGCCGAACCAATTCGGCGTTGGGCGAGTCCGGCAATTTTTTTGCCTTGGAGACTGAGGTCGTAGCTACCGGGACAGTAGGACCGGGTGATTTCGCCGGCTTGGACCTGCTCTTGGTAGGGAGCGAGGACCTGGTTGATTAAGCGGAGTAGGACTTCATAAGCGTCATCGATACTGAGTCGGCCGCCAGCTGGCTTGATGAGGAGGCTGAAGTTTAGGATGCCGGGGTCACTGACGACTGCCAATCCACCAGAGGGACGGATAACTGGGCTGTAGCTAGAAGCCTTGAGGAAGTCTACACCAGCTTGGAAGTCGGGCAAGCGGGTGTCGACCATGCCGAGATAGATAGCAGGGTCGCCCGGCCAGAAGTGGAGGACAGCATCTGCTTCTAGTTCGTCCTTGCTCAAAGCGCGCAGGAGATAATCGTCCACAGCAAAAGGACGGAGGGCTTGGTCACTAGGGACGAATTCATCCACAATGGCTAAATGGGGGCTTTTTGAATAAAGGGCACTAATAATCACAGGGTTCACACTTTCTATAGATAATTTACTCTTAGTATAACCCAAATTGGCCCGGGACAAAACGCTTGAGGCCTTTTCTTTTGCCTGTATTTCGTGTAGGATTAGGGGAAGACAAGTGGAGGTGGCCAGATGTCCAAAGGAAAACAAGCAGTCCATGTGAATTTAAGAAATCGGATCAGTCAAGCAGGTTCTAAGGAAGACCTGCAATTGAATAGTCAGGGGGCTTACTTCCGTTTAGGGGAAAAGCACTATCTCGAATACCAGGAAGAACAAGCCGACCAAGCGCCTGCTCAAGTCCGCGTCAAAGTCGACTTGAAAGCGGGACGGGCTCTCATCCAGCGGCGGACCGCTGAGGGGGCCATGCGCCTGCCCCTAGTTGTGGGTCAAGCTATTCCTACCCATTATCAGGTCGGGGCTTACCGGATCCCCATGACGGTTGAACTTAAGTCCTTGAACCATGACTTTGGGACGGATAAGGGCAGCCTGCGCTTGGTCTATGAGATCTCAGGCCTCGACGACCAGCCCATCCGTCATGAATTAAAATTGCATTACCACGCTGAAATAGTGTAAAATTATAAGGAATGGATTTTTTTGATACCTACTATAGAGGAAGCTTGAAAGGATGAATAATCAGTGAAATTAGAACGTTTAGATCATCAAAATAAATCAGAGCTCTCAATGATTGAAGTGGCCCACGAAATCTTAAGAGAAAGTAACCAAGTTTATGAATTTAACCACTTACTAGAAGAGGTCCAAGAGTATATGGGATTGACTACCGATGAATTGGAACAACGGATGGTACTCTTCTACACCCAAATGAATGCCGATGGGTCCTTCATTTCGCTAGGGGAAAACCGCTGGGGGCTTCGAGCTTGGTACCCTGTGGATTCTATTGATGAAGAAATTATTTCGACGATTGATGATGATGACATCAAGAAGAAACACAAACGCTCGAAGAATGTCCTCACTGCCTTGGATGAAGATGTCATTGACTACTCAGACGACGATCCAGAAGACCATGAAGTGGACGAAGATGACTATGATTATGAGGATGAAGACGAGGACGAAGAAGATGAAAGCCGGGAATTGAATGATTACCGGGCTGATCTTGACGAACTCGGCGATGATGATCCGGAAGATGAACTAGAGGACGGCCTAGAAGGCGACCTAGGGATTATTGATGATGATGATCTGGATGCGGATGAAGACGAGGACGATGATCTCTAAGTCTCGGCTTCTGGATGCGATGGTGCCTGATGAAATAGTATGCTGACCATCTATTACTGGTCAGAACTTACTTATACGAAGCTGATTTTTATTGCTAGCTTATATCAATCATGCCTATCAAATTCCAAAATATAATAATTTCAACTTGACTTGAAAGTTTTTTTGCCTTAGAATTTTATTTGGGCACTTTAAGAACGATAGTGAGTGAGCTCCTATTCCAATCGCGGAATGGGAGTTTTTTTGTTTTTTGTCCTGGAGTGTTCGCCTCAATTTATGGGAAAGGTTGGACAAAAAAATGACACAAGAAACTAAGTATATCTTCGTAACGGGAGGCGTTGTTTCATCGATTGGTAAGGGACTCTTGGCGGCTTCCTTGGGCCGGCTCTTAAAGAACAAGGGCTTGGCTGTGACCCTGCAGAAATTTGATCCTTATATCAATGTCGATCCAGGGACGATGAGCCCCTACCAGCATGGGGAGGTCTATGTGCTCGATGATGGGACGGAGACGGACCTGGACTTAGGTCACTACGAACGCTTGACGGATAGTCCCTTGAACCAATATTCCAATGTGACGACGGGCAAGATCTATTCCGAAGTACTGGCCAAGGAGCGCCGGGGAGACTATCTGGGGGCGACGGTCCAGGTGATTCCCCATATTACGGATGCCATTAAGGAGAAGGTTCTCTGGGCAGGTCATTCGACCCAGGCAGATGTGGTGATTACGGAGATTGGAGGGACCGTGGGCGATATCGAGTCCCAGCCTTTTATGGAGGCTATCCGCCAGCTGAAAAAAGACCTAGGCGCCAAGAATACCTGCTATATCCATACTACCCTCCTGCCTTACCTGGAAGCAGCAGGGGAGCTGAAGACCAAACCTACCCAGCATTCAGTAAAGGAATTGCGGAGTCTAGGTATCCAGGCCGACTTCTTAATTGTCCGCAGCCAGCTGGCTATGCCAGAAGGGATGCGGGCCAAGCTCGCCCGCTTCTGCGATGTAGAAGAAGACCATATTATCGAAAACCGGGATGTAGAAACCATCTACGCCCTGCCGCTTGCCCTCAAGGCCCAGGAACTAGACGATAAGGTTTGCCAGGCCCTAGCTCTGACTGGCCTGCCTGAAGCCGACATGACCAGCTGGACCCAGCTTGTGGACCGGGTGGTGACGGTTAAGGACAAAGTGAAGATCGCCTTGGTCGGCAAGTATGTCGCCTTGCCCGATGCCTATCTTTCTGTAGCGGAAGCTCTCCGCCATGCAGGCTACCAGGAAGGCCTAGAAGTGGACATTGACTGGGTGGATGCGGAAAGCTTAAGCCCTGACCAGGTCCACCAAGCCTTGGCCGGGGCGGATGGTATCCTGGTGCCCGGAGGTTTTGGTAGTCGGGGGATTGAGGGGAAGATCCGCGCCATCCAATACGCTCGCGAAGAAGGGGTAGCTTTCTTAGGGATCTGTCTTGGCATGCAGCTAGCTTGTGTGGAATTTGCTCGCCATGTCTGCGGTCTCCCCAAAGCCCAGTCTTCTGAGATTGATAGCCAGACGTCTGACCCTGTGATTAGCTTGATGGCCGACCAAGTGGGGCAGGCAGAGCTCGGTGGCAGCCAGCGTTTGGGTGCCTATCCCTGCCGCTTGCTTGAGGGCAGCCTGGCCCAGTCCCTCTACGGCCAAGCAGAGATCAAGGAGCGCCACCGCCACCGCTATGAATTCAATAATGCCTACCGTGACCAATTAGCAGCAGCTGGGCTCAAGTTCTCTGGGCTTTCGCCTGACGGGCGCCTGGTTGAAATCGTGGAATTGCCCGACCATCCTTTCTTTATCGCCAGCCAGTTCCACCCTGAATTCTTATCCCGTCCAGATCGTCCTCATCCGCTCTTTAGGGGCTTGGTCCGGGCAGCTAAGGGACATTAATTGTTCTTTTATCTATGAAAAAACTTTCAACTTTAAACTTTTCTTAAAAACTTCGATTGGGGCTGTCAAACGACTGAATATCCGTTATAATGTTAACTTGAGAAGATAGTAATTTTTTTAATTTTATCGATAGAATACTTGCGCCTGATCGAAAGCTCACTTAGCGGGGGACCGGTTGGGAACGAAAGGAATGCAAAATGAAAAAGTTTATCATAAATGGTGGTAAACCGTTAAAGGGAGAAGTTTTAGTTAGCGGTGCTAAGAATAGTACGGTCGCTTTGATTCCTGCTGCTATTATGGGGAATAGCCCAGTCAGTTTAGACGGTGTGCCAGACATTGCTGACGTAAAGGCCCTTATTGAAATTTTGGAAGATTTTAACTGTGAAGTGTCTTTTGAGAACAACCATTTAGTCATTGATCCAGAGAATATGGTCAATATTCCGATGCCGGAAGGAAAAATACAGAGTCTTCGGGCATCCTATTATTTTATGGGCGCCTTATTAGCTAAGTATGGGGAAGGAGTAGTTGGCTTGCCAGGGGGCTGTTCCATTGGTCCACGTCCTATCGACCTCCATATTAAGGGCTTTGAAGCGCTGGGAGCAGTGATTGAGAACCAACAAGGGGCGATTCACTTTTCCACCCCTAACGGCCTCCATGGGGCAGAAATCTATATGGATGTGGTGAGTGTAGGCGCGACCATCAATGTCATGCTGGCTGCAACCATGGCCAAGGGCAAGACGACCATCGAGAACGCGGCCCGCGAACCGGAGATTATCGATGTGGTCTCCCTGCTCAATAAGATGGGGGCTAAGATCAAGGGGGCCGGGACTTCTACTATCCGGATTGAAGGGGTGGATGAGCTGACTGGAACTAACCATCAGATCATTCCCGACCGAATCGAGGCCGGGACCTATCTGACCGCAGCAGCTGCTATCGGTCAAGGGGTTACTGTGAAGAATGTGATCTTTGAACATATCGAAGGTTTTGTCGCTAAGATGGGTGAAATGGGTGTGCAAATGGATATCTATGAAGATGAAATCTATGTTCATCCCGCCCAAGACGACCTGGCTATGGTCAGCATTAAGACCATGCCTTATCCAGGTTTTGCGACTGACCTCCAGCAGCCTATCACGCCACTCTTACTCAAGGCACAAGGTGAGGGAACCATTGAAGATACGATTTATCCTAAGCGTATTAAGCACATTCCTGAACTCGTCCGCATGGGCGCCCAGGCCAAGGTTCTTAATGACCAGATCCACCTCTCCGGGCCGAGTTGTCTCCGAGGCGCAGAAGTGACTGCTTCTGACTTACGGGCAGGGGCCTGCTTGATCAATGCTGCCCTGATGGCAGAAGGCCGTACAGATCTTTATGGTGCTGAGCATATCCTGAGAGGCTATGATAAGATTGCCGACAAGCTCCAACACTTGGGCGCTGATATCGAATTAGTCGAAGAATAGAAAAAATAAAAAATCACATTGCATTGCGCGATGGGATGTGGTAACATATCAATGTTATGTCAAAATAATCTCTGGCTAGCAGATAGCCAGGGCGCAAAGGAGAGAAAGAATAATGAAACAAGGCATCCATCCAGACTACCAACCCGTTGTATTTATGGATACAACAACAGGTTTTAAATTCTTATCTGGCTCAACTCGTGGGTCAAGCGAAACTGTTGAATGGGAAGATGGGAACACTTACCCATTGATCCGTGTTGAAATCTCATCAGATTCACACCCATTCTACACTGGCCGCCAAAAATTCACGCAAGCCGATGGTCGTGTGGACCGCTTCAACAAGAAGTACGGTTTTGCAGACAAAAATGCTTAAGAAATGGTCTCTTGACCAAGCCGAGCAGCTCAATCGAGCTGCTCTTTTTTTCGCCTTATAGGCAAGTTTCTGATAGGATAGGGGGAGAAGGAGGAAAGGATATGAAAAAACACGAGCGATGGGGCACTTAGAGGTTTCTGAAGTGGGGATGGGCTGTATGGGTTTTTCCCATGGTTATGGTCCTGTTCCTGCTAAGGAAGAGAGTATCCAAGCGATTCGAGCAGGCTATGAGGCGGGCTGTACCCTCTTTGATACGGCGGCTTCTTATGGTAAGGAAATGTTCTATCCTGGGCACAATGAAGAACTTTTGGGCCAGGCCCTAGCGCCCTTCTGCCAAGAGGTCTATTTGGCTAGCAAGGTTCACTTAGAGGAAGGTAAAGTAGCCACTCTTAGTCAAGTTAAAGCTTATGTGCGTCAACAATTGGAGGGGTCTTTGCAGCGCTTGGGAACGGATTACTTGGATATCTACTATCTCCACCGGATCAATGAAGCTATTCCCTTAGCGGATGTAGCAGGAGCTATGGCGACTTTATCCAGGAAGGCTTGATCCGCGAGTCGGGGCTCTCTCAGGCTTCTCTACCAGCTATCGGCCCACCGCGTCACCCCCTTAGCAGCTGTTCAGAATGATTCCTATACCAGGATCCAAAAACCAGGATCGTATCTTAGTGAACTTAGCCCCTGCGAAAATTCACTTTACGCCCGAGGAATTTGAGACCTTAAACGAAGCCATTGATCGCTTCAAAATCCATGGCCATCGGGGGCATGTGGAAAGTGAACAGGCTTCTTTTGGCCGGAATTAGTCAGGCCAAGAAGACAGCTAGAAGCAGTCGTCATCTCGAAAAAAAGGTCAACTAGTCTCAAGCTTCTAGGTGAGCACTTGGCAGGGTTGACCTTTTGTTTTAATCCCCTTCTGCTTCGGAAGGGGCTGAGCGTTTGACCGCCTCTTGGAGTTGCTGGATATAGGCTTGGCCGATTGGGTTGAGGGGGTGGAAGTTGTGGGTGATGTAACCAATCTCAATCGCTTCCTCGCAAGCTAAGGGCTTGGCCAGGATGTCGCCACCATTGAGGTCGGAATTAATAATCCCTGAGCAGATGGTGTAACCATCCAGACCGATCAGTAGGTTGAAGAGGGTGGCCCGGTCAGATACAATAATTGATTTGTCTGCTACATGGTCGGCCAGGACCTCCTCCCAATAATAGAAAGAATTGTGGACGCCTTGTTCGTAGCTGAGCTTAGGATAGGGAGCCAGGTCGTCCAAGGTCAGCTGGGCACGGTCGGCTAGGGGATGGTTGGCGTAGATAAAGATGTGGGGCTCTGCTTGCATAAGGGGCGTGAAGCTAAGGTCGCGTTCGGCTAAGGCATTAGCGATGACTTGCTGGTTGAAGCGGCTGCGGTAGAGGACACCGATTTCAGACCGCTGGTTGGCGACATCTTCAATTACCTCATAGGTCCGGGATTCCTTGAGAGTCGCCTGGTACTTGGGGTAGGAGTTCTCCTTGAGCAGACGGACGAAGGCATCTACGACGAAGGCATAGTGCTGGGCCGATACGCTAAAGATTCGCCGGGGCCGTTCGCTTTCCTGGTAGCGGGTCTTAAGTAGGTCGACCTGGGCAAGAATTTGTTGGGCATAAGTTAGGAAGTCTTCTCCCGCTTCAGTCAACACAGCTCCTTTCTTGCTTCGCTTAAAGAGTTGGACTTCCATTTCCTGTTCCAACTCCTTAATGGCATTGGAGAGAGAGGGTTGGGAGAGATAGAGGGCCTTGGCTGCCTGGGTAATGGAACCCGTCTCAGCCACCTTGCTGAGGTATTGTAATTGTTCGATGCGCATAGGAAATCCCCTCACTTTCTGTTTTGATCCATTATAACGAAAGTTAGATTCTAGGATTAGAGATTAAATAAAGAACAAAAATTGGTTTCTCTTATGATAAATTTGGCTTAAGTATTTCTAAAGCGTTCAGTAATGTATTTTTTGATTGGAACAAATTTGCTCTTATTTTTTCAGCCGATTCTTGCGGAATAAAAGCTTCTTATTCTTTTGATTGGGATCGTTTGTAGCTTTCAAAAGCCTATCATGTCAGGCTTTAAGGGAAGGGGAGAGATGAAGAGAAAATCAGCTTGCTAGCAAGTCAATGGAGCTGGGAGGCAGCTTTATAAGAGATAAAAAAGCACTATGCTAAAGACTTTTCAGTAAGAGTTTTCGTTCTTAAAGAAATTCTTGACGAATGAACAGCAGTGGAATATGTTATATTATCGATTAGATATAAGTCAAGAAAGTTATAAGTGGAATAAATATAGAAGAGGTATTGAGTAATGATTGAAATGAAGGATATTGAATACGTAAAAGCCATCCATGAGCATAGTACCCTGACTAAGGCTGCGGAGAGTTTATTTATTACCCAACCCTCCCTTAGTATGTACATCAAGAATATGGAAGAACGTTTGGGCTACCATCTTTTCCAACGGGTTGGTAAACGTCTCGTTCTCAACTATGCCGGGGA
Source organism: Aerococcus sp. HMSC062A02 (assembly GCF_001809535.1). GTDB lineage: Bacteria > Bacillota > Bacilli > Lactobacillales > Aerococcaceae > Aerococcus. The sequence goes on along the minus strand of NZ_KV797913.1, from coordinate 49,492 downwards.
AGAGTTCGTGAAGTATGGCAATGACATCTTAACCATGCGTGATGAGCTGGAGATGACCATGCAGACCATCAAGGATAAGAATTATGGCCGGATTCGTATTGGGATCCCTCTTATTCGCGGTTCTTATCTCATGCCACCCGTACTGCCCGAGTATGAGAAGCTCTACCCACGGGTTGAAGTGCAGTTAGTGGAAGAAACGGCAACCATCTTGGAAGATCGGATTATGAACGGGGACTGCGATATTATTATCATCAACGCCAGCAATGAGAATGCCAACCTGACCTATGACAAGATTGGTACCGAAGAAATCTTGGTTGCTCTCCCCCATGACCACCCTGCGGTCGCTACTGCAGTAGACAACCCGGATTCCAAGTATCCGATGATTGACCTAGCCGATCTTAAGGATGACCGTTTCATTGTGTCGACAAATGATACGAAGATTAGTCGGGAGATGGATAAGCTCTTTAACCAGGAACATTTCCATCCTGCACGTACTATCAAGACCAATAACATTCAAACAGCCGTTAACTTAACCATCCGGGGTTACGGGGTTTCCTTGGTTTATGAGAACCACTACCGCAATCTCAACCTGAAACAAGAGAATGCGCCGCGTCTCTTCTCTTTCTCCTGCCCAAGCTCTAAGTCCGATGTGATCATCGCTTACCGTAAGGGGATGCCCCTGCCTAAGTATATGGAAGATTTCATCGAATTAGCCAAGAAAATTTTCTCTACTGCCCTGCAGTTTAATTAATTTTTAAACTTTTTATAAGTAATATGACTTGTCATCCCCAGGGAAAACTAAGATAATAGCTCTATAGTAAACGATTTAGGGGGGCAAGTATGCGTCAAAATCTTACACGTCTTCTGGGAGTGGTCCTGATTGTGATTGGACTTTTCTTCCTTGGCCAGCACTATATTAGTGGCTATCAGATCCAACAGAATCAAAACGACGTTGCCATTGAGAATATGACGGCCGATCAGTTGAAGGATAACCAGGCCAAGGACGCGGTCTTTGACCATAGTGAAATCCGCAATGTGAGTGAGAAGGAAGTTCGTGAATCACGGGAGCGGATTAAGAATGGTTATGCTGATGTGAATGTCATTGGTGCCTTGGCCATGCCGGATGCCGATGTTAAGGTTTCCATTATGAAAGGGCTGAGTGAGGATGTGCTCTTGTCAGGGGCAGGTACCTTCTATCCCGACCAGAAGATGGGGGAAGGGAATTACCCACTGGCTAGCCACAATATGAATGTAGTCCAAAAAGGCCTCCTTCTCTCACCAATTGTTGATAATGCTCAAGTGGGTCAAAAGATTTTTATGACCGACTTGGAGAAGATTTACGTCTATGACACTTACTTTGTCGAAGATGTGCCACCGACTCGAGTGGACCTGGTCGACCCCAAGCTCTTGGATCCCGAGACCCAGAAGCCAATTATTACCCTGATGACCTGTACGGATGATGCAACAGAACGTCGGATTGTCCAAGGTCGTCTTGTGGAGACCCAGGATTTCAGCCAGGCTAGTCCTGACTTATTAGCACTCTTTGAGAAGGATTAGATTATACTTTAGCCTCAGCTTAGCTGGGGCTTTTTGTTTGGAATTAAAGTGTGCCAGTGAGCATGCCTTGCGCTTTTGAATTTAGCTATTGAATGAAGAAGGATCAAAAATAGTTTTCGCCGTTTTTTAATACTAGTAAATGGGAAAGCGAAAAACTTGGATTAGTGAGTTATGCTATAATTGATTGAGATAAATTTTTAAGAATTCTATAAGTTAAGAAGGAGCGTTGAGCTTATAAATGAAGAAATATGTGTTTAGTTTACTCGCGCTAGTTTGCCTAGGAGCCTGTCGTCCTGCAAGCACGGAAGAGGGAACGGGCCAAGCTAGTCAAGCAGAGACGGTGAACAGTGAAAGTTCTAGTCTTGTTAAAGAGGCATCGTCTCAGCTGTCAGAAAGTAAAGGAGCCCCTAAGGCGTCCCAGAAAGCAGCTGAGCTAGAGTCCTATGAAACGGTCTTGGCTGACTGGCGCCAGGCTTTGGAGGCGGGGGAAGCTAAGCCTGGTATCGATTCCCACCAAATTCAAGTCGATCCCCAGGTCATGTCCTATACCTTATACGACATTAACCAAGACGGTCGGTCAGAGCTCTTGATCTATAACCATGACCAAGAAAACTTGATTCAAATTTACAGCCTAGCTGGCGATCAAGCCCAAGCTCTCTTCGATGACCCATCGATTGGCTATCGCAGTCAGTTGAGTCTGCTTCAGAATGGTGAGATTCTCCAGGAAGGGTCAGGCGGAGCGATGGATCATGTCATTCAACTTTTCGCCTTGGATGACCAAAGTTCCCAATTAGACGAGTTGGGAGAGATGCGAATCAAGAAGATGGAAGATGACAGCGACAAGGTGGTCGCCCAAGAAGGTCGGCTCAGCCCAGAAGTCTATGAGCAAAGTAAGGGTCAAATAATTGATTTATCCAGGCTAGACTTCAAGCCTCTGATGGCATCAGGGCAGGGACAAGAGGCGCAAGAGGAAACTAGCGGGTCTGCTGACTATCCTTATGCGGTTGATGCGGAAGATCTGGCAGGGACCTACATTAGGGGAAATGGTTTTCTAATTAATGGGGGCATGGGGCGGATGACCATCTACCCCGATCAAAACTTGCTCGTCTTCCACCAGACAGCGGTCGATGGGCGAAAACAAGAAAGTCGCTTCCGCATCCGTATTGACCAGGTGCCTACCCAGACCATCCAGACTTTTCGTGAAGGCCAATCTTGGGATGACTTAGCTGAAATTAAGGTCAATACGGCTATCTATTTAGAAGAATTTCTAGGAGGGGATGAGGCACATGCGGATAAGGAAACGAGTTACAACGGTGACACCTTCTATGCCTACCGTCGAAAGACCGGTCAGTTAGCCGTCTCCAACCCAAATTATTATGTGGAGTCGCCTTATAAGACTTCAGATATTTATCTAGAATACACTGAGGAATAAAGAAGGATAAAAGGAAAGCGGCCCCAGTCGACTTGTAAACGCCGACTGGGGCCGCTTTTGTTTGTGTATTTTAGGTCTGCCTGGCTTTAATCACACTTTAAGAGATCATCAAAGCCTTTGGGCAGGAAGGGACGGAAGTAGTCGGTTTGGAAGTCGAGGGCTTCTTTGGCGACGGTGGCTAGGCGGGAATCCTGGGACTGGAGGAAGTGGCGGATCCAGTGGAAGTACCAGGTCTTGTCGGCCTGGCCTTGGAATTCTTCGAAGAGTCGGGCTAGTTGCTCGGGACGCTGGACAGCGATAAAAGCGGCATTGGCCCGGTGGTAGGTTCGCATAGGTGGGGCGGGCAGGGCAAAACCCCGGGATTCGAAGTGTTGGATAAAGTAATCGAAATTAGGGGCGAGGTCCATCCACTGGTCAGTTTCCAGGTCCCGGTAGCGGACGCTAGGGGTTTTGGCTAGGCCGCGCTGGTCACGTTCCCGCTTGTCATGGGGGTCATAGTCCAGGAAGACGATTCGGTCGCCATCTTCATAGATAATTAGGCTGCTTTTAGGCAGACTATCCCGGTGCTTGAACTGGTCTTGGAAGGCCAGACTAGGAATGAGATAGTCCTTACGAACAGCTTGGGGAAGCAAGCCAGCCAGGTAAGGGATATAAACGGCGCTCAGTGAATCTGAGGTGGGGGCAGAGGTGGGATAGTAAGATTTTGAGGTATAGCCGCCATTCTGTTGGGTGAGGAGTTGGTGGTAGCTAAGCGGCAGGTCCTCTACCATAATCTCCCCGTAGAGGGGGCTAGTGGGCAGGTAGGTGAGTTGTTGTTTTTGGAAGGCTAAGCCAATCAGATGCATGTTCTTCGCTCCTTTAAATACGTACAGTCCCTCCCATCTTAATATAAGCAGCTAAAGAAAGTAAAGCTTGAGATCTATCCTGGCTTGTGTTTTTAGGCTTTTTAGTTAAAGCTTATAGTTTTTTGTGGGGGGAATATGCTATCATTAAGGGGTATGATAAGGAGGTGGGGACGTGATTGAGAATTATATTTATATCTTAGTAGATGAGGTATCCAACCATGTGTTATCGCGCGGTTTGGGCCTGGCCTACTTGCAGCGCAGTATGAAGAAGAAGCCACAGAACTTACTGGTTCTATCCTGCCAAAAAGATTATGGCCAAGCGGATGACCATACACATTTTAAGCTCATCCGGGGCGAACGGAGTGTCCAAGATTTCTTAAGTGGGCAGAGTCGCTTAGCTTTTCCAGATACTAAGTGGGTGGATTATTATTCCCAAGAACTCCTGCACCAGCTAACACCAGGTGAAATTGCAGAACTATTGTATTTAGGCCATGTGAACCGCCACTTGCACTCGCCATTCTTCTATAAGTTGCAAAATAATTATGTCTTCCTGCCCATGGCCAATGGGATCTTGAAGACTTACTACCGGGATGTCAAGGAGTTTTACTTCCAGCTGGCCAATGTGATTCGCGACAAGCTCTTGGCCCAACGTCCTGAGCGCCGTTCCTTGTTCGGCTGGCGGTCACATAATCCCGGCGAAGAGGCGAAGATTCCCTTGCCTCCCATGGCAGTCATGCAGGAAATCCGTCCGCTTTTAACGGAAGGGGTTATCTTTGACTTTAGTCAGCTCACTTGGCGGGAGGACCAGGCGATGGCGATCCCTCTCCTGTTAGCGGAAGACCAAGTTGATGATATTCTTCAACGCAAGCAAACCGTTCTTTTAGCTAAATTAAGCTATTCAATGAAAGATAAAAAATGGGCATTTGAGCGCATCGCGGATGCCAACCTATTTGGAGGTTAAATTATGAGAATTGTACTACTTTATGGTGGGGACAGCGCGGAGCATGATATATCCGTCTTAACGGCTGCTTCCATCCTCAAACATTTGGATTATAAGAAGCACCAAGTTCAGCCTGTCTTTATTGACCGGGAGGGGCAGTGGATTGCTGGTGAGCTGCTTGAAGAATACAGCCTCAGTGAGGATAGCATCCTCTATCTCGAAGCCAGCGACCAACAACACTTCTACCGCCAAGGTGAAGCTGAAATTTCTCAAGGGCTTGCTGTTGTTCCGACCGATGTTTTGACCAAGGATAGCCTGGCCTTCCCTGCCCTGCATGGACCGAATGGGGAAGATGGTACAATCCAAGGCCTCTTTGAAGCACTGAATGTCCCTTATACCGGGGCAGGTGTCCTTGCTTCAGCGGCAGGTATGGATAAGATTATCTCCAAGCAACTCTTCCAACAAGCTCAGATCCCTCAGGTGCCTTTTGTTGCTTTGACTAGCTACCAGTATGAGACCGAGCGCAGCGAAGTAATTGCCCGCATTGAGGGGCAGTTAGTCTATCCTGTCTTTATCAAACCTGCCAATATGGGGTCTAGCGTAGGAATTACCCAGGCCCAGGACCGGGATGCCTTGCTCCAAGGCCTAGAAACAGCCTTCCATTATGATACCCGGGTAGTGGTTGAACAAGGGATTGAAGCTCGGGAAATTGAGGTGGCTGTCCTCGGTAATGAAGAGGTTCAGGTCAGCCAACCTGGTGAGATTGTCAAGGACCAAGGTTTCTACGACTATGAAGAGAAGTATATTAACAACAGCATCGAGATGGCGATTCCAGCCGACCTCCCAGAGGAAAGCGCCCAGGCTATCCAAACCTACGCCAAGAAGGCTTATTTAGCCATTGATGGCTCAGGCCTCACCCGCTGCGATTTCTTCGTGACCCACAATATGGATATCTATATCAACGAGGTCAATACCATGCCTGGCTTCACCCAATTTAGTATGTATCCTTCTCTCTGGGCAGCTTCAGGCTTGTCTTATGAAGACTTGCTCGAGAAATTACTTAACCTGGCCCTAGAGCGCTTTAATAAAAAACAAGGACTAGCCAACCAATAGGATGTGTGCCATGAAAAAATTAGCCTTAAATGAAATTGCTAAAGCTGTCCAAGGACAGGTCCAAGCAGAAGACCCCGACGCGGTCTTGCTTGACCATGTTGTTTTTGATGCTAGACAAGCCCAGCCTGGGAGCCTCTTTGTTCCCTTAACTGGGCAACGCGATGGCCATGACTTTGCCCAACAAGCCCTAGACAATGGGGCGGTGGCTGCCTTTTGGTCCAAGGATCCAGCCCAGGCTCCTGCCGGCTTGGCCTTAATCCAAGTGCCCGATACCCTGGCTGCCCTCCACGATTTGGCAGCTTACTACTTGTCTTTGGTCCAAGCTAAAGTCGTGGCGATTACCGGTTCATCCGGTAAGACGACCACCAAGGACATGACAGCGGCCTGCCTATCGGTGGCCTACCGGGTCCACAAGACCCAAGGCAATTATAATAATGAAATTGGTGTTCCGATTACTATCTTAGAGATGCCAGAAGAAACGGAAGTCCTTGTTTTAGAAATGGGGATGTCTAATTTTGGTGAAATCCGTGAATTGAGTCTCCTAGCCCAGCCCGACCTGGCTGTGATTACCATGATTGGTGAGGACCACCTGGAATTTCTGAAGACCAAGGCCAATATCGCCAAGGCCAAGCTTGAAATTTTGGACGGCTTAAAAGAAGGGGGCAGCTTCATCTATCCTGGGGAGGAAGAGCTAATTACTTCTCAATTAGGGGATATTCGAGAAGACATCGAAACCCTGTCAGTCGGTTTAACGGAAAACCAGGATATTTATGCTCTGGATATTATTGTGGACCAGTACCAGACCCAATTCAGCAGCAACCTGTCACCAACCGTTCAGTTGACAATTCCGGTTTCGGGCCGTTATAATGTTGTGAATGCCTTAGATGCCTGTGCGGTCTCTTACCGCCTGGGCCTGTCGATTGAACAAATCCAGGAGGCCCTGGCTAATTTCCAAATGACGGCCAATCGGACAGCCTGGATCGAAGGCATTAATGAGAGTCAAGTGCTGGATGATACTTACAATGCTAGTCCTTCAGCGATGAAGGCTGTAATTAGTAACTTCGTCCAGGTTCCGCGGGCAGGTGATGCCCAACAAGGGCGCAAGCTCTATGTGCTGGCTGATATGTTAGAACTAGGACCAGATGCAGGCCAGCTCCATGCCAGCGTAGCGGATGTCTTGACTCTTGAAGACCAGGATCAGGTCTTACTCTATGGCTTGGAGATGGAAGCTCTCTATGAGCGCCTCCTAGCTGCCGGTCAAGCCCGGCCAGACCAGGTGCATTATTTTAAAGAAGATAAAGCGGCCCTCATTGCTTGGTTGGAAGACCATACCCGCCACTATGACCAGATCCTGGTGAAGGGGAGCCATGGGATGGGGCTTTTGGAAGTAGTTGAAGCCCTCCGCCGCCCAGATATAGAAAGCCAAGCTAAAGAAGATTAGCTCAGCAGCCTCTGTCTCGCCACACAGCCCTCGACAAGCTGCCCAAAGAAAACAGTCGACTGGTCGGCTGTTTTTTTACTAAAGGAGTAGAATGACTCCTACAAATATAATCCTTAAGAATGAAATACGGAGGAATGGAATGAAATTTACAGAAATGGGCTTGAGCCCGCAATTATTAAAAGCTGTCGATAAGATGGGCTTTGAAGAAGCCACACCGATTCAATCAGAAACGATTCCCTATGCCTTAAAAGGACGGGATGTCCTGGGCCAGGCACAGACGGGGACGGGGAAGACGGCCGCTTTTGGCCTTCCCCTCTTAGAGAAGATTGATCCCTATGCTAAGGAAGTTCAAGCCTTGGTTATCTCGCCAACCCGGGAATTGGCTATCCAAACCGGGCAAGAACTCTACCAATTAGGTGAAGAGAAACGGGTCCAATGCCTGACAGTTTACGGCGGTAGCTCGATCCAACGGCAATTACGCCAGTTGGAGAAGAAACGGCAAGTGATCGTGGGGACGCCTGGTCGTTTGCTTGACTTGATTCGTCGCGGGAAGTTAGACTTGTCCCACATTCAGACCCTGGTTCTCGATGAGGCGGATGAGATGCTTAATATGGGCTTTATTGATGACATTGAAGCGATTATTGCTAAGACGCCAGCCGACCGGCAAACTCTGCTCTTCTCGGCGACCATGCCCAAGGCCATCCAACGTATTGGGGAGCAATTTATGCAGGATCCGATCCAGGTGAAGATCAAGGCCCAAGAGATGACGGCCGACCTAATCGACCAATACTTTACTCGCTGTCGGGAGAGTGAGAAGTTCGATGTCTTGACCCGCTTCATTGATGTCCAAGATCCTGTCCTAGCCATTGTCTTCGCACGGACCAAGCGTCGGGTGGATGAAATTTCGCGTGCCCTAATTGAGCGCGGCTATACAGCAGAAGGCCTCCACGGGGACTTGAATCAAGACAAGCGGTCCATGTTGCTCCGACAATTTAAAGATGAGAAGCTGGATATCTTAGTGGCAACAGACGTGGCAGCCCGGGGCTTGGATATTTCTAATGTGACCCATGTCTATAACTTTGATATTCCCTTGGACCCCGATAGCTATGTCCACCGCATTGGTCGGACGGGTCGGGCAGGCCGCCAGGGGGTTTCAGTTACCTTTGTTGGCCCAAATGAATTAGGTTACTTAAGAACCATCGAAGACCTAACCAAGAAGAAAATGATGCCCCTGCGTCCACCATCGGCTAAGGAAGCTTTCAGCGGGCGGATCAACCAGGCCTTAGAAGAGGTTAAAAAGCTGACCGAAGAGGCCGATCCTTCTTACTACCAAGAAGCCATCGACTACCTCTCCGCCCACTACAGTACGGACCAATTGGCCCTAGCAGTCCTCAGCAGTTTAACCAAGGATCCTAATGAGGTTGAGGTTCGGATTACACCGGAACGGACTCCGCGCAAGAAGTCGGGCGGACGCAAGCGCAAGGGGGCGAAGCGAGGCAATCATAAGCGGTCTTACCAACAACACGATAAGAAGGGTAAGAAGAAGTCCTACCAAGGCTCCAAGGACCATCCAAAAGGCAAGAAGCGGGGCTCACGGAAGAAAGTCTCCTTTGATATTCGCTAGGAGGCAAGCTGTATGATTATTGGAATTGGCACGGATTTAGTTGAAATCAAGCGGATTGACCAGGCTTGTGCTAAACAGGGCGACCGCTTCATTCAGCGGGTTCTAACAGAAGAGGAAAGCGCGGTCTACCAAGCCTTCACTTCTTCTCAGCGCCAGGCGGAATTTCTAGCGGGGCGCTGGGCAGCCAAGGAGGCCTGTGCCAAGGCTTGGGGGACGGGTATCTGTAAAGAACTTTCTTTCCAGGACATGGCTATTTTGTCAAATAAAAGCGGTCAGCCCCAGCTCTTTTGTCTTAAGATTCCTTACGCTATCCATCTCTCGATTACCCATACTGCCCATTATGCCAGTGCTTATGTGGTCATTGAAGACCGAAGACCTGAACTTAATTAAAAACAATAATTGTTTATCGTAAAGATTGAAAAATAACGTATCGAAAGCCTTAGCTGAAAAGGCTTCGATGCGTTATTTTATTTTTAATTATAAATACTAAAACCAACAATTAAGCTGGACTCGGCCTGATTAGTCGCTTTTGCTGCTTAGTTTGTTACAATAAACTTAAGAAAAAACGGAAGGGACCGAAATTATGATTGAATTTAAGAATGTCAGTAAGGTATACCCAGGCAATGTCCACGCCTTAAAAGATGCGAATTTGACCATCCAAGACGGAGAGTTTGTCTGCTTTATCGGCACCTCAGGGAGTGGGAAGACGACGGCTCTGCGGATGATCAACCGTATGCACGATCCATCCGAGGGGGAGATCCTTATTGATGGTCAGGCGACCACTTCCATGAATGCAGTCGATATGCGGCGCAAGATCGGCTATGTGATCCAGCGTATTGGGCTCATGCCCCACATGACTGTCTATGAAAATATTGTGACTGTCCCCCGGCTCTTGAAATGGGACGAAGACCGCTGTCGGACGGAAGCGGAGAAGTTGATGAAGCGGGTAGAACTTCCCCTCGACTATCTGGACCGCTATCCGAGTGAATTATCCGGTGGCCAGCAGCAGCGGATCGGCGTTATCCGTGCCTTGGTGGCTAATCCGAAGATCGTCTTGATGGATGAGCCTTTTGGGGCCTTAGACCCAATCACCCGGGATGCCCTGCAAGAATTAGTTAAGGAATTACAGCGGGAATATCACAATACCTTCATCTTCGTGACCCATGATATGGACGAGGCCTTGAATCTGGCTGACCGTATCGCCATCTGGGACAAGGGGAACTTACTCCAGTACGACACCCCAGAGGAAATCTTGCGCCATCCAGCAGATGATTATGTGAAGAGCTTCCTGGGCGAAGACCGGCTCTTTGAAGCCAAGACCCAGTATATCCAAGTCAAGGATGTCATGAATGACAAACCCCTGTCCATCAGCATGGGCCAGTCGCTCAGTGATGCCTTGACTCTCATGCGGGACAGCCATGTGGACAGCCTCTTCGTGGTGGATGACCGCAAGCGGCTCAAGGGGCAGATCAGCATTGAAAATATTATGAATGCCAGAGATATGGAAGCTAGCGTGAGTGATGAAATGGTCAGACGTCGGGGCGTCCAAGAAGATGCCCTCGTCCAAGATACCATCCAGCGCATCCTGAAAGCCAAGGTGCAAAACGTGGCGGTTGTTAACCGTGAAGGACAATTGACGGGGATTGTGACCCGGTCTAACCTGGTCAATATTGTCTATGAAGTAATCTGGGGCGAGACGAAAGCGATTGAAGGAGTTGAGATCTAATGGCAAACTTCCTAGCTGAAAACGGCCAAGAACTCATTAATTTGACCCTTCAACACCTGCTCTTGTCGGTGGTTTCTCTAGCCTTGGGGATCTTGATTGCGGTGCCTTTGGGGATTCTTCTCTCCCAGCACCCTAAGATCGCAGGGGGCGTCATCAGTGTGGTCGGCGTCCTCCAAACCATTCCTACCCTGGCGCTCTTGGCCTTGATGATTCCTATTTTTGGGGTGGGACGTTTGCCCTCCATTGTGGCTCTCTTTATCTATTCCCTCCTGCCCATCCTCCGCAATACCTATCTGGGGATGACCTCGGTTGACCCAGATCTCTTGGATGCTGCCAAGGGGATGGGCTTGACGGCCTGGCAGGTTATTAAGGGTGTCCAGCTCCCTCTCGCCATGCCGGTGATTATGGCAGGGATTCGTTTGTCAACGGTCTATGTGATTGCCTGGGCCACTCTGGCGGCCTATATTGGCGGTGGGGGCCTTGGTGAAATGATCTTTAACGGCCTCAACCTCTACAAGCCAGACCTGATTATTGGGGGAACGATTCCGGTCACCCTGATTGCGGTTTTGGCAGACCTTTTGATGAATTATCTGGAAAAACTAACCCAACCCCAAACGACCTCGAAAGGAGCTGGTGAAGATGCGTAAATTCTTAAAGACAGCCTTCACCCTGGGGCTGAGTCTATTCCTATTAGCAGCCTGTAGCCTACCTGGACTCGGGGCTTCGACTTCTGAGGATGAGATTGTTATTACGGGCGGTATGTCGACCGAGATGCAGATCCTCGCCTATATTGTGGAAGGCATGTCCAACCACTATATCGACGTGCCAACCAAGGTGATCTCTAACCTCGGCTCCTCTTCCCTCAACCACCAAGCCCTGATGAAGGATGATGCTAACGTTTCAGCGGTCCGCTATACCGGAACCTCGGTAACTGGGGAATTGGGGATGGAAGCCATCACTGACCCTGAAAAAGCTGCAGAAACAGTAGTTAAGGGCTTCGACCGCGAATTCGACCAGAAATGGTATCCTACTTACGGTTTTGCCAATACCTATGCTTTCATGGTGAGCCGGGACAAGGCTGAAGAATTAGGACTGGAAAAAGTTTCTGACCTGGCCCAATATGCGCCTGATCTAAAGGCAGGGGTGGACTCTTCCTGGTTGAGCCGGGAAGGGGACGGTTATGAAGACTTCAAGCGGATTTATGGCTTTGATTTTGGCCAGACGCTACCTATGTCGATTGGCTTGACCTATTCAGCGGTAGCCAATGATGAAGTGGATGTCATCTTGGGTTATTCAACGGATGGGCGGATTATTTCCGAAGACTTAAAAGTTTTGGAAGACGATAAACAGCTCTTCCCACCCTATGATGCCAGTCCTGTTGCAACCTACCATATCCTAGAGGTCCATCCTGAACTAGACAAGGTCTTACATAAGTTAGAAGGGACCATCACTGAAGAAACCATGCAGAAATTAAACTACCGGGCAGATAACTACCTCTTGGAACCCAAAGTGGTTGCTGATGACTGGTTGAAGGCCCATAATTATTTTGAAGACAAGACACCTGAATTAAAGCCGATTGAAGATACTGTGGGGGGTGACTAAGATGACCGATATGACACAATTAAGTCTATTAGAACAGCTGAGCGTCTACTACCAGGAAAACCTGAGCTATGTGGTGGGACAGTTCGGCCAACATTTCTTGATGGCCATCTACGGTGTTCTTTTTGCGTGCTTGGTCGCCATCCCACTTGGCTTCTATATTGCCCGCCACCATCGCTTGGCAGATTGGGTACTTGGTTTGGCCAATCTCATCCAAACCGTGCCCTCACTAGCTATGCTGTCCGTTCTGATGCTGGCTATGGGATTAGGGAGCAACTTGGTGGTCTTAACCATTTTCCTTTATTCCCTCCTCCCCATTCTCCGCAATACCTATACGGGGGTCCGCAATGTGGACGCCGATATTATTGACGTTGGGATCGGTATGGGGATGACCAAGCTCCAGATTGTCTATAAGGTCGAGCTTCCCTTGGCTATGTCGGTGATCATGGGGGGCGTCCGCAACGCCTTTATTACAGGGATTGGGATTGCCACCATCGGGACCTTCGTTGGGGCAGGGGGTCTGGGTGATATCCTTTTCCGCGGGGTCAATGCCTCAGACGGCACGAGTATTATCCTCGCTGCTGTCATCCCCATTGCTCTCATGTCGATTGTTGCCGATTGGGGCTTAGGTCGGATCGAAAAAAGTTTAGACCCTAGCCAAAGATAGGAGAATGCTGTGGACTATCATTTATTAATTAAAATATTTAGTATTAACTTAGTTTATATCATGCTAAATACCATGCGCCTCTTGCTCTCGATGAGAGGCTATCGTTTCCCGGCCTCCTTCTTGGCGGTGATTGAGATTACTATCTATGCGATCGGTCTGTCTATGGTCATGCAGTACCTGGACCAGCCGGCTTATCTTTTCGCTTATGCCCTAGGTTTTGGGGTGGGGATTTATTGCGGGATGCTCTTAGAGGATAAGATTGCCCTCGGTTATGCTGTGATCCAGATCTTCATTGCCAGTGACAACCATGCCCTGGCTGAGGAATTGCGGAACCGCGGCTATGGGGTGACGGTCCAGTCGGGCTACGGCCGGGACGGGGATCGCTTAATCCTCACTATTCTGACGCCCCGGTCAACTGAGCGGAAACTCTGCCGGACCATTGAAGAAATTGACGACCGGGCCTTCTATATCTCTTATGATGCCAAGTATATCCACGGTGGTTTCTGGACCAAGCGGGTGACCAAGCTGCGCGTCCAACGTGCCCATGAGGCTCTGGAAGACCAAGAACCCCTGGATCCTCGGACAGAGCGGGTGAGTGAAGACGAGTTCGTTAATGATGAGATAAATAAGCTATAAGCATATGATAAAAACCAGAGAAGGCTTCTGATCAGCTCTGGTTTTTTTGTGGTGAAGTGAGACTAGTTAGTCGAGCTTGCAAGGCTCATTCGGAAGTCTTGAATGTGGCATAAAGTTTAGTAAGCCAGACACGCAGACTGTTATTAGGTGTTAGCAGTCAGCAAGCCACGATCTTTGTAGTTGGGGTCGCAGTTGCAGACTTGAAGTGACTTCCCCCAATCGGAACGTTCGGCTGAAGCCGCTCTTATCCGTTTGAGCTCCATTCATTCAAATCTAAGCAAGTCTCACACCCTTGGTCTTGTCAAAGGGGCATAATTTCGCTATGATAAGTTCTGTGTTGTTCGAAACCCGCCAACATAAAAAAACTATGGGAGGAATTTTTATGCAAAGTAAACACAATCAAGCCCTGGTGGTTAATGCCTTAATCGCTGCGCTTTATGTCGCCTTGTATTTTGTGGCCCCGCAATTCGCTTATGGGCCGATCCAATTTCGTGTGTCGGAAGGGCTCAACCACTTGAATGTTTACCATAAGAACTACAAGTGGGGTGTCGTTCTGGGCGTTTTCTTGTCAAATTTCTATGGCTTTATGACGGGCCTGGGTTGGTATGATATTGTCTTTGGGACTGCCCATACCTTGCTTAGTTTCTTACTGTGCGACTGGGTCTATCGTTACCTGAAGACAGATAAGCAGAAACTCGCCGCAACGACTCTGATTTTTTCAATGATGATCTTTATTATCGCTTTTGAGCTGAACTTGGCCTTTGAATTGCCTTTCTGGGCGACCTACGCTTCTCTCTTTGTCAGTGAAGTGATTATCCTAGCTTTAACCGCTCCTCTGATCTATTTGATCAACAAACGATTATATCTTGCTAAAATGTTTAACCATTAAAAATAAAGAAAGACACGCTGGCTAGGCGTGTCTTTTCTTTATGGTTGATGCTGCGCGAGGCAAGTTTGCGCAGGCTTGAGGAATGTCTTATTTTTTGCTTTGGACAAAGGCATCGTAGTCCTTGCTGGCTTGGTCATGGTCTGACCAGGCGGGGACATAGGTGCCATTGGAAACAGTTTTGATGAAGTCTGCCGTGTCTTGGCTTTGGAATTCATTAACAACCTTTTCTAGGATGGGGTCATCGGCCCGGTCGCGTTGGGCGACAATGCAGACCTTGTAGATATTAGGCGTGTTTTTAGGATCTTCCACATAGATAGCTTGGTCCTGGCTGATACCGGCATCTTGAGCGATGGAAGCCCCTGTAATCATTAGATCAGCATCTTCCAGGCTGCGGGCGATCCCGTCTCCCTTCATCAGGATAAATTGAATATTCTTAGGGTTTTCGGCAATGTCATCCAGGGTCTTTTGCCCTTGACTATCTTTAAGCTTAATTAAGCCGGCACGCTCGATTTCCTGGAGGCTGTGGTCTAAGTTGACAGGGTCATCTGGGATGGTGAATTTAGCGTTTTGAGGCACGTCTTCAACTGACTGGATGTCGGGATTGGCAGTGTAGATGCCGATCGGTGGGATATAAGAATAACCAATGGGGACTAGGTCAGTATTATGGGATTGGTTGAATTCGGCGAGGAAGGGGATGTATTGGAAGACATTGAGGTCGATGTCATTTTCGGCAACAGCCATATTAGGTTGCACCCAGTCTGAAATGAGCTTGACCTCTAAATCGATTCCCTCCTTCTCCTTGAGTCGTCGGGCTGTATCCTGCCAGACTTCCTGGCTGAGCTGGTTGGAGACAGCTAAACTGACCTTCTTATGCTCACTTTCAGCAGTTTTCCCTTGTTGGCCACACGCTCCTAAAAAGAGGGCCAGAACGGCTAGGCCTAAGACCAAAGCCTTGTTTCTTTTCATCACAATCGACCTTTCTGTCTGTAGATTTATTGTCTCTAGTTTAAGCCCTTTCACAGGTCCCTTCAAGCTTAAAAGGAACAATCGATAGTAGTGACCCAGCTAAAAGGGGATAAAATCAAGCTGTATCAAAAAATAGAACAAATTTTGTTTCTTAAAAAGTACAAAATATGTATCATAATAAGCAAAAAAAACTGCGCACTGACTGGCGCAGTTTTTGCTTATCAGATATTTTAGCGGCGGTTGGCTAAGATTGCAGCATTCTCTTCGACACGCTTCTTATTCAATGGATAGAGGAAGTAGAGAGAAAGGGCGAGTAAAATCGCACCAATAGCTGGGGCTAGGCAGGTGATGTTGTAGATGCCCTGGGTAACCTCAGGCTCGAAGGCTGTGGCTGCAGAATAGCCGACGAGGGTCAGTAACCAACCGGCGAGACCAGATGAGGCAGCTTGACCCATCTTACGGGCGAAGGAATAAACGGAGTAGATCATACCGTCTGACCGTTCATGGGTTTCCACTTCGGTTTGGTCGATAACATCAGTGATCATGGCCCAGGTAATCAGCATGAAGCAGCCGATCCCAGAATAGGCTAAACCATAGAAGACAACAAAGACCCAGGCATTTGAAATTTGTAAGAAAAAGGCCAGAAGCAATACCGCAGCGGTAAAGAGAGCAGCGTAGATGCCCAATTCTTTACGGCCTAATTTGCTGGAGAGTTGGACCACAAAGGTGGATAAGATCAGGGTTGCTGCTGAACCAACAAAGGTTGCGGCGGCTTGGGCTTGGGTATTCCCGAAATAGTTAGGGAAGACGTATGGAAGCATGGCGCTTAAGGTTAATTGGGTGAGCAGTAGGCAGATGGAAGAAATGACAATACCAATCAAAGCCTTGTTAGAGGCCAGTTGATGGACCATATCAATGAAGTCGAAACGCTCGGTTTTCTGTTCGATTTTCACCCGTTCAGTTGTCAGCTTGTAGCAGAGAGCATAGCAGATGACTGCCAGAATTGAACACACAGCTGCAGCAATTGCCATCCGGGTCCCTGAAAGTACTTGGGCGCCACTAGGATCGTTGTAGTAAACCACGAGTGGGAGGACAACCCCGATGAAGGTTTGGGCTAGGGTAGCGCCAATGGTTCGCCAGGTGGATAGTTCAGCCCGGTGCTTAGGATCTGCGGAAATGGCTGAAGCCATCGAACCAAAAGGAATATTGATGGAAGTATAGAAGACAGATCCCCATAAGATGTATGTGAAGATCATCCATCCGATCTTAAACCACATAGGCATATCCTGGAACCAGCTCGCATACATAAGGAAGGAAGCTAGAGCAACGGGCCCAGCCATGCGGCGGATCCAAGGTAAGAATTTACCTACTGGAGTCGGTTTCGTCCGGTCAACAATCTGTCCCATGGTCATATCTGTGAAGGCGTCCACAATCCGGGCACCGGCCATAATCCCGCCGACGATCCCACTGGATACCCCCATAACGTCAGTGTAGAATTTCATCAAGAACATTGATGAAAGAATAAATGTAAAGTCGTTCCCGAAGTCCCCAAACATGTAGCCCAGTTTGTCGGACATTCCGAACGGCTTGGTGGCTGTTCTTTCTGCCACAATAATTCCTCCTTTAAAACAAAAATAAAATTAAAGCATTTGTCATTATAAGAGAAAATAATAGCTTTGAAAAGGGATTTTGATCAAACATGTGAAATTGGCAACAAATTCTGAGAATTGTCAGGGTATAAGATGCAATTTAAAGAGTTGTTTCACATTTATTTAATGCTAAAAAGACAGTTATGGTAAGGCTTACAAAATATATTTGTGAAAAATCAATCGATATACAATATTGTTCGAATTGTTTGGAAACGGCACCATTGATCGAGGAGGGGAGGATTAGCGCTTACAAAATATAAGCTATTGACCAGGGCTAGAACTTGCATCTTTTGCTCCAGAGGTTCACTTCTACCCGCGCGCCCTCACACCCTGGAATAAAAAAGCACCTCCATAATGAAGGTGCTCTTATCTATTGAATAGCTGCTTATTTAACTAAGGAGTTTTAACCGCGGCGTTCAGCTAGGATTGCTGAGTTGTTTTCTACGCGTTTCTTGCTTAATGGGTAAATGATTAATAAGGATAGAGCAGATAACAAGAAGGCAATCGCAGGAATAGAGGTTGCGGCGCTATATAGTTTATCAATAACTTCCGCTGTTTGAACTTCTGCTCCTGATTGGTAACCGATAAAGCCTAAAATCCAACCTGCGCTGGCACCGGCAAAAGCTTGACCAATCTTACGGGCGAAGGAATAGAAGGCGTAAACCGTACCGTCGTCCCGGGTGCGGGTTTGGACTTCGATATCATCGATAACGTCAGTGATAATGGCCCAGATAATGGCATTGAAGATACCAAAGCCTAGGTAACCAATAGTTGAAATCACGATATAGGTCCACATACTTTCAGTGTGCATGAAATAAAGAACAGCGAAGGCGGCGGAACCGATTGAAACGCCGAGAATACCAACTTCGCGTTTCCCTAAGGCTTTAGCAAGAGCTGGCGCAATCGGTGCACCTAAGAGCAAGATGGATAATGGATAGATCACGTTAACTGTAGCTAACATGTCAGCATTTTCAAAGTAATTGGCAAAGAGGTAGTTGTTCATTTGGCCGATGCCTAATTGGGCAAAGATGAGGAAGAGGGCGGCAAAGATAATGCCCCAGAGTGAACGGCTCTTCAGTACCTTACCGAATGTACGTAAGGTTCCCATTAGTGAGCTATCAGGATCGGAAGGAATCTCTACCCGCTCAGTTGTCATGCGGTAGCAGAAGAAGTAGAAGATAAGTCCCAATACTGAGAACACCCCAGCTAGGATGGTGAAGGTAGCGTCTGTCTTAACGATGTTGTTTTCGTAAATCATGAGGGGCACAATTGCACCGATAGCTAATTGGGCAATGGTTGCGCCAATGGTCCGGAAGGTAGACAGGCTAGCCCGGTGGTCGGGATCAGATGTAATGGCAGATGCCATAGAGCCATAAGGAATGTTAATGGCCGTATAAGTGAAAGATCCCCAAAGTAGGTAAGTGATGTACATATAAACAATCTTGAAGGTCATGGACATGTCTTGGAGTCCTGTTTGGTACATCATAAAGCTGGCTAGGGTTACAGGAATAGCAATCCGGCGAATCCAGGGTTTGAACTTCCCTTCGCTGGTTGGCTTGGAGACGTCAACAATCCGTCCCATGGTCACATCTGTGATGGCATCAACGAAGCGAGCGGCTAGGAATAAGTTCCCGACTGTTGTTGGGTTAATTCCCCAAACTTCCGTATAAAAGACCATCAGGAACATACTTTGTAAGATAAAGGTCATGTCGTTGGCTAAGTCCCCGAACATGTACCCCAGCTTATCACGCATGCCAAATGGTTTAGCATTTGTATTCATTTTTATAATTCCTTTCTTCATAACAAGTTTATACACTTAGAGAATAAATAATGGCAAGTGCATAAGAATAATAATATTTTCCTAAGTAAAAACTGCCTCCTTCTCAGTTGCTTAAGCGCTATCATTAATAGATAAAAATCAATAAATAGAACTAGCTAATTGCCAGTAAGAGTATTATATAAAATTTACTAAGTAAATGAAAGCCCTTTTAGGTAAAAAAATATGGAAAAAACATTTCCCGTTCAGTTTTCTTGCAAGGAAAGAGGAAAAGAGGGGCATATCGCTATCTTTTCGGGTCAGCTAGCTTATAAAATTATCATCAAATGAGAACATTATTGTCTTTTATGAGGGGAGGAGACAGGGAAAATAAAATAGAAAGCGCTTTTAAAAAAGCCCTTTCATTTTGGAACGGCTTGTGCTATAATTTTTATTGAGCAGTCGAAAGATTGCATCATCCTTTCATTTTTGTTTTTTCCTTTTTCATCTTTGCCAGCTTTGGCAAAGATGTTTTTTATTATTAAAAAAGCCGAGATTAAATCCCGACTTTAGATAAAAATATATACAAGTCATGAAGGAGGCTGGGACAAAAGTTCCGGCCTCCTTTTAAATAGCAAACATTTTTCAAAAAACTGCTCCAAAAGTCAGGCCTGATCGACTTTTGTCACACTCTCTTCTAGTGAAAAGACTTATTTCTGCTAACTTGTCCTAGTTTCTAGCAAACTTTTATTTGGATCCTGATTGATCGTTTTGCTCGCCCCGGCGTTTGGCTTGGGCGTCTTTTAGTTTTTGTGGGGTGACATCGGTCCCTTCAGGATCGACCACCTTGGTGTTCATGAGGACAGACCGGAAATTTTCCCGGAATTGCTTGAGGTATTGGCTCCGTAATTTTTCTTGTTCGGCTGCTTCTTCTTTGGTAAGCGTGCCTTCTTTTTTCTTTTTGGCTAATTCGTTGATACGTGGTAGTAATTCGTCCATGCTTAAACCTCCTTGTGTAGACTTTCTTCCAATATACTGGCTCCTGTCTGAAAATGCAATTCTTTTGCTTCAAGGGGATTTTCGTGCCTTTAGCAAAATTTGGTAAAGCTTAAGCCCTTAATATGGTAGAATAAAAAAAGAAAAATAATTAAGAAGATGAGGGGAAAACATGATCCATTCAAAAAAACTTTGGTGGGGACTAGCTGGCGGCTTAGCTGCGGTCTTAGTCCTCGGTGTGCTTGCTTATAATGTCTTTTATGCGGCTAACTTCGGTGAGGAAGGAAGCGATACGAGCTATGAAACGGTTAAGGTAACGGAACAGGAACCGGTGACAGTTGATGGGAAGGCGAAGTTGAAGACCGACGATGCCTATTACTATAGCCGTGAAAAAGGAGACTTGGGTATTGTGAATGTTGCTGATGGCCAGCGGGTTAACAAAGGCGATGTTCTTTTCTCCTACCAACAAGCTGAGGCCCAGTATAAGATTGACGATACCAAGCGTCAACTTAACCGCCTCTATGACCAGCGCAACCGCCTGCAGAACCAGGCAGCCAGTCCCGTGGCCAGTGTCAACCAAGCCCTCGTAGCTAGTCCCTTAGTTTCGGGCCTTGGAGCCTATGTTGCGACACCCGTGAACTTATCAGGTGCTGGCGTCAGTGAGGGACAAGCGCCAGCTGCAAGTGACCCGAATTGTCCACCAGCTGTTAGTGGTCAAGCTGGCCAAGCAGCTATCCCAGGTGCAGGTAGTGACCAGGCTGTAGCGAGTCCGGGACTAGCGGGTCAAGCAGGGCCTGAAGCGGGAGAAACAGTGCCATCTGGTCTAGAAACAGGAGGCCAAGCAGGTGGCATGGGAGATCTTCCGGCGGCTGGTGGTCAAGCTGGTGTGGATGAACAAGTTCGCCAGCTCAACCAACAGATTGAAGACTTGGAGATCCAGCTCAACCGGGCCCAAGCCCAGACTGATAACCAGGTCAAGGCGCGGACGAGCGGTAAGGTCATCTATGACGCCAAGGGGATTACAGATTCGACTGTGCCTCTGGTGCGGATTATCAGTGACGACATTTCTGTGACTGGGACCGTTGGCGAGTATGACTTCTACTTGCTCAAGGATGGACGCAAGGTAGACCTGACTGTTCCAGCTAGTGGCCAAAAGACAACGGGTGAAATCATTAGCTATGAAAACTTGCCAGCAGCTCCTGGCGAAGCCCCAAGTCTTGGTGGAGATGCAGGTGCTGCTATGGCCGGTCAGGCTGCACAGGCTGCTGGGCAAGGAGGCGAGAGTCAATATCCGTTCACTGTTAAAGCTAAAGACAAGATCCAACCAGGCTTTAGCACTAAAGTTCACTTCAAATTACCTGGCTTTGTCCTCCCTAAAGAAGCCATTATAGAGGACAAGGGTAAGTCTTATGTCTTTGTCTACCGCGATGGCAAGGTTAAAAAAGTCGAAGTCACGACTGCCAAGCAAGGCCGCCAAGAAGTGGTAACCAAGAATATCAAGGCAGGTGACGAGATCATTAAGAATCCTGAAGGCCTCCAAGATGGCCAAGAAATTGAATTGGCTGAATCAGCAGACAAAGCTGAAGCAGAAAGTAAAAACTAGGAGGCAGGGGCCATGGTAATTGAACAATCCAACCTTGGCCAGGCATTAGACCAGGCCGAGCCTTTATTTGAACTCAAAAATATCAACAAGTATTACGGCGAAGGAGAGAACCGTGTCCATGTCCTGAAAGATGTGAACTTATCCGTCTATGACGGGGAATTTATTACCGTCATGGGGCCCTCTGGATCGGGGAAGTCCACTTTGATTAATGTGATTGGTTTTTTGGATAACCAATTCGAAGGCTCCTATCTCTTTCATAATGAGCCGCTTAAGCAGCGGACGGACCAGGAAGTCTCGCATTTGCGCAATAGCTATGTGGGCTTTATCTTCCAGAGCTTTAACTTAATCCAAAATATGACGGTCGCCGATAACGTTCGGCTGCCCCTGCTCTATAGTGGCTTGAGCACCGGACAGACCCATGAACGGGTCCAAGAAGCCTTGGAACGGGTAGGTTTAGGAGACAAGGGCAAGTCCAAACCCTATGAGTTATCGGGTGGTCAGCGCCAGCGGGTGGCCATTGCTCGTGCCCTGGTTAACCGACCCAAATTTATCATCGCGGATGAACCGACCGGGGCCTTGGATACCAAGACCTCGCGGATGATTATGGATATCATTTCTTCTCTCCACCGCCAGGAAGGGGTAACCATCCTGATGGTCACCCACGATCCGACCCTCCAGGAATATGCGGACCGCCACATTACTATTGTGGATGGGGCTATTCATTCAGATGGAACAGATATCATCATGCCCCAAGCCTACGAACAATTAATGGCAGGCGGCGTTCCAGCGGAAGGAGGGGACTAGATGCGTTTTAGCGAAATATTAAAGTCATCCCTGGCGACCATGCGGATGAACGGACGTCGGACCTTCCTGACCATGATTGGTATTGTCATCGGGATTGCCGCGGTTATTACCATCATGAGCCTAGGGAATGGTTTTCAAAAAGAAACGATGGATTCCCTGACGGATGATAAGGAAGGCCGGGTGAGCCAGAATTTACTCTTCCAACCGACTGATCAGAACTTCGATGCCTCGAAGACCAAGGTCTACACCCCACAAGATATCCAATTGGTCGAAGATTTCGAGGGGGTCAGCGAGGCCAAGGTTGACGATGAAGACAATGGTATGCCGACCAATGTGACGGTTAAAATAGGCAAAGAGACCAAGTCCCAACCGGTCCGGCCTTTTAAGGAAACATCTGATAACTTGGTCGCTGGCCGTAATTTGAATCCAAGTGATTCAGAAAGTTATGCTCGTAATGTTCTCATCAGTCAGAACTTGGCTGAAAAATATTTTGGTCAGGCAAAGGAAGCTGTGGATAAGAATCTCAACATTAATGGTAAGAACTTTACGATTGTGGGTGTCTTTGACAGTCAGGGACCAGCCACGAATGAGAGCGTTGGCGCCTTCTCGATCAGCACTGGACCTGAAATCAAGATGCCAGCGAAGACCATGGAGATCTATAATCTGATTGATCGTGGCAGCCTGTCCCTCAAGGTTTATTTTGAGGAGGGGGTTGACTCCAAGAAGATTATGGATGACATTGTCGATAAGCTGAATTCAGAAGGCAGCAAGATGCAGAAGGGCCAGTACATGTTCTTCGATATGTCTAAGATGCTGGAAGGAGTCGGGGATACATTGAATACGGTGACCTACTTCATCTCGGCTGTTGCCGGAATTTCCCTCTTGATTGCAGGGGTTGGGGTCATGAATATGATGTATATTTCAGTCTCTGAACGGACCCAAGAAATCGGTATCCGCCGCTCACTCGGAGCCACCCAGTCCAATATCCAAAAACAATTCCTCTTTGAAGGCATTGCCATCACTACAGTCGGAGGGGTGGTCGGTTACATCCTCGGTATCCTCCTGGCCCACCTCATCGCCAGCTTCCTACCCTTCGGCGCCTCCGTCGACTTCGGCACCGCCTTATTAGCCGTACTAATCTCTGTCCTCATCGGTATCGTCTTCAGCGTCTTCCCAGCCCGGGCCGCCGCCCAGAAGAACGTCGTTGATATTTTAAGGTAGGGTGTGAGCAAGAGCGCTTAGCTTTGGATGCTTGGAGTAAGCTGGAATAAGGGCAAGCCCTGCTTGCACGTTTCCAACTTGCGAAAGCACTCTAAAGCTGCTCTTGCGAACCCGACTGGATAGGGTGTGAGCAAAGGCGGTTAGAAAGGGATGACCGGAGGCAAAAGGAATAAGAGCGGCTCTCAGCCGATCGTTTCCATTTGCTGAAGTCACGCCCTTTCTGCCTTTGCGAACCCAACTAGGGTATGGGCAATTGCAAACCCGACTAAAGGGTGTGAGACTTGGCGCTTAGCCTTGGATGATTGGAGCAAGTAAGAAAAAGAGCGAAGCATTCGCTCGTTTCTTACTTGTGAAATCATTCCAAGCCTGCCAAGTCGAACCCGACTAGACAGGGGCAGAGCAAGACCTAAAAAAATAACTTCCAACGAACAAGCTAGCAAGCATAGGTTTTCTTGCTAGCTTGTTTTTATTATTAGAAATTTTTTTTAAAACGAGCAAGTTGCGAATAAGGGTCCGATTAGCAAGTTGTGGCAGTTGAACTTGCGAAGACAGGTCCAATTAGCAAGTTCGAGGCTGGCTACTTGCGAACAGGGCTCTCGATAGCAAGTTCGCCTTCACCCACTTGCGAATGGCCTCTTCAATAGCAAGTAGCCGTTGAGGAACCTGCAAACAAGGCCTCCGTTAGCAAGTTGACCACCCAGTTCTTATAAAATAAGCTTTTACCAATAGAGGATTGCTCTAAAGTTCAAACCAGCTTTTCCTAAGAGCGTCTCTGCACATTGTTCAGGGGCCGGATATTTGCTACAATAAGAGCTGTGAATAGTCAAATTAGAGAGGGTGCTAAGATGCGTTTTTTAGCGATTGATAGTGCGACGCTATCCCTGAGCCTGGCCCTGCTGGAGGACCAGACCCTGATCAGTGAGATAACCACCAATACCAAAATTAAACATTCTACCCAGCTCCTGCCCCTGATCCAGACCATGATGGAGACAGTTGGCTGGCAGCCTGAAGACCTCGAGGGGGTTATTATTTCCAAGGGACCAGGCTCCTATACGGGACTTCGGATAGGGGTTACGGCGGCCAAGGTTTTGGCTTCTACATTAGGGATCCCCTTGTATTCTGTGCCCAGTCTCCTGGCCCTGGCTGCTAATATTCGGGCCCAGAAGTCACTAGTACTTCCCTTCTTCGATGCCCGCCGCCAGACTGTTTTTGCAGCGGCATATTTGAAGGATGGCCAGGCTTGGACAGCTTTAGAAGAGGTGAAGCACGGGGCTTTTTCCGACTGGCTAGCTAGTTGGGAAGACCGCCTAGACGACTACGACCAGGTTTACTTTATCAGTCCGGACCTAGCGTCCTATGAGAGTGCCTTGGCCCCTATCCTCTACCAGCACGACCATTGTCACTTGGCCGCGCCGGAAGACAGGATCATCTATGCCCATAAGATGGTCCAGCTCCCTCTCCAGCTAGAAGATGTGGATACCTTCCTGCCCGATTATGCCAAATTGGCTGAAGCAGAAGAAAACTGGCGGGAGAAAAACCCCGGTCATGATGGGGAAAATTATGTTGAAAGAGCAGATTAACCAATACTTTAGCTGGCTAGGCCACTTATTTAGGGCGCCCCAAGCCGACTTGTTGGACCGTATTGAAGTCCGGCAAGAAGAGCTAGTTCTGGCTTCTGGTTTAGCTTTCAGCCTGCGTTTATCCGACCAGACGGCCTTGAAGCAGATGGTTGACTTGGAAAAATTAGCTTATGGCAAGGTCATGTGGGGGATGAAGGATTTCTACCGGGACATGGTGGGGCGGCCGGATACTTTTTATCTCCAGGCCTTTTCCCATGGTATTCTCTTGGCTTTTATTGCTTGCCGGGAAGAGCCTGACCATCTCCATGTGTCTAATTTCATGGTGGCCCCTAGTTGCCAGGGCCAAGGTTTAGGTAGCTACTTATTGGAAGAAGCGAAGCATTTGGCCCAACAAGTTGGCCTCCAAGAAATTCAATTGGAGGTCCGCCAATCCAATAAGCAGGCCCAAGCTTTTTACCGGGCGCGGGGCTTTCGACGCTTGAAGACCCGGAACTTTTATTACCACGATAACCGTGAACATGCCGACCTCTTGGCCTGGCGCTTTGAGGAGGTCGATGACCACCATGCTTAAACGTTTGGAGACAGGCGGGGGAGAAGACATGTGGCTACTTTTGCAGGCTGCTTATCCCCAGACCCCAAGCTGGACCATTGAGGCCCTCGACTACTTCCTCAGCCGGCCCTATGCCCAGACTTTTGCCTACTATGATGGGGAAGATTTAGTGGCCCTGGCACAATTCCAATTATTAGCGGGAGAAGCGGAACTGCTTAATCTGGCGGTTCTACCAGCCTATCAAAGGAAACGACTGGGCCAACAGCTTCTAGAAGAAGCAATTGGTCAGTTGGCAGGCGAAGGGGCCGAGCGTATTTACTTAGAAGTGCGAGCGGGCAATCTCCCAGCCCAGGCCCTCTACCAGAAGCTCGGCTTTGAAAGACTAGCCATCCGCCAGAGCTACTATCCGGACGGAGAGGATGCCTGGATTTATTGTTTATTAGTCTAAAGATAGAAAAGGTGAGAAGATGTCAGTAACCTTATTAGCAATCGAATCGAGTTGTGATGAGACAGGGGCTGCTATTATTCGTGATGGCAAGGACTGCCTGGCTAATATCGTAGCCACCCAGGTCAAAAGTCACATGCGCTTTGGTGGGGTGGTTCCTGAAATTGCCAGCCGCCACCATGTGGAACAAATTACACAAATTGTTGACTTAGCCTTTGAAGAGGCGGGCCTGACCTGGGAAGAAATTGACGGGATTGCGGTGACCAAGGGCCCGGGTTTGGTGGGCTCTCTCTTAATTGGGATTACCGCAGCCAAGACCCTGGCCTTTGCCCATGACAAGCCCTTAATTGGTGTCAACCATATTGCGGGCCATATCTACGCCAATCAACTGGTCCAAGCCATGGACTTTCCCCTGCTTGCCTTGGTGGTGAGTGGTGGGCATACGGAATTGGTTTATATGCCAGAAGATGCTGTCTTTGAGAAGTTTGGAGATACCCGTGATGATGCAGTCGGGGAGGCTTATGATAAGGTGGGGCGCTTGCTTGACCTGCCTTATCCGGGTGGCAAGCGGATGGATGAATTGGCCCAGGAAGGCCGCGATACTTATGCCTATCCCCGTCCCATGCTCGATGAAGATAATTTTGATTTCAGCTTTAGTGGGCTGAAATCGGCCGTTATTAACCACCTTCACAATGCTGACCAACGCGGGGAAAAGCTTGTTAAAGAAGATGTGGCGGCTTCCTTCCAAGCGGCTGCAGTTGAGGTTCTCGTTGAAAAAACCTGCCGGGCCCTGGATGAATATCCTGTTAAGCAGCTCTTAGTGGCTGGTGGGGTAGCAGCTAACAGTGGCTTGCGCCGCGAGCTCCAAGCGGCTCTAGCTGACCGCCATCCAGAAGTGACCCTTTACTTCCCGCCCCTCAAATATTGTGGCGATAATGCAGCCATGATTGGTGCGGCAGCCTATAGCCTCTACCAAAAAGCTGCCTTCGCTGATTTGAGCTTGGATGCTGTGCCAGGCTTGGATATTAGCGATTCTTAACAAATTTAGAAACTAGAAAACCACTATCTTTACTCATGTTGATGTGAAGATAGTGGTTTTTGTTTGATATCCTGTTAATAGTGTAATCAAAGGGCCTACTTGCTTTCTGGTTCCCTGTTTGCTAGCTTGTCTCTTTAGGCTCAAGTCTCATTTGCCTACAATTGACTGAGCAAGTCTTCCCATTGGTCCATAAGTTCTTGGTGCTGGGCCTTGAGGGGTTCGAGTTGGGCGTTGAGCTCGAGGATTTGGGCGTTGTCTTGGTAGACTTCGGGTTTGGCCATTTCCTGTTCGATGGCTTGGATTTGTTCTTCGATTTGGGTGATTTCTTCTTCGCATTGGTCGACGAGACGCTGTTGGCGGCGTTGCTCGCGTTGTTTTTGTTTATTTTCTTCGTAGCTGAGCTTGCCTGAAGACTTCTCTTCGACTTTTTGGGCTGGGTCTTGACCAGTGTCTTGGGCGGCTTGCCGGGCTTCTTCTTCGGCCTTTTTGGCGAGGTAGTAGTCATAGTCGCCCAAGTAGAGCTTGCTGCCTTCTGCTGAGATTTCGAGCACTTCGGTAGCTAGGCGGTTGATGAAGTAGCGGTCGTGGCTGACAAAAAGCAGGGTGCCATCATAATCGATCAGGGCATTCTCTAGGACTTCTTTGGAGTCAATATCCAAGTGGTTGGTGGGTTCGTCAAGGACCAGGAAGTTGTCATGGTCTAAGGCGAGTTTGGCTAGTTCCAAGCGGGCTTTTTCGCCCCCGCTGAGGCCATGGACGGGCTTCTCAACATCACTTCCGCTAAAAAGGAAGCTCCCCAATATGGTCCGAATATCTTGCTCATTCATGCTAGGGTGGTCATCCCAGAGTTCGTGGAGGACGTCCTTTTTGGAATTGAGATTGCCTAGCTCTTGGTCGTAGTAGCCTAGGCTCACATTGGTTCCAAGTTGGTAGTCGCCCTTTAATGGTGGGATTTGTCCCGTAATGGTTTTGAGCAGGGTAGACTTGCCGACGCCATTTGGGCCGACAATGGCCAGGGCCTTCTGTTTGCGTAAATCGATATTAATCGGATAGGACAGGCAATCGTCGTAACCGATAGCCAGGTCATCGACCGTGAGAACGACATTACCGCTCGACTTTTCTGTAGAGAATTGGATACGGGCTGAGCGTTCGTCCTGTTGGGGCCGGTCCAGCTTGTCCATTCGTTCCAGTTGTTTGCGTCGGCTCTGGGCCATTTTGGTAGTGGAGGCACGGACCAGGTTGCGGGCAATATAGTCTTCTAACTTATGAATTTCTTTTTGTTGCTTCTCATAGGCCTTCATCTGGGTTTCCAGACGGACCGCTTTTTCCTTCAAGTAGAAGCTATAATTTCCGGCATAGTGTTCGATGCCGTGGTGGGTCATCTCATAAGTTTCATTGCTGACATGGTCGAGGAAGTAGCGGTCGTGGCTGACGATCAAGAGGGCGCCGGGATACTTGGGCAGGTAGCCTTCCAACCAGTTGAGGGTATCGATATCCAGGTGGTTGGTTGGTTCGTCTAGGATCAGGATGTCCCGCTTCTCTAGGAGCACCTTGGCCAGGGCCAGCCGGGTCCGCTGACCGCCAGACATCTGTGAAATAGGCTGGTCGTACATGTCTTCGGGGAAGCGGAAGCCGTGGAGGACCATACGGATCTCTGAATCATAGCTATAGGCATTGCGCTGGTTGATTTCTTCTTGGATTTGGTCATAGGTCTTCAGCGCTTGTTCATAGCGGTCAGGGTCTTGGATGACAGCTTCATCGGCCAGGACCATGGCTGCTTCATTGGCCTGGTCAATCAAGGCCAAGTCTTCTGCAAAGACGCTCTTCATCTCTTCATAGACTGTCCGTTCGCTGTTGACAGCAGAGTGTTGGTCCATATAGGCAATCCGGGTTCCCTTGCGTTGGGAGACGGTACCTTGGTCTGGAGTCTCAATGCCCGCTAGGATCTTCAGTAGGGTCGATTTACCAGTACCGTTTCTACCGACTAGACCAATGCGACTGTTATCTTGAACTGTAATTTGAATGTCTTCAAAAAGGGTCTCAGCCCCAAAATGTCGGGCTAAATTGGAACCTTGTAAAAGAATCATTGTCTAGCCTCCTTCTAAAATACTATTCCTAGTTTAGCATAATTCTGCCATAGGGACGACTAACAAAATTTCGCTTAGATTGTGAAAGGCCTTGCAAAATTGACTTTATCCCTTAAAATAGACTTATGGTGTGCATAAAATAATTGAAATGAATATGAAGGAGCGATTCAATGGAACAAAGAAAATTAGTGAGCCGTCACTTAGAAGAAGTTGAAGTCGATGGCTTACGCTTCAAAGATCATAATAAAGATGGTCGAGTCAATCCTTATGAAGATTGGCGACTGAGTCCAGAAGAGCGAGCTAAGGACTTAGTCGGGCGGATGAATCTCCGCGAAAAAGCCGGTATGATGGTCCTTATCGACAAGCCCATGGGAATTTCAGCTGAAGAAGGTGAACCAACCAGCCATGATGGGGTCATCAATGAAGCCGATAAGGAGATCCAGTATCCCCATCCGAAGCACGAGTATCCGACTTCGACGCTTTTGGAAGACTTCCAAATCCGGCATATTATCTTAAGAGAGAATGCCGAGCCGGAAGAGATCGTGACCTGGGTCAATACTATGCAGGAGATGGTCGAGGAAAGTCGCTTAGGGATTCCCTTGCTGGTCTTATCCAATTCGAAGAATGAAAACAACGAAGCCGCTTTTAATGCAGAATCAGCGATTGGGCGCTTTACCCAATTTCCTGGCACCCTGGGTCTAGCAGCCACTCGCAATATGCCTTTGATCAAGGCCTTTGCTGAAATTGGTAAGCAAGAATTCTGGCACAACAATATCCGCAAGGGTTATATGTATATGGTAGATACCGCGACGGACCCCCGCTGGTTTAGGACTTCGGGAACCTTTGGCGAGAATCCCGAACAGATTTCAGAAATTGCTGAAACGATTATTCCTGTCTACCAAGGAGAGGACTTAGATGACCAGGGCGTTGCCCTCACCATCAAGCACTTCCCAGGTGGTGGTGCACGGGAGAATGGCTTCGACCCTCACTATGAAGAAGGGAAGTTTAATGTTTACCCAACTCCTAATAGTTTAGAGACCTATCACTTACCACCCTTCAAGGCAGCTATTAAGCACCAACCAAGCTCGATCATGCCTTACTATGCGATTCCTAGCCAGGAAAAATCCAACCTGCCCCAAGAACCCTTCCAAGCAGGTTTTGAAGAGGATGTTGCTTTTGCTTACAACCGCCAATTCCTCCAAGAGCTCTTGCGTGATGACCTAGGCTTTAAGGGCTATATCAACTCAGATACAGGGGTCTTGGATGCTTGTGCCTGGGGTGTTGAAGACCTAACTAAGCCGGAGCGGGTAGCTAAGATGCTCAAGGCGGGGACGAATATTGTCTCGGGGACCACAGAGGTTGAAGCCTTTGAGGAAGCCATGACCCAGGGCTTGGTCGACGAAGAGACAGTGAATGCCCGTTTGGAAGGCACTTTGAAGGAGCTTTTTGCTCTCGGCTTATTCGAGAATCCTTACCAAGATATTGACCAGGCAGAAGCTATCACCAATACGGAAGATAGCCGCGAGATAGCCTATCAGGCCCACCAGGAATCGGTGGTTCTCTTGAAGAATGACCAAGAGCTCTTGCCTTTGACTGAGGACAAGTTAGCGGGCAAAAAAGTTTATGCGGAAATCTTTACCAAGGTCTATAATGAAGAGGAAATGGCCAGCCGCCGCAAGCAAGGAATCTTCGGTAATACCGATGAACTGAACCAAGAATTACCAGAGCAGATTCGCAAGGCCTTCCCACAGATTGACCTGGTGACGGACTACCACGAAGCGGATATTGCCTTACTCTTCTTAGAACCAATCTCGGGTTCTTACTTCGAAGCCACTTCAGGCTATCTGGACTTACAGATCCACCAAGCAACCAACGTGGACCTCGACCGGGTGAAGGCCATCCAAGCAGCGGTTGACCATACGATTATTAACGTTAACCTCGACTTGCCATTTATCTTGGAAAATGTTGAGCCTTTAGCTGATGCCTTAACTGCCAGCTTCAATAGCTTTATCCAGGCCATCATTGATGTCTATACAGGGGCCTGCCCTGCCAAGGGGAAATTGCCTCTAACCCTACCTGCCAATGATGACGTGATTGCGGTTAATGATGAAGGCATTTGTGCCTCACCAAATGATGTACCAGGCTACGATAAGGACAAGTATATGGACCGCGCTTATGCCTATCAAGATAGTGCGGGAAATAGCTACACTTATGGTTTCGGCTTAAGCTTAAATTAAAGTTTTAGATTTGCTCCAAAGTCGAAATCCTGGTAAAATATTCCTATTCTATTTTTCACAATTGAACAAACAGGGGGGATTCTAGTGAAAAAGATACCAAAGGCAACAGCTAAACGCTTATCAATCTACTATCGATGCTTGAAGAATTTCAAGGCAATGGGGATGGACCGTGTCTCTTCCGAACAGATTTCTGATGCGGTAAAAGTGGACAGTGCCACCATCCGACGTGATTTTTCTTATTTTGGGACTTTAGGCAAACGGGGCTATGGTTATGAAATTGATCATTTAATTGAATTTTTCAGCCGCCTACTGAGCCAAGACCAGCTCACCATGGTCGCTCTGATCGGTGTGGGGAATTTGGGGAATGCCTTAATTTCTTATAATTTTAAGCAGTCAAACAATGTTCATATTAATGCCGCTTTTGATATTGACCCAGATAAGGTGGGGAAGATTCATGAGGGGGTTCCGATTTATAGTATGGACGAGTTAGTTGACCAATTGGAAGCGCGCCAGATCGATATCGTGATCTTGGCCGTACCAGGTCAGGCTGCTCAGAGTGTGGTGCCACAGCTTGAAGAAGCTGGCGTCAAGGGTATTTTGAATTTTTCGGCCAGCCGACTTAATGTTCCTAAAGATATTTTTGTCCAAACAGTTGACTTAGCTAATGAATTACAAACGCTGATCTACTACGTGACCAACCACTAAGGAGAAAAACTTTCTAGCCTAAAACGATCAAAAAAGTGCCTCAAAGGAGCCAAGTAGCTCTCTTTGGGGCACTTTTTGATTAATGGCTTTTAAGCCGACTTATCTGGTTTATAGATTTTTGATTCTCTGGTAGGCTCGAATTAATTGGATACTTTGGAAGATATCGTGGCTTGCTAAGAGAATATTAATGAAGGGAAGGAAGGACCAACCGTTTTCACTGACCATTGAAATAGCCAGGGAGAGGAAGAGACCAGCCAGGATGATTTTTAGCACAATATTCATGACTAGTGATTGTAAAGACATAGCAACACTCCTTTTTAATCTTGCATCGTAATATGTAATGTAACGAAAATATAGCTAAAAGACAAGTGAGATCAGCTATTTTGGCGGAAAATTTAAAGAAAGGCTAAAAGGTCAAAAAAAGTCAACAAAAGACTTGCATTCTAAAATAAAATGTTTTAAGATAATAAATGTAAGTTAGCACTTGGAAGTTGTGAGTGCTAACGATAAAAAGTGAATTGTTTTTGGAACTGATGGAGGAATGTGAATTATGTTAAAACCTTTAAATGAACGTGTGATTGTTCAGCTTGAAGAACAAGAAGAAAAAACAACGTCTGGTATTATACTACCATCTGCAGCCCAAGAAAAATCCCAAGTGGGACGTGTTATTGCAGTTGCAGATGAAACAGAAGATTTCACAAGTCCAGTTAAGAAAGATGACCTTGTCTTATTTGAAAAATATGCCGGCAATGAAGTGGAATATGCTGGTGAAAAATACCTCATCTTAAAGGCGAAAGATATTGTCGCTGTCATTGAAGACTAGATCAAAAATTAAATTTAAAGATTGAATCATTACTTGTGTATCGAGAGGAGCATGAATTTTAATGGCAAAAGATATTAAATTTTCAGAAGATGCCCGTCAAGCTTTAGTGCGCGGTGTGGACAAGTTAGCGAATACGGTGAAGATTACCTTGGGGCCTAAGGGACGTAACGTTGTCCTCGAACAAAGCTATGGTTCACCATTGATCACTAATGATGGGGTAACCATTGCTAAAGATATCGAATTAGAAGACCACTTCGAAAACATGGGGGCTAAATTAGTCGCTGAAGTAGCTTCTAAGACCAATGATGTAGCTGGTGACGGAACCACTACTGCAACAATCCTAACCCAAGCGATTGTTCGTGAAGGCTTGAAGAATGTGACCGCTGGTGCTAACCCTGTCGGCGTTCGCCGCGGGATTGACGAAGCAATCCGGACAGCTGTTGAAGGCTTGAAGGAAAACTCTGTTCAAGTGGAATCTCAAGATGCCATTGCTAACGTTGCCGCTATCTCATCAGGTGACCAAGAAGTCGGCAAGCTAATTGCTGAAGCTATGGGCAAGGTTGGCGAAGATGGTGTGATTACCATTGAAGACTCTAAGTCTATCGATACGACCTTAGATGTGGTTGAAGGGATGGAATTCGACCGCGGTTACCTCTCCCAATATATGGTAACAGACAATGAAAAAATGGAAGCCAGCTTGGAAAATCCTTACATTCTCTTAACAGACCGTAAGATTTCAAATATCCAAGATATCCTTCCTCTTCTTGAACAAATCTTACAACAAGGTAGCCCACTGCTCTTAATTGCTGATGATGTAGATGGGGAAGCTCTCCCAACCCTAGTACTGAACAAATTACGCGGGACCATGAATGTGGTTGCTGTTAAAGCACCAGGTTTCGGCGACCGTCGTAAAGAAATGCTAGAAGACTTAGCTGTCTTAACGGGTGGTCAAGTGATCTCTGAAGATCTCGGCTTAGAATTGAAAGACGCAACCATCAACCATTTAGGTAAGGCTGGTAGCGTTACTGTAACCAAGGACCACACCACAGTTGTTGAAGGTGGCGGCAATAAGGAACAATTAGAACAACGTATTGCCTTAATCCGTAAACAAATCGAAGAAAGCACATCTGACTATGACCGTGAAAAACTCCAAGAACGCTTAGCTAAATTAGCTGGTGGGGTAGCCGTTGTTAAAGTCGGTGCCGCAACTGAATCTGAACAAAAAGAACGTAAACTCCGCATTGAAGATGCCTTGAATGCAACCCGTGCAGCAGTTGAAGAAGGTATCGTTGCTGGTGGGGGTACTGCTCTCATGAACGTTCAAGAAAAAGTTGAAAAAGCAACCGAAGAGCTGGAAGGTGACGCCGCAACAGGTGCTCGGATTGTAGCCCGCGCCTTGGAAGAACCTCTCCGCCAAATTGTTGAAAATGCTGGCTTAGAAGGCTCAGTTATTGTGGAACGCCTCCGTTCTAAAGACCTAGGTATTGGTTTCAATGCCCAAAACAATGAATGGGTAGATATGATTGAAGCTGGGATTGTTGACCCAACTAAGGTAACGCGTTCAGCCCTACAAAATGCTGGCTCAGTTGCAGGCCTTATCCTCTCAACAGAAAGTGTTGTTGCGGATAAACCAGAACTAGAAGCACCAGCAGTTGACCCAAGTGCTATGGCTGGTGGCATGTACTAAGCCACTGATTAAAGAAGAAGCAAGAACTCTCAGAAGAGGGTTCTTGTTTTTTACTTATAACTACAAATACCAAAAACTTTTCGAGTCGTTTGGCTTGAAATTTCGAAACTGAACTATTATCATAGAAGTATAAGATAAATTATTAAGTCAAAAGTATAAAAGAAAGAAGGAGATTTATTTTATGGCAAAATATGGTGTAGTTTTAGGTTCAATCCGTAAGAATTCATTTTCTGAAGCAATTGCAAAAGGATTAGTGGCAGGTTTACCAAGTGACGCTGAAGTGACCTTTATCGAAACGGCTGACCTTCCACTCTATAGCCAAGACTATGATGAAGCAGCTGAACAACCTGCTGAATATACACGTTTCCGTGATGAAGTGCGCGCTCAAGATGCTATTATCTTCGTCACACCTGAACACAACCGTAGCATTCCAGCGAGCTTGAAGAATGCGATCGACTTAGGTTCTCGTCCATATGGTTCAAGCGTTTGGGAAGGCAAGCCAGCTCTTGTTGCCTCACAATCACCAGCAGGTATCGGTGGTGCTATCGCTAACCATACCCTCCGTCAATCTTTAGTCTTCTTAGATATGCCTGTTATGCAACAACCTGAACTTTACATTGGGAACTCTGCTGACTACATCGGTGAAAACGGTGAAATTACAGCAGAAGATACCAAAGAATTCTTAGCAAGTGCTGGTAAAGCCTTCGCTGAATTCGCAGGAAAATTTATCTAAGCTAAGTTTCAATTCAGACTTCAAGAGGCTGAGACAGATGTCCCAGCCTCTTTTTAAATAGCGAACTTTTTTCAAAAACATGGTCCAAAAGTCAGGCCTGACATCCACTTCATGCAGGGTGTGAGGGCTGGCGGGGGAAATAGACCTCTGGAGCAAAGATCCAGAGAAGACTGAAGGTCTTCGGCGAATCTTTGTGAAGAAGACCTATTTCTGCCAGTCTGAACCCGACTACAAACTATTTGGAAATCGTTTACCAACGATTTCCCATAGTTCGCTCCACTGGTTCAGGCTTGATCGACTTTTGTCACACTCTCTTCTTGGACCCCTCTGACTTGAATTCTCTAGTCGGATACTTGATAATGGGAAGTGTAAACCCTTAACAGCAAGCTGAAGGAGGCTTTTTTGATGAAGACCTATCAAAACTATATTAACGGTGAATGGGTAGACAGCAAGTCTGGTCAATATACCGATGTCATTAATCCAACAAGTGAAGAAGTGATTGCTCAAGTTCCAACTAGTAATGCTGAAGATGTGGACGACGCTGTGGCTGCAGCTAAGGCTGCTTTTCCGTCTTGGAATGGTTTAGCTGTAGATGAACGCAAGGGCTATTTAGAGAAGGTGCTTGAAGGCCTTAAAGCGCATAAGGAAGAATTAGTCGATATTGTGGTTGAAGAGATGGGCGCTAGCAAGGCTTTTTCCCGAGATAACCAGGTGCGCAAATCGATCGGGGAATTGGAAGGAAGTCTCAAGGCCTTGGACCGCTTCAACTTTGAAGAACGTTACGATACGGCGACTGTTATTAAAGAAGGATCGGGAGTGGTTGCCTGCATTACGCCATGGAATTATCCTTTGAACCAGATCCAACGTAAGCTCACTCCAGCTCTTTTAACTGGTAATACCATTGTGGTCAAACCCGCCTCAGATACCCCTCTCACAGCCATTAAATTCATGGAAATTATTGAAGAAGCTGGCCTACCTAAAGGGGTCGTTAACTTGATCACCGGGCGGGGGAGTGAAGCTGGAGACCTTCTCGCTGGCCATGAGGATGTGGCTATCATTTCCTTTACCGGGTCAACCGAAGTCGGCCGCGGCCTCTACGATAAAGCGAGTGGTAGTATCAAGCGCCTCGTCCTTGAACTCGGTGGTAAGTCTGCTCTCATTGCCCTCAAAGGTGGTGATAAGGAACTCGCTGTGGCTAAGTCAATGAATACTGTGCTCGATAATCAAGGGCAGACCTGTGCAGCCTTGACCCGCCTCTTTGTCCCAGAAGATGAATTGGAAGACTATAAGACGGCTATCAAAGCCTTCTATGACAAAGAAGTGGTCCTCGGTGACCCAGCCGATGAAGCAACTAAAGTTGGCCCTATGGTTTCCGCTAAGCAAAAAGAAACCGTTGAAGACTATATCAAAAAAGGTAAGGCAGAAGGTGCTGAAGTCTTGGTAGGCGGAGGAAAAGTAGACCGGACAGGCTACTATGTGGATCCGACAGTCTTTGTCAATGTGACCAATGACATGACCATCGCCCAGGAAGAAATCTTTGGCCCGGTCCTCTGTGTGCTGACCTATACCGACACAGAAGACGCCATCAAACAAGCCAATGACTCCCCTTATGGCCTCTCTGGCGCTGTCGTTGGTCCAGAAGAAGAAGCCAAGGCAGTGGCTCGCCAATTGCGGACAGGTAACGTCTTCGTCAACGATAATCCAGGTAGCGATCAAGCACCATTCGGCGGCTACAAAATGTCCGGCTTAGGTCGCGAAAAAGGCTACTACGGCCTAGAAGACTACGTCGAAATCAAAGCCATCTTTGAAAAATAAAGGGTGTGAGGGCTGGCGTTTAGCTTTCGTTCACTGGAGCAAGTCAC
>NZ_KV797913.1:7020-12180 GCF_001809535.1 Aerococcus sp. HMSC062A02 | reverse complement strand
TTCGTTCACTGGAGCAAGTCACCAGAGCAGTCTGAAGGACTGCGGCGGGGGCTTGTGAAGTGATACGAAAGCTGCCAGACCGAATCCGACTATAAAGGGTGTGAGCAAGAGCGTTTAGCTTTGGAAGCTTGGAGTAAGTCGGGATAAGGGCAAGCAAGGCTTGCACGTTTCCGACTTGCGAAAGCAGTCCAAAGCTGCTCTTGCGAACCCAACTATAAAGGGTGTGAGAGGATGCGGTAGAAAGGGACCTCTGGCTCTTTGTGAAGAGGAGCCCTTTCTGCATCCTTGAACCTTTTCCATTCCAAGGCTCCAACTGAAGTAGAAGTTGGGGCCTTTTTATAATGGTTTTTCATTAGTAGCTGCTGACAAATAGGATTCTTTAAGCAGCTTTTCTCAATCAATCTTGCACCAGGGACGAACTTTGTTTATGATTAAACATAAGACTTAAAAAGAATGGAGTGGCAAAGATGGCAATTTGGTCGAATGACTTTCATGACGCGATGTCAGAAGCGGCTTATCAATTCAATCAATCAATTCAAGTGGATGACAGACTGTTGGATGCTGACCTGCAGGGTTCAATGGCCCACGCAAAGATGTTGGGGGCCCAAGGAATTATTGAGGAAGCGGAAGCAGAGGCGCTCTACCAGGAATTGGGGCAGATGCGAGAAGACTACCGTGACGGCAAGCTAGCCATTGACTATGAGGAAGAAGATGTCCATAGTTTTATTGAAGCGGAACTGACCCGGCGCTTAGGGGATACAGGTAAGAAGGTTCACACCGGCCGCAGTCGGAACGACCAGGTTGCCACCGCCTTGAAGATCTATGTTCGGGATGAGATTGAAGTCCTCTGTGGCCTCTTGGAGGATGCCATGCTGGGCTTTGCTAAGAAGGCCCTCCAGCATACGGAAAGCATCATGCCGGGCTATACCCACTTGCAGCGGGCCCAACCCATTACTTATGGCCACTATTTGATGGCCTATGCGGAAATGCTTTTGCGGGACTATGGCCGTTTGCAGGATGTGGGTAAGCGGATTGATTTAACCATGCCACTGGGGGCTGGTGCCTTGGCGACCTCTTCTTTCCCCTTGAATCGCGATTTAACGACGGAACTCTTGGACTTCTTGACCCCATCGGCCAATAGTTTGGATGCAGTGTCTGACCGTGACTATAGTATTGAGATGCTGAGTGCCCTGTCGCTTCTGGCCATGCACCTCAGCCGGTATGCGGAAGAGACGATTCTTTGGGCCAGTCAGGAGTTCCATTTCATTCACCTGAAAGATTCCTTCTCCACCGGCTCATCCATTATGCCCCAGAAGAAGAATGCCGATATCCATGAATTGATGCGCGGAAAGACGGGGCGGGTCTATGGCGATTTGATTAACGTGCTTACCCTGATGAAGGGCCTCCCTCTCGCTTATAACAAGGATATGCAGGAAGAAAAAGAAGCCCTCTTCGACGCTATCGATACCATGAAGATGATGGTGAGTCTCCTACCAGCCATGTTGGAAGCAACGGTTGTGGATGAAGAGGCCATGTATGCCGCTTGTGGCCAGGGCTTCTTGAACGCTACTGATTGCGCCGACTACCTGGCTGCTAAGGGAATGCCCTTCCGTGATGCCTACCAAATCACCGGGAATATCCTTCAATACTGTAGCGAAAAGAACCTAACCCTGGAAGATCTCTCCTTGGAAGATTATAAGCGCTATGCGGATGACTTTGAAGCAGATATCTTTGATGCAATCGACTTGAAGGCCTGTGTCTACCGGCGTAATGTTCTGGGTGGACCAGCTCCTGAACGGGTGGAAGAACATGCCCAAGCCCTCTGCCAAGCCCTCGAGCGGTCGTAGGATAAGTCCTAAAATAAAATCCTAAAGTTCAGTTGACATTTGATTCAGCCGTGATATAATAACAGTTAAATTAAAGTACTCTCATAAAAGAGATGCGGAAGAGTAGCAAAGTCCCTGAGTAAAGCGAGCAGGTGGTGGTGGAAGGCCTGTCTGAAGACTCTGTGAAGCGCGCCGCATAAGCTCGACTAGATAAGATAAACTAGTTCGTGTCCGAGCGTTAATCGGCTAGAGATGTTGGCTTTGCCAGCAAGTAGAGTGGTACCGTGGATGCTTATTAACTCCGCCTCTTCAGATTGGAAGAGGCGGTTTTTTATATTTAAGGAGGAGTTTATAATGCTAGAGAAGGAAGTAAAGAAGGTTTTAATGGCGTATTCAGGTGGTTTGGATACCTCCGTAATTATTCCTTGGATTAAGGAAACTTATGGGGCTGACGTTGAAGTGATCGGAATGACCGCCAATGTTGGTCAGGAAGAAGACTACGAGTATTTAAAGAAGAAAGCTGTCAATTGTGGGGCTTCTAAATTATATGTCGAAGACCTCCGCGAAGAATTTATTACAGATTATATCTATCCTGCCATGCGGGCTGGGGCTAAGTATGAAGGCAAGTATCTCTTAGGGACCGCCTATGCCCGTCCACTAATTGCCAAGCGGATGATTGAAATCGCCCATGAAGAAGGCTGCGATACCATCGTCCATGGCTGTACCGGTAAGGGGAATGACCAAGTGCGTTTCGAGCTCGGCTTGCGTGAATTCGATCCAACTATTCAAATTATTGCCCCATGGCGGATCTGGGATATTCAATCCCGGGAAGACGCTTTTGATTATGCAGAAGCGCATAACGTTCCGCTACCGATTACCCGTGAGACGAACTACTCTAAGGATGAAAACCTCTGGCACCTCTCCCATGAAGGCTTGGACTTGGAAGATCCTAGCCAGCAACCTAAACTAGATGATATTTTAGAATTAGGGGTGTCACCTCAACAAGCGCCAGACGAGAGCACCTATGTGACCATCGATTTTGAAGCAGGGAACCCTGTCGCTGTGGATGGCGAAAAATTGGATCCCATCGCCTTAGTTGAAAAATTAAACGAACTCGGCGGGGCAAATGGGATTGGCATCCTCGATATTGTTGAAAACCGTCTCGTCGGGATGAAGTCTCGGGGCGTTTATGAAACACCAGGTGGACACATCATCTACCATGCCCATGAAAAATTGGAAGAATTATGTTTAGACCGCGATAGCTTGCAGTTTAAACAAGTCCTTGCCCATAAATATGCGGAATTAGTGTATAATGGCTTGTGGAATTCACCTCTACGCAAGGCCCTCCAACAATTTGTGGATGAAACCCAAAAACACGTCACTGGCCAAGTCAAGTTAGAGCTTTACAAGGGTAATGTCATTGATGCAGGGACGACCAGTCCTTACTCTCTTTATAATGAAGAACTGGCAACCTTTGACGAAGATGATATCTACAACCAAAATGATGCGGAAGGTTTCATTAAGCTCTTCGGCCTGCCACAAACTGCCCGGGTGCTTGCTGAAAAAGAATGGAAAAAGGACGGCAAAATTTAATGAAAAAACTAGTTAAATATAGCCTGCAGCTCCTAATGGTCTTTCTCCTCGCCTTTAGTCCACTACTGGCTGGAGCAGGGGCCTTGGTCCAAGCGGCAGAAGACCAGTCGCAAACTTCAGGGCAAGTAGCAGGCAACGACCAATTACTTGATGAAATTAAGAAGCGGGGCGTCATTAAGCTAGGCGTCAGCCCCGACTACCCACCCTTTGAGTTCTTGACCCGTGAAGGTGGCGAGAACAAAACGAAGGGGATCGATATCTCCCTAGCGGAAAAGATCGCTGATGATCTTGGGGTTAAACTGGAAATCGTGAATATGGAATTTTCCAGTCTGATGTCTTCCTTAGAGACTGGTGCCATTGATATGATTATCTCAGGGATGACTTATACGGAGGAACGGGATAAGTCCGTAGACTTCACCAAACCCTACGAGAATGCTGGCCAATCCCTTGTTATCCGCAAAGACGATACGGACAGACTCAAAGATAAGGATAGTTTCGTAGAAGGAACGGTTGTGGGGGTCCAACAGGGGTCGTACCAAGAAGACCTGGCCAAGGCCCACATGCCTAAAGCCAAGCTCCTTACCATGCAACAGGTTCCTGACCTGCTCAGTGCCCTAGGAACCAAGCAAGTGGATGGGGTCTTAGTCGATGAGATTATGGCCCGGACCGCGACCAAGGGCAATGACCAGTTGACTTATGTCGATGCCAAAGTCCCACGGGAAGAAAATGACGGCAAGGCAGTTGTGATTCCTGAGAACCAACCGAGCCTAGGGGAAGCCATTAACCACACTATTGATGAAGTGGTTGAACAAGACTTGGTTAACCAATGGGCGGACGAAGCTGCGGACCAATTAGCTGCTACCGACAATGTGGATTGGATGCAGTATTGGCCTTTCTTCTGGGACGGTATTAAGACGACCCTCTTAATCTCCATTCTCTCGATTGTCTTCGGGATGATTCTGGGTTCGCTCCTTGCCGTGATGCGGATTTCTAACTTGAAATTCCTCTCTGGCATTGCAGGAGCCTATGTCGAATTTGTTCGGGGGACACCTCTGATGATCCAAGTTCTCTTTATCTTCCTAGGGGTTGGGGGCTTGCTCGGTATTAGCCCATTGCTGGCTGGTTTGATCGCTGTTTCTCTCAACTCAGGAGCCTATATTTGTGAGATTATCCGTGGTGGTCTCCAGTCCGTTCCTAAAGGCCAGGCCGAAGCTGCTCGGTCTCTTGGTTTGGACTACAAGACAACTTTGCGGAAGATTATCTTCCCACAATCCCTGCGCTCCATTTGGCCTTCGTTAGGGAACGAATTCGTGACCTTGATTAAGGAATCTTCTATTGTATCGACTATTGGGGTAGCCGAATTAACCTTCCAAACCCGGGCTGTTACCAGCCAGACTTACCAAGGCATTATCCCACTCTTTATCTCTATGGTGATCTACTTCATTATCACCTATGCCTTAACCAAGCTCCTCAACCATTACGAAAAACAAATGAACGCGAAATATAATTAAAGGGTGAGAGGGAGCACGGGTAGAAGTGGACCTCTGGAGCAAAGACCCGAAGAAGACTGCAAGTCTTCGGCAGGTCTTTGTGAAGAGGAGCCACTTCTGTGTGACCAAACCCGACTAAGAAGGGTGTGAAGGCTAGCGGGAGAAATAGACCTCTGGAGCCAGAAGCCAGAGAAGGCTGGAAGCCTTCGACGGATTATGGTGAAGAAGACCTATTTCTGCTAGCCTGAACC
>NZ_KV797913.1:0-6920 GCF_001809535.1 Aerococcus sp. HMSC062A02 | reverse complement strand
CTTTCTGCCTTTGCGAACCCGACTAGAAAGGGTGAGAGCAAGAGCGTTTAGCTTTGGATGCTTGGAGCAAGTTGGGATAAAGGCAAGCCATGCTTGCACGTTCCCAACTTGCGAAAGCACTCCCAAGCTGCTCTTGTGAACCCGACTTAAAAACTGGGCTTTGTCCCAGTTTTTTGCTATTTACAGTCACTTGACTTGTTAACTTCTTTAAAAATTGGTTACAAATTGGGAATACTTTTGCATTGAAAAATGAAACATGCTATCGTAGTGTAGATATAATATTGCGATAAATATTAACGGAGGAGATTGACTTGAAGAAGAATAAGAAGAAAAAGTTCAATTGGCAAAGAGTTCTAGTTGTCGCTGTATCTCTCTTCTTGATTGGGGGCGTGGGCGTCTATGCCGCCTTGCAGCAGGAACCTGTTCAAACCGCTATTGAAGACCACAAGGAGAGTGGGGCAGAGAAAGCTGTCGCCGATCTCTACTTTGATGAAGCAAAGATGTTCTTAGCTGAGGATATTAGTCAAGAAGATATCGAAGCGGCTAAAGAAGATGTAGCTAATTTGAAGGATGAAGAAGGGATTAAGGGACAATTACAAGGTGATTTGGAAGATGTCCAAAATCGCTATGATGTCCAAAATGCGACCAACAATCTCTTTGAAAAGACCAAGGACAAGCAGCCGCTCAATGGGGCAACCTTACAAAAATGGGTCATTATCAAGGATGGTTTGAAGAAGGCTGATGTTGATAAGGTTAAAAACCAACATAAAGCTGCCTTGGAATCTAAGGAAGATGGGCTCTACGGGACGCTAGCTGACCTTGTGAAGACAGCTGAAGAACAAGCTGACAAGTTCGAGAAATTTACTAAGACCTTAAACGACCTGAAATCTGCTAAGTCTTTAAAACAAGAAGACTTACAAAAAGAATTGGATAAGTTGCGTGAGGAAGCTGAGAAGGAAGAAAATCCTTATGTGACCGCCAAGATGTTAGACATGATCAGTCAAGTAGATGAAGACTTAACGGAACGGATTAGCCAAGCTGAAATTGACCAAGCCCGCAAGTCTGGTGCTTCACAAGATCAAATTAAGAAGTTAGAAGAAGAAGCTAAGAAGGCCCAAGACCAAGCTCGTGAACGGAGCGACCGTCTCCAAAAACAAGCGAATGAAGCGCGCCAACAAGCGACCCAATCTAACCGCAACCAAAGTCAAAATGTGGGCAACCGGGGCAGTCAACGTGTGACCCCGCCAAGCTCTCGTCCAGCTTCTAATAACAATAACGCAAACAACAATAATAATCGTCAAAATCAAAACAACAATAACGACAAGAAGGATGACAAGAAAGCAGAAAACAGCAAAGCATCAAATAACCAACAAAACAATGCCAGCTCTAACAATAATGCAGGTAAGAAAGAAGAAGCGAAGCCAAGTACTGACTCTTCCGCTGTCTCTTCGAAACCGCTGAACGAAAATCAAGGTTCAGCTAATCCATCGACAGCACCTTCTTCTTCCGCCTCTCAAGGGGGCGCGACTACGCCACAAACGCCACCAGAAGGCCAACCGGAAGCACCAGCTCCTAATGATACACCAGCTAATACTGGCTCAAATGCTGGGGCTGACCAAGGCGGAGCAGCTAGTGGCGGGAGCCCAGAAGCAGGCGCTGCTAGCTAAGTTGAATCTTTAATAATTTGAAAATATTTGATAAATAGCTGCTTGAACTATGGGAATTATGCTAAGATACCATATAGTAGAACAGCTTGAGGGGCGGTTTGAACCGTCCCTTTTTCTTAGGAGGATCATTATGCAAAGAAACGGCGAATGGACCAATTGGTATCGGGTCATTATTGGGGCAACTGAGGCCCTGATCTTACTGATATCTTATTTTATTTCATTCTTTATCCGCTATGGCCGTTACGTTCCCTTGCGCAATTTCCAGGCTTTCCAGGGGGCGATTCCG
Source organism: Aerococcus sp. HMSC062A02 (assembly GCF_001809535.1). GTDB lineage: Bacteria > Bacillota > Bacilli > Lactobacillales > Aerococcaceae > Aerococcus. The sequence goes on along the minus strand of NZ_KV797913.1, from coordinate 4,967 downwards.
TGGATTTTAATTATCTTTATTGTCTTTAACTTATTGTTCGGGATCTATGTTCTCTACAATAAGTCCAAGGGGGATATCTTCTTTATTACGCTGATTATTCAAGCCCTATTGGCTGTGGTTGCCATGGTCTTGAGTTTCGTGGGGCGTTGGTTTGCTTTTCCACGTTCGGTTATTTTGATTGACTTTTTTGTGTCAACCCTCTTGATCTATGCCTTCCGGGCTCTAGTCTTTAGTATGTACCGCCGCTATGCCAGCAATAAGCGGGTGATGATTGTTGGTGAAGAAGAGGAAGTCTTTCCTGCTATCTTCAATTTCAAATCATCCAAGTCCACCCGCCATATTGTAACCCATGTGGTGATCGACCACTACTATGATAATGTGAAGGCCCGCTTGGATGAATTCGATATTGTTTACCTAGCCTCACAGATCGAAGAAGAGGAAAAACTCCGCCTCTATTCTCTCCTGATGGCGGAAGATAAAAAGCTCTTCCTTAATTCTAAGTTTGAAAACTTAGTCATGGTCAACCCTAATATCATGAACTTTGAGGATGAGTCGATTATTGAAACCTCTGACTTCAAGATTCCGGCAGATCAGGCCCTGATCAAGCGGCTCTTGGATATTATTGTTTCTCTTGTTCTTTTGATCATTGCTTCCCCGATCATGCTGGTAACGGCCCTCTTGGTGAAGCTCACCTCTAAAGGCCCCGTCTTTTACCGGCAGACACGGATCACCAAGGGCAATCGTGAATTTGAAATCTATAAGTTCCGGACGATGACAGCGACTGCGGAGGACAGCACGGGACCTGTGATTGCAACCAAGAATGATGCAAGGATCACAGGAATCGGCAAGTACCTGCGCTCCCTGCGCATCGATGAACTGCCTCAATTATTCAATATCTTGAATGGGGACATGTCATTGGTTGGGCCACGTCCCGAACGTCCCTTCTTTGTTGAGCAATTCCAAGAACAAAACCCTCACTATTACCTCCGCCATAATGTACCAGCTGGCCTGACAGGTTATGCCCAAGTTTATGGCAAGTATGCGACGGACTTTAACAGTAAGCTCAACTTTGACTTGATCTATATCAAGACCTATTCCATTATCCTAGACTTCAAGATCCTATTACAGACGATCAAAATTCTCTTCGACAAGGTCTCCTCTTCCGGAGTAGACGAAGAAAGCAAACAAGTCGTTGACCGCGAAGCCATCAAAAAAATGAACATCCAAGTCATTGACTAAACAGGGTGAGAGCAAGAGCGCTTAGACTTGAATGATTGGAGGCGCATCGAATAAGACTGACGCTAGTCAGACGTTTCGATGCGCTGAAATCACTTCAAGTCTGCTCTTGTGAACCCGACTACAGGGTGAGAGCAAGAGCGTTTAACTTTGTCTACTTGGAGTAAGACCCCAAAAAACATTGATGAAATAAAGCTTTTTGCCTATAGCTTTACAAGAAAGAGCCTGGACTTGTATCCCCGGCTCTTTCTTTTTCTATTTTTTTGATTTTTATAAGCCAGCTAGATAGCTTGGGATTGGCTTTTTTGCGACAAAGTTAGGGTGAAGTGTTATAATGATAGAAAAATGACAAACAGAGGTGCCTTTATGAATTATCCAGATGACAGTTTAACCCTACATACTGACCTCTATGAGATCAATATGATGAAGACCTACTGGGAAAGTGGCAAGGCTGAACAGTTTGGGGTTTTTGAAATTTATTTTCGTAAGAATCCCTTCAATAATGGCTATGCGATCTTCGCAGGTCTGGAACGGGTAATCGATTATATTAAGAATTTACGCTTTACTGATTCAGATATCGCTTATTTAAGGGAGACAGTAAACTACCCTGATGCCTTCTTAGATTACTTAAAGGACTACCGCTTTCAAGCGACAGTCCGATCCATGGTGGAAGGAGAACTCTGCTTCGCCAATGAACCGCTGATTCAGATTGAGGGGCGCTTGGTGGATTGCCAATTAGTAGAAACCGCGCTCTTAAATATTGTGAACTTCCAAACCTTAATTGCAACCAAGGCTGCCCGCATCCGTACGGTTTGTGGTGACGATGGCTTGGCAGAGTTCGGTGCACGCAGGGCTCAAGAGATGGATGCTTCAGTTTGGGGAGCACGGGCTGCTTATATTGGCGGCTTTGATTCGACTTCTAACGTTCGGGCAGGCAAGACCTTAGGCGTTCCTGTATCGGGGACCCATGCCCATGCTATGGTCCAATCCTTCCAGAGCGATTATGAGGCCTTCAAGGCTTATGCCCAATCCCACAAGGACTGCGTATTCTTAGTGGATACCTATGATGTGATGAATTCTGGCGTTCCAGCGGCGATTCGTGTGGCCGATGAAATGGGCGATCAGATTAACTTTATTGGGGTTCGCTTGGATAGTGGGGACTTGACCTATCAATCCAAACGTGTCCGGACCATGCTCGATGCAGCAGGTTATGAAGAGGCCATCATCGTGGCCTCCAATGACTTAGATGAAAAGACCATCCTTAACTTGAAGATGCAGGGGGCGAAGATTGATTCTTGGGGTGTCGGAACGAAGTTAATTACTTCCTTTGACCAAGCTGCTCTCGGGGCAGTTTACAAACTCTGCTCCATGGAAGATGAAAATGGTAATTTGGTCCCTACTATGAAGATTTCAAGCTCCCCTGAAAAGACCACTACTCCAGGTGACAAGCAGGTTTGGCGCATTACACGTAACTCAGATGGTAAGTCTGAAGGGGACTATGTCGCGCTTAAACACGAGCGCCCCGACCAATTGGATGAGCTCTTTATGTTCCATCCTACCTATCCTTATATCAATAAGACCGTTGTTGACTATACGGCGCGTCCGCTTTTGCAGACGATTTTTGACAAGGGGGAATTGGTCTATGACCAACCAGAATTAGACGAGATTAAAGACTATACTAAAGGACGCCTTGATTCGCTGTGGGATGAGTATAAGCGGATTTTAAATCCAGAACAGTACCCAGTCGACCTTTCACAGGAGCTCTATGATTTGAAGATGAACAGCATTAAGCAGATTAAGGAAAAGATTAAAGCAAATGTGGCAGCAGATAAAGGAGGAGAATAATGCGTCCTTTACAAGCGCATATTATTGACCAACTCTGTGTGAAAGCAAGTATTGATGTAGATGCAGAGATCCGCCAATCGATTGACTTTATTAAGGCCTATTTTAAGAAGCATCCTTTTTTCAAGACCCTAGTTCTAGGGATTAGTGGGGGCCAAGACTCGACCTTAGTGGGCCGGCTCTGCCAGCTAGCCATGGAAGAATTGCGCGAAGAGACGGGCCGGCAAGACCTTCGTTTCATTGCAGTCCGCCTTCCTTACGGTCAACAGTTGGACGAGGATGATGCCCAGAAAGCTTTGGATTTTATCCAGGCTGACCAGGTATTGACCGTCAATATCAAGCCAGCTGTGGATGCCCAAGTGGCTGCCTTAGAAGTAGCAGGTCTTGAAATCACGGACTTCAATAAGGGGAACATCAAGGCTCGCCAGCGGATGATTAGCCAATTCGCCATTGCTGGAGCCGATAAGGGGATTGTGGCAGGCTCTGACCATGCGGCTGAAGCCGTTACGGGCTTTTATACCAAGTTCGGTGATGGGGCAGCGGATATCATGCCTATCTGGCGGCTCAACAAACGCCAGGGGGCAGCCTTGCTCCAAGCGCTCGGGGCAGAGCCTCGCCTCTATGAAAAAGTGCCAACCGCTGACTTAGAAGACGATAAACCGGGCCAAGCCGATGAAGAAGCCCTCGGTGTCTCCTACCAGGCCATTGATGACTACCTAGAAGGAAAGGATCTTGCTGAAGCCGATGCTGAACGCATTGAACAACTTTATCAATCTAGCCAGCACAAGCGAGAGCTGCCGGTCAATGTCTATGACCAGTGGTGGCGTTAAAGACTTGCACATTAGAAATCAATTTATCGATAGAAGAACCCCTGCCAGGCGATGCTTAAGCCTAGCAGGGGTTTTTGTCTTTTTATAGTTTGTTGATTCTCTGATTGATTGCTTTAATTTGTTTGCTATAGTAGAAGTAGTAGCCCAGGGCAATGAGGACAAAAATCAAGCTAAATTGTAGGCTAGCCGAGAGAATGATGCCCCAAGTCAGAGGGAACCAGTTATTCCATGCGGCTAGGCCGAGGAAGGTTAGCAGACTTAAAGCCAGGTGGAAGAAGCCGGCTAAGAGGGGGCTGAGCCTATCTGTTTGGTAGAGGAGGGATCCTCCTCCGCAGACACAACCGACTAGGCTCCAACTGACTAACATTTTAAGATAAGCGGGGGAGGAAGTATAGATGGCACCCATGACAGCAAAGATAACCATACTGATAAAGATTCCTTGGAGGCTTCGTTGAATAAATTCTTTCATGGTGGGACTCCTTTCATAGGCCAAGTCTTTCTTTGAACTGATGGAGAAAACGACGACTGATTAGAATTTTCTTGTGGTTACTAAGTTGAGCATACATATTTCCGGAAAAAGCGAGTTCTAGGCTCTGGATAGCATCTAGGCGGACGAGGCTATAGCGGCTTGCTCGTAAGTAGTCGTTCTTTGGTAAGAGACTTTCTAGCTTCTTTAGGCTGAGCCGGCAAGGATAGGTCTTAGCCTTGGTCCAGATGCTTAGTTCGCCTTGGTTGATTTCTGCATAGAGGATGTCACGGATAGCTAATACCTGGTAAGTGTCCTGGGTCTTGATCGTCAAGCGGTCAGGCTGGTGCTTTCCTTCTAGCTGGTAGAGCAGGTCAGAAGTTCGGTCTAGCCACTGACTGTCAGAGGCACGCAGGATCACTTGGTGCTTGTCTTCGTCTTGGTCAAGGATACGCTGGATGACTAGTTTTTCTATTGTCATAGAAGCTCTCCTCCTTTCTGACCTTAGTATAAGGCAGAACTGGCAAAAAGTCGTCCCGTTTTAGCCGAGCGGTTGTTTTTAGGCCTTGAGTGGTAAAAAAAGCCTGATAAAA
>NZ_KV797912.1 GCF_001809535.1 Aerococcus sp. HMSC062A02 | reverse complement strand
AGGCTAGCGGGAGAAATAGACCTCTGGAGCAAAGTCCTTTAGAAGACTGAAAGTCTTCTAAAGGACTTTGTGAAGAGAAGCTATTTCTGCTAGCCTAAACCCGACTAGAAGCGAATTATGGGGCGTAGGCATCAGCCGTACGCTCCGTTTGAGTCTCGTTAGGCGAGAGACCGAGGCTCGAGCCGTTGCCATGGCTCTTTAACGATCAAACTCAAGACGGAACGCATGCTCAAAAATACAGCTTATGAGAAAATCTAAAAAGCCCAGCCAAAATTCAGCTGGACTTAAAGTAATTCAATTATTCGTGGTTTTCAACGGCTTCTTGCAAGCTGGCGAAGAATTCTTGGAAGTCTTGACTTTCCGTCTTCTTAGAGCCATAGCGGCGGACCGTTACTGAACCTTCTTCAATTTCCTTGTCACCAAAGACAAGTTGGAAGGGAATCTTATGGGTTTGGGCTTCGCGGATCTTGTAGCCCATTTTTTCATTGCGGTCGTCAACCTTCACGCGGAAGCCTTTTGCCTTCATCTCATTAGCAATCTTGTAGACATAGTCGGCATGGGCATCTTCGTTAACTGGGATCAAAACAGCTTGGGTTGGCGCTAACCAAGTTGGGAAGGCTCCCTTGTATTCTTCGATCAGATAGGCAACGAAGCGTTCCATAGTTGAGATGACACCCCGGTGAATAACAACAGGACGGTGGGTATTTTGCCCGTCTTCACCGACATAAGTGATATTGAAGCGTTCAGGCAAGAGGAAGTCCAATTGAACCGTGGACAGGGTTTCTTCAGTTCCCAAGGCGGTCTTAGTTTGAACGTCTAGCTTAGGTCCGTAGAAGGCCGCTTCCCCTTCTGCTTCGAAGTATTCTAGTCCCAAGTCGTCCATAGCTTCCTTCAGCATAGCCTGTGCCTTTTCCCACATTTCATCGTCATCGAAGTATTTCTTGGTGTCGTTAGGGTCGCGGTAGGAGAGGCGGAAGCGGTAGTCAGTGATGTGGAAGTCTTCATAAACTTCACGGATCAAGTGGAGGACCCGGGTGAATTCATCCTTGATTTGGTCTGGACGGACAAAGATGTGGGCGTCGTTCAACGTCATTTCACGGACACGTTGGAGACCAGATAGGGAGCCAGATTTTTCATAGCGGTGCATCATCCCCAGTTCTGCGATCCGGATAGGGAGTTCGCGGTAGGAGTGGATGTGGTTTTGGTAGACTTCCATATGATGGGGGCAGTTCATCGGACGGAGGACTAATTGTTCGCCGTCGCCCATATCCATTGGTGGGAACATGTCATCACGGTAGTGGTCCCAGTGACCGGACTTCTTGTAGAGGTCCACATTGGCCATGATTGGCGTATAAACATGTTCGTAGCCTTGCGCCACTTCCTTGTCCACAATGTAGCGTTCGAGAATACGGCGGATAGTTGCCCCTTCAGGTAACCAGAATGGCAGGCCTTGGCCAACTTCTGGTGATACGAGGAAGAGGTCGAGTTCCTTACCGACTTTGCGGTGGTCGCGTTCCTTGGCTTCTTCCCGACGTTTGAGGTCAGCTTTCAGGTCCTTTTCATTAAAGTAGGCTGTCCCATACACCCGTTGCATCATTGGACGGTCAGAATCCCCGCGCCAGTAAGCCCCAGCTAAAGAAAGCAACTGGAAGTGCTTGATATAGCCGGTTGATGGCACGTGGCCGCCGCGGCAGAGGTCAGTAAATTCCCCTTGGCTGTAGATGGTAATGGTTTCGTCTTCAGGCAGGTCGTGGATTAATTCCAGCTTGTAAGGGTCTTCCTTGAAAATTTCCTTGGCTTCTTCCCGGCTCACTTCACGGCCTTCGATTGGGAAATCTTCTTGGACAATCTTTTCCATTTCTGCTTGGATAGCTAGCAGGTCTTCTTCCTTGACTTGTTGGCCTTCGCCGTTGTCGGTGTCATAGTAGAAACCATTCTCAATGGCAGGACCTACACCAAAGTGGATGTTTGGATAGATCCGGCGCAGGGCTTGGGCGAGCAAGTGGGCGCTCGAGTGGCGCAAGATTTCCAAGGCTTCCTCTTCATTGGACTTAGGATCAATTAATTCAATCGCTCCACCCTCCTGAATGGGTTCATCTAGGCCCTTCAACTGACCATCTAATTTATAAGCCAAAACGCGTTTAGCCAAGCTGTTTGAGATAGATTTGGCAACTTCGCGGCCAGAAACACCGGCTTCAAATTCTTTGACTGCTCCATCTGGAAATGTAATTTGCATGGTTATCCTCCTTGTAAAATAAAAAAAGCCCTAACTGAAGTTTCCTTCAATTAGGGACGTCATCTTAATCAATACGTGGTTCCACCCAATTTTTGCCTATTTAGGCACTCGTTCATGACCGATATCGGGGTTCACCGTTCAACTTCAATCATTGAAAGCCTCCGGAGTGGTCACCATCTCTGTTTGCGGATCTTCCACCAAACAATCCGTCTCTAGCATTCAAACAAAAACTTTGTCTCCATCACTGGCGCTTAACTAGTCTAACCCTATTAAAGCACTATTCAGATGAAAAAGCAAGGCAGACTTTTTAAAAAAGATGTGTGGGCTTGACTCGAGCCGATGCTAGGCTTTAGCCGTTGGGGCTTGAGCGCTTTACGGATAAAGTACAAGACAGGGCAGCCGTGTTGGTCCCCTAAGCATTTAAGGGTCAAATCCAGAAGCGGACGACAGATTCATCTTACCATGTTATAAAGAACAAAAAAGCTTGGGCAAGGAGCCCAAGCTTTGCTGGTGTTTCGTAATTATTGAACGCGTGAACCGTCTGAGTATTCACCGTCTTCGTGTGCACGACGACGTTCTTCAGCAGCTTTACGTTGTTCTTCGTTTTGTTTACGTTCCCATTCGCCACGAGTTACAACATCGTTAACGTTCATGTTAACTTCAACAACTTTTAAGCCAGTCATCTTGTTAACATTGTCAGAGATTTTCTTGATTGCTGATTCGAAAGCAGCAGGAATGTCCTTGCCATATTCAGCAATAACTTCTAAGTCTAAAGCAACTTCTTTCTTACCTACTTCTGCGCTAACGCCTTTTGTTTCGTCTTCGCCGGAGCCTGAGAAGAAGCCTTTAATACCTGAAGTGAAGCCACCTTGTAATTCAAGGATTCCTTCAACGCCTTGTACTGAATAGTTCGCGATTTTTTCGAGAACCTTGTCAGCGAAAGTTAATTCATTTTCGTGTTGTACTTGGTTTTGTTCATTAGCTTTTTGTTCTGCCATGATTATCATCCTCCAAAAAATTTATTACAATTGCTTGTACTCTAATCATACTGATTTCTCAAATTTTTTCAAATAATATGCCTTCGAATTTTTATAAATTCTTGTCAAAATATTTACCAGCGTAAAAACCAGCTACCGCAAGGACGGCCACCAAAATAGCGGTCCCAATATTGCTTGCCAAACTGATGACAGTAAATAAGAAAGCTGCAGCGGTACAGATAATACGCCATCTATAGGCATACCATGACTCTGGTGGTTGTTTCATTGCAAGGCCTCCTCCTTTAACTATCTCACGCGTGGTGCATTCTGAGCTGCTTGAGCTTGAGCCGCGCGGGTATCAATTTGGTTGACTTTAACATTGACGGACCCTGGCTTGCCGCCGAGCTTACGGCCAACAGCTGCTTCCACCTGTTCTTGGACAGCTTTAGCAATGGTCGCAACGGGTGCGTCTTGGCTAACATCTACGGTAACGTCCAGCTTGGTGTCCCCTGGATGATTGCCCATCTTAGCTTCAGCTTGTGGGTGCTTGACCGCATCAACTGAGCGCGCAGCATGTGTCGCAGCTGCTTCTGCTACCGTGTGGTCAACCCTAACCTCACCATGCTCAGTGTCCACTTGCAACCAGGCCTTCTTTGAGGTGGCAAAGCAAGCATAGAGCAGGAAGATGAGCGCAATTACAGCTACTACAGCCAAGACAATAGCAACCGTGGTGCTGACTTCCGGAATGCCTAAGACATAATAGGCAACAAATTCCGTCAAGTAAGGAATCGGATACAGCACAGCGATAGCTGCAAGCAAGGCTAAGATTGCAATTAAAGCACCTAGAACTTGGATGAATTTAACAAATCCGTTCATAGGAAGGCTCCCCCCTATTCATATTCAATTTAAAAAATAACAAGTATCTCTTATATCCTTAGATTAGCCTTTATTTCCCCTAAATGCAAATTATATGACTTTTAATCCAGAAAAAATCCTAGCTATCCTTCAAAACAAAAAGTCTCCCAACTAGACCCTTGATCTAGCCTAGTTGAGAGACTTTTTGTCAGCTAAAATACACAATATTGTTCTTAATCATGGCGTCGGTTACGCCCACCGACTTCGATTTCTTCAGCGAGGAAGGCAATTCGTTCCATAATCCGCCCCGCCTTGACGTCCTCGATATCTCCAGAATTTGTCCGTGCTAGGTGGGTCTCCAATTCTTCAAAGTTAAAGTTAGAAGAAAAGAAGGTGGGTAGCTGTTCGTTCATCCGGTATTGGAGGATAACCCCCAGGATATCATCCCTGAGCCAGGCGGAATTGCTCTCAGCACCGATGTCATCGAGCATAAGGAGGGGCGCCTTCTGCAGGGCTTCCAGCTTGTCCTGGACAGTGTTACTAGCGATGCTCTGCTTGATCGATTGAGCAAACTGCGGGTAGTGGACCAGGGTCGTTTCATACCCCTTGTCCGCCAAATCATTGGCAATAGCCGCAAGGAGGAAGGTCTTCCCTACCCCGAAGGCCCCGTGGAAATAGAGGCCCTTGTGGAAGCGGTCGGGGGCCTTGAGATAGGCCGTGGTAAAAGTCAAAGCCCGGCTAGCCGCTTCCTGACGGGCAGGGTCATCGACATCGAATTGGTCGAAATTTGCTTCACGCAGAGACTTGGGCAGGTCCACCAGGGTAATCCGGCGGTCGCGCTTGAGCTCCGCTTGCTTGGCCAAATAATCCTCATTAGCCACATATTGGACATCAATATAGTTCACATTCATCTGCAATTGGGGGTGGAAATTAGGGATCTTGGGCTCATAGCCCGCTTGGATTCGCTTCTTTTCTTGGACGAATTCATAGATCTTAGACAAGCTACGCTGGATCATGGCCTCATCCACCTGGTCCTGGTGCTGGTTGATAAAGGCTTGGACGTCGGGATCGCTGAGGGCCTCTGCTTGAATTTCCTTAAGTCTTTCTTTGTAGTCCTTTTGCTCTAGGATTTTTTTGATTTCTGGTCCGATATTTTGCATCTTAACGATCCTCCTTGTGCCTTTGGGCGATTAGGTCGCGCAAGTTTTGAGACTGGTCCGTCCTTTGCTGGTTCGTCTGGTCAGCTGGCTTGGCCGCCTCTTCGCCAGCTTTAAACCACTTGGGCTTGACTTCTTCGCGGCCTGGGCGTTTTTGATAATTTCTCTTTTGGTAGCGGGCTTGGCGTTTCTGCTGCATACGTTTGATCTTGGCTTGTTTTTGATGGTCGAGCCGGCCGCGTAGGTAGAGCAAGGCAGCTTCGGGTGAGTCCACCTTGTGCTGGCTCCAATCATCTGCCGTGGCTTCTAACAAGGGGCGGCTCAAGCGGTCCTTGCCGTCTTCCACTAGGTAATAGTGAATCATAACATTAAGAGTAGCCGGATTGAGTATGCCCATCTGGAGGATGTCTCCAATGGCCTGGGTCTCATTCTTGGTCAAAAAGCCCCCCTGCTGGTCCTTGATCGACTTGGCAAAAGGCACCGAGGGGTAATTGCGCAGGGTCGCTGTAAATGCCAGATCTTCATCACTCAAGCCTTGTTCTTTCCAGAGCTTCTGAGCTTCTTCCTGGGCCTGGGCTTGTACTTCCTGGAATTCCTGACTGCGTTCCTTGAGCGGGGCCTTGTTATCGGCTTCAGCCTGGGCCAGGGCAATAGCCTGGTACTTGTCCAGATCAATCTTATTTTCTTTGATATCACAGGCTTCTAGGGCCATTCGCTGGAGGCTGACCTCATCGTAGCCAAAAATTTCGTGGAGGGTCTGGGTCATATCGATCACTTCTTTAGTCAGCGCCTTCTCCCCCACAAAGCTACCCTGGAGGAGCTCCTTAAAGGCCTGGAGATCGAACTTAGAGTCCTGGCCCAGGTCAAAATGCTTGTCTCCTTCATTGGTACGGACCAAGTGTTCCCGGGTCTCCTGACTGACCGGGTAGATGGCCTGGGGCAAGCGGTAGACATCACGGAAGGAAGCCGTCACGTCCCGCCAGTCCGCCTGCTCCAAAGCCTGGTAGGGCTGCCAGGAAAAGCGATCAACCAAGCGGTGAAAGCGGTCTTCACCCACATAATAAATGAGCAAGGACGACATCAGTGAATCGGTAAAGAATTTATCCGCCGGCAAGGGTGCTAACAAGTCATAGCGGGTCTGGACCTGTTTGTCGGGATTCTGGTTTTGGAAGACTTGGACCAAGCCCAGGGCCTCCAGCCGCTGCCTAGCCCGGATATACTCTTCCTTGCCCATCACCAATTGCTCCATCAAGTCCGAGTGCCGGAGAATCGAGGAGTGCCAGGCCCCGACTTCAATCTGGGCACGCAAGCTCTGGTAGAGGGCCGCACTCTCCGCCCCCAGCATAGGCTGGTAGAGGTGAAGAAAAACAGCCATATCATTTTCCGAAAGCCATTCTTTCTGGTAGATGATAAGGCCGCTCTGTGGTTCTAAACTTTCCCATGGGATAAAGGCCAAATTAACACTCCCTTCTAGTCTGTGTCTCCATCCAAGTCGAGGTTCTGCTGGCCCTCAACCTGCTTGCGCTGCAGTTGGCGGAGGGATTCAATCTCTTCTAAGAAGACAGTCGGGTCTTCAAAACGGCGGTAGACACTCGCATAACGGATATAGGCCACTTCATCAATAGCAGGCAGGCGGTCCATGACCATCTCTCCAATATCCTGGGAGGAGACTTCATCATGGGGCCGGGCCCGCAATTCAGACTCAATCTCTGACACTAAGCGCTTCAAGTCCTCCAAGGCAACGGGCCGTTTCTCACAAGACCGGACCATGCCGCGCAGTAATTTCTCCCGCGAGAATTCCTGGCGGTTACCGTCGCGCTTAATCACTAGCAGTGGTGGCTGTTCCACCCGCTCAAAGGTGGTAAAGCGGTAGTCGCAGGCCAAACAAGCCCGGCGACGGCGGATAGCACTCCCTTCCTCGGTGGGACGGCTATCCACCACTTTGGTATTATCATGATGGCATTTTGGGCATTGCATAAGATTCTCACCTATTTCTTTACAAGAAGGACGTTTTCATGCCTATTATAGCATAAGCACAGCTATTCAGCGACAGGATTTGGGCTAAAACCGCTGATTCCTAGCCAAGCATCTACTTGTTGGTAGGTATAGGACAGGTCCCTACCGTTATCGATTAGAATATCCGCCCACTCTGCCTTGCGTTCGATAGAAATCTGGGAACATATCCGCTGGAAGGCCTCCCCTTCACTGAGCTGGTCGCGGGCCATCAAGCGTTCCAATTGAACCGACTCGGAACAGTAGACCACCATCACCTGGTCACAGTCTGCCTGGTAGCCTTCTTCATAGAGCAAGGGAATGTCAAGAACAACTAAGTCGTGCCCTGCAGCATCATAGGCTTGGGCCTCTTGGATGATCCACTGACGGATATGGGGTTGAAGAAGCTGGTTCAGCTCTTGGCGGGCCCGGTCATCCGCAAAAATGAGCTGGCCTAATTTTTTTCGGTTAATGGTCTGGTTGGGAAAGATATAGTCCTCCCCAAAATGTTCCCGGATGGCTTCCAGTCCTGGCTGGCCGGGTTCAACCACAGCCCGGCTCCCCAAATCGGCATCGACAATGGGATAGCCTAGGGACTGGAAGTGCTTGCTGACCGAGCTCTTGCCCGTTGCAATGGATCCGGTTAATCCTAAATGAAATGTCATCTTATCTCCTTTCCTTCTTTAAGACTTGGCAGCGTGGACAAAAAGTTGTCCCCCTCTGACCGACCTTGATCTTCTTCATCGGGGTCTGACAGCGGGGACAGGGCAGCCCTGCCCGTCCGTAAGCATTGAGGGTCTGTTGGAAGCCCCCACTGTGGCCCAGGGCATCAGTATAAGAACGAATCGTCGTCCCACCCTTGGCCATGGCCTCCCCAATCACTTCCTCAGCATAATGGACTAAGCGGTTGGACTTCAGCCTGGACACCGTGTTAGCCGGCTGCTCAGGATGGAGGCGGCTCCGGTAAAGAATTTCGTCGGCATAGATATTGCCAATCCCTGCCACCACATGTTGGTCCAGGAGCACCAGCTTAATGGCCAACTTCCGCCGCTGAAGCTGCTGGTAAAAAGTATCGGCATCCAAATTCCAAGGTTCCGGTCCCAAGTTAAGCCGGGCTAATTCATCGTCCATCTCTGCTTTGGGAAATAGCCGGATGCGGCCAAACTTGCGAACATCATGGTAGCGGAGGTCGCGGCCATCATCGAGCTGGAGAACGAGGTGGGTGTGCTTATCTACGGCCTGGTCGCTGGGCAGGACTAGCCACTTGCCTTCCATCCGCAAATGGCTGATCCAAGCCCAATCGCCCCAGTCAAAGATTAAATACTTGCCCCGGCGTCCTAAGCCCTCGAGGCGCAGTCCCGGCATAATGGCTTCAAATTCTTCAGGGCTAGGCCGGTCAATTATCTTGGGCCAGCTTAAGCTAAGTCCGGTCACCCTAGATCCTAGCACTAAGTCTTCCAACCCCTGGCGGACCCGGTCCACTTCAGGTAATTCTGGCATCTTTCATCCTCCTTTCATCTGAAAGTGAAAAGCCTGGCCGCAAAGCTGTCCGCGGCCAAGCATTATCTATATCTTAATACTTTTAAATACAAATTTGCAGTGGTTGGCGCAATAATCGATAGGTCTGCTAGTGATGAGCAAAAACGGAACGGATGCTCACCTGCAGCCTCTATATGAGCCTACGATTAGCTATTAAGCGACAAACACCTTATTTGGCATCGTACCAAGTATCGCCATAGTTACTATCCACAATTAGAGGCACGTCCAATTCAACGGCGGATTCCATCACTTGTGGCACTAATTCTTCCAGGCGGGCGATTTCTTCTTCGGGCGCCTCGAAGATCAGCTCATCGTGGACTTGGATGAGCAGTTTGGCTTGGAGTCCTTCCTCTTCTAGGGCAGCCTCCATTTTCAACATGGCTAGCTTGATAATATCAGCGGCTGTCCCCTGGATTGGTGTATTCATGGCTGTCCGTTCGGCGAAGGACCGCACGTTAAAGTTGCGCGCCTTAATATCAGGCAGGTAGCGGCGGCGGTGGAAGAGGGTTTCCACATAACCCTTCTCGCGAGCGGATTCCACAATCTCATCCATGTAGACCTTAACCTTGGGGAAGTTATCGAAGTAAGAATCAATGAAGGCCTTGGCTTGGGGCCGGGAAATATTGAGGTTCTTACTGAGTCCATAGTCGGAAATCCCATAGACAATCCCGAAGTTTACTGCCTTGGCATCCCGGCGCTGATTAGGTGTTACATCTACCTCGTCAATGCCGAGAACGCGGCTAGCCGTGGTCCGGTGAATGTCCCGGTTCTCCTTGAAGGCCTTCTGCAAGTGCTCATCGCCTGAAATATGGGCGAGGACCCGGAGTTCGATCTGCGAATAGTCCGATGAGAAGATCTTCCAACCCGGTTCAGATGGAACAAAGGCTTGGCGGATCTTCCGACCGTTCTCTGTCCGAATCGGAATATTTTGCAAGTTCGGGTCTGCCGAAGACAAGCGCCCCGTAGTGGTCAGGGTCTGGATAAAGCGGGTATGGACTTTGTGGTCCTCTTGGATAAAATTCTGGATGCCCTCGATATAAGTCGATTGCAACTTAGCCAGCTGGCGATAATCCAAGATTAAGTCGACGATCTCTGCCTTGCCCTGTAATTTCTCCAATTCCGATTGGGCTGTCGAATAGTGGCCGGACTTGGTCTTTTTACCAGCAGGCAAGCCCATCTCTTCGAAGAGGACATCGCTCAATTGTTGGGTAGAATTGATATTGAATTCATGGCCAGCTTCTTGGTAGATGGCAGCTTCTAGGTCATCCAGCTGACCTTCGATGGCTTCATGCATGGCTTCTAGGGTAGACCGCTCAACACGAATCCCCCGAATCTCCATGTTAGCCAAGACCAGGGCCAGGGGCAGTTCCATATCGCGGTAGAGTTCTGTCATCTGGTCTGCTGCCAGGCGTTCTTTGGCTATGGGCACCATCCGGCAGATCACATCAATCTTCCGGGCGAGATGGTCGTGCATCTGGCTTTCATCTTCTGGAACGGCCTGCTTCTTGCCCTTGCCGTAGACCATTTCGTCATAGGCCAGGTCATCAATTCCGAATTCACGAGCCGCTTCCGCTAGGTCATTGGAATTATCCTTGGCATGGACCAGGTAGGAAGCAATCAGGACATCTTCTGACACCCCTTGGAAGTCGATCCCTTCCCGGGCCAACATGACCTTGGTCCGCTTGGCATCGAAGACCTGCTTGGTGCGACTAGCATCTTCCGCCCATTCTCGGAAGGCGGACGACGCTAAGGCCACTTCTTTGGGCAGGACATAGACCTGGTCAGAATTCCCCAATGCGAAGGCAATAATCTCCCCTTGGTGGTAGTTCTTGGCAAACATTTCACCATAAAAGGCCATCTCTTCCGCTTGAAAAATCTCAGCCGTCACTTGGTCTGCTTCTGTCAAAACTTGGTAAGGAATGTCTCGAGCTTCCGCTTGGACTTGGTCCGAGAGATCGGAATCTTCCAAGAGATCAGTCATAAAGCGGTTGAAGTTCATTTCCTTGTAGAAGTCTAGCAGGGCTTCTTGGTCAAGGTCCCGCTTCTTGATGTCGTCGTAGCCAATTTCTAATGGAGCATCGTCTAAGATCCGGGCAAGTTTTTTGGATAGGAAGGCGGCTTCTTTGTCCTTAATGAGGTTTTCTTTGCGCTTTTTGCCGGAAACCTTATCAATATTGTCGTAAACGCCCTCCATAGACCCAAATTCGTGGAGGAGCTTGAGGGCTGTTTTCTCGCCAATCCCAGTGACGCCAGGATAATTATCGGAAGAATCGCCCATGAGTCCCTTCATGTCCACAATCTGTTCAGGAGTGATTTGCCAGTTTTCCTGGATTGAAGCGGGCGTATATTCTTCCAATTGGCTGACCCCGCGCCGAGTAATGTCCACGCGGATATTGTCGCGGGCCAGCTGAGTCAGGTCTCGGTCACCCGAAATAACCACCACATCGAAGGTCTCTGGATCAGCCTGTAAGGCCAGGGTCCCGATAATATCATCGGCTTCATAATTAGCCAGTTCATAATGAGCCAGACCGAAAGCATCTAATAAGACGTTAAAGAAAGGCATCTGCTCCCGGAATTCATCCGGCGCACTCTGCCGGCCGCCCTTGTAATCATCGTACATCTCCGTTCGGAAGGTGGTCTTCCCCGCATCCCAAGCCACCAAGGCATGGGTCGGTTCTTCCTTATCCAAGACCGTCTTCAGCATGGCATGGAAGGCATAGAGGGCATTGGTATGCAAGCCATTCTTATTGACAAAAGAATCCAAATTTTGAATAGCATAGAAGGCCCGAAAAGCCAAAGAAGAGCCATCGAATAAAAGTAATTTATTTTTTTTAGTCACTGTTTACATCGCCTCCATCAACACGCTTCAATTCACTCGAATCAATAATTTTGGGTTGGTCAGTCAGGGCTTCTTCGGGCGGAAGGACCATCAGCATGGCATCCAAAACCCGGTCCTCCCCGGTGGTTTCGTTATTGCCGATGACATGGATGGTCACATAACCCCGCCATTCCTCAATCCGAATCACTTCAAAATGATAGGTGATGGTCGAATCGTGGCGGATAGCCTTATTAATCGTGAAATTCATCTCCACCAACATGGAACCCGGCCCCGGGAAATGCATGGAAACCGTCCGCGTAATCGCCCCCATCAAGGCAATCGGCGGAATCACCGTCTCCAGATCAACCTCCTGGTGGGCCTCCTCCGTCTTCAAATAGCGGGGATTAATATCATTGGTTACCCCCATATAGAGGAGAATATCCCGCTCCCGAAAACGTTCCGTCATGGTAAACGTATCCCCCACATCAATCGCATGCAGAGGCTTGCCAAAAGACAAACCATCATCATTATTATAAGCCACCATAACACACCCTCACTTCCTAATTATCTCTATATATTCTATCAAATCCCCAAAAGAAACACAAAAAAAGGAAGGGTGTGAGAGGATGCGGGAGAAAGGGAGCTCTGGAGCAAAGAGCCAGAGAAGACTGCAAGTCTTCGACGGATCTTTGCGAAGAGGAGCCCTTTCTGCATCCTCGAACCCGACTACACAGGGTGTGAGGGCGCGCGGTTAGAAATTTAAAATAATAAATAACCTAGTAAGGATTATTGCCTCCTTACTAGGTTATTTTCATTCTTAGACCTGGAGCAACTTTCAAATGGGGGCTCCATTAGCAAGTAGGATCAGGTTAACTTTCAAATGGAAGCTTTAATAAAAAGTAGCCAAACAAAAACTCCCTAGCTATCCACACGCCTGGATTTCTAGAGAGTTTGTTCAATTGCATGCTAATTAGTCATCGGGAAATTGTTTGTAGTGGACCTTGCGATAGTCTTCTTCCGTCATGATATCGCGGACATTGACATTCACTTCCACAACTTCTAAGCCCGTTGCTTCATGGATGCGTTTGTTGACATTTTCAACAATTTCATCAAATATCTTAGGGATTTCCTTACCGTAAGCAACGACAATATCGAGGTCCACGGCAACTTCCACATTGCCAACTTCAGCGTTCACGCCGTCTTGGTAGTGGTCCCCTTCTTCATGTCCCTTGTCCTCTTCCTGGTCTTGACCTTCTTTCTCATCCCCTTGGTCGTCATCAGAGAAGCTTTCTTGAGCTTTTTCTTTAACTTGGTCAGCGAAGTTAGCAGCTTGGGACAAGGCCGTATTGAAGGCGTTCCCTTGAGTAGTTAGGACCCCATCGACTTCTAGAACGGCACGGCTCGCAATTGTTTCAATCGCTTGCGCATCAAAATTTAAATCATTTTCTCGTTTGATTTCTTCAGCCATTTTGAATCACTCTTTTCTCTCTTTAATTAACTTGGTAGATTTATGTTTACAATAGCATAAAATCATTGAAATACCAAAGTATAAGCCTTCAAGAAAATCTTGAAAAAGAGCCTTGTCAAAAGTCGCTTATCTAAAACTTAGATGAAACTTTTGTTCCAGACGGTAGTGATCCTCTCAGAATTTAAAAATCAAATTCAAAAGCGGAAGGCATGCTCATCCGCCCAATTCTAGAAGAAAAGCCCAGGACCTCTCGTCGCTGGGCATCCTGCTATTCGTAAATCCGCACATCCGCCTTCTCTGCTTCAGGCAGGGCATCACGCAAGGCTTGGATGGTCTGACCCGTACCAGGTAAGACAAAATCCGCTGCAATCTCTGCCATGGGGAAGAGGACGAAGGCGCGCTCTTGAATGCGAGGATGGGGTAATTCCAAGATTTCATGGTCAATGATTTGATCTTCGTAGGCGAGCAGGTCCACGTCAATAGTTCGTGGCCCGTTCTTAATCGTCCGCACCCGGTTGAGATCATCTTCAATCTGCTGGGCAATCCCTAATAAGGCGAAGGGATCGCAGGTGGTTTCGACTTCGAGAACCATATTCAAAAAGTCTGCTTGGTCGGCATAGCCCTTGGGTACCGTTTCATAGACATGGGACTTTTGGACAACGGAGGTAGACTCATTCCGGTCCAAAGCCTTAATCGCCCGGTTCAAAAACTCCCGGCGTGGCTCAATGTTAGACCCCAGGGCAATGTAGGCATGGTGGGTTTCAAGTGGCATAACAGCTCTCCTTCCTAATGGCGTTCACGGTAAATCTCGACAGCGACTGAATCGTAATGGCCCGGAATCGGTGGATCGGGTTTGGTGACCTTGACCTGCAGGGCGTCCACCAAATCTTGGCTAGCCAGGACCTCATCGGCAATGGCTTGGGCCAGACGTTCAATCAACTTGAAAGGCTCCCCTTCGACAACCCGCTTGACACTGTCATAAACTTCGCCATAGTGGGCACTGTCAGTCATTTGGTCCGTCTGCCCGGCCCGGCTCAGATCCAAGTAGAGGGCCAGGTCAACAATGAAACGCTGGCCGAGCTTGGTCTCTTCCGGAAAGAGGCCGTGGTAGGCATAGAAATTCAAACCATTTAAATAAATGCAATCTTCTTTCACAAGACCCACTCCTAAGCTCGGATCATCGATAGGACTTCTTTACGCAGTTCGGAGTTTTCCTTAAAGCAACCCAGAGCGGACTTGGTTACGGTAGAAGCTCCTTCTTTATGGACGCCCCGGATGGACATGCACATGTGCTCTGCTTCAAGAACGACAAAGACACCTTCCACTTCGAGATTATCAGCAATCGTATGCGCCACTTCTGTTGTGATCTGTTCCTGTAATTGGAGTCGGAGGCTGATATCCTCTAAGATTCGCGCCAGTTTGCTTAAGCCAACTACCTTGTCTGCTCCGGGTACATAGGCAATATGGCCAACCCCGTAGAAGGGCAAGAGGTGGTGCTCACACATGGAATGGAAGGGAATATCCTTGACTAAGACTAGTTCACTATCTTCAGCCGTGAACTGTTTTTCCATGTGTTGGGAGGGGGTTCTTTGGTAACCATCCAAGAGTTCAGCATACATCTTAGCCACCCGTTTCGGCGTTTCCTGCAAACCTTCCCGGTCGGGGTCTTCCCCAATTCCGATTAATAAGTCACGAATTGCTTGTTCAATCTTTACTTTATCCATTTAAATATCATTTCCTAACTTCTTATTGATTAGATTCCTCATGTAGCCTACATAATAGAAACTCCCGAAAATGACTAAGACATCATCCTGGCTTAAATATTTCATCGCTTTATTGAAGGCGTCTTCATAAGAATCAGATGGAACTATTGTATCATATTGTTCAGGGTATATGGAAACGATTTTATCCCTGAGTTCTTGAGCACTTAAAGCTCGGGGCGTATTTGGGCGGACAGTGACAATCTGATCCAAGATCGGAACAATCTCGGCAACTGCATGGGTCACGTCTTTATCCGCCAGCATGCCCATAATGGCAACGATTCCTTGGTCGGGAAAATAGCGCTCTAAGTTGAGCTTAAGCTGACTGACCCCATCTAAATTATGCGAACCATCGACAACAATGGTAGGCTGGTCGTGCATAATTTCAAAACGGGCTTGCCATTTCACTTGGTCCAGGCCTCGGGCAAGCGCTTGGTCAGTAACAGGATAGCCCTGCTGGCGCAAGCTCTCGACAGCTTCCAGGACCACACTAGCATTCTGCAATTGGTGGGCCTCCAGGAGGTTGAGCTGCCAGGTCTGTCCTTTATAACTAAAGACTTGCTTACGGGCTTGGTCGCTAGGCAAGGCTCGGATGTCATCAGGATCAACTTCTAAATACGGCGCGCCCATTTCTTCCGCCTTAGCTTGGATGACAGTCTTGGCTTCAGGATCCTGAGGGTAGGAAATCACGGGGCGGCCGGCTTTAATAATGCCTGCTTTTTCGCCAGCAATTTCGCCTAGACTGTGGCCTAAGATACCGACATGATCGAAGGCAATCTTCATCAGTAAAGTGACTAAGGGAGCCTTCACCAGGTTGGTCGCATCCAAGCGGCCCCCGAGACCTACCTCCAGAACAACCAGATCACAGGCTTGGTCGGCAAAGATTAACCAAGCCATAGCGGTATAGACTTCGAATTCTGTCAGGTGGAGGTCTAAGCGCTCACAGGACCCCTTGATAGCCTGGGCTGCCCGGATAATCGCTTCATCGGAGACAGGCACCCGGTTGACCATGATCCGCTCATTAAAGGACATGATGGAAGGCGAGGTATAAAGTCCCACCTTATAGCCCGCTTCTTCTAGAATCGTTGCTAGCATCATGGCTGCTGACCCCTTGCCATTAGTCCCAGCAATGTGGATGGTGGGCAATTGATCTTGGGGATTGCCCAAGTCTGCCATTAATTGAGCCATAGTATCCAAGCCGAGGACCATTTTCCCTTCTTCAGCTAGGGGTAAGAGCTCTTCTAATGTTTCATAATCCATAATTTTCTCCTATTGGTAGTTTTCTAAATAAGTTTGCCCTTCGTGGACAAAGGCACGGACATCTTGGAGGGCTAGCGCGACGCCTTCCTGCCAGAAATCGATCTGGGTCAGGTCAACGCCTAAGTGTTTAGCCGCCAGGTCTTCGACAGTCATTACCGCTGTATCCCTCAAGAGAGCCACATAGCGTTCAGTGAAGTGGTCCGGATCTTTCATCAATTCGGCCAAAATTCCCTGGCTAAAGAGATAACCGAAGCTATAAGGGAAGTTGTAGAAAGGCACATCTGAAATAAAGAAGTGCAGCTTGCTGGCCCAGAAATGCGGGTGGTAGCTATCCAGCGCTCCTGCAAAGGCTTCGCGCTGGGCTGACACCATCAGCTGGTTCAGACGCTCTTCCCCCACATAGCCGGCTTGACGTTCACTGTAAAAATTCTTCTCAAAGAGATAACGTGCTCGGATATCCATAAACATGGCCGTCGTGTTCTCCAGCTTAGCGTTGAGCAACTGGAGACGCTGGCCAGGATCTTTGGCTTCCGCTAATTGACTGCTAGCAATCAAGTTTTCTGCCAAGGTAGAAGCGGTTTCCGCCACATTCATGGCATAGCCCTGCTGCCAGGTCGATAAGTCCCGCATGACATAGGAATGGAAGGCATGGCCTAGCTCATGGGCTAGGGTACTGACATCTTGGGCAGACCCAGTAAAAGTCATAAAGATCCGCGATTCGCCATTGGCCAGGGGCTCCGTGCAGTAACCGCCTGGACGCTTACCTGGCCGGTCTTCCGCTTCCACCCAGCCTGCCTTGAGGGCTTGGTCCGCAAAGTCCGCCATTTCGTCACTAGTCTTCCGGAAGTGGTCGACAACAAATTGGCAAGCTTCTTCCCATGTATAGCGCTGAACCTGGCTGTCACTGAGGGTCAAGGGTGCAGCGACGTCTTGCCAATTTAACTTATCCAGTTGCAATAATTTTTGTTTGGTCTTAAGGAATTGCAGGAGGTCCGGACGAGCCGCATCTACCGCTTCCCACATGGCTCCTAAAGTATGGTAGGTCATCCGGTTCTGGCGCAGAGGCTCCTCGAGAAAGTCATCCCCATGGGCCTTCTGCTCAGTCATCCGGTAGCCTGCAAGGTGGTTTAGAAGGCGGGCAAAAACTGGCCCCATTTCAGTAAAGGCGGCTTCCCAGGCCTTGAAGAAAGCTGCCCGTTTCTTGGGATCCGGATCGTCCAGCATATGGTTCATAGCCTGGCCGACTGAATATGTAGTCTTACTGCCTTCAGGTTGGATATGGAGGCAAGCAACCAGGCTATCGTAGGTCTGGGACCAAGCTTCGATACCATCGCGATCCAAGGCCAAAAGCAAACGTTCTGTTTTCGGGTCCAGGGCCTGACTAGCTTCTCGGCGGCGCTCTTCTAAGTGGAAGCGGTAAGGCGCAAGCAAGGGACTCGCCAAGACTTCTTGCCATTCAGCCTCAGACCAAGCAAGGAGCTTCTGGTCAAAGTTTAAAGCAAGCCCGTCGAAGCTTTCCAGGAGTTGGCCAACTCGGTCGAGGGCTAAGACTGGTGCCTCTGCTTGAATATCGGTGTCTGCTGCCATTTGGGCAAAACTATCCAGGGTCACTAGTTCCTCTTCCAGGCCCTCCAAGTCTTGGATGAGTTGGTAGAGGTCTTGATCCGCTTCTTCGCTTTTAGCTTCGAAGGCTTTCACTTTCTTACTTAAAAGTTCTTTTTCAATTTTGGCAGCTTCAAGGCTTTCCTTAAAAGCTGACCCTGCCACCCCGCCTGGGTAGAGGTCGTCGAGCTGCCAAGTGTTTGGATAAGTCATTGAATCCTCCTTAATTGTTGTTTGTGCGCTTAAACTCATGGTAGGTGTTTCTTGAAAATTGATTTGATTAGGCTCGCTATTTGCCTTTTGGCCGAAAAAGTATGTTTTTTATTGGCATGCAGGGGCATCGCGTGTCGATTGATACTTGCTATCTGCATTTAGAGCCTCCGAATGCAGAGCGGATACTTACTATCTGTACTCGAACCCTCCGAATGCAAATTGATCACTTGCTATCTGCACTCAGACCCTCCGAGTGCAAATTGGGCGCTCGCTATCTGTATTCAGACCTTCCGAATGCAGACTGCACACCTGCTACCTGTATTCGGGCTCTCCGAATGCAAATAGGCAATGCGCTAGCCAGTTAGAATTATACGCCTACCTTCACACCCTAGCTGGGTTCGGCCTGGCAGACTCGGAGTGATTTCACAAGTCTGAAACGAGCGAATACTTCGCTCTTTTTCCGACTTGCTCCAATCATCCGAGTCTAAACGCCAGCCCTCACACCCTTTATAGTCGGGTTCGG
>NZ_KV797911.1 GCF_001809535.1 Aerococcus sp. HMSC062A02 | reverse complement strand
TCGCAGATACTGAGCTAGATTCAGATTGTGACGCGCTCACTGACTGTGATTCTTCTACTGCTGAAGCTGAAGCACTTTGTGATGCACTCACTGACTGTGATTCTTCTACTGCTGAAGTTGAAGCACTTTGTGAAGCACTTACTGACTGTGACTCTTCAACTGCTGAGGTTGAAGCACTCTGAGATTCAGATTGAACAACAGATTCACTGTTTGAAATACTATTGTTATCTTTCGTCACATTTACTGTAACCTTAGTATCATCTTTTGTTCCATCTGGATAATTAACCACAACAGGAATCGTTACCGTACCGTCTTCAGGACGTCCCTTACCCGGAGTAAAGGTCACTTGACCAGTATTAGGATCGATCATTGCTGTATCTCCAGTGTTCGGATCAGTCCAGTTCGTACTCCCATCCCCAAAAGTAAAGCTTGTACCAGCTGGTGGTGTCACATTATCTTGATGGGTCTTCGGACCAGTTGGATTTTTTGGATCATTTGGAATTTCACCACTGAAGCTTGGAGTTACAGTCGTTGATGTTGGATTTTCACCTGATTCTACTTGTCCAGTTGGGTAAGTTGGTTGATAAGTTTCATTGTTTGGATTATCAACAATCACTTTTACCGTTGCTGGATCTGTCGTCCCATCTGGATAAGTCACAGTTACAGGTACTTCATGAACTCCTGGACTGTTGCCGTCTGGTAAAGCACTTGGATCATCAACTTTTACGGTTGGCGTTTTACCTGGATAAGATGGATTTTCTTGGTAATTAGGTACAGTTACCGCGTTATTGATCTCATCTTCAGTTGGCGCTTGACCATAGTCTTTCTCAACTGGTGTTACAGTTGGATCATAGAGTTCATTCTCAGGCTTGCGGGTAATGTCAACATAGACATTGACGGTATCTGTTGTGTTATCCGCATAAGTAATGGTGACTGGAATTTGAACCTTTTGGCCAGCCTTGCCTTCAGTAAAGCTTGCAGGGATAGTGATTGAGCCGTCAGCGTTGACGGTGACACCTGCTTCGCTTGTTGTGAATTGGCTAACTTCTGGCTGAGCCACTTGACCGTTCTTGATGAAGGTTGGTGCAGCGACGGTGTCAGCTTTACCCTCTTCAACAGAAACATTGTCATAACCTGGCTCGAATTCTTCAGCCATGGTAACTTTTTGCCATTGGGCATAGACGGTGGTTGAGTTTTGGAAGGCGGTTTCCCGAGTAATGTATTCTCCTGAACCATCCTGAGCGGTATTCCAGCCTAAGAAACGGTAACCTTCCAAGGTCGGATCCTTGGCCATATTGCCTTCAAGACCGTTGTTGGTGTAGCCCACTTCATTGGAGAAGTCTTCGTTACGAGGAACATCGGAGTTCTCGATGGCTGTCGTGTTGCCTGCTGCATCATTAGTTTCTACTGGCGCAGCGTAAGTCATCACGTGACGAACAGAGGTCCCGTTAGGATTATTGAGGTCGTAAGTCACCTGGATAAGAACGCGGGCGATAACCGCATCTGAACCTACAGCTGTTTGGATGGCTTCTTGATCTTCAGATAATGCTCTTTCCTGTTCAGCACTAGCAATTGTGTAATTAAAGGATCTTGCAACGATTGGCGAGTCCTTGACAACGTGATCAGTATCTGAAATAGAGTATTCGAACTTGTACAGTCCTTTACCTAGCTCTGGATAGGTCTTATCGCCTTCAACCGTATATGTTGCACCTGGTTCTGCGGTATCGCTAGACAAGGTTTTTACGTAACGCGTTTGTCCAGAATTAGCATCAATATATGAAATCTCAACTAATTGGTTAGGGACATAGGTATAACCCGTAATTATCTTATCAAAGTCATACATGTCCTTAACTACTGGCATGTATTGAGTACGGTCAAGAAGAGCAGACGACTGAACTTCTGTACCAATTAGCATTCTCGGAGCAAAACTCTTTTCAGCATGTCCTTCACCAAAGTCAGCAACCTTTTTGCCACCAATATAAATTTCACCAGAGTTATTAACTAGATTTCCTAATTGCCCTGTAAATAACTTAATTTCTGTGCCGGGATTCACTTTAATATCATAGGGCATAGTATAAGTATAAGTTTTCCCACCATTAGAAACGTCAAAGTCGTAACGATCGTAGACTCCACGACCGCCTGTTGAGTTAGGATAAATTCCTAAATTACCAAAAATTGGTGCGTCGCCAAGCTTCATAGCTAGTTTATTCGCTGTTTCTGCTAAGTTAACCCCTGATTCACTACCACTAATTCCTTCATTAAGAGGCTTTGCAAAGTGAATTTCAACAGTTTCTCCTTCTCTAGCAATTCCTTCATCTGTAGTCAAAATACTCAAGCGATCAATACCCTTTGGAGTTTCTAACAAGAAAGAAGTATGCACATCTATAGAAGTCATTTCTGGTTCTTGGCCATTAATTGTTGGGTATAAACTCTTAAGATTATCCGAATCTATATTTAATGTTGTTAAAGTAAAAATTTGATCGGACAAACGATTTCCTAAATTATCTGTGAAACCGTTCATGTCACCTTCAGTATAAATGACTTGACCAGTTTCCGAATTAGAATCAAAATCATTAGGTGCATAAATAACATATGCCATATTGCCAACTACATTTACTTGGTCTCGAGTAAATCCTGTTCGAGTCTGATTTGGATTCACTCCGGCTTGTGCTCCAGATGTTTTCGATGGTTCAACGTAACCAATATAGCCAAATTCATCATCTTTTAAAACATCAAGCAGCGACTTGTCAAAAGCTAAACGATATGCAAATGAATTACCATTTTGTGTTTCATTTGCGGTAGTTGCTCCTTTGACCGTCTGAGTAGCGATATATAATTTATTCTCTGAAGGCTTATATGAAACATTATTTTGGCTTGATATAAACGATGGAGCTTGATCAGCCAGGAAGCTGCTGACTACTTGTAAGTAGGGAGATAAGCCTGTTTTTAAATTTGTCTCAT
This sequence comes from Aerococcus sp. HMSC062A02, assembly GCF_001809535.1. Lineage (GTDB taxonomy): Bacteria > Bacillota > Bacilli > Lactobacillales > Aerococcaceae > Aerococcus. Next base: position 8,286 of record NZ_KV797911.1, on the reverse strand, counting down.
CTAATCTTGGTATGGAAGCTGCGGATGTATAGGAGCCATACCCTGTCAGTTCTATATTTGAATCGCTAGTTCCGCCCATATAGCGCGTATAGACTCTGCTTCTCCTATCAAGGATTCGAGTTTGAATCGTTGTATCAATATTATCTAATTCTTCTCGAGTGGTATTTCTTAAATACAGCTTTATTGGCGTATGCTGAGCAAATGTACCTTGTTCCATATCAATAAACCGCATCAGTTTATCTGTTGATGAATTACCATTTGAAAAGCGTTTTATGCCATTTCTACCACTATAATAAGACTTAGTCCAATCAACCCGTTTTTCTAACTCATCTGACACTTTCAAGTTTACTTGATCCCAGACATTAGCTGATCTTAAGAAAAACGAATAAACCATATCGATAACAACATCGCCATCTGGAGTTTCATGATATCCCTTATAGTTCAGCTGATAAGAACCAACTGGGTCTGATATATTATTAACTACTCGTAATTCTTGACCATCTTCTAATGGCCAACGCGAAAGGCCCTGTCCTTTAATAGACTGCTCATCCCAGTTAGGCTCTAGATAATACTTCTTACCTGTAGCTTCATCTTCAAAATACTTGCGGCCGTCTTGGTCGGTCTTAGGGGTTAAGATGGTATCTGCTGTGGTTGAATCGTTGAGGTCAGAGATAATCTTATCGACCTCTGCCGTGGATTGGGCAGCATCGATCTTAGCTTGGACGGCTGCCACATGGTCTGGATCAGCGCTAGTGGCTTGCGAATTTGTGGCTTGGGTCCGGGCGTCGAGGATGGTCTTGGCGCTCGCTTTAGCAGACTCTTTGATGCGATTAAGTTCCGCTTCCTTCTGCGCTTTTTCTTCAGCGGTTTCCTCTTGAGGCTCTACATTAGCCGCAGGATATTTTGTTTGAGCTTCTTTGACTACCGCACCAATTTCTTCAATGGTGTTGGCAGCGTCGATTCGAGACTTGTAGAAAGCTAAATCACTAGCTGCTCCATCATTATGAGCTAGAGCTTTTTCTAGGTCTTCCTTGACCTGTGCCTTATTGCCTGCGAGATTGCTTACAGCTGCATAGTAACCTGCTTGGCTGCGGTCATCTTCTTGGGCAGTCGAACGTTCTAAGCCTGCTTGGAGATTCTCATCTTCACGTGCCGCTTCGTCCTGGGTCTTACCATTGGCTTGAACACTTGCTGCACCAGCCAGAGCAGTTACTTCCGCACCATTCTGGGCAATGACTGGATTGACTGCTGTATCCAGGTCAAAACGAGCCTGGTCCACATTAAAGACCTGGCTGCTTGTTCCCGCTTCAAGACGTGTTTGAGCCTGAGCTTGTGGTGCTTGATCAGCGGCGGACTGGCCTTCTAGAACGGTTTCACGGCTTGCTTCATCGGCAGATTGACTGTCTTCAGCTGCCTTATCACTTGTTTCAGTTTCAGAACTTGCCTCTGATTCAGACTCACTCGCTTTGTATCCTTCAGAAGTCGAAGTTTCCGCACTTTCAGACAAACTAGCTGCGTCAGAGCTTGATCCACTGGCTGAAGCGGATTCAGATTCTGAGGCACTGATAGAAGCCAACTCGCTCGCAGAAATTGACAGTGATTCACTAATTGAGAGCGATTCGCTGATGGAAGCAGATTCGCTTAAAGATGCTTCATCTTCTTGACCAGTTGCTGTTTCACTCACTATATCTTGGCCTGGTGCTTCAGATCCAGCCGATAGTTCCGCTGTTTCTGCTTCAGCTAGGGTTTCCTTCTCATAGGTCTTCTCTGTGGGGAGTTCATCCGCAGAGACCTGGGCGGACGTTAGTCCAGCCCCACCAACTAGGGCTCCCAAGGTGGTTAGCCCCTTGAACAAGTGGCCCTGGCCGCCGAGGTCAAGGTCTTGTGAAATTTCAACATCTTCAACAACTTCTTGGCTGCCAAAGAAACGTAAAAGGCCAAACTTCGACAGGCAAGTACTAACCCAGTTCTTCCCTGACTTATGAAGTTTGACACGGGTCTTACGTTCCGTCTCCAAAAAGTCGCCATGTCTAAACTTTCTCTTCATAGACTCTCCTTCTTTTCTTATAAAAACTCACGAATAGACATAATAAATGCTTAAGTACTTTAGACTTAAAAATGACCGCCAATGTGATCATCACGGGCAGTTATAACCATTTAAGCAAAAAATAATTATAGTTTCAAATTATTATATTTTTCTTCTATGAAACACTAAAAAAAAATCCTTTTTGTACTAAAAACAGGTGATTTTGTATTCCATTTTGTTTTCATTATTATAATTTTTATCATCATTTGCTAATAAATAAATCAAAATGTTCTTCCCTTAACGAATAAAAAGACCACCTCCTGCTTAAATAAGCAGGAAATGATCTTCCTTACCAAGTGGCTTAATTGCCTCGTGCCAAGCTTTCCTTGTGGTCGGCTTGGATTTGGGATAGGGTATCTGGTTCAAGGATTAAATCGAGGGCGGTGCAGGCAAGGAGGATGGCCGCAATGCGGATGGACTCCAGGCCTTCTTCCGATCCCGCAGCATCCACCAAAGCCTGGGAATGTCCAGGAATGTTTTCTTTGGAGATAGCCAGGAAGGGTTGGATGGTTGGTACGGCATAGCTGACATTGCCCACATCAGACGAACCGTGAGCCTGGCTGTCAGCTTCCCCGATGTCGTCTGTTGTCAGTCCAGCCCAGGCGATCTGCCTGAAGAAGAGGCGGTCGAAACTCTCAGTAATGATCATATCGTCCACCTTGTTCTGGAAGAGGCCGAACTTGAGCTCAGCTCCTGTCCCATGGGCCGCCCCTTCCGCAATCCGCTTCACCTTCTCGCGGACCTCGTCCAGGGTCTTCCGGTTCTTAGCTCGGATATAAAAGCGGCCCCGGCTATAGTCTGGCACCACATTGGCCGCCTGACCCCCGTCCAGGATAACGCCGTGGATGCTGACGTCCTTGGGTAGGTGGAAGCGGAGGGCGTCGATCCCGACAAAGGTCTGGATCAAGGGGCTAAGGGCAGAAATGCCGTCTTCGGGTGCGGCCGTGGCGTGGGAGGACTTGCCGAAGAACTCAATGTCTACGGGGTCATTGGCTAGGAGATGGCTGGTGGGAATATGCTTGCCCGATCCCGGATGGGCGCAGAGGGCGGCATCGACATCATCGAAGAAACCCTCACGGACAAAACTTTCCTTGGCCGAGCCATTTTCGCCCCCTTCTTCTCCCGGCGTCCCATAGACCCGGATCTCACCACCAACTTGGTCAATCACAGACTTCAGGGCAGCAGCGGCCAAGCTTGAATAATTGCCGAAGAGGTTGTGGCCACAACCATGGCCCAGCCCCTCTAAGGCATCAAATTCTGCCAGAAAAGCCAGAACTGGCCCTTCCTTAGCGGCTTGGTAGCGGGCATCGAAGCCGGTCGGATGGCCGGCAACATCCCGCTTTACGTTAAAGCCCTCAGCCTCCAATTGCTTGGTCAAGACATCCTGGGCAAAGTACTCATGGTTAGAGGTCTCTGGTTGGCTATGGATACGGAGAGCGTTCTCCTGGTAGGTCGTCAAGTGTTGGTCGACGAAGTCTACAATCTGTTCTTTCAACTGGTCTGCTGTCATCAGGCAGGCTCCTTTCTTATTTTTTACCGAATTCTTCCCAGGCTGCTAGATTAGCGCCTTTACTCTTCTCATCAATGACTTTCTTGGTCTCATCTGTTTGATAGCTGTCTACTACTTTTGCATAGACCGGATTGTCCTTGTCTTCTTTACGAGCAGCAACGATATTGACATAGGGTTTTGACCGTTCGTCGACTGGCTCGGTAAAGAGGGCATCCGTCTTAGGATCCAAACCCGCATCGACAGCATAACCTGAGTTCACGAGGGCAATGTCCACATCACCGAGGGCTCGAGGGGTTTGTGAGGCATCCATTTCTTCAATCTGCAAGTTCTTATCGTTTTTCGTGATGTCATTCAAGGTCGGGGTGATTCCAGCGGCGTCGTCCACTTCAATTAGACCAGCTGATTCTAAGAGGATGAGAGCCCGACCTCCATTGGTCACGTCATTCGGGATAGCTACCTTGGCCCCATCTGCCAAGTCCTCGATCTTATCAATCTTATTGGAATAAATAGCGAGTGGAGCAACCACTGTATTCCCAATCGCAACTAAGTCTGTCCCAAATTGTTCGTTAAACTTATCCAGGAAGACCTGGTGCTGGAAGGCATTGAGGTCAACATCTCCCTGGGCTAGAGCCTGGTTAGGCTGGTTATAGTCTGAGAATTTGACGTATTCTAGCTTAATTCCTTCATCTGCCAAGCGGTCACGGACACTGTCCCAGTCTCTGGTATCATCCCCCACGAGGCCGAGTTTTACTGTTTCCGTCTCTTGATTAGCTTCCTGGCCATTCCCACAGGCGGTGAGACCTAGGAGAGCAGTCAGTCCAATGATTACTGTTTTAGTCCATTTATTCATTTTATTCACTTCTTTCTATTTGCTTATTTCTTTCCAAATTCTTTCCAGGCGGCAATGTTGACTCCTTTGCCGATTTCATCGATAACTTTGGCTGTTTCATCGGTCTGATAGGCGTCAACCACCTTGGCGTAAATGGCATTATCTGCATCTTCTTTACGGGCGGCGACAACATTGACATAGGGTTCTGACTTCTCATTAATCGGTTCGGTGAAGATCCCGTCAATCTTAGGGTTAAGCCCTGCTTCTACGGCATAGTTGGAATTGATCAGAGCAATATCCACATCCCCTAAAGAGCGTGGGGTCTGTGAGGCATCCATCTCTTCGATCTGAAGATTCTTGTCATTCTTAGTGATGTCACTGAGGGGTGACGTAATCCCAGCTGCATCGTCGACTTCGATCAGACCCGCTGATTCGAGGAGAATGAGCGAGCGCCCGCCCATGGTCACATCGTTAGGGATCGACACCTTGGCCCCATCCGGTAGATCCTCAATCTTGTCATACTTGTCGGAATAGATAGCTAATGGGGTCACTACTGTATTCCCAATCCCTACTAAATCCGCCCCATACTGTTCATTGAAGTTATTCAAGTAGACCTTGGTCTGGAAGGCGTTGAGGTCCACCTCTCCTTGGGCTAGGGCCTGGTTGGGCTGGTTGTAGTCTGAGAACTTGACATATTCTAAGTTAATCCCTGGTCAGCTAGGGTCTCCTTGGCAATATCCCATTCCCTGGTGTCGTCTCCGACCAAGCCTAATTTAACGGTCTCTGTCTTTTTCTGAGCGCCTTGGCTCCCGTTAGCGCAGGCGGTCAGACCTAGGAGGGCAGTCGCCCCAATGACCAGTGCTTTCGTCCATCTCTTCATATGAACCGCTCCTTATCTTTCCAATAAAAAAGTCCCCTGCCCGGTTTATCACCAGACAAAGGACGACGTATCGTGTTACCACCTTTAATTCAGAGCCTCAGCTCCCTTAACCCAACCACTATTATTAAGTGAATGGTGCTCCAATTAGCGACTGAGCTAAGCCGGGAAGAACTCTGATTGCCCTTCCTCTCTCCAAGGCCATCTTCAATCTTCCTTCACTTAGCCCCTTCCACCACCAGGGCCTCTCTAAAAAGTTCGAAAGATTTACTCTCCTTATCAACGAGAACTCTTTATTAATGATAGATTTAGTCTAACATAGGCTAGCTGTTGGAAACAAGCTAGGCCGCGATATCAAAAATTCATCATTTATGATCGCTTATACCGATATCAAATGATGACTAAAAGGCTTAGCCGATCGCATAGCTTCAGCTAAACTTACCAGGCTGCCTGGCTAGCTCCCCTGCTGGTCTCTTGGATCAGAGCTTTCATATCAGCTACTTGGAAGGCTTCCACCAGCTTCCGGTAACGGGAATCGCTAGCCTCGTCCTCTCTCACCGCAATCACTTGGCTATAGGCTGCCGCTTCTTCTTCTGTCAAGTCTTCGCGGACCAAGGACTCTTTAAGAGGATCCATCTTGGCATCCAAGGCAAAGTTGGTATTAATGACTACCGCATCGGCATCGGTCAATTTAGGTGGTGTCTTCGAGGCTTCCACTTGTTCAATCTTGAATTCCTTAGGGTTATCCTGGATATCTTTTAAAGTGGGATAAGTTTCTAGGGTCTCCTTGAGGGTAATTAAACCGGCAGCCTCCAACAAGTTCAGAGCCCGTCCGGCATTGGTCGGGTCCTTGGGAATAACAATCCGCGCCTTGTCCCTGAGATCATCCAAGTTGTCGACCTCATGGGAATAGAGGCCAAGGGGGCTGATCATCGTATGGGCAATAGGGGCCAGTTTGGATTTGCGGTCCCCATTAAAGTCGTCCAGATAGGCTAGCGTTTGACTGGCATTAGCATCGATACGGCCAGCTAATAGATCCTTGTTGGCTTGGTCATAGGTCATTATCTTAACCAGGTCGAGCTCAATCCCTTCCGCCTTGAGACGCTTTTGGACGGGCTCCCACAGGCGGGTATCATCCCCCATGATCCCTAGGCGAATCCTTGTCTGGTCATCCTCGGCAGAGCTGGACGGTAGCTTCCCACTTTCCAGGTTCAGACTAGTACAGCCGGTCAAAGTGATCAAAGCAAGCAAAAACAGCATCAAGAGTGCTTTATACCCCTTCATTGTCTTCCTCCTCATAAGTTCCCCTGCCCCTTCTTTAGGCTAGGCAGCGCATTTTGCTAGGAATATCTTAGCACGACCGGGCCCTAGGAACAAGAGCGGAGAAAAAGCTTTAGATAAACAAAAAGAAGCCCACCCTGGGGCTTCTCTTGCGTGTAAGTATTAGTTATCCTCTGCGTCATCTGTCATCGTCTGACCGAGTTCGGTCACTTCATCATAGAGTTCCTTGTTATCGACCCGTGATTCATCGTAGAGGGCCCGCATGTCAGCCGCTTCTTCCCGGCCAAATTCATAATCCTCATCTTGGCGGTCCACTTCCATCTTAATCAACTCATCACGCACCTGGATTTCCCGGTGGATGTGGCGGTAACGAATCGCCCACTGGATAATTAGAAGGGCAATCACGAAGAAACCGCAATAGCCGATGAAGGGATAGAGATAGGCCACTAAGGTATCAAAACCGGCGAAGGAAAGCACGAAGCCGATCCCAACCAAGATGATCATATTCCGAGTAAAGTTTTCTGGTTTTGACCGGGAAACCCGTTTGGCCAAGGCGTAGTACATCCCGATAGCCGTATTGTAGATCATCCCGAAGATGATAATGGCCATAGCCACTCCCAATCTTGGGTCTAAATTATCGAAGAGGGTCAATAGCGGCATGGAAGAGCCGAGAACCCCATCGATATTCAAACTGATTGAGAAGAAGGAAGCAAAAAGTAAGCCGCCGACGAGGACCCCACCAAAGAGGCCACCAAGTCCTGCTTGCTTAGGACTATATTCCTCGCCCCCAATGACCACCGCCATAGAAATGGCTAGCATCAGAGCCAAGCTGGTATAGTTCAAAGTAGAGATCAACCAGTTCGGCAGGGTCGTCGCTTGGGCAGCTGCCGTCGCCATGGCTTCCTCATAGGGAATCGGCATTGTATTGAGGGTATGGATAAAGATCCCGAGTAAGAAGACAATCACAAAGGGCGTCACCATCCCGATCAAACCCGTTACCTTATCCACATCCATAAAACCAGTCACAATGACCAAGGCTGAGACTAGGAGCGCCCCGGCCCAGATTGGCCAGTTGAATTGCTGGTTGAGGTTTGTCCCTGCCCCAGCAATCATAATAAAACCAGTACAAAAGAGTGTCATATTGATTAAGAAATCAATCACTTTGGAAATAAATGGTGATGAGATGTGGTTAAATACCTCACTGTGCTCTTGGACCTTGTAGTAGCTCCCGAATTGCAAGAGGACGATCCCTCCAACAATAAAGAGAATAGAGGAGATAACCAATCCCCAAATCCCCATTTTACCAAAACTTACAAAATACTGGAACATTTCTTGCCCAGAGGCAAAACCTGCTCCGATGATCACGCCGAGATAGGCGAGACCAATTTTTACCATACTTTTAAATGTATTCATATTCCTTCCTTTCCTTACACTGTTTACTATTATAAGGAAAATTAATGCAGATGCATATTTTATGTTTTTTATAGATAGCCAAATGCGATTTAAGCTTATAAAGTAAGAATAAAGCCTATTGTTAAGCTTATCTTAAGCTTTGTAACAATGAAAAAGGAGTACAATTATTGTACTCCTGAATCAACTTCGCTTTACCCCATCGTATTGATGAGCATCCGTTCCGCTTTTGAATTTGATCGTTAAAGAGCCATGGCATCGGCTCGAGCCAAGGTCTCTCGCCTAGCGAGCTT
>NZ_KV797910.1:335716-377632 GCF_001809535.1 Aerococcus sp. HMSC062A02 | reverse complement strand
AGGCTAGCGGGAGAAATAGACCTCTGGAGCAAAGGGACAGAGAAGACTGAAAGTCTTCGACGGCTCTTTAATGATCACTTTCAATGCGGAAGGAATGCTCATCTATACAATTTGGAAAAATATTCTTATTTTTTGGCTCGAAAACCAAAAGGAACTTTGGATTCGCTACCATTTAAGATGCGTTCAATATTGGTCCGGTGCCTGAGGATAACGATCAAGCATACAATGACTAAGATCAGTTGGAGGAAATGATCGCTAGTAAAGAGAAGCGACAAGACCAAAGCCGTCAACACACCACTGATTGAAGCTAAGCTCACCATGCGTGAGAAGTAGAGGACTAAGAAGAAGGCGCCAATTCCCAAAAGGGAAATCAGGGGCGCGTAGAAGAGTCCCATGCCGAAGCTAGAAGCCACGGCCTTACCTCCCTTGAACTTGAGAAAGATCGAGAAGCTATGGCCCAAAATAACCGCAATGCCATAAACCAGGGGATGCCAAGTAAAGGCAGTAAAGCTCTGGGAAATGAGGACAATGAGACCTGCTTTGAGCATATCGCAGACAAAAACGAATAAGCCACCAGTCCTACCCAGGGCGCGAAAGGCATTGGTGGTCCCGATATTGCCTGAGCCGTAGTCACGGAGATCAGTCTGATAGAAGACCCGACCGATCAGTAGGCCGAAAGGAACTGAGCCAAGAAGATAAGCAACAATTAGAAGTAATAAATTTAATAACATATATTCACCTGCTTTTTTGACATGTCTATATTATAGCATTATTCCGACCGCCCTTGATTAAAAAAATTCAAAAGAGGCCAAGGACTAGGCAAGTGAAACAAGCATTGTGAATTCAGCAAAAATCGAGTAAGATGGTAAAAGATGTCTTTTTGAGACGCGATGAAATGAATGATAATAATTGGATTAAAGGGGACATGCTTAAGATGACCAAAAAGCAAGCACAATATGATGAAAGTTCAATCCAAGTCCTAGAAGGCCTGGAAGCCGTCAGAAAACGGCCGGGGATGTATGTGGGATCAACAGATAGCCGGGGCCTCCACCACTTGGTCTATGAAATTGTAGATAATTCTGTCGATGAGGCCTTAGCTGGCTATTGCGATGAAATTGACGTCTGCATCCACCCAGACAATTCTGTAACTGTCCAAGATAATGGCCGAGGCATGCCCATCGGCCAACATGCGACAGGCCGGCCCACGGTAGAAGTTATTTTAACCGTCCTCCATGCCGGAGGGAAATTCGGAGGTGGCGGCTATTCGACTTCAGGTGGCTTGCATGGGGTTGGCTCTTCTGTCGTGAACGCACTTTCTTCATCACTAGAAGTTACCGTCCACCGTGACCAAAAAGAGTATAAGCAAGCTTTCAAGGACGGCGGTAAGCCAGGTAAGGCCCACTTGAAGTCCATTAAATTTAAGGCCACAGGAACCAAGATTCATTTCAAACCAGATGAAAAAATTTTTGGCCAGGCCCAATTCGACCGCAAGACCTTACAAGAACACTTGCGCGAATCAGCCTTCTTAATGAAGAACTTAAAAATTAATTTTAAAGATGAAAGAGAGGACTTCGAAGAAAGCTACCACTATGAAGAGGGGATTGTCGCCTTCGTCAAATATCTTAATGAAGACAAGGACGCCCTCCACCAAGCTGTTTATTTCGAAGACAAGGCAGCCGAGAGCGGAATCGAGATGGAACTCGCCTTCCAATACAACGATGGCTATTCCGAAACCATCCTATCCTTTGTCAACAATGTACGGACTTCGGACGGGGGGACCCATGTTTCAGGGCTCAAGACCGGACTTACCAAGGCCTTCAATGAATATGCGCGGAAAACCAACCTGCTCAAACCCAAGGAAAAGAACCTGGAAGGGACTGATGTGCGCGAAGGTTTCACGGCTGTCCTATCCATCCATGTGCCGGAAGAATACCTGCAATTTGAAGGGCAGACCAAGAGTAAGCTAGGAACACCCCAGGCCCGGTCAAGTGTGGAAGCGATGGTCAATGAGAAGTTGGGCATCTACCTTCTAGAGAACGGAGAATCGGCCCAGCACCTGGTCCGCAAGGCCTTGAAGGCTCGGGAGGCCCGGGATGCTGCTCGCAAGGCCCGGGAAGAGAGCCGCAAGGGCAAGAAGAGCCGCAAACGAGAAACCCTCCTATCCGGCAAGCTGACCCCTGCTCAAGGTAAAAATGCCAATCGTAATGAACTCTTCTTAGTCGAAGGGGATTCAGCGGGAGGTTCAGCCAAGCAGGGGCGGGACCGGAAATTCCAAGCCATCCTACCGCTCCGGGGCAAGGTCTTAAATACGGAAAAGGCCAGCATGCAGGATATCTTAAAGAATGAAGAATTGAATACTATTATCTATACCATTGGTGCCGGCGTGGGGGTAGAATTTGAACTTGCTGATGCTAACTATGATAAGGTCATCATCATGACAGATGCGGATACAGATGGGGCCCATATTCAAGTTCTCCTCTTGACCTTCTTCTACCGCTATATGCGGCCCTTAGTCGAAGCCGGCAAGGTTTATTTGGCTATGCCTCCTCTTTATAAAGTATCTAAAGGCAAGGGGAAAAAGGCAAAAATCCGCTATGCTTGGACCGATGAGGAGCTCGCCCAAGTGACTAAGGAAGTTGGTAAGGGCTATACCCTCCAACGCTACAAGGGGCTGGGGGAAATGAATGCTGACCAATTATGGGAAACGACGATGAACCCTGACTCCCGCACCTTAATCCGGGTGACTTTGGATGACCAATCGCTAGCTGAGAAGCGGGTTTCCGTCCTGATGGGGAACAAGGTAGCCCCTAGACGGGAATGGATTGAAGAAAATGTTGCCTTTACTATGGATGAAGAGGACAAGCTCTTAGAGGCCGCTAGCCAGGAGAGCGATCCAGAAATGGAAGAAGAATTGGCCAGTAAACTGGCTGACCAGTCTGCTGGTCTAGAAGCTGACCAAACGAGTCTATTTGATGATGAGGAGTTTTAGTGCATGACAGTTGATATTCAAGAATTATCTCTAGAAGATGTAATGGGGGACCGTTTTGGCCGCTATTCCAAGTACATTATCCAAGACCGGGCCTTACCGGATATTCGCGATGGGCTCAAGCCTGTCCAACGGCGGATTCTTTATGCCATGTTTGTGGATGGCAATACCTCCAGTCATAATTTCCGTAAGTCTGCTAAAACAGTCGGGAATGTGATCGGTAACTACCATCCCCACGGCGATACCTCGGTTTATGATGCCATGGTGCGGATGAGCCAAGACTGGAAGAACCGGGAAGTCTTAATCGAGATGCATGGTAATAACGGCTCGATGGACGGCGACCCAGCAGCTGCTATGCGTTACACCGAGGCCCGTTTATCTAAGATTGCCGATGAACTCTTGGCCGACTTGGACAAACAGACGGTTGAAACTATGCTCAACTTTGACGACACGGAAGAAGAGCCTACCGTATTACCTGCCGGCTTTCCTAATTTATTGGTCAATGGAGCAGCGGGAATTTCTGCTGGTTATGCGACGGAAATTCCCACCCACAATCTGGGAGAGGTCATTGACGCTACTAATTATTTTATCGACCATCCCAAGGCTAGCTTAGACAAGCTCATGGACTTTCTACCCGGTCCAGATTTTCCGACAGGTGGGATTATCCAAGGCAAGGATGAAATCCGCAAGGCCTATGAAACAGGTCGGGGCAAGGTAGTTGTCCGGTCTAAGCACCGCATGGAGACCCTGCGTTCGGGCCGCCAACAGATTGTCATCGATGAAATTCCCTTTGAAGTCAACAAATCGGACTTGGTCAAACGGATGGACGAACTCCGGCTCAATAAGAGCATTGAGGGCATTAGTGAGATCCGCGATGAAAGCGACCGCAACGGCCTAAGAATTGTTATCGAGTTGAAGAAGGATGCCAATGCCAATGCCATCCTCCAGTATTTCTATAAGAATACGAACTTGCAGATTAATTACAACTTCAATATGGTAGCCATTAACCAGCTCCGGCCCCAGCAAGTGGGCTTGAAGGATATCCTGTCAGCCTATGTCAGCCACCGTAAGGAAATAGTCACCCGGAGGACCCAATTTGATCTCGACAAGGCCTCCCAGCGCTTGCACATTGTCGATGGCTTAATCAAGGCCATCAGCATCCTCGATGAGCTGATCCAAACTATCCGGCAGAGTAAGGACAAGAAGGACGCCAAGCAAAATATTATGGAGCAGTTTGACTTTACTGACAAGCAAGCTGAAGCCATTGTCAACCTCCAACTTTACCGGCTAACCAATACCGATATCACTAGCCTCCAGGAAGAAAAACTCAGCTTAAATGAAGCCATTGCTTCTTACCAAACGATTTTGAGTCAGCCCAAGGTCTTACTCAAGGTCATCAAAAACGAGCTCAAGGCCATCAAAAAAGCCTATAGCAATCCCCGGCGTAGTGAGATCCAGGATGAGATCAGTGAAATTAAGATTAAAAAGGAACTCCTTATTCCTGAAGAGCAGGTCATGGTAGTCATCAGCAATTATGGTTATGTCAAGCAAACTAGTTTGCGTTCTTACCGGTCTTCTGAGCTAGAAGACCTGGGACTAAGAGAGGGCGACCATGTCCTGTACTTAGCTGAACATTCTACACTTGATCAATTGATCTTAATCACCAACAAAGGCAATTATATCTTCCAACCTGTCCATGAACTTCAAGAGCTCAAGTGGAAGGACCTAGGAGAGCACATATCGCAAAGGGTTAACTTTGCTAATGATGAAAAAATTATTAAAGTGCTCCCTTACGACAAAAATAGCAAAGATAATATCTTGCTTATTACCCAGGCAGGCATGGTTAAGCAAAGTCCATTAGCTGATTTTAAAGAATTTAGAGGTTATAAGAAGCGCTCAGCCGTCGCCATGACCCTCTCCGACGACATGGACCAAGTCGTCAATGTCTATCAAGTATCTGATGAGACAGACCAGAGCCAAGCCCAGATCATTATCTTTACTGAATTTGGCTTCAGTCTGCGCTATAGCATTGACGAAATCAACCAGGTTGGTCTCCGTGCCAAAGGGGTGAAGTCCATTAACCTCAAAGACAAAGACCAGGTTGTCAATGCTGTCTACCAGGACCAAGTGGACGACCAGGCGCAAATTATCTTATTCACCCAAAGAGGCCACGCCAAACGTTTGCGCTGGGAAGAGATTGCCAGTCTTGGCCGGGCCAAACGGGGACTCGTGGTCCTCAAGGAATTGAAGACCAAGCCTCACCGCTTGCTCGCTGCCTATCCGGTAGCGACCACCCAAGACCTCTTTGAACTATACTGCGCCAATGGTCAGCTCAAACAAATCCGAGCCGTTGACGCACCGATTGCGGACCGCTATTCCAATGGCAAAGCCCTGGTCGATGAAGATAAAGAAGGGGAGCTTATGCGCGTGACCCCCCTCATCGATTTGGACTTGCTAGCGGCAGAAGACTAGAGCTTTCACTTTTCAAATCTTAAACAGACCTGTTATACTGGGGCTAAAGATTGATACTGATGATTTCAAAGGAGGCATTGGATCCAAATGACTATTCCATACTATACTTTGCGTAACGGTGACCAAGTCCCCCAAGTCGGTTTAGGGACCTATAAGCTTAAAGGTCGGGCCGGTGTGGACAGCATCAAGGCTGCCTTAGACATTGGCTACCGCTACCTCGACACCGCTTATAATTATGAAAATGAGGGGACAGTTGGCCAGGCCATTCGCGAATCAGGCTTGGCTCGTGACCAGATCCAAGTCGCTAGCAAGTTACCAGGCCGCTACCACACTTATGATTTAGCCCTGACGGCCATTGAAGAATCCCTTTACCGGGCCCAGTTGGACTACTATGACTACTACTTAATCCATTGGCCTAATCCTAAGCAAGGCCACTATGTCGAAGCTTGGCAGGCCCTGATTGAAGCTAAAAATCGCGGCTATGTCAAAGCGATTGGAGTCAGCAATTTCTTACCTGAACACATCGATCGCTTAATTGAAGAGACCCAGGAAGTACCGGTTATGAACCAGGTAGAGACCCATCCTTATTTTCAACAAACTAAGCAGATTGCCTACGATAGAGGCCACGACATCCTGACCCAGGCTTGGAGCCCGCTCGGTCGGGGGAGCGAGAAAATGTCTGAATCTATCTTGGAACAAGATCCAATCAAAGAGATTGCTAAGAAGCGCGGCAAGACACCAGGTCAGGTTGTCCTCCGCTGGCATTTACAGATTGGCACCATGCCCATTCCTAAGTCGAGCCATGCTGACCGTCTAGAAGAGAACTTCAGCGTCTTTGACTTTGAACTTGACGATAACGACATGGCCCAGATTGCTCGCTTGGACCATCCCAATGGTCGAACCGGGGCACAAAATCCAGCAGTTTATGAAGAATTCTAAGCCTAAAGCCGGCTTTTATGATAAAATAGAGGCAGAAGTTTTTTAGAAAAGAGGAGATTTTGTGAGTAAAATTCTTGTTTTTGGACACCAAAATCCAGACACAGATGCCATTACATCTGCTATCACTTACAGTCATTTATTAAATCAATTGGGTGAAGAGGCTGAAGCCATCGCTCTTGGCGACTTAAACCCAGAAACCCAGTTCGCTTTAGAGCATTTCTCTGTCCAAGCCCCACGTGTGGTTAAGAAAGTAGCTGCAGAAACAGATCGCGTGGCCTTAGTGGACCACAACGAATTCCAACAATCTGCTGAAGATATCCGTGAGGTTGAAATCCATTCTGTAGTGGACCACCACCGGATTGCTAATTTCGAGACGGCTTCACCTTTGGCCTATACCGCTCGTCCCGTAGGCTGTACCCAGACGGTCATTTATGGCCTCTACCAAGTCCACGGCGTTGAAGTGACTAAGGAAATCGCAGGCTTGATGCTTTCTGGTCTGATTTCTGATACCTTGCTCTTGAAATCACCAACTTGTACTGAAGAAGACCGTAAATTAGCCAGCAAGCTTGCAGAAATTGCTGGAATCAACCTTGAAGATTATGGTCTCGACATGTTGCGGGCAGGGGCCGACGTTTCTGAAAAATCTGCCTTGGAAATCGCTGATGGCGACGCCAAGTCCTTCGAATTAAACGGTCACTCTGTCCGCATCGGCCAAGTCAACGTGGTGGATGTCAATGACGTCCTCAAGCGTAAAGACGACATGCTCCAAGTTATGCAAAAAGAAACCGCAGAAAAAGGCTATGACGCCTTCTTCCTCGTGGTTACTAATATCTTGACCAATGATTCAGAAGGCTTGTTAGTTTCTAATGTCGACCTTGTCGAACACTTTGAAAAAGCCTTTACTGGTAAAATTGTTGACTCTCAAATCGCCTTACCAGGCTTAGTATCTCGGAAAAAACAAATTGTACCTCCTTTAACTGAAGCTTTCGAAGAAGCTTAGAGGAGCGTTTGCATGAATTAAAACGAGGCTGGGACAAAAAGCTCCAGCCTCGTTTTAAATAGGGGTTGTGTAATGAAAAAAATGGAAATTGTGGTGGTTGGAGGAGGCGAACTCGGCCAAGAATTATGCTACCTTCTCAATAAGGAAGGGCACGAGATCACCTTAATCGACCAGTCCCAGCAAGTCATCGACAAGTTAATTGAAGTCCTAGATATACAAGGTATCTGCGGGACAGCAACCAACTTAGATACCTTGTTGGAAGCCAATGTGGACCGCTGTGACGTTTTTATCAGCGTCACAAACTTGGATGAAGTGAATATTATTTCAGCCATCTTAGCTGAAAAAATTGGCGCCCGCTACCGAATTGTCCGCTCGCGCTCGGGGGAATATACGGCCAATGAAGACTTCATCCGCGAGCATTTGGGGATTAACTATGTCATCAACCAGGACAAAGAAGCAGCTAAGGAAATTGTTACGGTCCTTGACTATCCAGCTGCTATTCACGTCGAAAAATTTTACCATGACCGGATCAAGCTCCTCCAGATTCGCCTGACTGCCTACAGTCCTATCCTCAACTGGAGTGTGGCCCAGGTCCGGCAAAAATTAAGTGATATTGTGATCTGTCTGGTCGAGAGAGGGGACCATGTCTTTATTCCGCACGGGGATGATTACCTGCGCCAGGATGACCAGATCCATATCATCGCAACCAATGAAGTTTTGAGCCAGTCTGCCTATATCGCAGGCCACAAGCAGCGGGCCAACTACCGGTCGGTAATGATTATAGGGGGAAGCCGGATCAACCGTTACCTAGTGCCCTTGCTGGACAAGCGCGGTATCCATGTCAAATTAATCGAAAAAGACCTCAAGCGAGCCGAACTCCTAGCGGATGAAATTGACCAGGCTGAGATTATTTTAGGCGACGGAACGGACCAGCGCTTCTTAAGGGAACACCGGATTGACCGCCATGATATTGTCATTTCCATGACCGATTCCGACGAAGAAAACTTAATGCTATCCCTTTTCGCCCATGAAGAAGGCGTTAAGAAAAACATTACCAAGGTTAACCGACCCAAGCTTGTCCGGCTGCTGAATGCAGAAAATCTGGATGTCATTGTCTCGCCCCGGATATCAGTCTCAGATGCCATTATCCGCCATGTACGGGCCATTCCAGAGAATAACAGTGCACTCTTAGGCTATGCCCGATTGGCAGTGGATAAGGAAATAGCGGAAGCTATGGAATTTCAAGTCAGCGCCCAGGACAGGGTGACCCAAGCGCCAATTAAAGACCTGGCCATCAAAAACCATGTGCTCTTAGGAATGATTGTGCGCCAGGACCGACTCCATATCCCATCCGGCGACGACCAGCTCCAAGCAGGGGATGATGTCTTAATCTTTACCTCCTGCCGGGATGTCTTTAGCCTGGATGATATCTTAGAGAGGGGTGAGCGAGCCTAGCCATGAATACGTCCTTTCTTCGTTTTATCATCGGTCGTTTGCTGATGATCCTAGGGCTCTTGATGATTCCATCCATCTTAGTAGGGCTCTATTACGGCAACCCTGCCCGGGTCATCTGGGCCTTTGTCATCACCATTGCTCTCTGTGAACTCCTTGGCTTGGCCTTGTCCTACCGCCAGCCCGATTCGGATATCTTCTACCAGCGCGAAGGCTTTGCACTGGTTAGTATTATCTGGTTGCTCTATTCTTTTTTTGGAGCCTTGCCCTTTTACTTGAGCCAGTCAGTGGGGGACTTTATCGACGCCTTCTTTGAATCGGTCAGTGGCTTCACCACGACGGGAGCCTCTGTTCTCAGCTCCAGCCTCCATATTTTGCCTGAAGCCCTCATGTTCTGGCGGAGCTTTACGCTCTTAATTGGTGGGATGGGGATGTTGGTTTTTATCCTATACATTCTACCGAATTTCGGGGCCAGGGGGGTCTATGTCATGCGGGCCGAACTGCCTGGCCCGGTCTTTGGTAAGGTTGAGTCCCGGGTCTCCAGCTCCATCAATATTCTCTACAGCATTTATTTGGTCATGACTCTAGTCGTTATGGTTCTCCTACGCTTGGGAAAGGTTCCCTGGTTTGAAGCGGCCCTCTTAGCCATGGGGGCCTCAGGGACAGGGGGCTTTAACATTTATAGCAATTCCATTGCCCACTACAATAGCGACTATGTGGACCTCGTTATGGCCATTGCCATGTTCATCTTCGGGATGAGCTTTAACTTCTTTTACTTGTTCTATATCGGCAAGTGGCGGCAGGTACTCCGCAGTGAAGAACTGCGCTGGTATGTGGCTATCATTGCCTTGGCCAGCTTGATTATCTTCCTCAATATTAACGGCCTCTACCAGAGTCCCTTCCAAGCCTTGAAAGATGCCTTCTTCAATGTGGTATCAGTTAACTCGACCACCGCCTACACCAATGTTTCCATCGCTAATTGGCCGGTGACGACGGATATTGTCCTGCTCTTCCTCATGTTTACAGGAGCCATGTCCGGGTCGACCACTTCAGGATTGAAAATCGTCCGGATTGCGATCTTCTTCAAGTCCATCCGCCAAGAAATCCGGCGTGTCCTAGCACCTAGCCGGGTCCACCCCATCAAATTTGACGGAAAAAGGGTGAGCCATGATATCCAGCGGTCGATTGCTTTTTATCTGATGACTTACCTGGCTGTTTTCTGCCTGGTGCTCTTTATCCTGAGCCACTACACCCAGAGTTTCAGCGGAGCCTTCAATGCGGTCATCGCTACGCTGAATAATATTGGCTATAGCCTGGACCTTCTGGGGCCTAGTGAAGACTATGCCGAATTAGCCCCTTTCGCCAAGTTCATTATGTGCCTAACCATGCTGATGGGGCGCTTGGAAATCTATCCGATCCTCCTAAGCTTGACACCTCGGGTATGGAAGAAATACTAATACTAGACCAAAAGACAGCTCAAGGATTTACCTTGAGCTGTCTTTTTATTTTAACTAAATTAAATTATACTTCTTTATTCACCGAAGCATCATAGATCGTATCGATAGCTGTCTTAAGCTCGTTGTGGAAGTCTTCATCAGATTGGCTGGCCCGTAAAGCATTGGTTAGGGCACGGGAGAAGCTAGCAATCACACCTTCATTGCGGCGTAGCTTGTCATTGGCTTCATCGATCGAGTAACCGCCGGATAGGGCAACCACGCTTAGGACTTGTGGATGGTCGACTAATTCTTTGTAAGCGTTATCGACGCTTGGTAGGGTTAATTTAAGCATTACCACTTGGTCGTCAGCTAATTGGTCAAGTTCCTTGAGAATTTCTTGTTTGAGGACTTCTTCAATCTCTGCCTTATCCTCAGCATGAATATTAACTTCCGGCTCAACAATAGGGACGAGGCCAGCAGCAATAACTTTTTTAGCCAAATCAAATTGTTGGCTGACTACTTTCTTAATTCCATCAGGGTTCAATTCTAAGATATTCGAACGTTCCTTGGTCCCAAAGATGCCACGTTCATTAGCACGGGTTAATAGGTCATCAAGATTTGGAATATCTTTCATGATTTGGACACCGTTTTCGATTTCTGCTAGTCCTTTGTCAATTTTTAGGAAGGGGACAATCCCTTTATCTGCCAGGTAAGTCGCGGTATATTTACCTTCAACTTGGCGATCCATAGTTTGCTCAAATAGGATAGCCCCGAGAATCTTGTCTGAATTAAAGGCGTCATCCGTCATAATCCGGGTCCGCATCTCATGGACGAGATCAAACATTTCTTCTTCGCTAGAGTATTGGTCCTCAGAAACACCATAAGCGGCTAAGGCCTTAGGAGTTGAACCACCGCTTTGGTCTAAAGCAGCGATAAAACCGTCTCCTGATTTTACACGGTCAAACTGTTCTTGGTTCATAATATTATAAGACTCCTTTACTTAAATTCTCTTTGAGACAAAAATTAAATCCCAATCGTCTCGCACTTATTATAACAAAAATGAACTTAGCTTCAAAGGGAAGGCCTATTATTAATTTACCTATTGCTTCTCATAATGTATATTATGTTAACTAGAATAGATAAAAAACTCACTGACAAGATCCAATGATTTCTTTGCTTATATATGAATATTTATTCATTATATGTAAGTTTACTCCCATCTGTCTCACAATCTCCTTGGTTAACTACAAACTGACCCGCCTTTAGCCTCTAGACTTCGTTTACTGCTCAAGTTAAGACACTAGCCAGGCACACTAAGTCCTAGTTGCTGACAATTTGATCAAAAAGCTCCAAAATGCATTTCACAAAGTCATTTCGAAATTAAATAAATATGCTTCAAATTTGAATTGTTTACTTCTTGTCACTGACTCTCCCTTAAATGTTAGGTCTTGCAAGCCCTTTCTAAAACATTTAGCCCATTTAGGCTAATAACATGCTCAGTCAAATTTTTTCATTGGCTGACTCCATTCACTAGAAGCTAACTTACTTGACCTCTTATAGGCCTTCTATGCTAAACTTAAGGCAATGAAATGAATAATAGATAGGAAGTGTTGGATAATGGATATTCAAGTGAGTGACGCAGCGGTAAAGTTCTTTAAAGATGAAGTGGCGCCAGGTCCCGGTCAAGGTATTCGCATTTATGGTAAAGTCTACGGCTCGACCAATGTGCACGATAATTATTCCGTGGGGATCTTAGTTGAAGCGCCTCAAAATGTCTTCGCCCAAGTAGAAAAAGACGGCTTGCTGATCTTTGCTGAGGACGAAGACCAGTGGTTCTTTGAAGATTATAATTTAGAAATTGATTACGATGCTGAAGAAGATGTGCCAACTTATTACTTTATCAGTTCTGATCCTGAAGAAGCTGCTAGACAGCGAGAAGTCGATGCCCAATCTGGTGCTTCCGCTCATTAAAGAAAGGTGTTAAGAATGACTAAAATGCATGTTCAAGCCCAGGTCTTTGAGAATTTACATTTAAAGCTGACAGTTGATGGCCACGACTATGAATTAGACCATGACCTGCCAGATTCATCCTACCAGCCCCAGGCTACAACGCCAGGCGGTGCCCTCTTGGTCGGCCTGGCTGGCTGTAAACTGATGGTGGCCCAGACTTACCTGCGCGGTCGAAAAATTGAAGGCGTTGATGTCTCCCTCGAACTTGAAGCTGATTTTGAGCGAGATGACCAAGGCCAGCGCAAACTCCAGGCAGATGTAAAACTGAACATTGAAGGTGACTTGACTGACAAGCAGCGAGAAAATCTCCAACGCTATGTTGAAAGCCAGTGTGCAGTGGAACAGATCCTCTTGAGCGACAGCAATCAAATTCAAACCCACTACAAGTTTAATTAGAATGATTATAATAGAAATAAGCCCAGAATCGTCTGAAAATGATTCTGGGCCTATTTTATAATTAGAAAAATTAAGTCTAAATATTAGCCAAGATACTTCCTATACCGTAAGCGGCTACTGCAGCCAAACCGCCAATGACCAACATCTCAAGCCCCGATTTGAAGCTATTTTCTTTGGTTACAGAGGCTTTGGCGACCCCTAAGATAAAAAGCATACTAAAGGTCATAAAGATTGAAAAAGGAAAAGTATAGGGTACGAGTTCCGGATTGAAATAAGCCAGAATAAAAATGATTAAGGGAAATAGCCCAAAGAAGGCAAAAGAGAAGAAAGTAATACAAGCATTGGTCAAAGGCTGAGAAGCCTCGTCTTCTCCGACAGAAAGAACTTTCATTTGGGTGTCGACATCGTGCTGGGATAGTTTTTCGGCAATAAATTGCGCTTGCTGACTGTCTAAGCCCTTACTTTCATAGGCTTCTTGGATGTGGTTTTGGTTAAATTGAGGGTTATCCTTGAGTGCTTTCGCCGTTTCAATACGTTCAAAATCATCATAGGCGCGCTCTGATTTACTGGACAGATAGTCACCAACAGCCATAGAAATACCATCGGCTAGGAGATTAGCGAAGCCTAAGATAATAATCACTTCCATCTTGAGCTCACCACCAATTGATCCAGCGACTACGGCAAAGGTCGTAATAATCCCATCCAAACCGCCATAAACCATGGACTTCAACCCCTCACCCCGGTTAAAGTTCTGTACTTCACTTGCCATATGAACCACTCCTTTTCTTATTTAATACATGCTTCCAAATCTATTAGAAAGTAGTCAATCGATGAAAAAAGGCACACCGAAAGACAGTTGATACTGCCTCACAGTGTGCCTCATTAAGCGCTCTGCTGTCGGAAGTCTCACCTCCCGACCGGGTTTTGGATCTAAAGATCCGCCACTTGCTCTAAACGATTATTTAACTTTCTGTATTCATTATAAACAACAACTTCCAATGTGTCAAGTCTAATTATAATAATTACAATGTAAATTTAAAGTAAAGAAAAGAAAAACCCCATAACGAGAATCGCTCACTTGGGGTCTTCCCTATTTAACTTTCTAAACTTAACCACGCAAGCGCTGACGGACATCTATAATTAAATCCTCTAAGCTTTCAATCCCTAGTTCGTCCATCCTTTGCGGTAAGGCTTGGATGAGTTTTGGGCAGATATAAGGATCGGTAAAATTGGCAGTCCCGACAGCGACAGCGGAAGCGCCCGCCATAAACATTTCGAGCACATCATCAACTGTGAAGACACCACCCATGCCAATAATCGGCAGGTCTGAGTGACTAGCTACCTGGTGGATCAAACGAATAGCAACCGGCTTAATGGCTGGGCCTGATAAGCCACCAGTTTGGTTAGCTAGGATCGGACGCCGGGTCTTCAGGTCAATCCGCATACCCAAGAGCGTATTGATCATAGTAAAACCATCCGCTCCTCCTGCCTCGATGGCCTCAGCAATTGGCAGGATATCTGTGACATTAGGCGATAATTTGGCATAGACAGGGACCTTAGCCACCTTCTTAACCGCCTGAATCAGGTCAAAGGCCACGTCAGGATCTGTCCCAAAAGTAATTCCGCCTTCTTTAACATTGGGGCAAGAAATATTTAATTCAATGGCTTTGACATTAGGGGCGTCACCGATGCGTTCACAAACGATCACATAGTCTTCCTGGGAAGAGCCGGCTACATTGGCGATAATGGGCAGGTCTTCATAGACTTCTAGGGCCGGCAAATAGTCCTTCATGACCACCTCTAGGCCTGGATTTTGTAAGCCAATGGCATTGAGCATGCCGGAGGGGGTTTCAGCCACCCGCGGCGTCGGATTGCCCAATTTTTCTAGAGGGCTAGTAGCTTTGACCATAATCGAGCCCAGTTGGGTGAGGTCATAGTACTTGGCGTATTCCTTTCCAAAACCAAAGCAACCTGAAGCAGGGATAATGGGGTTCTTTAAGTCGAGTCCTGGTAGCTTAACTGCTAAACGATTCGTCATTAGAGCACCACCTCCTTAGCTTGGAAGACAGGGCCATCTTCACAGACCTTCTTCGTCCGGATCTGACCTTGGGGGCCGTCCTCAGATGACCGGCAAACACAAGCTGCACAAGCGCCCATCCCACAGGCCATGCGTTCTTCTAGAGAAAGCTGGATATTGTCTGTCCCCTGACAGGTCTGGTAGACCGCCTTGAGCAGGCCATTAGGACCACAGGAAAAGACAGCGTCAGGCTCAATGCCTGCCTGGCGGACCATCTGGCAGACATTGCCATGGAAGCCATAGGATCCGTCATCCGTAGACACATGAGTGGGGCCTAATTGGCTAAAGGCCTCTTCATAGAAGACCGCGTCCTTAGTCGCATAGCCGAGGAAATGCTGGCAGTGGACCCCTTTTTGGCGGAGCTGGGCCGATAATTCATAGAGGGGAGGAATTCCTATTCCCCCACCAATAATGAAGGCCTGGTCGCCTGCTTGAAGCTGGGAGAGGTCAAAGCCCCTACCTAAAGGCCCCATGACATCGAGGACGTCGCCAGCTGTCATCTCAGAGAAGATCCGGGTCCCATCTCCTTCCACCCGGTAAATAATCCGGCAGGTCCCAAGCTCGCGGTGGATGCGGTTGAGACTGATGGGACGCCTGAGTAAGAGGTCCTGCCGGGGCACCCGGATATGGATAAACTGTCCGGATTCCCCCATTTCTTGGACAAGGTCCCCTTTCAAGGTCATTTCAAAGATTCTAGGTGCAATTTCTTCCTGCTTGATGATGGTCATCATCTCCTGGCGCATGTCGTCTCCCCTTTCTAGTATAAATTTAAATGGCTTGAATTGAGAATGCGCGTGCTTGCATGACACGAAGAATGGCGCGGGCTGTATCCAAGGAGGTGAAGAGTGGGACACCTTGTTCCACCGCTGCTTGGCGGATCGCAAAACTATAGTCCTGACTCTCATCTTCCTCTTGGGAGACCCGGTTAACGACCGCCTGGATAGAACCTGAATGGATAGCTTCTTGAACAGATGGGGCCTCTACATCTTCACTGTGGCCTTCAATGGTTTGAACCAAGAGCCCTTGTTCTTCAAAGTAAGCCGCTGTGTTCGTTGTGGCCACAATCCCATAACCCAGTTCCGCAAAAGCGTCGGCCAGGTCATAGGCTTCTTCCTTGTCTTCGTCAGCAATGGTAAAGAGAATATTGCCATGGTCTGGCATATGGAGCCCGGCTGCTTCGAAGGCCTTGTAGAGGGCCTTATTGCTATCGTGGTCACCACCCATGACTTCCCCTGTTGACTTCATTTCAGGACTCAGGTAGGAGTCGACTTGGTTCAATTTAGTGAAGGAGAAGACCGGAGCCTTGACATAGACTTGGTCTGTTTCAGCTGCTAGGCCAGTTGGATAGCCAAGATCTGTGATTTTCTGGCCAAGAATAGCCTTGGTTGCCAGTTGGGCCATTGGAATATCGGTGACCTTACTTAAGAAAGGTACGGTCCGGCTAGCTCGTGGATTCACTTCAATCACATAGACTTTATTTTCATAAATAACGAATTGGATATTCATCATGCCAATACAGTTTAAGCCCAGGGCTAATTTTTCCGTATAGTCCAAGATAGTGGCCTTGACCTCTTCAGAGAAAGACTGGGGTGGATAAATTCCCATGGAGTCGCCTGAGTGGACGCCGGCATGTTCGATATGTTCCAAGATACCTGGCACAAGGACATTCTCCCCGTCACAGATGGCATCGACTTCGCATTCATAGCCAGGGAGGTAACGATCGATCAGAACCGGATGTTCGGGCGAAGCCTTCACCGCATTGGCCATATAGTTTTCAAGGTCGGATTGCTGGTCTACAATCTGCATAGCCCGGCCGCCTAGAACATAGGATGGCCGTACTAGAACTGGGTAGCCAATCTTGTCCGCAATTCGTACCGCTTCTTCTGGACTTCTAGCCGTGTCCCCAATCGGTTGGGGAATGTTTATTTGGCTCAGGACCTGCTCGAATAAATCACGGTCTTCTGCCCGGTCCAAATCTTCCACTGTGGTTCCTAGGATCTTAACGCCAGCCTCGGCTAGTGGTGCAGCCAGGTTGATAGCGGTCTGACCTCCGAATTGGACGATAACGCCGAGGGGCTTTTCAACCGCAATGACTTCCATCACATCTTCAAAAGTTAAAGGCTCAAAGTAGAGCTTGTCAGAGATGGAGAAGTCTGTCGACACGGTTTCCGGGTTATTGTTCATAATAATGGCTTCATAGCCCGCATCTTGGATAGCCTTCACAGAATGGACAGTCGCATAGTCAAATTCGACCCCCTGGCCAATTCGGATAGGCCCTGAGCCTAGGACAAGGATAGAGCCTTTGTCCGTAGAAGGCTGGCTTTCACTGTAGCTTTCATAAGAGCTGTAGAAGTATGGAGTGGAAGCTTCGAATTCAGCGGCACAGGTATCTACCATCTTATAGACTGGATGGATGCCCGCTTCCAAGCGTTTCTCACGGAAGTCGGATTCGTCCATGTCCCATAACTGGGCCAGCTTATAGTCAGTAAAGCCATATGTTTTAGCCTGGCCAACCTTTTCCATGTTTCCTGGCTTTGCCTTGAGGTCGTCCTCAATTTCTACAATGTGTAAGAGTTTATCTAGGAAGAAGAGGTCGATCTTTGTCAACTGGGCAATATCTTCAATGCTGTAACCGCGGCGGATGGCTTCCATGATATAGAAGAGTCGGTCGTCTTGGGCTTTGATTAACTTTTCGCTGATGACATCGTCTGAGACATCTTCAAGTTCTTTCATTTCGGCGTGGTAGCAGCCGATCTCGAGTGAACGCACAGCTTTTAGAGTCGCTTCTTCGATGTTTCTTCCGATCGCCATGACTTCCCCAGTCGCCTTCATTTGTGTCCCTAAGCGGCGCTCCGCATCTTGGAACTTGTCAAAAGGCCAGCGCGGAATCTTGCAGACCACATAGTCTAAGGTGGGTTCGAATTCTGCATAGGTTGATTCCGTCACAGGGTTCATCATTTCATCCAGGGTCAGACCGAGGGCAATCTTGGCTGCTAGCTTAGCGATCGGATAACCCGTCGCCTTGGAAGCTAAAGCGGAAGACCGAGACACCCGAGGGTTCACTTCAATCACATAATACTTGAAACTCTTAGGGTCTAGGGCTAACTGCACATTACAGCCCCCTTCAATTTCAAGGGCACGGATAATAGATAAGGAAGCATCACGAAGCATCTGGTGTTCATCATCGGACAGGGTCTGGGTGGGTGCGTAGACAATGGAGTCGCCCGTGTGGATACCGACAGGGTCAAAGTTCTCCATATTACATACCACAATGGCATTATCAGCAGAGTCCCGCATCACTTCATATTCAATTTCCTTGTAACCCGCAATACTCTGCTCGATCAGGCACTGGGTCACGGGAGATAAGGACAGCCCATTTTCGGTGATTTCTCTAAGCTCCTCTTCGTTCTCGCACAGACCCCCACCCGTTCCGCCTAAGGTATAGGCTGGACGTACGATCAAGGGATAGCCGATCTTCGCTCCAAAAGCGACCGCTTCATCTACCGTGTGGACAATGGTTGATTCAGGGATAGGTTGCTGTAATTCTTCCATTAATCGCTTGAACTGGTCCCGGTCCTCGGCCTGTTCAATGGCTGAGAGCTTGGTGCCCAATAGTTCAATCCCCAATTCGTCTAAGATGCCGGCTTTAGATAATTCTAAGGCCATATTAAGGCCGGTTTGCCCGCCTAGGGTTGGGAGAATCGCATCGGGACGTTCTTTTCTCAGGATGCGGGAGACAAATTCATAGGTAATGGGTTCAATATAAACCTCATCCGCGATCTCCTTGTCGGTCATGATGGTCGCTGGATTGGAATTCACAAGGACGACTTCATAGCCTTCTTCTTTAAGAGCTAGGCAAGCCTGGGTCCCGGCATAGTCAAACTCAGCTGCTTGACCGATCACGATCGGACCTGAGCCAATGACCATAATTTTTTGGATATCTGTACGTTTAGGCATCTTAGTGCTCCTTTCTTGCATCAATCATTGCCATGAAGTCATCGAAGAGATGGAGGGCGTCGTGTGGCCCTGGGGCAGCGTCCGGATGGTATTGGACGGTGAAGGCTGGATAGTGGCGGTGCTTGAGACCTTCCACTGTCCCATCATTGATTTCTACATGGGTAATGATTAATTTTTCTGGATCGATAGAGTCTTTGGCTACCGCATAGCCATGGTTCTGGGAAGTGAAGTCAATCCGACCGGTCGCAATCTCGCGGACGGGATGGTTGACTCCGCGGTGGCCGAATTTCATCTTGTAAGTATCAGCTCCATTGGCGAGGGCAAATAATTGGTGGCCGAGGCAGATCCCGAAGATTGGGACCTGTTCTTGAATTTCACGGATCATGTCGAGGACAGTAGACAGGTCTTTTGGATCTCCTGGTCCGTTTGAGAGCATGACGCCATCGGGTTTGAGGGCTAGGATCGTTTGAGCATCGGTATCGTAAGGGACAACGGTCACCGAACAATGGCGTTCAGAGAGCGCCCGCAGGATCGAATGTTTGAGCCCAAAGTCTACGACAACCACCCGGCGTCCGCTATTGGGATTCGGATAAGGCGTCTTAGTTGAGACACTCGCAACATGGTCCTTAACAGCTGGTTCGGCTTTGAGCTCAGCCAGGGCTTGGTCCCGGTCGGCATCAACCGCGATAATAGCTGCTTTCATGGCCCCCTGTTCACGAATTTTATGGGTCAGGGCCCGGGTATCAATCCCTGCTAAACCTGGAATCTCATATTGTTTCAAAAACTCATCCAAGTTCATCTGGCTCCGCCAATTGGAGGGACGGCGGGCCCATTCCTTAACAATGACCGCCTTACAAGAAGGAGCAACGGATTCATTATTATCTGCCGTGATCCCGTAATTGCCGATCATCGGATAAGTAAAAGTAATCAACTGGCCAAAATAAGACGGATCCGTGATGGTCTCTTGGTAGCCGGTCATGCCAGTGGTAAAGATAAGCTCACCGCTGACTTCTTTTAAGGCACCAAAAGCTTGCCCGCTAAAATAAGTGCCATCTTCAAGTAATAAAATTCTTTCCATCTTTAAGCCTCCTTTTGCCATACCAATTGCCCATCCACGAAAGTTGCTAGGGTCTCTCCCTTGATCTTCCAGCCTGCAAAAGGCGTATTCTTCCCTTTGGAGAGGAAGTCATCGGGATTAATCTCACTTTCCTGGTCGAGGGCAAAGATAGCCAGGTCAGCTGGGCTGCCAACTTTTAGCTGGCCTGCCTCTAAGTTAAAGATTTCTGCTGGTTTGCGGGCCATCCAATTGACCACCTGTTCGAGGGTAAAAATACTGCTTTCAACAAAATAGCTGTAGATCAATTGGAAGGCCGTCTCAATGCCGACAATTCCAAAGGCTGACTTAAGGAAGCCTTGATTCTTCTCTTCAAGAGCATGTGGAGCATGGTCAGTTGCAATACAGTCAATGGTGCCGTCCAAGAGCCCATCAATTAGGGCTTGACGATCAGCAGCTGAACGTAGCGGCGGATTCATCTTATACATAGCGTTATCGGACGGAATATCTTCATCCGCTAACAGCAAGTGGTGGGGAGAGACTTCACAGGTCACATGGATCCCCGCTGCCTTCGCCTGGCGTACGGCCCGCACACTCTCCTTGGTTGAGACATGGCAGATATGGTAGTGGACGCCGGTCGCTTCCGCCAGGAGAAGGTCCCGGGCGATTTGTGAAGATTCTGAAATCGGTAGAATTCCTGGCAAACCCAATTCTTTGGCCCGTTCGCCTGCATTCATCACACCCCCAAATAAGAGGGAATCATCTTCTACATGAGCCACCAAGGCTTTATCAACTTTGGCAGCCGCCTGCATGGCCTGATACATAGTGCCTGCAGTCTGGACCCCTACCCCATCATTACTGAAGGCAAAGGCGCCCGCTTGGCTTAAAGCCTCATAATCCACCAATTCATCCGACCGGAGGCCCTTGGTAATCGTGGCGTATTGGTGGACCTTGATTTTGGCCTCTTTTTTGATCAGGTCATACATATGGTCCAAGCGTTCCTTAGAAGAAGGCACAGGGTCTACATTAGGCATGGCGCAGACTGTGGTAAAGCCACCCCGGGCAGCGGCTAAGCTTCCGGAAGCAATGGTTTCCTTATGTTCTTGGCCAGGCTCCCGGAAGTGGACGTGAACATCCACTAGGCCGGGACTGATTAAGCCCCCTTGAGCGTCAAAAACTTGGTCAAAAGCTTCTTCCGCGAAGCCCTGGCCTAAAGCTTGGATGCGTCCATCCTCTATAACAAGTTCAACCGGATCAAGCGCATTAGCCTGCCCATTCATTAAGCCATTCTTGATTAGTGTTTTCATGCTTAGCCTCCCTATTCTCTTTTTCTGCTTCTTTACCATTGATGACAGCTTCTAAGATAGCCATCCGCATAAAGACCCCGTTGGACATCTGTTGGACGATGCGGGATTGGTCACATTCCACCAGACTGTCGGCAATCTCCACATCCCGGTTAACCGGAGCTGGATGCATAATAATGGCATGATCTTGCAGTCTTTCAGCTCGTTTTAAAGTCAGACCGTAAGCTTGATGGTAGTCTTCCTTGCTGTAGGATTTCTCTCCGTGATGGCGTTCGTTTTGGACCCGGAGCATCATCATAACGTCCACCTTCTCAACAATCTGGTCGAGATCTTCATAGTGGCCATACTGGTCAAAACTTGTGTCATACCACTCAGGAGCTCCAGCAAAGTAGAGCTCCGCGCCTAGGCGGTGGAGCATTTGCATGTTGGACTTAGCCACCCGGGAATGAACCAGGTCCCCGACAATGGCTACCTTCAAACCTTGGAAACGACCGAATTCTTCATAGATAGTCATGAGGTCGAGTAAACACTGGCTAGGGTGCTGGCCGCTACCGTCCCCACCATTGATAAGGGCACAATGGATATGAGGGCTCTTAACCAAGTCATCATAGTAGTGGTCTTGCCCGTGCCGGATTACCGCAATATCTACTCCCAAGGCCGACATAGTCAAGACTGTGTCGTAGAGGGTCTCCCCTTTCTGTACGGAAGAAGTTGATGCTTCAAAGTCTAAACATTCCAAGCCCAGCTTGCGTTCAGCAATCTCAAAGCTGCGGTGGGTCCGCGTTGAGTTCTCAAAGAAGAGATTGCTAACGAAGTATTGCTTTTGAATCGGCCGGTGTCCGGGATGGTATTTGTAGACTTGAGCCATCTTAATAAGCCCGAGCACTTCTTCATCGCTTAAACTTTCCACACTCAGTAGGTTTTGGAGGCAGATCTTTTGCGTATTTAAAATCATAACAATCCTTTCTAGCTCTTCCTGGAGCCTTCGATCAATGCTTTAATGACTTTGTTCGATATAGATACCGTCTTCCCCATCGACTTCTTCCATCTTCACAAGGACGCGCTCTTTGCGGGATGAAGGGAGGTTCTTGCCGACATAATCAGCATGGATAGGAAGCTCTCGGTGGCCCCGGTCAACCAGGACTGCTAAAGCAATCAATTCTGGACGTCCGAAGTCCATTACGGCATCTAAAGCTGCGCGGATGGTTCGTCCGGTATAGAGAACATCGTCTACAATGATGACCTCCTTGCCTTCTAGGCTGACTGGGATGTTGGAATCATTGACTTCTGCTTCTTGGACCTTGGTCTTTTGGTCATCGCGGTAGCGGGTAATGTCTAGCTCACCAACAGGTACTTCAATGCCTTCGAGTTGTTTGAGACGTTGGGCAATCCGTTGGGCTAGGTAAATGCCCCGTGTTTTAATCCCGACCAGGACAAGTTGGTCTAATTGGTGGTTGCGCTCAATAATTTCATAAGAAATCCGGGTAAGGGCCCGTTTAATGGTAACTGCATCGACAATTTCTTTCACTGACATCTGGATTTCCTCCTCCGTTTGGCTCATTAGATACAAAAAAACTCCTGCCCGCAGAGGACAGGAGTTGATGGTTACTTAAAGAAACTCGCACAAAAAAAGCAAGTCTTTTAGAGTTCAGGCTGAGGACGCACCCCACCCTGAGACATCTCGCTCCTTCTTAGCCTCACGGGACTAAATTTAAAGGAAAATATTTAATTCATTCACTGGACATTACTATACGCCAAGTCGACCTAAAAGGCAAGGGGAAAATGTCCTTGCCTTCATTAGAATATGCTTAGAAAGCGTAAATGATGTGTTGGATCCCTGATAATAAGAAGTAGAAAGCAACCAAGAAGGTCAGGCTCACTAAGGCACTCAGGGGGTTAAAAATTAAGAAAACAGCCACAATCAGGGCAATAATATTTAGGATTAGGGTCAGCCAGAAGAGCGGCCTACTTACCTGCTTGATGGCTGATAGACTCATAAAGCCAAAGATTGCTGAGATAAAAATCCAAAAAGCAAAAATAAAAGGTAAGATGGACGCTGACAAGCCCGGCTTAAAGACTAAGTAGAGCCCCAGTAAGATATTAATAATCCCAAAGATTAAAAGATGGGTCGGTTTGATCCCAAAAGATTCCTTTAAGCGGTGGCGAACCATGAGCTGGTAGATTCCCCGAAAGAGAATCCCGATAGCAAAGACGAAAGCTAAGGTCATCAGACTAGCCAGAGGATCTCTAAAGGCGAACAAGGCCAAGATAATAAAGAGAATCCCTAAGATAAAGTGCCCCCAGCCAAATGATTGATCATTATTTTCTGACAAATAAAACATCCTTTCTTTATTGTGAAATAATTATAACATTAAGACATTCTCATTCTAACAGAAATAAGACAAAGCTACAGACTATATGCCTTGGGTCAATGGTTTCTTAAGGAAAAATAAAAAGTAAAAGAAAAAGAGACTGAAGGCGACTGCAGTCTCTTTTCAAATAATGTGTGAAGTTATGATAAGGCTTCAGCTTTAGCCGAATTTAGCAGCTGTTAACGCAAGGTCTTCCGTTCTTTTAATAGGACATTGAGAACCAGAGCTACGATGGTACCGGCCGAGATACCAGAAGAGAAGAGGCCAGCTAAGAAGCTGGGAAGGCCTTGAGTGATTTCTGGTCTAAAGGAGACGCCCAAACCGATGCCGATCGCTGAAGCAGTGATGATCAAGTTGCGAGTGTCGAAGCTGATCCGGCTGAGGGACTGGATACCGGAAGCAGCCACGGTCCCAAACATAAGCACTCCTGCCCCACCTAGGACAGGGAGCGGCATGACCGAAATCACCGTCGCTAATTTAGGGCTCATGGAAAGAACAATCATAATAAGACCAGCGACAATAGCCACCTTCCGCGAGGCATTGCGGGTCAGTGGAATCAGCCCGGTATTTTGACTGAAGGTTGCAGCAGGTCCTGAACCGAAGAGTGGCGCAATAAAGGATCCGAAGCCATCTGCACGGACCCCAGCAGCGACCTGCTCATCGCTTAGCTCACGCTGGGTCACTTCCCCTAAAGTCTGCATCACGCCCACCGTTTCAATGACGGTGACCAAGTAACCAGAAAGAAATGGCAGGGCATAGCGCCAGTCAAAATCAATCCCAATTTGGTTGAAGGAAGGCATTCTAAACCAGGCCGCCGCAAGAATTTGGTCGGTATCCACCCGGCCCATAAAAAGGCAGAAGAGATAGCCAATCCCCATACCGATGAGAATGGCATAAGAAGACCAGTTCCCCCGACCGTAATGGTTAAAGAGAACGACAATTAGAAAGACAAGAACCGCAATGGCTAGGTTGCCTGGATCCCCATAATCAGGGGCCCCAGCCCCACCTGCTGCCCAGTCCATCGCGGTGGACATCAGGGTCGCTCCCATGAGGGTAATAACAGAGCCCGTCACGACAGGTGGGAAGAAGCGCATCAAGGGTTTAACAAAATAGGACATGACGATTTCGAGTAAGGCAGCAAGCATGGTGCCCCCAAAGTAAGCGGGCAGACCGCCCAGGGCAATCACACTCTGAGCCGGTCCAATAAAGGCAAAGTCTGTTCCCATAATGGTAGGCAAACCCACCCCTACCCGGAAAAATCTTGGGCCAAAGCACCGAGACTGGATAATAGAAACCAGGCCTGATACAAATAAGGCAGCACTGATGAGATAGGCCGTCTGTTCCACACTGGAAGAGGCCATTCCAGCGATAATCAAGGGGACCGCTACGAGCCCCCCAAAGGCCGTAATCACATTTTGAAAACCTAGGACCACAGATTCGACGAGTGCTGGCGAGTCTTCAACCTGGTAGCGCAATTTAATGGCATGTTCTTTTTCTTGCATAATCCCTCCTTGCCCACAGGGACATCATTCGTTTATCAAACATTTTAGTTATTACTTTAACACAATATTTAATCTTTGTTAATAGAAAACGAACATTAAACATATTTTATTTAATTTAATTCGTTAAAACGATTGCATTTTGGAATAACAAAAAAGCTCCTATTAAGTTAGCATCTTAACAGGAGCCCCTTTCCTCTCAGGAGGACATCTATTATTAAGTTTTTAATCCGAAGTCCAAGCCCATTGGACCCGGTCATTGGTCTGGTTGATTTCTTCGACACGTTCTTTTAGCTGGTCGGATTGGTAAATCTTAACTAGATCCTTGACCCAGTCTGCCTCTTGGTCAGTTGAACGCACCACTGCTTGTAACTTCAGCTCAGGGCGCAAGTCCTCATTCAGCAAGGCTTGGTCAGCCGACATGCCGGAATCATAGAAGGTTGAGCCTGGGATGATGGCATAGGCCACATCCTTTAAGGCTTGGGGAAGAACAGGCGCTTGGACCAAGGAAAGCTCGATACCTGCCTTGTTCTCAATAATATCATCCTCCCCCTACTTCGGACTTATCGGTCTCTGGGTCAAGGCGGATCCAACCCGCTTTCTCAAGTAAGAGCAAGGACCGGGTGACATCAACTGGGTCGTCAGAAATAGCCACCTGGTCGCCTGGCGCCACCTCATCCAAGCTCTTCTTTTGCCCAGCGAAGAGGGCTGTTGGAACAGTGGGAACGGGGGTCACAGCCACCAGGTCAGCCCCGGCCTCCCGGTTAAACTGTTCCATGTAGAGGGTGTGCTGGTCCACATTAAGGTCCATCGACCCCTCCTGGATAGCGATATTGGCCCGCTGGAGGTCATCGAAGTCCCGGTTCTCCACCTGGTAACCTTCTTTTTCCAAGGCCGGTTTAACTTCTTCTAAGAAGAGTTCACTGTAAGGACCAGGTGATGTGGCCACACGAATAGTTGTTGTGGGCTCCACTTGCCGGCTACAAGCCAAGAGTCCACTGACTAAGACTAAGCCGAGCGCTAAACCCAGCCATTTTTTTACTTTCAACATTGATTGTCCTCCTTCTTATTTTACTTACTTATAGTAACCTATTTAGGCCCTATAAGCAAGCATTAAGCCTAGCTTAGATAGGAAATTTCAGCCTCTTGGGCTTCCATGCAAGCAATAATTTGAATGTATTGGCTAGCGAGTTCAAGCATCTGCCAGAAGAGCTGGGCCTGGCCAGCCAAGCCCTGGATATCCACCTCAATAAAGAAGCCATAGCTGAAGGGCTGGTCTTTGATAGGACGAGCATCCAAACCTTCCAAATTACAATTGAAGAGGTTAAAGATGGTCAACAATTGGTGGAGGGCTCCTGGCTTATGGGCCGTTTCGACATAGAGCATTAGGCGACTGGCCTGGGGGTGTTCCTCCAACAAGTGGCAGAGCAGCTGGTCCTTGTCCAAGGCCAAAAGCTCATCGCGGTAACGACGCATCATAAAGAAACGTGTCATGTTAGTGGATTCATTCTGAACCTGGCGGGCTATGGCTTCTAAGTGGTAGATCTTCCCACAGCGCTCACTGGATAAGGCAGCTAGGCTAGGGTCTCCCTCTTGGGCAATGAACTGGGCGGCCTGGGCCGTATCTTTATAAGAAATTGGTTGGATCCAAGGATGGTCAGTAAAGAACTGGGTACACTGGGATAGGGCTTCAGGATGGGAATAGACTTGCTTGATTTGGCTTAGCTCAGCCCCCTTAATCCCCCACAAGACATGGCGGATGGGCTGGTAGTGCTCAGCTTCCGCGTAAACATGTTGGTAGCGAAAGAGGTCCAGCGTCCGTGTAATAAGTCCGGTAGTGGAATTTTCAATCGGCATCACGGCCCGGTCAATCTTCCCCTCTATAAGGTCATCTACCATCCGACTAAAGCCATCAGAAGGCAGGCCTTCATATAAGTCTCTTGGACCTGCCATCTTCTGCTGCCAGTAAGCTAAGGCAGCTTCACTATAGGACCCAACAATCCCCTGGTAAGCAACTTTCATTCCTCATCCCTCTTTCTCCTTTATGACCGGGTGAGGATTAAGTCCATCAACCCGATCGCCGTCACGGCTTCAATCACAGGTAATACCCGGGGCACAATGCATGGATCGTGGCGGCCTGTGACTTCTAATTCAACATTTTCATGGCTTTCTATATTAATGGTGGCCTGGGCCTTGGCAATTGAAGCCGGTGCCTTGATGGCCGTGCGGAAGTTGATCGGCGTTCCTAAGCTGATTCCCCCGACAATTCCACCATTATTCAGGCTAGTGGTCTGAACCTGGCCCTCGTCATCATAGTAAAAATTATCATTGGCTTCAGAGGCTAGCATGGAGGCAATGTCAAAACCTGCCCCGAATTCAATCCCCTTGGTCGCTGGCACTGAGAAGATCAGCTGGGCCAAAGTTGATTCAATGGAGTTAAAGAAGGGATTGCCATAACCCGCTTCTAGGCCCAAAATAAAGGTCTCCACAATACCTCCCACGGCATCGTGCTGGCCCTTGGCTTGGCGGATACAGCGGGCCATTTCTTCATCTAGCCCAGCAGTCAAAACAGGCAGGGTCTCTTGGCGGAAGGCCAATAAGTCTTCCCGGCTGAGTTTTTGGAAGTCAACCTCTGCTTGGTCTTTGACCTCACCGATCGAACAAATCCTGGACCCAATGGTGACCCCATACTGGTCCAGCCATTGCTGGCAGACTGCTCCCGCAAAAACGAGAGGCGCTGTAATCCGCCCCGAGAAGTGCCCACTTCCCCTGTAGTCATTGTAGCCATCATAGCGCTTAAGTGCCGGATAGTCCGTCTGACCAGGCCGCATGAGCTTGCGCATCTGGCTATAGTCCTTGGACCGGGTATTGGTATTGTAGATGAGAGCCGTTAAGGGCGCCCCCGTTGTGTGGCCGTTAAAGTAGCCAGAGACAATATCCGGTAGGTCTTCCTCACGTCGGGGTGTGGTCAATTCATTTTGGCCAGGGCGGCGCCGGGCCATTTCGACTAGAATTTTATCTTCGTCCAGGGCGAGGCCAGCTGGCAATCCAGAAATCGTGATGCCAATAGCTGGGCCATGCGATTCCCCAAAGATAGCTACTTGTAACTGTTTACCCCAAATTCCGCTCACTGTATTCGCCTCCTAAACTTGCAAAGTCTTCCCAGAAATAGGGATAAGATTTGCTGACACTGTCTGCATCTTCTATGATAATGGCTTCCTGGCAGACTGTTGACGCAATCGCTAGCATCATCGCAATCCGATGGTCCTTATGGCTGGATACTCGGCAAGCCCCTTGGAGCTGGTCAACACCTTGGATGACTAAACTATCACCAAGGACTTGAATATTCGCTCCAAGCTTGCTGAGTTCCTCTTGGGTTGCAGCTAGTCGATCAGATTCCTTAATCCGCAAGCGGGCCAAGTTCTTAATCTGTGTCTCACCCTTAGCCAGGCAAGCCGTCAACGCGAGGACCGGAATCACATCGGGACACTGGGACCCATCCAATTCACAATCCCCTTCCAGACCCTGGGCCAGGATTTGGATACCCCCATCTTGATTCTTAACCCTAGCCCCCAATTTTTTAAGGAAAGGAATAATTTCTTGGTCGCCTTGCTGGCTAGACTGGGCTAGCCCCTTGACCCAAACATCATTTCCTAAGGCACCCGCACAGAGGAAGAAGGCCGCTTGGGAATAATCGCCCTCCACCTGGTAGTCAGCCGCTTGGTAGGCCTGGTTGCCTTTAATCTGGAAGCACTGGTCCTCTGCTTGATAATCAATCTCAATCCCATAGCGCTCGAGGATATCGAGAGTCAGGTGGATATAGCCCACCGACTCCAGCGGTCCCGTAATTTGCAGGGTGGAATCACCTTCTAAAAGTGGCAGGGTATAGAGCAGCCCCGTAATAAATTGCGAGCTGATATTGCCTGCTAATTGATAAGCCCCAGCTTGCAGTTTTCCTTCAACTCTCAAGTCCAAAGCGCCATCCGACAAGTTCTCATAGAAGAGCCCTTGTTCGTTATAGATCTTTTCATAAGGATCCAATGGCCGGCTACCTAGCTTCC
The DNA here is from genome assembly GCF_001809535.1 of Aerococcus sp. HMSC062A02. Classification (GTDB taxonomy): domain Bacteria; phylum Bacillota; class Bacilli; order Lactobacillales; family Aerococcaceae; genus Aerococcus. The sequence goes on along the minus strand of NZ_KV797910.1, from coordinate 348,617 downwards.
CCCGGCCAACAAAATGGGTCTGACCTGGAAAAAGACTGGCAATAGGAATCATAAAGCGCAGGGTCGAGCCTGACTCATTGGCATCGATCAGCCGTGAAGCAGACTTGGATGGATTGCCACCACAGATGCTTAAGTCTACCCGCTGGTCTCCGGCTTCCGTCAGCTTGATTTCAGCCCCCAAACTTTGCATAGCTTCAATTGTCGCTTGAATATCATCGGATAGTTGGACATTTGTGACCTGGCTTTCCCCTTGGGCGAGGCCAGCCGCAATAATGGCGCGGTGGGCCAAGCTCTTGGAAGGTGGGATATGGACCGCACCCGCTAAAGGCTTGGCTTGAATTTGTAAATCGGTCATTAATGCTTTCCTCCTTCCAGCAAGGGATCAAAGAAATGATCAGGCACCTCGCGGATTTCAGCCTGGCCAATCCTTTTGAGGGTAATGATATGGAGTTGGCCATTTAAATTTTTCTTGTCATTTTTAATGAGGGGCAGGATACCGGTATAGTCTTCCGGCTGGTCGAGGACTGTTGGCAGGCCAAAGTTCTTCACCACTTGGTAAATTTCCTGGGTCGACCCTTGGGGACTGAGCCCCTGGTCTTCGGCTAATTGATTGATGGCCAGCATGCCGATCGCGACACCTTCCCCGTGGGTGTAGCGCTCATAGTGGTAGTAGGCTTCAATGGCATGGCCGAGGGTATGGCCGTAGTTTAGAAGCATCCGACAGCCGGTATCTTTCTCATCGGCTTCGACGACTTCTTGCTTGATGGCACAGCAGCGCTCTAGGATACTTTCAATATCAGCCATGATGCCTGCCCGATTACCTGCTTGTTTGAGTTTGTCAAAGAAGGCCCGGTCACGGATGCAGCCGTACTTGATGACCTCTGCCATCCCGTCGCTAAAGGCCTTGTCAGACAGGGTCTCTAAAACATTGGGATCAATCAGGACCGAATGGGGGTGGTAGAAGGCCCCCACCAGGTTTTTTCCTTCTTTAAGGTCCACGGCGACCTTGCCGCCCACGCTGGAGTCCACTTGGGCAAGGAGCGTAGTCGGAACTTGGATCAAATGAATCCCGCGCAGGAAGCTAGCAGCAACAAAGCCTGCCAAGTCACCAATGACGCCACCCCCTAAGGCAATAATCAAATCGCTCCGGCTAATACCAAAGCGTACCAAGCGTCCGTAGAGACCAGGTAAGTTTTCAATCGATTTACTGGCTTCACCAGGGGTGAGAACAATCGTTTCAAAGTCAAAACCCGCAGCTTCTAAACTTGTTTCCACTTGCCTACCATAATAATGGGCCACATTTTCATCCGTTATGATGACAACTTTTTTGCCTTTATGGACAGCTTGGATTTCTTCGGCTAGCTGACCGAGCAAGCCCTTCTTAATCTTTAATGGATAGCTGACTGCTGGTCGATTCAGTTTAATTTCAAGCTCCGCCATTTCAACAGCTCCTCTCATTTGTGCTTCTAATTATTTAGTCTTGTCGCCCTCTGGTACCGTCCGGCCTTCAACTTCTGCAAGGACGCGGATCTGTTCCATCAAACGGTCGAATTGGTCTGGGGTCAAGCTCTGTTGGCCATCACTCCAGGCATTCTTAGGATCAGGGTGGATCTCCATAATCAAGCCGTCAGCGCCCGCTGCAATCCCAGCCTTAGCTCCAGCAGGTACCATGTAGGCTATCCCAGCCGCGTGTGAAGGGTCCACAATAATAGGCAGGTGGGTCTTATGTTTCATCAATGGCACGGCTTGGATATCTAAGCAGTTCCGGGTTTCGGTTTCGAAGGTCCGGATTCCGCGTTCGCAGAGAATAACATTCGGGTTGCCTTCTGCCATAATATACTCAGCAGACATTAACCATTCTTGGTAGGTGGCGCTCAGGCCACGTTTTAAGAGGATAGGCTTGTCAGTCTTACCCAATTCCTTCAAGAGTGAGAAGTTTTGCATGTTACGGGCTCCAATTTGGATAACATCCACATGTTCTACAAATTCATCCAATTGTTCAATGGCCATTAATTCGGTCACGATAGGTAGTCCGGTTTCACGACGGGCTAGGTCCAAGAGACGGATCCCTTCTGACTGTAAACCTTGGAAGCTGTAAGGTGAGGTTCTTGGCTTGTAAGCGCCCCCTCTGAGCATGTTTGCCCCAGCCGCTTTCACGCGCTTAGCTGTCCCGACAATTTGTTCTTCCCCTTCAACTGAGCATGGTCCCGCAATAATAGCTAATTCCTTGCCCCCGATAATTTGGTCGCGAACCTTGATCTGACTCGCTTGAGGGTGGAAGGCCTTATTGGCTAACTTATAGGGTTCAGACACTCGGATAACTTCTGCAATGGTGTCATTGGCCTGTAATTTCGATTGGTCAATGCGGGACGTATCGCCAACGATACCAATCACGTCAACTTCTTGGCCTTCAATAATAACAGCCTGGTTACCTGTATCTTCGATTTTATCAATTACATCTTTAACATCGCCAGCCGTCACATTAGATTTCATCACAATAATCATTTTGCATTCTCTCCTTTTTTCAATTCCCTACTATCATATCATTCAAAGCTTCCCAATGGTTATCGGAAACAAAAAAGCTGCATCCGTTTGTAACCGAATGCAGCCTGACTAATCCTCTCGAGATATAAAGTCTTAGATAGTGGGTGCTCCATTCGATTTCTTACCATCAATGGAGCCCTATGCATCAAAGATTGCTTTAGCCTCCATTACCTTTAAAAAAGTAGAAGCTAAAGTAGAACCAGCTATTTGCTAAAAGTTGTTGTTGCATTAACATGTTTTTTCCTCCTCACTGGTTCTCTTTAATGCGTGCTTTAAATATAGCAAAACTAAGAGTAGCTGTCAACTATTAAATGATAACATTCTAATCTTATTTTTATTATACTAATATATTAACTTCAGCTCTTAGCTAAAAATATTGATCTGACAGCTCTTTTCGCCATTTTATCAAGCAAGGCTTGCATTACAATAATGATAACTTTATCATTATTGTAGTAAAAATAAGCTAGAACGGAGTGATGAGATGGAATTTTATGGCTTATTTGGCTACCCCCTGGGCCATAGTCTATCCCCAGAGATCCACCAGATTATATATGAAGAAGCCCAGATTGAGGCGGCCTACAAACTCTTTGAAGTTCCCGAAGAAAGTCTCAGCCAAGCCTTGGAAGCGCTGAAGACTTTAGATATCCGTGGTGCCAATGTCACCATCCCCTATAAGCAGGCCCTCTTCCCCTATCTGGATGAGCTGTCTGAAACCGCGAAAAAATTGGACGCTGTCAATACCATCAAGCAAGTCAACGGTAAAGTCAAGGCCTACAATACAGATTACGATGGCATTCACTTATCTTTTGAGCGCCGCCATTGGCAGACTCAAGACAAAACCGCCTATATCCTTGGAACAGGAGGGGCTGCCCAGGCGATGGGACATTATCTAACCGACCACGGCGCCCAAGTCCACCTGGTATCCAGACATCCCGACCAGCACCAAGATAAGCCCTGGCCCTGCCTCTCCTATGCTGACCTTGAGGGCCTTAGAGGTGACTTCCTAATCAATTGTACACCTGTTGGTATGTATCCAAAGACCCAGGCCTCCCCGCTCAAAGCGCATGACCTCGACCGCTTTGACCATGTCTTCGATACCATCTATAACCCTTATGAAACCAAACTCTTAAGTGATGCCAAGGCAGCCGGCAAGGCCTACTGTAACGGCCTGGACATGTTAGTCGGCCAAGCCATCCGCTCCGTCGAAATCTGGGAAGACCAGCAATTCTCTGAGGACCAGGTGGAGCGGATCTTAGCCCGTGTAAAGAAAGGATTTAACCATGACCCAGCCTAATCTCATCCTCATCGGCATGCCCGGATCGGGTAAAACCATCCTCGGTCAAGCCCTCGCCCAAAAGCTCTCCTTAGATTTCCTAGACATGGACCAGGAAATTGAAAGAGTCTCGGGCCGAAGCGTCTCTGAAATTTTTGAAGAAGGAGAAGCTGCCTTCCGTGCCCTCGAATCCCAACTTGCCTGCGAGCTTGGTCAAGCTAAGGGCCTCATTATTGCCACGGGTGGCGGGGTCGTCAAAGATCCTGATAACATTAAGGCCCTCAAAAAAGGAGGCAAGGTCTACTTTATCGACCGCCCCCTGGACCAGATTTCTGCAGACATTAACAGCGACCAACGCCCCCTACTCAAGGGACGCCTGGACCAGCTCCAGGTCCTCTACCAAGAGCGCTACCCCCTCTACCAGGCAGCTGCTGATTTCCATATCCCCAACCAGGGCAGCCTGGACCAGTGCCTAAAAACCATTATAACGACCTATCGAAAGGACGGAAACCATGAAATTTTTAATTCTTAACGGCCCCAATCTCAATTTCTTAGGCATTCGGGAGCCAGATATCTATGGCCAAACAAGTTTGAAGCAAATTGAAACTGACTTAGACCAAAGCTTTGACCATGAATTCAGCTTCTTCCAAAGCAACCATGAAGGCGCCCTGATTGACCGCCTTCAAGAAGCCTATTACGAAAAGATTGACGGGATAATTTTCAACCCGGGTGCCTTCACCCACTACTCCTATGCCCTCCACGATGCGCTCACCAGTATCCAAATTCCTTGCGTGGAAGTCCACCTCTCAGCCATCCAACAAAGAGAGAGCTTCCGTCAGACCTCAGTCATTGCCCCTGCCTGCATCGGTCAGATTTCAGGCTTCGGTAAGGACAGTTACGCCCTGGGCCTAGAAGCCCTACTTAAACATTTGGAGGAATAAGTATGAAAATTGTCATTGTCGGCCTGGGAGCGATCGGATCTTCCTTTGCCCAAGCCTTGACCCAAGCGGGCTATCAAGAAATTCGCGGCATCGACCAGAATCCAGAGACCTGTCTCAAAGCTGAAGAATTAGGGATTGTAAAGACTGCCCAAACGGAGGATGACCAAGCCCTCAGCCAAGCCGACCTCATCTTTATCACCCTCCACCCCCAAGCGGTCGCCCCCTATGTGGAAAACAAGCAGGACCTCTTCAAGTCGACCTGCCTCTTAACGGACGTCACAGGCATTAAGCGATACGTGATGTCCCAAGTTGAAGCCATCCTCCGCCCTGACTTAGACTTCATCTATACCCATCCGATGCGCGGGAGTGAAAAGACAGGGATTGCCGGCCTCAATAGTGCCCAATTCCGGGGGGCCAACGCCCTGCTCGTCGTTAGCCAAAGAAACCAGGAGAGCCAGCTCGAATTGATCGAAGCCCTCTACCGGGTCATGGGCTTCCAGGAGGTCAGCCGGGTGGATGCCGAAAGCCATGATCGGGCCATAGCCTATGTGAGTCAGCTCATGCACGTCCTCGCCGTTGCTGCGGTAAATTCTGCCCCTAACTGTGAGGATACCATGAAGTTCGCGGGTAACAGCTTCCAAGAACTGACCCGGATTGCGGACGTCAATGCGCCCCTATGGACAGACCTCTTCCTTCACAACTGGGACTACTTACTGGAAAGCATCGAAGCTTTCGAAAAAGAACTGGCTCGCGTCAAAACAGCCCTAAAGAACAAAGACTATGACCAACTCCAAGACGCCTTCCAAGCATCCACCCAGCAAAGAAGAGAATGGTATGTGGACTAAGGTCTAAAATTTAAAACATCAAAAAAATTATCGGTCTTCACTAATCTAGTGCAGGTCGATAATTTTTTTATGATCAATATTAAGCTTTTAAGAGCAAGTCGTCATCACGCAATTGGTTGCCGACATTCTCCTTGAAGAGTTCCATCAAGTCTTCAACCGATAATTTTGCCTTGTCTTCCCCTTTGACATCGACAACGATGCGGCCATCGTGGAGCATGATCAGACGGTTGCCGTAAGCCAGGGCATCATTCATGTCATGGGTGATCATGAGAGAAGTTAAGTGGTTCTCCTCAATCAGACGCTGGGTCAAGTCCATCACCATCTCACTAGTCCGCGGGTCGAGGGCAGCCGTGTGCTCATCCAAGAGTAAGAGCTCGGGCGTTTCGAGAATGGCCATGATCAGGGTTAGGACTTGGCGCTGGCCCCCTGACAAGTTAGATGCAGCGGTGTTCAAACGGTCTTCAAGTCCCAAGTCGACCCGGCTGAGCTGGTCACGGAAGAGCCGACGCATTTCTTCTGTCACAGACCGGCCGAAGCCCCGGCGCTTGCCCCGTTTGTATGCGATGGCAAGGTTCTCTTCAATGGTCAGGTTACGGGCAGTCCCCATTTGTGGATCTTGGAAGACCCGACTGATCCCAGCAGCCCGCTTGTAGGCAGGTCGGTCCGTAATATCCTCACCGCGCAGGCGAATCCGCCCAGAAGACACTGGAATCGTTCCTGCAATCAAGTTGAGTAAGGTTGACTTCCCTGCCCCATTGGAACCAATCACAGAGATAAAGTCATTGTCATGGATGGTGAGGGACAAATTTTTAGTCACATGGTTTTCATTAATACTTCCTGGATTGAAAACCTTATTAATCTGGTCAAGTTCTAGTAAGTTCGTCATAACACTACTCCTTTACTTAGCACTGGCTTGCCGGTTCTGGAAACTGGCCTTGGCATGGGGGGCATAGAGAATAATAGCGAGCGCGATGGATGAAAGCACCTTGATGTCGCTGGGAAGAACAGGCAGGAATTGTTGCTGCATGATGAAGTCGATAATCAAGCGGTAGATCACGGCTCCAATCGCAATGGTGATTAAACGTTTGCCGAAAGTGAGGTTGCGGCGGAGCACTTCTCCAATAATAATAGCGGCTAAACCAATAACAATGGTCCCAGTCCCCATGGCAATGTCTGCATAGCCGTTATTCTGGCAGATAATCGCTCCCGATAAGGCAATCAAACCATTGGAGAGCATCAAGCCCACTAACTTCATCTGGTCCGTTTTGACCCCATTGGCTTCTGCCATGAGCGGGTTATCCCCAGTCGCCCGGAGCGTCAAACCATACTCGGTATTCATAAAGACCACCAGGGCCATAATAACAACCGCTAGGAAAATTAAGGCAATGATTAAAGAAGCCAGGGTAGGATTCATCCCTGTCGCTTGGAAGGACTCCATGATATTGGCCTCCCCTAGTAAGGGAATATTGGCCTGACCCATAATCCGTAAGTTGATGGAATAAAGACCTGTCATGGTTAGGATCCCAGAAAGCAGGGCTGGAATATGCATCTTATTAATCATAAAGCCATTGACTAAGCCTGCCACTAAGCCAGCTAAGAAAGCAGCCAAGCTAGCGACCAGCGGATGGACTCCCGAAACAATTAACTTGGCACAGACCGCCGCACCCAAGGGGAAACTTCCCTCAGCTGACAAGTCGGCAATATCTAAAATGCGGAAGGTCAAATAGACCCCAATCGCTAGAATGGACCACATGAGCCCCTGTGAAATACTCGAAACAATTAAATCCATATCCTTTATTCTCCCTTCTTAATCTGCGCTGGGTCAATCCCCAGTTCTTTGGCCATGGCTTCATTCACTACTAATTCATAATCCTTAGCTTTTTCAACAGGAATTTGACTGACATCGGCGCCATCTTTAAGAATTTTAACCGCCATTTCAGCCGTCTGCCGGCCCAGATCCTTGTAGTTAACCCCGTAAGTCGCCAGGCAACCTTCTAAATGGGCACTCTCAGCTCCGATGGTTGGCACTTTGGCTTCCCTGACCACACTGCCAATTGTCGGAATCGTTTGGGCAATCGTGTTATCGGTCGGCAAGCAGATGCCATCCACGCGTTTGGCCAAGGCCGTAATCGCCGACTGGACTTCATTGGTTGCCGTCACCGTTTGTGCTTCCACTTTCAAGCCCTTGCTTTCCGCATAGTCTTTGAAAGCCTTAAACTGGATTTCAGAATTCACCTCGCTGGAATTGTAAGGCATGCCCACCGTCTTAATCGAGGGATCGATGGTCAAAAGCAGGTCTACCGCCTTCTCCACTGGGGCAATGTCGCTGGTTCCTGAAGCATTGGTTCCCGGTTGGTCAAGGGACTTGACTAAGTTAGCAGAGACTGCATCCGTTACCGCTGTAAATAAGATGGGCGTCTGCTTGTCCGCATTAAGTGCTGCTTGAGCTGCCGGTGTCGCAATCGCAAAGGTAAGATCTTTGCGCCCCTTCATATTCTGGGCAATCGAATTGAGGTTGGATTGGTCAGCTTGGGCATTCTGGTAATCAATATGGATAGTCTCCCCATCCTTGAAGCCCGCTTCTTCTAGACCTTCCACGAAACCTTCCCGGGCATCGTTTAGAGCTTGGTGCTCCCCGTATTGGATAATCCCAATCTCTTTTTGTCCGTCTTGACCGCCCTGGCTACATCCAGCCAGAGATAGGCCGACTAAGCCTAGTCCTAAAATAGCGCGTATTTTCTTATTCATTCTTCTCTCCATTTCTAGTGCTAAGGCACAGATCCGTTTAGCCTTCCTGGCAAACAAAAAAGGTTTAATTAGATATGATAAAAACTAATTAAACCTTAAGGCTATCTGATTTATAAGCTATGCCTTTAGCCATTAGAATTTATCATTCTGGATGGCTAAACACTTCAAAAGACCTCAGCCATCATAGATCCAAAACGCTGATGTTTGTACCTATGATGGATTCACAGCTACAAACACGATCTAAAATAGCTAAAGTAATACTTGCTCATTTTCTTAGCAGAACATGAAAAACTAACATGCTCTAAATTCAATTGTCTCATTCTTCATGCTCCTCCCTATCGTGATGACCTAATAATAAACCGACATTATAATAAAGTCAAGAGAATAATTAACAAAAACTAATCTTTCTTACAAAAATATCATAATTTAAGGGTGTGAGGGAGCGCGGTCAGAAGTGGACCTCTGGAGTAAAAGACCGAAGAAGTCTGAAAAGACTTCGCAGGGATTTTGTGAAGAGGAGCCACTTCTGCGCGACCGAACCCGACTACGAGGATAAGAACAGCTTTAGCCGGTCGTTCCGATTGGGTGAAATCACTCCGAGTCTGCTCTTGCGAATCCGACTAGAATGTGAGGAAGAGCACTTAGACTCACATAATTTTAGAGGCCATCGAAAAAGGCCAGGGTTAACCCCCGGCCTCTACCTACTTCTTTGACAGCTATTCAATTAATAACCTGTTCCAGTCTCATCCCCTGCTTGTGGAGCCGGTTCCGGACTTGTAGGGGCAGGTTCGGTCCAACCATTGTCAGTGGCAGGTGCTTCTTGATTTTGCCAGTTTCCACCGCCATTATCCGCAGGGGCTTGCCAACCCTGACCTTCATCTACAGGTGCTTGGTCGTCGCCAGAGAAAAGATTTCCGAGCCAAGACTTGGCATATTCCCAGCCTTCTTGGATCAAGCTGCCCCCATCTATCCTAATATCTGGTGCATTCAGTGAAATATTTGGGAGGTAGACTTGGGCCTGACCCAAAGCAAAGTAGCCTAATACTAAGGCGAGGACGATTACTAAGAGACAGCCCCCACAACCGCAACCCCGGCGCCGCTTTCGAGGATAGGGCTTATATTGGGCTTGATTGGCTAAGGCCTGGGCCTCTTGCTTGGCTTCCTTGGCTCGCTGGCGCTCCTCAGCCAGAGCAGCCTTCTTCTCTTTCCAGGGTTCTTTCTTGGCCATCTCATGCTCGATGCCCCGGTTAATGGCCTGGCCGCTAGCTTGGACGCCCCGCTTCACTTGCTGGCCTAAGCCGGAAAGAAAGGCCGCCCCTTTACTCTCCATACTCGAGTCAGCAGGACCTTGCTCAGCTTCTTCTACATAGTCATCAGATTCTTCTTCCTCTACTTCACTTCTTGTCTCATCTTCAATCGGTTTTTCATTGAGAACTTCCACCAGGGCATCCCGGTAAGTTTCCAGTTTAAGCTGTTGGCGGTGGTTTTCCCGGGATACTGGTTCAGCTGCTAACTCTTCCAGTTCATCTTGGACTTCTAAATATTCTAGCTCCAGATCTGGCCGGTCTTCTTGGCGTAAGAAGGCCTTTAATTGGTCTGGGTTATCAAAGTGTTGATTAAATTTTACCATGACTCGTCTCCTTTAAGTGCAAGCCGATCAATCACTAATCTGCTCTCAACATCTTCTTTAAAGCTATATTATACCATTTCTTCCTCATAAAAAGAAAAAAATAATAAAAAATCAGTCTCGAGGCTTATTAGGTGCATTCTAATAAAAAATAAGCTATAATATTCTCAATTCATAAGCTAATAAATAGTAAGTGAATAAGAAGGAGGTATGCATTTTGCAAGTTATTATTACTTTACTCATATTTGTCGCGCTCTGCCTGGTCCTCAACCAGATGAGCCGCAAGCACATTAAATATTCCAACCGGGTCTTCACCGGTCTCGGCTTAGGGATTGTTTTTGGACTCTTGATCCAATTTATTCTAGGAGCTGAAAGTGATGTCACAGCGGAAATTATGGACTGGATTGATATTGTCGGTAAGGGCTACATCAACTTCCTACAAATGTTGGTTATCCCACTGGTTATGGTGTCCATGATCCGAGCCTTTACCAAGCTCGACCACAACCAATCCAATCTCGGTAAGATTGGGACAGGCGTCATCGGCACCCTGCTCATTACAGTCGCCATTGCCGCCTTCATTGCCATCGCCACCGGAGTTCTCTTCAACCTCGATGGGGCTGAATTTGCCCGAGGCGCTGCTGAGAATGCGCGGATCGACCAATTAGTGGAGCGTAATTCGGAAATTGCTGACCTAACCATTCCTGAGACTATCCGCTCCTTCATTCCTGTCAATGTCTTTGCAGATATGGCGGGTAGCCGGTCCACCTCAACCATCGCTGTTGTCATCTTCTCTGTCTTTGTGGGGGCTGCCTACTTGGGTGTCCGCCGCCACCATCCTGAAGAAGCTGAAATCTTTGAAAAAATTATCAACAGCCTCCATGCCATCGTCTCCCGCCTAGTGACCCTAGTGCTGCGGATTGCCCCATACGGCATCTTCGCCCTGATGACCAAGGCCCTAGCCACTTCAAGTATCTCGACCATCCAAACCATGGCAACCTTCATTGTGGCCTGCTATGTGGCCCTAATCGTGATGTTTATCATCCACATGATCATCCTGGCCCTCTTTGGCATTAACCCGATCCAATACCTCAAGAAGGCAGCCAATGTCTTGCTCTTTGCCTTCACATCACGGTCCAGTGCAGGTTCCCTGCCCTTAAATATCCAGACCCAGACTGAAGCCCTGGGGGTAGATACACCAACTGCCAACTTCTCGGCCACCTTTGGCCTATCCATCGGTCAGAACGGTTGCGTGGGGATTTACCCTGTTATGTTAGCCGTTATCGCAGCACCAGCTGCCGGCATGTCCTTCTCTGACCCAAGTAGCTGGATTACGATTATCGCAGCAGCCACCATCACCTCTATCGGGGTATCTGGTGCAGGCGGCGGGGCCACATTCGGCTCCCTCATCCTCTTCGGTATGTTGGGACTTCCTATCGAAGTTATCGGCCTCATGGTTTCCATCGAACCCATCGTTGATATGGGACGGACAGCTCTTAACGTGAACGATTCCATTATCGCTGGGACCGTTACCTCTAAGGCCATGGGCAGCATGAACCAAGCCATCTTCAATGATAATGAAGCTCTGGTCGAGCCAGAAGATGATGTTGACCGTTAATTTAAGAAAATAGCTCATAACAAAAGACCAGTCAAAACGTGCTGACTGGTCTTTTCTAATGGAATAATTTTCCTAAGTTGGGAAAACCCTCACCATATTTCAAATAACGGTACTTGATGTAGTTGGCATAGCAGCCGGAGAAGAAGGCAATCAGGACCAACTTTAACCAGAAGGCAAAAGGCAGGCAGGTGAGAGCGATCAAAATGAGACCGAATTCCCACAAACCCTGATAGCAAAACCAAAGCCCGCTAAAGATAAAGGCCCAAATATTAAAGCGTCCCTTATCTCTTTCCCCACTGGCTTCAATCTTCTCCATCTCTGCTTGCATGGCTGGTGTCTCCCCGGCAAATGGAAAACGTTCCAAATGAATCTGGGATGACTTCGCCTGGGCCAGCCCACAACGGGAACAGAATTTCTGCCCCACTAAGAGGCTGCCCCCACAGCGCCGACAGTAAGCCGTCCCTGTCAAAGGATCCTGGTCACAATTATAGCAGTAAGAGGCCTGGTCATGGAGCCGGTAACCGCAGTGGGTACAGTAGGCCTTGGGAGCGCTTGCCTTTACCAAGTCCTCCTTGCGGTAAGTCGCTGTATCGATTAAATCTTCATTTGTCATTATGCCGCCTCCTCATTAAGTCTCTTATTCTACTATAACCTTTTTTGAGCCGTTAAAAGCGAATCACTCCTGAATAAGCCTTGAAAGCTCTTGAATAGAAAAAAAGCCCAAGCTCTACTAGGAGAGCCTGGACTCTAAAAATCGATAGAAAATTATTTGCGGCGTTTCAACAAAGCAGCGCCTGCTGCAACTAGAGCAAGTCCAAAGCCTGTAAAGGACACAGCAACTGCCCCTGTCTTAGGTAAAACAGAATGCGCTGATTGGGATTTAACTTGGCTAGTCTTAGCTTGCCCTTGTTTAGCTTCCTTAGGCGCAGAAGCAGCTACTTTTCCTGGCTTAGCTGCTGGATCTTGGGCTTTAGCAGGTTTTGCACTTGGCTTCGCTTCACTCGCAGGAGCCTGAGCTTCTTGACCTTTTCCTGGAGCTAGCTTGTCTTGGTTTTGGCTTGGTGCTACTGCGCTAGGCGTTGCAGTTGTAGGGGCAACAAGTGTTGGCGTAGTATTTGTAGGAGCTACTGTGCCCGGCGTCGTAGTTGAAGGTTTAGACGTTTGACCAGGAGTCGCGTTGGTGTTAGTACTTGGATTTGGTGTTGAGATTGGATTTGGTGTTGGGGTTGGGTCTGGTGTTGGGATTGGATTTGGTGTTGGTTGTGGATCTGGTTTTGGCTGTGGATCTGGTGTTGGCTGTGGATCTGG
>NZ_KV797910.1:84559-335616 GCF_001809535.1 Aerococcus sp. HMSC062A02 | reverse complement strand
TGTGGATCTGGTGTTGGCTGTGGATCTGGTGTTGGTTGTGGGTCTGGTGTTAGTTGTGGGTCTGGTGTTGGCTGTGGATCTGGTGTTGGCTGTGGATCTGGTGTTGATTGTGGATCTGGTGTTACTACCCCACCAATTTTACCAGCATCATAATCCGTATCACCAGGTTTCATAGATAAAGTCAGAGCGCTGATTGGATCATATGCGTTCTTGTACTTAGAAGCATCAACACCTGGAGCATTTTTTGAGAATCTACCATAACCGAAGGAAATATTAAATGGATTTAAAATTTGATAGAGGTGGCCATTTTTCGCAGTGAATTTCCCATTAGCCGACTTCAAGGCAGGTAATTCAGAGGTGGTCCAAGCTTCAAAATCAGCTTCGACAGAATTACGCCCCCAACTTAGGTTTTCACCCCAGGCACTGCTATTTTGGTATTGGGGCTTACTTTCTCCATCTGGTCCCTTGTGAGCAACTTTACCATGAATGGCTGTTTCTTCCGCGCGGATATAAGCATCCTTTTCATTCATCCGATCATAACGAATATCATTAACATATTGTTCCTTAGTTAGGCCTTGCTGAGTCACATAGTTTTTCAGTGAAGTGCCTGCAAAAGGAACTGTTTCATCGTCATAATAAGTATTACGAGTGTTGCGGATGAGTTCTAAAGTTTTCTCAGCTTCTTGAGGATTTTGGATTTGGTAGGCTGCATTGCTAGCATCAGCACTTGGAGCAGTTGTAGCTTCTACAGTTCCCGCCGTTGTGGTGGCAGTCCCAGCGCCTGAATCAGCTGTTCCAGTCGCTTCAACCACTTGAGGGTTGGCTGCGAGGAAGCCTGCAAGGGCTACAGAAGCTAGACCCATATTTAATTTACGAAATGAGACTGTGTTTTCTTTATTCTTCATATAATCTCCTCCTTATTCATAGCATAAGTATACTACATTTTATCAGTAAAAACTAATTATTTCCTAAACTGTCATTAATCACTCCTGAACCGGATACAGAGTCAAAAAGTCGGCCAATAGCAGATGAAAATACTTTCAGTTAGCCAGACTTTACTGTATAATAAGATTAAATTTTAGACATATAAGGTGGATGACCAATGCATATTGACGATGTAAAAGAATATTTCTTAGAGTGCTTGAAGCTTAAACAACCCATTCGGACCTCTTCCATGTTCGTGGGGATTACCTTGAGCGTATGCTTCTGCCTAGTTCTCTTTCTACTTAATCTACCTCCTATCACCCGTCAGCTACGAAAACTTCTTCTTGAAGATATTTGATATCGTCCGCTACCTTCTCCTCCTAGTTTTCTTCTTAAATATGTGGAAATACTTTGCTTCCAGAACATCAAGATAAAATAAGCGCTCCGGGATAAATTTTGACCTGGAGCGCTTATTTTATCTTGATATGTTATTGATTAGCAGTTACCAACTGAATTAGCTACTCTATTTTATGAGCTGAGAATATCACAGATCTTACAGAAAGCCCATATCCAAAAGAAACAAGGAGTCTCTAGTCTCTTTATTATTACATATTTATTCGTTTAATTTTTGATAAAGGAACACTATATCATCATTTGGAGAGTCATTATACAGACAAAACATTGTCTTTATAGTCAAGCAAAACAACATCAATTGATCGGTGGCTAAGTGTTTTAGTTAGTATGATTAGCCACTAAGGAATTTTTCTGCTTAGCTCTTTATAAAAGTTTTCACGGCTAGCAACTTGGATAATCTCCACTGTAACAATGTCTTCGTGGATGGTGTAGGCAATTCGATATTGTGATTTTTGATAGTGGATTGGTCTAGTATAAATATCCTTCAACTTGCCCTTTTTCCTATCTCCGCAATGAGGATCTTTGGCGATTACTTGATATATTTCATCTCTAATCAACTTCATCAGGCCTTTATCTTTCAGCTTCTTCAGTTCCCGCTTGGCATTATTTCTGAAATAGATTCTATAATCCAAATTCACGATTAAAATCCTCTTCAGTCATTTCACTCGCTGGCTCTTCCATCATCTCAGATAAACGCTCTTCCATGAATTTCTTTCGCCGTTCCATCTCTTTAATAATTGCTTCACCGTCTGTAAAACCAGCTTTGACAATATCAGTTAATAACAAAGCGTCAAAGTCATCTACAAAACGGGGAACGCTCTCCACTCGTTCAAAGAAAATTCCATCTTCTTGTAAGTGGGGTTTAAAGCTGGCTCCCTCAGTAACATTAAAGGCTTTTGGAATGGTAATCATTAAAGAATTTCCTTGCCTCCTTGCTTTTACTACCATTTTATCACTCCTCATAAGTAATTATTTTAGTAATTACATTATAAGCTAATTTAACATGATAGTCTACACTTAGCCCCTTATTATTCAATTGTCAAAGGTCTGTAGTGCCTACCCCACCCTGGCAAGTTCATAGAACCTGAAATGAATAGATAGGAGCTGAGCGGTACTAGCTACCTGTTAAAAGCTATTATCTAACCGAATATATGGTCTAGAATTGATGTCAAGATTGGGCAGTTTCCCCATGAGTGCAGAGAGAGCTTTTTCCTTATGATTTCTTAGTAATTAAAAGGCACTTTAATTCTATGAGTGTGAGGGCTTCCGTACCGTGGACCCTCTTTAAATCAAGCAGAACAATTATCCTCTTGCACATGTGGAGCTAGTGAAGCAGTTTCGGAGCAGTTTTATTTCTCACCTGTACATTTAGAGCCAACTCAACACCCACAAACTGTTTGAAAAGATAGTATTCTCCTTGTTTATGTGGCGTCTACTACTTACGAATCATAACTTAAATTGCTATCTCCCTTTGCATGTGGGACTCCCCTTAAACATTGCTAAAAAGAGACAAAAGAAAAAGCCACGGCAAAACCATGGCTTCATATCTGTAAGCAGGAGAGCTAATGCAGTCCCTCCTCAACTCTTGCGGGGTCTTTATCCCTCAAGCTTTATACTGGAGGGGTATGCTTTCAAACATTTCGTACTTTTTCAAGAAAGCCTTCATATCAACGTTTTAGGCTTGTTTTTGAGCGAACAAAACCCCTTCAATGGAGACGATCGGGCTCGAACCGACGACCTCTACACTGCCAGTGTAGCGCTCTCCCAACTGAGCTACGCCCCCGTCAATAAGACCATTCTACCTAATTTCCAATAGAAAGGCAAGGCCTTTTTATAAATAATTTTGCTATCCGGCAAAACATGGATAATAGGCATATGCTTTAATCTGTTTTTACAAGACTTTAGATAAAAAGCTGATGTATTCATTTGCTTTGGTTCAGGGGTCATGCTCTGAATTGAAAGCCTTTCCATGTTATACTGGAGCTAAAGGAGGATGACTCATGACAACATATACATTAATTACAGGTGCCAGTTCAGGGATTGGTGAAGCTTATGCCCGCTTAGCCGCTAGCCAAGGGGAAAACCTCATCTTGGTTGCCCGCCGCGAAGAAAAACTGGCTGCCTTAAAAGAAGAATTGGAAGACAAATATCCTAGCATCAAGGTTGACTACCTGGTCCAAGATCTTAGCCAGATTGACGAGCTGGAAACTTTTTACCAAAAGACCAAAGCTTATCACATTAAGTGTTGGATCAACAATGCGGGTTTCTCTAATAGTAAGGACTTCCTTAGCCAGACGAGTGACGAAATCTTAGAACTGATGAAGGTGGATATGCTAGCCCCTACTCTGCTCAGCCAGTATTACTTGCGTGATTACCAAGCCATCGAGGGAGCTTGCCTGGTCAATGTTTCTTCAGTGGCAGGCTATGAGCTGATGGAATCTTCACCCTTCTACAGTCCGATGAAGTTCTATATCAGCGCCTTTTCCGAAAATATTGGCCGCTATCTCCATAACCAAGAGGCAGCGGTCCAAGTCAAAATTTTAGCGCCGGCTGCTGTTAACACCGCTTTCATCAATGTGGCCTCTCAGGATGAGAGTCTGACAGCTGACGATGTTTGGAAACGCTACAATGAAGCGGATGAGATTGCCGCCTTCCTGGACCAGCTGATTAAGAGCGATAAAGTCTTAGCTAAGGTAAACCTAGACAGCCGCGAATTTGAACTCCTCGATCCGCAATTACCCAACCGGTGGGCAAAAGATTAGAATTGTATTATAATGAATAAAATGTTTTTGAAAGGAAGTTTTGCTATGTTAAATCTTAGTCCAGGTCCTTCCCATGTGACTGACAAGGTCCTCAAAGCCTTTGCCCAGTCGAAAACGAATACCGACCTTGAACATGACTACACCAACTACCAGCGCCAAGTGGAAAAGAAAGTTTCACAAGTCCTTCAGACGGATGCCCCTTCCTTCTTCATGATAGGCGAAGCGCTCATCACCTTAGAAGCGGCCATCTTCTCCATGGTTGAAGCGGGTGACCGGGTCTTAGTCCTCTCCAATGGGGTCTATGGGGCCGGTTTTGCAGATTTTGTACGTTTTGTTGGCGGTGAACCTGTTCTCTTCGAACAAGACTGGCGGCACGGCATTAAACTTGATGAATTGGAAGCCTTCTTAGAAAAGGACTCTGATTTCCAAGTGGCTACTTTCGTCCATTGTGAAACACCTACGGGAATCTCAAATGACATCCATGGCATCGGAAACTTGCTCCACCGCTATGACATCTTATCCATTGTGGACTCCGTCTCTGGAATCGGAGGCGAAGCTATCGACTTTGACCGCGCCCAAGTGGATGTCTTGCTCGGGGGCAGTCAAAAATGCTTCTCTGCCCCGGTTGGTATTGGTACCGTGACACTATCTCAAAAGGCCTTGGACCGGCTCGACCAGCGGCAAAGTCCCATCCCTTCTTTCTATTCCAACTTTAAGTCCTATCTTAATTTTGATAATGACCACTTCGATTTTCCTTATACCATGAGCGAGAACTTAGTCTATGCCATGGATGCTGCCTTAGACCAAACCCTCTCCCATGACTTCGCTGCTAAGCACGCCAAATGGGCTGGTAAGACGCGGCAGATTTTCCAAGAAGCAGGTTTTGAACTCTATGCCAAAGACCATCCTGCCAATACCCTAACAGCTGTACTCCTTCCCGAAGGCTTTAACAGTTTTGATGTAATGGCAGAAGTTAAAGAAGAAGGCCTCTTAATCGCTAATGGCGACGGCCCTCTCGGTGAGCGCATCTTGCGGATTGCCCACATGGGATCCAATATGGAAGTGGCTTATTTTGAAGCCATGTACAAGGCCCTCGACAAAGCCTTCCAAAAACTCGGCATCCCTAGCCAAATCTCCCTAGCAGAAGCCTTCCGTGCCTCTGATTTATAAGCTTCACTAAAAAAGATTGACTCCAGTTTTTATCTGGAGCCAATCTCTTTTTTTAATCTTCTTTATCAGCCAGTTTTTTCTCTTCCCGGGCGAGGCTAGCCTTCTTTTGTTCAAAGGCATCTTCCCGGCCTGGACGAATGTCAGCTCGGAAGCTAATTTCGGTGCGGATGCCATTTTCAGCCAAGACCTTAGCAGCCTTGGTCACCACCGCCATCACTTCATCCAAATCCCCTTCGATTTCGGTCGTCATAGCGTGGGTCTGGTAAGGCAGTCCTGAATCTTGGATCACCTTCACCGCTTGGATGACATATTGAGACAGGTGGTCACCTTGTCCGTAAGGGGCAATAGCGAGCGCACATAGGGTATTTAATTGTGACATATTCAAAGACTCCTTTCCTAATCATCTAAACCATAGCGGGCCTTATACTGGCTCACCTTCTGCTTGAGTTCGGGAACCCCATCACGCATGAGTTGTTCCCAAATCGATTCCTGGCTCCCATGCCGGGTAATACTCGACTGGGAGGCACTTGAATCTTGGCTTTGGGCCGCCTCTTTGACTTGAACATAGGCTTGCCATACGGCTTCTAGGAAGTCATCTTCCACTTCATCGACTACCCGGTGTTCCTGACGATAGAGGTTTCCCTTACGCACGAGACTCTCCTTCTGATAGCTGGAATTCCAGTGGTCGAGATAGCCTTGAGCGACCATATAGAAAGCAGCTTCATCCGAAATCTCCGAAAAGTTAAAGTGGGGTTCAATCTCTAGGGGCTCTAATTCCGGATAGCTGAAGGATTGAACCAAGGGTAAATAATCCCCAAATTGCACCCGGATTAGCGCTTTTTTCAGGTCATGTGTTTGCGACATAAGCCTCCTCCTTCTAATCATGGGTTTGGCGCAGGCGGTTTTGCATCAATTGATTATTGTAGGCTTCACTTTGACGCAAGTAAAGAATCTTGCCATAACTTTCGGTCGACAAGGGATTCTCTTCTTGAGGATCCGCCTGAGTCAAGATCCAGTACATGTTATGGTAGCCATAGCGGTCGAAACCATCATCCCCGTAACCGTCTGTAAAGTAGACAGCTACCGAATTATGGTCGTTAAAGCCATGGTCATGGAGCCACTCAAAAGCCGGCGCAAAGCTCGTCCCACCCCGCCCTTCAAAAGAAAACTGGGATAGGGTCTGGTGGGTCAAACGTTCAGCCTTCACCACCTTGGTATCGACTTGGACCAGCCAGACTTGGTTGCCCAGAGTCTTTTGGATATTGGCCAATTCACCTAGGCTATAAGCTAGGGCTTCCTCATTTTGCGAGGCGGAGGTGTCGACAAAAACAATCAGGGTCGTTGCGGTATCCAAGACCCGGCCGGGCAAGTCGATACGGAAGGGTTGCCGGCGGTTCATCCGGTTCTTAGACAGGCGGTAGGGAACGGGAGTTGCGCCCTCGCCCCTCTGGATAATATCCTTCCAGTTGATGGCCCGTGACTTGTTCATCGGTTTAACCTTTTCCGATAATTGGCCCGACAAGTGTTCCCGCATCTCATCGGTCAAGTCATCATAGGCCTTACGAACCAGGCCATTGATGATCTTACGGTGGAGGTCGTTATTCTTACCCTGGGGGATGACCTGCTGCATGGAGAAATTCTTCTTCATTTCATCGTTGAGCTGTTCGGCAGAATCAATGCGCAAGTCCGAGAGCTTATCTTCATCAAAATTACCCGCTAGCTGACTATATAGATCATCCATCTGCCCCGACCCCTTCATCTTCTCAAAGGTCGACAGGGTCCGGTTGTGGCTAGGATGGGAGGGATCATTAGCAATTTTCTTCATCTCTTGGTAATAGTAGAGGGTCCCCTTCTTCTCCTGTAGGCGGACATCGAGTTTCTTCCTTAAGCCAGGCAGGGAAACGGCGTGACTGGGAAGGTCTTGGATGTACTGGTTAATCTCTGTTTCCATCGCCACGCTCATGACCTTAGCATCCTCCGTCTCTTGAAAGGCCCAGTCATAATCGGTCATATGATTAAAAATTATGTGGTAACAAATCTGACGAATCCCCGCCAACATTTGCTTTGGACTCTCATAATACATGAAGAAAAGGATAGGATTGATAGTGAGCGTAAAGCGTAAGCCCTCAAAGGATAAGTTCAAGGGCTTAGCTAGGGTCTTACTCATCTGCCGGTCCAAGCGGTAAATAATGCCCGCGAAGAGGCTGTCGTTAGCCCCACTGTAGCTGCGGTCCGTCATCAGAGAGGCCGTTAAAAGCCCAATGAATTCGTGCATGAGGTCAGAAAAGGTCTGGTAGTCCTCATCCGCCCCAAAATTCATGTAAATGATGAAGGCAATCCGCAAGCGAAAATAGCGGTTATCAATATTGTCGATAGCGAGCTCCTGCTGGCTAGAACCCATTAAAGCCAACAATTCATCCCGACTTTTATCTGTCTTGATTCCGTCCATACAGGTCTCCTTTCCCTAATTATTTCTTCGAAACGGCCATGGTGATCTCAAAGGCCCGGTCCACATAAGCATCAAAATTCGAGAGAGCTTGGTTCAAACGTCCCAAAGCTGAGTCTGCTTCGGCTTCGTTCAGACGTTTGACCAAGCTATAGACCTCATCTGCTTCCGTTGCCAAGAAGAGGTCCAAGTAACGGCTAAGCAGGTCCTGGTCGGTCAATAAATCCTCATGGTCCAGGAGATAGGCAGTCAGGTCTTCAATCACTCGCTTCTTGCGAATGGCCTGCATAGCTTGGTAGCGGTCGAGTATAGAAGCATCCAAGTGAGGACCTTCCGCTTCAACCACTTCCGACGCCTTGATAAAGTCGCCTTGGTGGGTTTGGAGATAGGAGAGGAAGACTTGACCGGCTTCTTCACCGATACAACCGTCAATCCCTTCAACGAGGAAGGCCAAGAGGTCATCATCTGCTAAATCAAGCAAATCATAGCCTGCCCCTTCATAGTTATAGAAGAGCTCCGATAAGCGCTCATAAGCACGAGGGGTCGGATTCTTATCCCGGGTTTCATCAATCACAATGAAGTATTGCCGGCCCTCTGCTTGGAGGAAGTCCCGGATGAGCGGATGGATCATGGAACGCCCTGGCCGCTTAGGATGGTCAGCTTGGGCAAAAGATTCCAGCCACTGGTCTAAAGTCGTTCCCATCCGAATCCGCATGGTCCGGTCATTAATGGCCATATCCCGGGCATTGGTCGCATAGGAAGAGCCTTCAAAGCCTTCAACATCAGAAGACGGGTTTTCCGCCGTAATAATAACCACATTGTCTGGCAGGTCGATCCCCATAAGATTGCGTTGGAGGACTAGGTTCATCAGTTCCCCTTGAACCATAGCGATCGGCCGATTAAATTCGTCGAGGAAGAGGATCACTTTTTTATCCGGATTAGCCTCAGCCGCATCAACTGCCCCTTGGACTTGCGGGTTGAGATAGTAATCGATCCGGTCTTCCTTAGGCACCGGCATGGTCAGGTCCCCAGGCTGTAAGAGCGAGCAGGTAATTTCAAAGAAGGGAAAGTCATTTGCAGCGGCGAGTTCACGCACGAGCTGGGACTTACCAATCCCCCCGTGTCCCACAATGTCTGTTACAATATTTGAATCTTCTTGGAGCAATAAATTAATTCCTTTAAAGACTGCACGATATGTCAGCCCTGGCACTCGGTCTGCCATCAACATCCACCTTTCTTGTGTTTCATTCAATCTTCTTCTATTATAACAAAGATCCAGCCTTGAAACTAATCCTAGCTTTTGAGCTTTCCGCCAAAAACCACTAGAATAGACATTGTAAGCGACTAAAGATATAGGAGGACAAGCATGTATACATTATCTGACCAACAAATTGCCCAATTGCCATTAGACGCTATCCAAAAACTCAGCCCCGTAACGGGTGGCGACGTCAACCAGGCCTACCGAGTCCAAACCAGCCAAGGCGACTATTTTCTCTTAGTGCAACCTAACCGCCGAGAAGATTTCTATAGGGCTGAAATTGCTGGTTTAGAAGCCATGGCTGAGGCGGGAATCCGCGTGCCGGAAGTCATTGCCCATGGCGAATTAGGCCCCGACGCCTACCTTGTCCTAGAATTTATCCAGGAAGGTCAAGGCCAACAAGCTGATCTCGGCCAGATGCTGGCCAAGCTCCACCAGAGCCATTCCGACCGCCAACAATTCGGCTTTGACCTCCCCTACCAGGGAGGCGATATCCGCTTTGAAAACACTTGGAGGGATGCTTGGAAAGACTTCTTTATCGACCAGCGCTTAATCCCCCTCGACCAAGCCATTAGCCAAAAAGGTCTCTGGCAGCCAGAAGACCAAGCCAACTATCAGAGGGTTCTTGAAATAATAAGCGAAACTTTAGACCAGCATAGCTCAAGCCCTTCCCTCCTACACGGTGACCTCTGGGCAGGCAATTATATGTTTGACCAAAACGGCCAACCGGTTCTTTTTGACCCGGCCTGCTTTTATGGTGACCGAGAATTCGACTTGGGAGTCAGCCTGGTTTTTGGCGGATTTAGCCCTGACTTCTACCAAGCCTATAATGAAGCCTATCCCCTAGCTCCCGGTGCCAAGCAACGCTTAGAATTCTACAAACTCTACTTCCAGGCCCTTCACCTCTATAAATTTGGCGCCACCTACCTCCAATCCGTCCGCCAAACTATGGCGCGGATTAAAGACCAGGCCTAAATTTTTCCATCTAAAAAAGCTGCGCTTTGACTTGCACAGCTTTTTTTGATTAATCCATATATTTTAATTTACCTCGGAAGTCTTCAATAGTCTTATAACCTTTTTCCTTCATAATGGCTTCGAGTTCTTCTGTCAGGCTCGCAAAACAGCCTTCTCCTTCTTCATAGAGGGTCGTCCCTACCCCAACCATGCTGGCTCCGCAAAGGATATGCTCAAAGACATCTCGGCCGTCGCAAACGCCGCCAGTCCCTATAATAGCAATCTCTGGCCGCAAACGTTGGTAGAAGGCATGGACATTGGCTAGGGCTGTTGCCTTAATGGTTTCGCCACCGATCCCACCAAAACCTTGCTTGGGTTTAATCACGACCTGCTCATCATGGATCACGAGACCGTTGCCCACCGAATTAATGCAGTTAACGTAGGCTAAGGGATAAGCATTGAGGATATCCGCCATCTGGTCAAAGTGACTGGGGTCAAAGAATGGGGGCAGCTTAACCCCTAGGGACTTGGTAAAGAAAGAAAAGACGCGTTTTAAAATTCGGTCAGTTGTTTCAAAATCATAGGCAATCTGCGGCTTCCCGATAACATTGGGACAGGATAGGTTTAATTCCACGAGTCCCTTGAAGTCACTCGCTTCGACCTCTTCTAAGATTTTATAAATTTTTTCTTCTTCCAGTTCAGTAACAGAGAGGAAATAAATTTTATCCGGTTTAGCCGCTTGGAAGTCTGCTAGAGCTTGGAGGTAGTAAGGCAAGCCTTGGTTGGGCAGTCCGGAGGAATTAATGCTCCCTAAGGCAAAAGTCTCCACTCGCGGCTGGGGATTTCCCTCCCGCGCTTCCAGGGTAGCCGTTTTAGTGATGAAGGTCCCCGCTGCTGAGTCATCCAATGCAGCAAGTTCTTCCTTCCTTTCACAGGAAACACCCGAAGCGTTCATAAGACAATTAGAAAAATGAAAGTGATGAATTTGACTTGGTACAGCCATTGATAAGTCCTCCTAATCATAAATTATAAAAAAGAACCCCCTAAATGAAATAGGAAGGTTCTAAAGCAAATACTTTGCCCATAAAAAGAGGGATCCCATCAAAAGTAAGCATTTCTTCTGTCATTTGATGGGTCCCTCCTCTTTTTATTTCTTTTTATAGTTTAGCGATTTTGCCCGATCCTGTCAATTAGATTTTTTGCCAGGTGTGCTTGGAGAAGAGCAGGAGCATCGGATAGATCTCTAAGCGACCAAAGAGCATGGCGAAGGATAGGACCAGCTTGTTCCAATCGCTTAATTGGGCAAAGCTCGCAGCTGGCCCGACTTCTCCTAGACCGGGCCCGACATTGTTATAGGCCGTAGCGACAGCCGATAGAATAGTCTCCAAGTCCCCCATAGAAGGAGATACTAACAGCACAAAGAGGACAAAGAGCAAGACATAGGTCACAAAATAATTCTTGACGGTCGTCAACCAAGCCGTGTCCACTTGCTTGCCTTCCATCCGTGAGGCGACGGCCTGGTTAGGATGGATGATTCGCTTGGTATTAGCTAAGAAGCTCTTCCATAAGATGGTCAGACGTGAAACCTTGAGACCACCCGCCGTTGAGCCGGCACAGCCCCCGACAAACATTAATAAAAGTAAGATCACTTTAGAGAATTCTGGCCATTGGTTAAAGTCATTAATGGAAAAGCCGGTTGTGGAAATCACCGAAGCAACAGTAAACAAGGCTTCTTCGAGGGCCTGACCGAGGCCAGCTGTTTGATCTTTAATGTTCCAAATAATCAAGGCTGTCGCTCCTGCTACAATCAAGAGGTAATTTCTTAACTCCTCATTTTTAAAAGCCCGGCGGTCTCTTTGGATGAAAAAAAGGAAGTAGAGGTTAAAGTTGACCCCAAAAATTAACATGCCTGTGATTAAAATATAATTGATCAGACTGGAGTCGTAATAAGCAACACTGGTCGCCTTAATCCCAAAGCCCCCTGTTCCGGCCGTCCCAAAGGCATGGAGGATAGCGTCAAAGACCGGCATCCCAGCTAAGACCAAGGCCAGAATTAAGACAAGGAAGAAGACGAAGTACAAGGCGTAGAGGATCCGGGCGGTAAAGGATAAGCGGGGAACGATTTTACCGAAGCTGGGCCCCGGCACCTCGGCACTCATGATCTTACCTGCCCGGCGATCAACACGGGGCAAGGCAGCTAGAACAAAGACCAGGATCCCCATCCCACCAATAAAGTGGGTAAAGGACCGCCAGAAGAGGACTGAATGGTCTAGCGATTCGACATCGGTCAGGACGCTAGCCCCCGTCGTAGTAAAACCACTCACCGTTTCAAAAAAAGCATCGAAGAGCGAATCCATGCTGCCGGTAAAGATAAAGGGCAGGCCTCCAAAGAAGCTCATTATAATCCAAGACAAGGCGACCACCAACATAGATTCCTTGGTATAAATCGCTAGGTTGGCTAACTTACGGCGGCCCATCAGCCCTCCAGCCAACATCAGGAAAAGAGCTGGCCCCAGAAAGGCGAGGACATTATCCCAGCCTTCCTGGTAGAAGAGAGCCACTAAGACAGGCAGCAACATAAGGAAACCGCATACGGCGAGTATCCGGCCTAGGGTATGGACAATTACACGTGTATTCATGCCCTACCCCCTTAGAATGTCATCCAGGTCGGAGATATCACGTTGGTAGGCGACGATGATCAAGCGGTCGCCAGCCTGTAACTGGTCATGGCCACTCGGGATAATGATTTGTCCCTGGCGAAAAATCGACCCGATCATCACATTGTCGACCAGGTTAATTTCAATTAAGGACTTACCGACCAAGCGCGAATCCGAAGCCACTGTGAACTCAATGGCTTCCACCTGGTTATTGGCAATGCGGTAGAACTTCTCAATATTAGACCCATAGGAGCGTACAAAGGAGCGAACCAGGTGGATAATACGGTCCGCGAAGAGCTGGTGGGGGATCACTACGGTTTCCAGGTCCATCAGACCAGTATATTCGATCAAGGCCACCCGGTCCATCTTAGTCAGGGTCTTGCCGATACCGAGGCGCTTGGCCAGGATAGATAAGACAATATTCTCTTCATCAATCCCAGTCAGGGTTATGAGGGCATCAAAATTCTCCAAATATTCTTCAAATAAGAGGTCTGGATGGGTCCCGTCGCCGACAATAACCACTGCTTCTTCATTCTCAGCAGCTAGGCGGAGAGCCTTTTCTTCCTTGCGCTCAATCACCTTAACGGCAATCTTTCTTTGGATAAGTTTGGGCACCAGGTGGAAGGCGATATTGGAGGCACCTACGATCATGGTCGAGCGGATCTTTTTGGTCGAGCCGCCTAGGACCTTATAGAACTCACGCAATTGCTGGGAATCCCCTGTCACATAGACCCGGTCATTGGCCCGGATCACGAAGTCCCCATAAGGAATAAAGATTTCGCCCTGGCGTTCCACCACGCAGATCAAGATCTTATCAATATGGTCAAAGACCGCTCCTAACTGGCTGAGAGCCAAACCATCAATCTGGCTACCCTCACTCACATCCAAACTAATCAGATGTGCCCGGCCCCTGAAGAAGGATTCTACGCTAAAGGCAGAGGGATAGTCTAGGTTATTGAGCATTTCAGTCGCAGCCTCCAGCTCAGGATTCACGATGAGATCAATCCCGAGTTTGCCATTGGAGAAGTTCAGATAATCCGTATATTCCGGATTAGACACCCGGGCAATAGTATACTTGGCCCCGAGTTCCTTGGCCACAATGGAGGCCATCAAGTTGATTTCATCATAATTGGTCACTGCAATAAAGACATCGCAGTCTTTAATATTGGCTTCTTCTAAGACGCTGATGGTCGCTGCATTTCCCAAGACTCCCATAATGTCATAGTTGGCAAGCAAGTCTTCTAATTTATGAGCATCTTTTTCAATCAGTGTCACATCATACTGTTTACTTGAAAGGTCCTCGCATAAGGCGGAGCCGACTGCTCCAGCCCCCACAATTGATATTTTCATTTGACTTAACTTCGCTTCTTTCTCTTTATCATTCATCTGCTAAGTTATCATTTGGGCATGAACCAGCTCAACTAAGCGCTCGTTCCTATCATTAAATCGCATTGCTTCATTAAGGCGCAAGCTTAATCATTGCAGAGCTCTGGCCGGCATGATCTAAGGCCGAGCCCCTAACCTGCATCATTGAAATCTCTTAACTTAAAGGCTTGCCCCTCCTACTCAGCACTAACTATAATAGTCGAATGCCCTAAAAAATGCACGCCTTTTTTAAAAGTTTTTTAAAGTAAAAAAATATGCTATAATCGGTAATAAATATGATAGGAGGAAATCAGATGTCCAAACAAACAACTGCCAAATACCAGGCACTTTTTGAGCCGGTTAAACTCCCTAATGGAATTGAACTAGCAAACCGCTTTACCCTCAACCCCCTCACCACTAATTCATCGTCCAGAGAAGGCTTCGTGACCGATGAAGACCTCTTCTACGCTGAGAGACGGTCCCAGTCCGCTCCCCTACAAGTGACGACCGCTGCCTATATTGAAGACTATGCCCAACTCTTCGAATATGGGCCCAGCGTCCGTGATGACCGCTTCATCTATGGCTTGTCCAAATTAGCTGAAAGTATGCAAAAAGACGGGGCTAAGGCAATCTTACAGCTCACCCATGCTGGCCGCTTCGCCAAGATTGCTCTTCAAGACTACCATGTAGTCTATGGCCCTAGCCGGATGGAGCTGAAGACCCCAGTCGAACATACCGTCTACCCCATGAGCCAGCGCAAGATTGACCATGTCATTGCCCAGTATGCCGCTGCAACTCGCCGCGCTATCCAAGCAGGCTTTGCCGGGGTGGAAATTTCTAATGCCCAACGTCTCCTCCCCCAACAATTCTTCTCTCCCTTCTCCAACCAAAGAGACGATCAGTATGGCCCCCAATCCATCGAAAACCGGGCCCGCTTCGGGGTTGAAGTCACAGCCGCTTGCCAAAAGGTGATCGAAGAAGAAGGAGCTACAGACTTCATTCTTGGCTTCCGGGGCACGCCAGAAGAAACCCGAGGCAGCCAAATTGGCTATACAGTTGAAGAATTTAACGAGTATTTCGACCGCTTGCTCGATGTCGCTGACCTTCAATATTATGCCATCGCCAGCTGGGGCCATGATATCTATAAAGAAAAGGTCCGCGCCGGCAAATACGAAGGCCAATTCGTTAATGAAGCGGTTTACAACCATGTCAATGGCCGTGTGCCCGTCATTGCAACCGGTGGGATCAATAGCCCTGACAAGGCCCTTGAAGCCTTCCAATATGCGGATATGGTGGGCCTGTCTTCCGTCTTTGTCACCGAACCTGATTTCGTGACTAAGCTAGAAGCTGGCCGAGAAGATGAGATTAACCTGGGCTTCTCAGTTGAAGAACTCGATGACCTAAAGATCCCTCACCGGGCATTCAAGGACCTGGTTGAATTTATGGACTTTGGCGGCTCGCTCCCCCAAGAATCTCGCGACCGTTTGCGCGAACTTGCTGACCAAACACCAACTTCTTACTTCAAAGAATACAAATAAAAAGCTAAAAAATAAGCGGCCCTTCCTCACTAGCAGAGGAAGGGCCGCTTATTTTGCTTCGCTAATTTTTTAGTTTAGTAGATATGTTCCACATCACGGTATTCTCCCTTGAAGAGGTCCAAAGTCTTTGGATCAGCTTGGTCAAAATCAATGGTATCGACCAGCTTGGCCTGGACAATCTTACGGTTGGGATCGTCCCCTAGAGCCTTGGTGCAGGTCATCAGGGTCAACATGGCCTGATCAGTCTTAGGATCAACCAAGTCCACCCGAGTTTCTGGAACCACCTCATTAAAATCGACCTCGAAACGGTAAATTTTATCTAAGTCAGTCACATAGATCGAATCCCCCATCTTGGTCTTGTCCAGGATGGGCGTAAGGAGAAGGTTTTCTCCAAAGTAATTCATATTATGACTGGTAATCGGATAATTCCCCTGGCCTAATTTTTGTTCGCCGGGGAAGAAAGTCGAAGCCCCATGCAACATATTTTCTTCAGTTAGACCGTCGAAAATAGGCACATAAATGTCGGCATCAGGATAAGCCACTGCTCCAATCACTGGAATCACCGAATTTAAGCCTTTAATCCGCTCTTTAGCAGCGGCGACATCTTCCGTGCTAGCCTTAGCCTCTGCTTTAGAGGAAGCAAGTTCCTGACTGCTTTGACTGCTTGCTGCCTCGTGGGCTTCCTTAACCGGGGCTTTCTCCGCTGAACAAGCGCTAAGAACAAGGGCTGCCAAACTTAGGACTGCCAGATAATGTGTCATTCTCTTCATGTTTTTTCTTCCTTTCTAAACTATCCCATCATCCTTGGACTGAGGACCAGCTAGCTTATCTTATCAAGTTTCCAGACGACTTGGTCGCCTCTTTCGATCTGCACCTGGTCTAAGGGGATATCGCTCGATTCTTGGTTTAATTCATAGCGCCACCAACGCTTGGCTAGGGGATCTTCCCGGTAGCCATTGATCGCTTGGATATAGTGGCCGTCCGTTTCAAGCTCATAATGATCAGCCATGACATCGAGCAAAGTTTCCCCAATGACTTCTTCTTTGGGCAAGCTTTTATCTTCCAGCAGCTTACCATCCACATAGACTTGGATAGTCAAGTCTTCTTGGGGCTTAACGTTTTGTTGGCAAGCCCCTAAGCCAGCGATCATAAGCAAGCCCAAGAAGAACTTCCATAATCCTTTTTTCAATGCTTTCCACCTTTTCTGTGAAAATTTCCTTAGCTAAGTTTATTCTAAACTAATTTTTATGACTTGTTAAGCTTGAAGGTCTAAAATCCCTAAATGAAAGTCATACTAAAGTTAAAGAAAACCACCAGCTAGATAGCTAGTGGCAAGATAGACTAAGCAATCCTTAGAGCCCTAAGACTTAATTAAGCTCTTCTCTTGATAAGCGAATGGATTGCATCCTTCCTCCAAATTTCCCATTAATGAAATCTTTGACTTCATCTGAATAGTAAATATCTAAAAAAGTCAGCCTGTTTCCAGACTGACTTCACTATTAGAAGTGACTAGACGTTCAAGTCCACCATGTCGCCATCTTCCATATAAAGGACGCGTTCACAAATATTGGTGGTGTAGTCTCCTAATCGTTCATAGTTTGAAGCAACAGAAAGATAGGCAGCTGCACTTTCACTAAGGTCTGCATTGTCCCCTGCTGTAATTTCATCAACGATATCATTGTGGACTTGCTTGTAGAGGGCATCGACTTCATGATCTCTTTCCGCAATTTCCTTAGCAGCTTTAGCATCTTTAGCAAAGAAAGCAGCGATGGCATCTCTAACCATAGCCTCCACTTTAACTGACATTTCACGAATTTTTTCTTCAATAGCTGGCAGACGTTGAGAATCAGCAATAACTAAAGAAGATTTAGCGATTGATACAGCATGGTCGCCCATCCGTTCTAAGTCTGAGGTTGCTTTTAAGATTGAAGCAATCATCCGTAAATCATTGGCAACGGGTTGTTGCAGGGCAATTAAGCGATAGCAGTCCCGCTCAATCTTAAACTCGTACTCGTTGATCTCATCATCATTTTCAATAACTTGCTGGGAAATGACAACCTTGTGATCGAGTAAAGCATCACTTGAATGTTCAATCGCTTGAAGGGTTAGGTCTCCCATACTTTTAAAGAGTTCGCTCAGTTCATGTAATTGGTTATCAAATGTTTTTCTAATGGACATTATATAATCCCTCCAGGTTGTAATGTTAAACATTGTTTTCTAATTTAATTATAACCTAGCTAAGCCTAAATTGTAAGTAAAATCTCTTATCATGAAAGCTTGAAGAAGGGATTATGATTTCTTTCTTCAGCAATCGTCGTTTCCCCCATATGGCCAGGAAATACCCGGGTATTTTCGGGGAGGGCGAAGAGTTTTTGGATGATGCTTTTAAGAATAGTTGCCGTATCCCCACCGATTAAGTCTGTCCGACCAATAGAATGACGAAAGAGCGTATCTCCAGAAAAAAGAACGCCCTCATCCTCAAAATAAAGGGAGACCCCACCCGGCGTATGTCCTGG
The DNA here is from genome assembly GCF_001809535.1 of Aerococcus sp. HMSC062A02. Taxonomy (GTDB): domain Bacteria; phylum Bacillota; class Bacilli; order Lactobacillales; family Aerococcaceae; genus Aerococcus. The sequence goes on along the minus strand of NZ_KV797910.1, from coordinate 317,612 downwards.
GGTATGGAAAACTTCAAAGCTAAAACCCGCTAAATGGTAGGTCTTGCCTTCTTGATAGGCCTCTTCAGCCGGCCGGCAGGTCAGGGCTTGGGAAGCAAAACCGAGACCTGATAAGTTCTTCTCAGGAGAAAGCAAGTAGTCCTGGTCAGCAGGATGGATATAGACAGGCGCCTGGCTATAGTCTCTAATGGCCTCTAAAGCCCCAATATGGTCGCAGTGGCCATGGGTCAGTAAGATTGCTTCTACTTCCAGTCCTTGATCTTCTAAATAAGCGATAATCCGATCAGGCTCTGCTCCCGGATCTAACAAAAGGGCCTTGGTCGACTCTTCCTGGTTGATGATATAACAATTTGCCTGGAGTGCCCCAACTGTTAACGTTTTGATTTGCATCTGACAACCTCATTTCTATCGTTTTCCTTATTCTAACACAGGAGAAATTTGATATAAAATTAGCAAAAACCAGCTGTAAAAAACAGCTGGCTCAGTCGACAAGACTTAGGCATCGTCATCCATATTGAGAATGGCAAGGAAGGCTTCTTGTGGCACTTCCACCGAACCGATGGCCTTCATCCGCTTCTTCCCTTCCTTTTGTTTTTCTAGTAATTTACGCTTCCGAGAGACGTCCCCGCCATAGCACTTGGAGAGAACATTTTTACGCAGAGCCTTGATATTGGTCCGCGAAATGATCTTATTGCCAATAGCGGCTTGGATGGGAATTTCAAATTGTTGACGCGGAATAACTTCCTTCAACTTGCTGACGAGCTGACGACCTCGTTCATAGGCAAAGTCTTTGTGGACAATAATCGAAAGGGCATCGACAACTTCGCCGTTTAAAAGGACGTCTAATTTGACCAATTGACTTGGCCGGTAGCCTGTAATTTCATAGTCAAGAGAGGCATAGCCCTTGGTATTCGATTTTAATTTATCGAAGAAGTCATAGATGACTTCGGCTAGGGGCATATCATAGATCACCGTAACCCGAATATCATCTAAGTAATTCATGGTCACAAATTCACCCCGCTTGCGCTGGCAGAGTTCCATGACTGCGCCAACGAAGGATTGAGGAACCATAATTTCAGCTCGGACATAGGGCTCTTCTACGTGGTCCACTTCCGTATTATCTGGCATTTCCGATGGGTTGGAAACTTGAACAACCTCGCCATCCGTCTTATAAGCCTGGTAGATAACGGAGGGTGCCGTCATAATCAAGTCCAGGCCAAAGTCGCGTTCTAAACGCTCCTGGGTGACATCCATATGCAGGAGGCCGAGGAAGCCGCAACGGTAACCAAAACCGAGCGCGGTCGAACTCTCTGCCTCGAATTCCAGAGAGGCGTCGTTTAAGTGAAGTTTCTCTAGCGCTTCCCGCAAGTCAACATATTCCGAAGAATCAACAGGATAGAGTCCACAATACACCATGGGTTGCATCTCCCGGTAGCCTGGTAAGGGTTCAGCAGCTGGATTAGCAGCCAAAGTAACTGTGTCCCCCACTTGGGTATCTTGGATGGTCTTGATGCTTGCGGCCAGGTAGCCCACATCGCCGGCCATTAAATAATCTCTTGGAATCGGTTGAGGGGACATAATCCCTAGTTCCGTCACATCGAATTCTTTACCATTGCTCATCAGTTGGATGGTATCGCCCTTTTGGATAATCCCATTTTGGACGCGGATACTTAAAATAACGCCTTTATAGGCATCATAAACTGAGTCAAAGATTAAAGCTTGGACAGGTCCCTCCAGGTCTCCTTGAGGGGCTGGGATATCATGGACGATCTGTTCAAGAATTTCTGGAATCCCAATTCCTGCCTTGGCACTGGCCAAGACTGCTTCACTAGCATCCAGTCCGATCACATCTTCGATTTCCGTGCGGACCCGCTCTGGATCGGCAGCTGGCAGGTCAATTTTATTGATTACAGGCAATAATTCCAAGTCATTCTCTAGGGCCAGATAGACATTAGCCAAGGTCTGCGCCTCAATCCCTTGGGCTGCATCCACCACTAAGATAGCCCCCTCACAAGCCGCTAGACTCCGTGAAACCTCATAGGAGAAATCGACGTGTCCTGGCGTATCAATTAAGTGGAAAATATAAGTCTCCCCATCATCAGCCTGGTATTCTAACTCCACCGCATTTAATTTAATGGTAATGCCCCGCTCCTGTTCTAGGTCCATGGAGTCGAGGAGCTGGTCGTGCATTTCACGGTCGGAAACAGTCCCCGTCTGTTGGAGAATACGGTCAGCCAAGGTCGACTTTCCGTGGTCAATATGGGCCACGATTGAGAAGTTTCGAATCCTCTCTTGCCTTTCTTTTAACTTTTGGATATCTAATTGATTTGACACCTAAATATTCACATCCTTATAAGCATTGTTCGTTAATGATCTATTCTCTATTTTAATGTAAAGAGATAGGATTAGGCAAGCTTTGTCTTTCGTTTGGATAAAAAAGAGGCCGAGCACTTTTTTAAGTGTTGGCCCCTTCTCGGTCAGGCTTAATCTTTAAAGCGATTTTTCAATTTTTCAAAGAAATTTTGTTCTTCTTCCGTCACATTATCACCTGATGCCTCAGCAAATTGGCGGAGTGCTTCTTTTTGTTTGTCGTTAAGATTTTTCGGTGTCACAACCTTGACTGTGACATGTTGGTCACCGGTTGAATTGGAATTAATCTTAGCGACACCCTTGCCCCGCAAGCGGAAGTTATCCCCGGACTGGGTTCCAGCTGGAATCTTCATCTTCACCTTGCCGTGAACAGTTGGAATTTCTACCTCATCGCCTAGAGCGGCTTGAGCGAAATTAATGGGGTATTCGAAGTAAATATCAGCGCCCCGGCGGTCAAAGATATCACTCTCTTGGACTCTAAAGACAACATAAAGGTCGCCCTTAGGCCCTCGGTTATAACCAGCGTTCCCTTGGTCAGCTAGGCGCATGCTTTGGCCATCATCCACTCCGGCAGGAATATTAACCTTGACGGTGTGGGTAACGGTTTCACGGCCAGATCCATGGCAGTGGTCACATTTGTGTTCTATAACTTCCCCTTCTCCATCACAGTTAGGGCAAGTCGTTTGGGTTTGCATCCGCCCGAATGGCGTGTCACGGGTTTGGTTGACAACCCCGCTCCCATTACATTGCTGACAGCGTTTGGCTGCCGTACCAGGCTTAGCCCCCTTACCATTACAAACATGGCACTCTTCCTCGCGCTTATACTTAATAGTCTTTTCAACCCCAAAGACGGCTTCCTTAAAGCTTAAGTCAATGGTGTACTGCAAGTCATCCCCTTGGCGAGGAGCATTCGGATTGCGAGCTTGGCCAGATGAGAAACCACCGAAGCCGCCGAAGCTCGATCCTCCACCAAAGAATTGTGAAAAGATATCTTCAAAGTCGGACCCCGTATAAGATTGGTAGCTACCTTGGCCACCTCCGAAGCCACCAAAGCCGCCTTGAGCCCCGGCATGGCCAAACTGATCATACTGAGACCGCTTCTGTTCATCACTCAAGACTTCATAAGCTTCCGTTATTTCTTTAAATTTTTCCTCAGCATCGGGAGCATCGCTGATATCAGGGTGGTATTTTTTAGATAGCTTGCGGTAAGATTTTTTTATTTCTGCTTGGCTAGCGTCCTTAGAAACGCCTAGAATATCGTAATAATCACGTTGTGTTGCCACGCGCTTCCCTCCTATCTCATCTTCTTATCTGTTAACTTTCAAAAGAAAACCCCCTGCCCTTGGCGCAGAACAGGGGATAAACTCGAACTTAATTAGTCATTATCGACTTCTTCAAAGTCAGCGTCAACGGAGCCGTCATCATTTTTGCCATCTTCTTCACCATTTTGAGCGTCAGCTTCTGCTTGAGCTTGTTGGTAAAGTTGGACCGTTAGATTTTGAAGGACTTCGTTCAATTCATCTTTCTTGGTACGCATGTCATCCAAGTTATTGGCTTCTTGGGCAGACTTCAATTCATCTTTCAGGCTATTGGCCTTATCGATTTCAGCTTGGTCAACCTTGCCTTCCACGTCTTTAGTGGTTTTTTCAGTTTGGAAGATCAATTGTTCCACTTCATTCTTCAAGTCAGCTTCTTCTTTACGTTTTTCGTCTTCAGCTGCGTTAGCTTCAGCATCCTTCATCATCCGGTCAATTTCTTCTTCGGTTAAGCCGGAATTAGATTGGATAGTGATGGCTTGTTCCTTACCTGTGCCTTTATCCTTAGCGCTAACGTTAACAATCCCGTTCTTGTCGATGTCGAAAGTAACTTCGATTTGTGGAACACCACGTGGGGCTGGGTTGATATCAGTTAATTGGAAGCGTCCTAAAGTCTTGTTGTCTTCTGCCATTGGACGTTCACCTTGGAGAACGTGAATGTCTACGGCTGGTTGGTTATCAGCTGCAGTTGAGAAGACTTGAGATTTAGAAGTTGGAATAGTTGTATTCCGGTCGATTAACTTGGTGAAGACACCACCCATGGTTTCGATACCCAGTGATAATGGGGTAACGTCTAAGAGTACAACGTCCTTCACATCACCTGTAATTACCCCACCTTGGATAGCGGCACCCATGGCAACCACTTCGTCAGGGTTAACAGAACGGTTAGGATCTTTGCCTGTTTGTTGTTTAACGGCGTCAACAACCGCTGGAATACGGGTAGACCCCCCAACTAAGATCACTTCATCAATATCTGAAGCTTTAAGGCCAGCATCAGCTAAGGCTTGTTGGACAGGTTTCTTCGTCCGTTCAACCAGGTCAGCCGTTAATTCATTGAACTTAGCCCGACTTAAAGTAGTTTCTAAGTGTAGAGGACCGGATTCACCAGCTGAAATGAAAGGTAAGCTGATTTGGGTTGAAGTAACCCCTGACAAGTCTTTCTTAGCTTTTTCAGCGGTGTCTTTTAGACGTTGCATAGCCATCTTGTCAGATGAGAGGTCAATCCCATTTTCCTTCTTAAAGTCTTCAACTAAGAAGTCAACAATCTTGTTATCGAAGTCATCCCCACCAAGTTCATTGTCACCTGCAGTGGATAGTACTTCGAAGACACCATCGCCTAATTCAAGGATGGAAACGTCGAAAGTCCCACCACCCAAGTCAAAGACGAGAACTTGTTCTTCAGAATCAGTCTTATCTAAGCCATAAGCTAGGGCAGCTGCGGTTGGTTCGTTAACAATCCGGTCAACCTTCAAGCCAGCGATCTGACCAGCATCTTTAGTTGCTTGACGTTGGGCATCGTTAAAGTAAGCAGGAACGGTAATCACGGCATTGCTTACCGTTTCGCCGAGGTAGTCTTCTGCATATTTCTTCAGGTATTGAAGAATCATGGCAGAGATTTCTTCAGGGGTATAATCCTTATCATTTAAGTGAACCTTGTAACCCGATTCACCCATGTGACGTTTGATGGATGCAACCGAATTAGGGTTGGTAACCATTTGACGTTTGGCTACTTCACCGACAGATGATTCCCCATCTTTAAAGGATACAACAGATGGTGTCGTCCGGTTACCTTCTGGGTTTGGAATAATCTTAGGTTCGCCACCTTCAAGTACTGCGACAGCTGAGTTTGTAGTTCCTAAGTCAATACCAATAATTTTTGCCATAATGTAAAATCTCCTTTTCTTCGATTATTCGCTCTATAGCGTGAACATTAGTCTTTTTTTATTGTGCAATGATAACCATTGCAGGTCTTAAGACGCGGTCCTTTAAGACATAACCTTTTTGGTAAACTTCAACAATTTCTTCTGCTTCTTGACCTTCTTCAGCAGGCACAGAAGAAACGGATTGGTGGAAATTCGGGTCAAAGGCTTCACCGACTGGATCGATCACCTCAACTCCTTCTGCCTTCAAGGCTTGAAGCAAGCTTTGGTGGACCATCTCAACCCCCTTCTTCAGATTATTGGACGCTTCGTCATCAGCTTCAATAGCCAAGGCGCGTTCCAAATTATCTAGGGAAGGAAGAATGGCTTGGGCCAAATTTTGTGACCGATACTTGGCCGCATCTTGTCTTTCGTTAGCATTCCGGCGCTGGATATTTTTGATTTCAGCAGATAAACGTAAGATTTGATCATCTTTTTGCGCGATCTTATCTTCCAATTCAGCCACCGGATCTGCTTGACTTTCTTCTTTTTCTATATTTTCTTCATTTGTTTCAGTTTGTTCGTCGACTTCTTCATTAGAAACTTTCTCTTTTTCTTCTTCTCTTTCGAAATCTTTTTCCTGATCTGACACTTGAGTAAAGCCTCCTTTTTAATTTTGCCTTAATTCATTGCTCTCATCCAAATACCTGCGAATGGCAGATCGCATCCCATTAAAAAGCTGGGCAACCTGCAAGTAAGACATGGTTTCTGGACCGAGAATCGCAAATGTAATTTGATTAGCAGGATCTTCTTCACCAATTGTTGAAGTCATTAAACTCATATGCTTGAGCCGTTTATCTTCTAATTCCTTGCCGATGCGAATCTGAATACCGGTTTGGGGTTCCTCGATTAGCTGGGTGACCACATCTTGGTCGCTCAATAAGGCATTAAGATTTAAGATTTGGTCAATCTCGTCTTTCTTCGATAATGTTTGATAAAACTTATCCGTGCCTTGAATATTGAGCCTCTCTTCATTTAATTTCATCAGCAAGCTTTGAATGAGTAACTCTTTCTCAAGTAAATGTTGGACTGAACGATCCAAATAGTGGATATAGTCTTGGCGCAAACGCAGGACAACTTCATAGAGTGGCAGTCCCACCAGCTCTTCATTCACCAAATGAACAAGCTGGTCAAGCGCGCCTTCGTCCAATCCTTCAGGAATCGTGAAGACTTGATTTTCAACAGCTTCTTGGTCAGTAATGAGAATCGCCATTGCCTTATGTGGTGTCATGCCAACAATCCGAAAGGCAGCTAAGCGATGGTGGGTTACTTGAGGACCCAAGGCGATAGCAACGTAACTTGTCAGTTCAGCCATCGCCTCAGTTGATCGAGCAATTATATCTGCCAACTGGGTATAGGGCGAAGCAAAAATCTCTTCAACCCGCTCAGCCTGGTCTCGACTTAAACCGCGATCAATTAGTCCCCCGTAACGGGGCAAAATATAATTGATATAATAGCGGTAGCCTGACTCAGTCGGCACTCGTCCTGAAGAGGAATGCATCTTCGTTAACAAGCCAAGCTTCTCCAAATAACTCATCTCATTACGGATAGTCGCCGAACTTGCATTAATGTGGGGATCACCGGCTAAGGCCTTGGACCCCACTGGCTCAGCAAGGGACGCATGAGCATCGATCACTGCCTGCAAGATCAGCATTTGTCTTTCTGTTAACATGTTCTCACCTCTTTAGCACTTGGCGACTTCAACTGCTAACACATATAATATATCATGTTCAGAAATTAATGTCAACAATAGTCAAACATTTTTTTGATCTTTTAACAAGAGAAAATATATGTGCACTAGACCAAAGATCTAAACTATCTACTTAGGCTAAAAAAAGCCCTAGTTTCATAAGCTTAGGGATGTCCATTTTAAATAAAAAAGTCATGAACAAATTGAACATGACTTTTGGTTAATGCCTCTTACTTCTCGTATTGACTGGCTGCTTTAATTTCTTCCTGGTCTAATTTAACCGGCTGTTTGGTCCCTTTAAATTTTTCCTTAACAAAATTTTGAACATCCTCCGAATGGTAGAGGTCGAGAAGTTTTTTAAGGGCTTCTTTATTGGGATGGTCCTTGGCAACCGCAAGGATATTGACGCTGCCCAGAGTATCGTCATTGACACTTTCTTTATAGATCGTATCCTCTTCTAGATCCAAGCCTGCTTCCATGGCAATCGTGTTGCCGATGCAGGCCGCATCTAGGTCAGTCAAGCTGCGTGGTAGGGTATTCTCATTCATCACGTCAAAATTTAATTGTTTGGGGTTGGCCTGGATATCATCCACACTGTAGAGGCTCTTCTCTTCATCACTTAACTCAATTAAGCCCGCTGCCTGAAGCAAGAGCAAGGCCCGGGACTGGTCAGAAGGATAGTCTGCTAAGCCGATATGAGCCCCTTGGTCCAGATCTTCCAACTTGTCCAAGTTAGCGGAATACAGGCCCATGGGTTCAAAATAAGTCGATCCCAGAGCTACAAGGGAGTCGCCTTGTTCTTGGTTGAAGCTATTCATGTAGGCAAAATTCTGGAAGGCATTGACATCAACCTCCCCTTCAGCCGTCGCTGTATTGAGAACTGGACCTTCGACAAAATCTTTAACCTCAATTTCAAAACCAGCCTCCTGAGCTGCATCCGACTTAGCAATATAGCGCCAGATTTCAGCATCCGAAGCCTTAGAACCAATTAATACCTTCTGTTGGCCCTTCTGTCCCTGGCAGGCTCCTAATAAGAAGACCAAGGAGACCAGGAGAAGCAATCGCCATCCTTTTCTTACCATCTAATCATTCCTTTCTAATAAAACGCTTTATCCTTATTATAATGATAAAATTAAAAATTGTAAGAGGCAATCTTCAGCCTCTAGTCGCTTTTAGGAGAATCTGTTAAACTTAGCAATAGCTAAAGAAAATCGATCAATAGTGTATATAATTGCTAAACCCCAACTATTTTTCATGAAGAGAGGCTCGTTAAATGCTTGAACTTTTTATGCTGTTGATGGAGCGGGCCGGCTTGATGGTTCTTCTCGCCTACGCCCTACTCTATATTCCCCGCTTCAAGGAGGCCCTGGTCAACCGTCAATCAAAAAAAGACTACCTGGTCTTATTGGTCGTCTTTGCTGCCTTCACCGTCTTTGCCAATATTTCTGGGATTGAAATCCTTGCCTCAAGGGAGATTGTCCCCGTCCACACCTGGTCCATCCAGGCGGGCTCTGCTATTGCTAACTTCCGGGTCGTTATTATCGGTATCGCAGGTCTGGTTGGTGGCTTTGCCCTGAGCTTGCCCATTGCAGGTCTATCGGCTTTAATCCGCTGGCTCCAAGGTGGGGATACGGCATATATCTATGTGACATCCTCCCTCTGTATCGGCTTAGCAGCAGCCTATCTAGGTCAGTTTTTTCCCAGTTCGCTCAAGGCTATCCAAGTCCGCCAGGCTGCTCTTTCGCTCATGGGCTTGGAGCTAATCCAATTGTCCCTCATTGCCCTCCTCTCTCCTTCTAGCCAGGAAGCCCAATCTCTCCTCCAACTTATCGCTCTACCTATGCTAGTAACGGATGGGCTAGGGGTCTGGCTTTTTTTGAGCGTTATCCAGCAGAGCTTGCGCGATTTAGAGTGGGCAAAGATTTCCCAGACCAAGGATATTTTCCTGGTGACTCAAAAGATCCTGCCCTACTTCTCCAGTCAAATGACCCAAGAGAGCGCGGAGATCATTTCACTTAAACTCTATGAGAGCTTCGACCTCCAAGCCATCGCCGTCTATAGCCCCAAAAGCCAGCTCTACGCCTATCCCAAGTCACTCGCCCTCAGCCGTGACCAAATCAGCGATTTTTGGCAAGCCTACCAGGGCCAAGCCGAGGCTGGACAGCTCATCCAAGTCGGCGATTACCTCTCCCTGCCCATCTTCGTCAAGGAAGACTTGCACAGCCTTTTTATCCTAGAATTCAATAGCCATGCGGAACCCAATCCCTTGATCGAAGAAATCCTCCTTGGGCTTTCCCAGATCCTCTCCATGCAATACGAATTAAAAATTGCTGACCAAAACACCCGGCTTTTGAAGGATGCCGAAATTAAGTCGCTCCAAGCCCAGGTCAACCCCCACTTCTTCTTCAATGCCATGAACACCATCAGTTCCTTAGTGCGCTTAGATCCCAACCGTGCCCGACAACTTCTGATTGAATTGAGCCACTATTTCCGGGCCAATCTGAATGGGGCCCGCAATGAAAAAATTAGCATCAGCCAAGAATTAGAACACATCCAAGCCTATCTCTCGATTATCCAGGCGCGTTTCCCTGACCGCTATCAAATCTCAAAAGTAATCGATCCGGCGAGCCTGGATCTTTTAATTCCTCCTTTTGTCCTCCAAATGTTGGTTGAGAACGCTATCCAGCACGCCTTTGAAAATAAGGCAAACAAGAACGACCAGGCTCTGACCATCAGGGTACAGGTCCAAGACCAAGAGCTGGCCTTAAGTGTCAGCGACAATGGTTCTGGCATAGGGGAGGATAAATTAGCGGCGATCTTTAATAATGAAAGCATTCCAAGTAAGGGGAACGGGACGGCCCTCAACAATATTCGCCAGCGACTAAAAACTCTCTACAATGACCAGGCTCAGTTCGACATCGAGACCTCCCAGGCAGGCACCCGAGTGAGCTGCCTCATCCCAATTGAAAGGAAGAATGACTAATGCATCTTTTACTTGTTGATGATGAACCCCTAGCCCGTGACGAGCTCCAATACCTCATCCATAACCAACGCAAAGACTGGCAAATTGAAGAAGCGGCTAGTGTCGAAGAGGCCCTAACAGTGCTCTTAAGCCAGAAGATCGACCTGGTCTTTTTAGATGTACAGTTAGTAGGCGAGACAGGCCTTAAAATTGCCGATGTCATCCGGCAGATGCCCAAACCCCCTCTAGTGGTCTTTGCGACGGCCTACCAGGAATATGCCCTGGATGCCTTCAACTTGGATGCCGTGGATTATATCATGAAACCCTTCGAAGAAGACCGTATCGAGCAGTGTATCCAAAAGATTGAACACCTCGTCAAGCGGCCGCAAGCTGGTTCAGAAGCCAGTCCCAAACGTTTTCCGGTCCAGGAAGGAGAGGCCATTGTCCTGCTCGACCAAGCGGACATCCAAGCCATTGTAGCAGAAGCAGGCAATACCCTTCTTTACACAAGTGCTCAGGCTTACAATAGTTCAGAGACCCTCAAGAGCTTTGCAGAAAAGCTAGCTGATCAAGATTTCCTCCAAGTCCACCGCTCTTATATCGTCCGCTTATCTGCCATCAAACGGATCGAACCCTATTTCAACCAAACTTATATGCTCAGCCTAGACCAGCTCAAGGTTCCAGTCAGTCGGTCCTATACAAAAATTTTCCGCGATAAGTTGGGTTTTTAAGTCCTAAACAAGCGATCACAAGTGCCCGCATTTCACTGGCGCATTTAGTTAATTCAAGCGTCTCCCTAGTCATTTCGCGGCAAAAAGATTAAAAAAACTTTAAAATATGCTATCCTAACAACATATAAAGCGATTACATAAGAAAGGAGCACTTTATATGTTTACATTTTTAGGCGGCATTGCCCTCTTGATCCTTGGCTATTTTGTTTACGGGCGCTTTGTCGAGCGGAACTTCCAGATTGAACCCAACCGGACAACACCGGCTGAGGCCCTCCGCGATAACTTAGACTTTGTTCCCATGTCTAAACAGAAGAATGCCATTATTGAATTGCTCAATATTGCCGGAACGGGTCCAATTTTTGGCCCAATTATGGGTGCCCTCTACGGTCCTGTAGCCTATCTTTGGATTATCATTGGCTGCATCTTTGCGGGAGCTGTCCATGACTATATGATCGGGATGATTTCCCTGCGTAATAATGGGGCTCACCTACCCGAATTGACAGGACGTTATCTCGGAAATATTGTCAAGCATGTAGTTAATATTTTCGCCATGCTCTTACTTCTCCTGGTCGGGACGGTCTTTGTCATGTCCCCCGCCAGCCTAATTAAATTAATCCTACCCGCTGGCGTCCCATTGATCGGTATTGTGATTGCTATCTTTATCTACTACCTGATTTCGACCATCCTGCCGATTGATAAGGCCTTGGGTAAGGTCTATCCCTGGTTTGGCGCTATCCTAATCATTTCGACAGCTGCAATTGGCCTGCGCTTACTTATGGTCGACCATGCCTCTATGCCTGAATTAAGCCTGGCTACTTTGCAGAACTTCCACCCAGATAAATTAGCCATCTTCCCGGGTATGTTCTTCACCATCTCCTGTGGGGCCCTATCCGGCTTCCACGCCACCCAGGCCCCCATGGTTTCTCGGACGATGACCAATGAACGCGAGGGCCGGTATACCTTCTATGGGATGATGATCGCTGAAGGAGTCATTGCCATGATTTGGCTAGCGGCTTCCCTCACCTTATTCGACGGTAAGACCCTAAGTGAAATGATTGCATCAGGTACACCATCTGTTGTCGTTAATGAGGTTTCTTATCTCCTGCTCGGTAGTATCTTCGGTACCCTAGCCATCATGGGAGTTATCGTCCTCCCGCTTTCTTCAGGACTTTCTGCCTTCCGCAGTCTGCGCGCTATCCTAGCTGACTACCTGAACATTAAGCAAGATACGATGAAAAAGATCCTAGCGATCACCCTACCCCTCTACGCCATTTCCTTTGTCCTCACCTTCGTGGACTTCCAAGTGCTCTGGCGTTACTTTAACTGGGCCAACCAAGTGACCGCTGTAATTTCACTTCTTGTATCTACCCGCTACCTCTATCTCAAGAGTCGCAATTACTTAATCACCCTGATTCCAAGCCTCTTCATGTTACTGGCAGTAGTGGTTTATATCTTGACCGAACCAATCGGCTTTAGAATGTCCCTATCAACAACAACCTATATTGTAGGTTTCATTATTACAGCCGCTATTTTCGTCCTCTACTGGATCTCTGGCAAGCGCCAAAAAGCCGCACTCAGTCCCGACGATCCCCTCTTAAACGACCAGCGGCCGATTAATGTCCAAGCCAGTAAACAAGAAATTTAGTTAATAGCAAAAGCATCCCAGACCTCTGTCAAAGAGAATCTGGGATGCTTTTCATTTTAATTGCCCTAGTCGGTCTCATCGGAGAGGAGGAAGGTCTGGAAGACCTCGTTGCCGAGGAAGAGGCCATGGTGGCTTAAGGCGATATGGTCCTCATCGAAGATTATCAAGCCCTGGTCTAAGAGCTGGTCGATGGCATCCTGGTATAAGTCGTAGAGGTCGATACCAAAATCCGCCTTAAAGCGGGCCCGAGAAACCCCTCCTGCTTCTCTTAAGCCCAGGAACATCTCTTCTTCTATCCGCTGTTCTAAGGATAATTCTTGCTTTCTAAGGATAGCATGGCCTCGGTCAGCCACAGCTTCGAGATAGTGCTGGATAGGGCCATGATTTTGGTAGCGCCAACCCTTCAAGTAGCCATGGGCCCCTGCCCCAAAACCAAAATACTCGGCATTGTCCCAATAGGCCAAGTTGTGCCGGGATTCATAGCCGGGAAGTCCATAATTAGAAATTTCATAATGGCGGCGGCCTGCACCCTCCATAGCATCAATAGCCACTTGGAACATCTCAGCTTCCAAATCCTGGCTAGGCAAGGGAAGTTTGCCCTGGCGCATCAAATTATAGAAGACCGTCTTCTTCTCTAAGATCAGAGAATAAATGGAATAATGGGGTAGGTCCAGCTTTAGAGCCTGGTGTAAAGAATCTTCAAAATCAGCCAAAGTTTGCTTAGGTAAGGCAAAAATCAAATCCATAGAAAGGTTATCAAAGCCCATCTCTTGGGCCAAGCGGATACCGGCAACAGCTTCTTCAGCCGTGTGTTTGCGGCCAATCTTTCGTAAGAGTTCATTGTTAAAGGTCTGAACCCCGATACTCAGGCGATTAACCCCTTGTGCTTTAAGCATAGCTAACTTGTCAGCCGTAATATCATTGGGATTGATTTCAAAAGAAATCTCGGCTTCTGGACTCAAGTCAATCAAAGGATAGAGAGACTGAAAGACATCTGCAATCTGGGCCTCATTGAGGCTGGAAGGCGTCCCGCCTCCCACATAAATGGTTTCAATCTTTTCCTGACCTAATTCTTGAGCAAAGGCCCGGTATTCGCGTCCCAAGGCAGAGATATAGTCATCCACTGGCTGGTTTTCGATAAAGACCTTGTTAAAGTCGCAATAATAGCAGATATGATTACAGAAAGGAATGTGGATATAAATCGATTGTGCCAAGCTTATCCCTCATTCATTTCTTCTAAGCCCTCTTGGTCGAAATAAGCCTGTGTATCCAGGGCATCCTGGTGGAGCTGGTCCACTAAGGCTTCTGCCGAGTCAAACTTTAATTCAGGCCTTAAATAAGCATGCCAAAAGACGGTCATGGTTTCCCCATAGATCTCTTCTTCAAAATCTAGCAAGTTAATTTCCACCGTCTGTTCGCGATTGTCACCGAAAGTCACATTGTAACCAATCGAAGCCATTCCCCGGTAGAGATGGTGGTTGAGCTCACATTCCACAGCGTAGACCCCAACAGCAGGCACTAAGACTTCCTCGCTAAAGCTTAAATTCGCCGTGGGATAGCCCAGGGTCCGGCCCCGCTTCTCGCCATGGATAACTGTGCCCTTGAAGAAGTAAGGGTGGCCCAGAGCCTGGTTGGCCGCTCCAAGTTGGCCTTCTTCAAGAAGGGCTTTGATCCGCCTACTACCTATCTTTTTGTTTTGGAAGGCGAGTTCAGGCACTTCAAGGATCTCAAAGCGTCCCTTGGCATAATCCGGCAGGGTCTGCATATTGGCAATATCCTTCTTGCCATAAGTATAGTCAAAACCAGCCACCACAACGGCGGCATTCAAGCCAGCCATGTAGTGGTCAACGAATTCTTGGGGCGTTTGATAGGCAAATTGACTGGTGTACTGGACAAGGTAGAGATAGTCCACGCCATGGTGGGCCATTAGCCGCTCTTTAGCCTCAACCGTGGTTAAATATTTCACCTCAGTCGGCTTGAGTTCTTGATACATGATGCTCGGCGCCATGTCAAAAGTCATAGCAACTAAGGGGAGGCGGCGTTTACTGGCTTCACGCCGAGCGGCCGCTAAGACCCGCTGGTGGCCCCGGTGGACCCCATCAAAGAAACCTAGTGCTAGCACAATAGGCCCTTTTAGAACTTGGTCATTAGAGAATGGATGGTGTAATTTAATTGTCTGCATAGAATCCCTCACTAAAACATTTTTAATGGTTTCATTTGTTCCGATAAGTCTGGATGCTGGCCATAGAGTGCTTTGAGCTGACCGTCGATATAGGCTCGCACGGGTAGCTTGTCAGCCAATTCAGTAGGTAGATTTTCTTGGTTCAGAACTGCCCCATTGGCCACTAATTTCTTTAAATGGTCAGGAACTTGCCAAATCGGATATTGGCCCAAGAGCTCATCAAGGGGATGGAGGAAGGACTGGTCGCCAGCTTCCACCATCGCTTTAACCTCTTCAAGACGGTAACAATCACTGGCTTTAAAGGGGGTCGAAGCTATCCGAGTCAGTTGAGTCATCGTCGCTTCTTGACCGAAATAAGTGCCAAGATCCGTCGCAAGGGTCCGAATATAGGTCCCCTTGCCGCACTTGACTTCAAATGGAAAAGTCAAACGTCCTTTATCTTTATTGTAAGACATGGGGCCTGTCTGCGCAAAATAATCGACCCGGGCCTTGCGCTTAGGCCGCTCAACTGTCTCTCCTGCACGCGCATAGTCATAGAGGCGGCGTCCCTTTACCTTGACCGCTGAGTACATCGGTGGCACCTGGTCAATCCAACCTTCTAGCGAGCTCAAACCTTCAGCTAATTCCTCGTCAGTAAGTGGCCTATCCAGAAAACTTTCAGCTACCACTTGGCCATCCAAGTCCTGGGTATCCGTAGCGAAACCAAGACAAATTTCACCGCGATAGACCTTATCTTTATCCATCATGAAATCAACCAGCTTAGTCGCCTTACCGACGCAGATAGGCAATACCCCATCGACATTGGGGTCGAGAGTTCCTGTGTGTCCCACTTTTTTAGTCTTTAGTATTTTTCTAAGTTTAAAGACGCAGTCATGACTGGTCATGCCTTTTTCTTTCCATAAAGCAATAATCCCATCCATAAACAATCCTCCTTCTCCGTATCTCAGTCATTATAACAAATTCCCCTGGAAAGCTGAAGGTATCTGCTAAGGAATCTGGAATTTTTGCTTTCCCCCAAATAAGCTGATAGAATCTAATAAAAAGTAAGGAGGCCTTTACATGAAATTATCTGCTCTCGATCTCATTAGCCGGCCCAAGGATAAAAACTTAAGCCAGGCCTATGCCGACAGTATCCAACTCGCCCAGTACCTCGACCAAATCGGCTACCAGCGGATCTGGTACGCTGAACACCATGGCTCTGGTACGCACGGTTCTTCCGCTCCAGAAATCCTTGCTGCCTATGTGGCTGCTGCTAGCCAACAAATCCGTGTGGGGACGGGAGGGACCATGATCATGCACTATTCCCCTCTGAAGATTGCTGAAGTCTTCAAATCATTAGCCACCTTAGCTCCTGACCGGGTGGACCTCGGTATTGGCCGAGCACCAGGCGGAGGACGTCAGGCCATCTATGCCCTGGGCCAAGGTGATCCCCACTGGCCGGATGACCTCTACCAAAAAACAGCGACCATCCTCCAATTCATCAGTGAAGAAGACCGAACCGATCCTCTCTATCAAGGGATTGAAGCCTCGCCCCAGGGACTTGAAAGCCTGCCCCAAGCCTGGATGCTAGGCTCAAGCGGTAACTCAGCCGGCCATAGTGGACGTTTAGGAATGGGCTATAGCTTTGCCAAGTTCTTCGGTGTTAAGGCACCGGAAGATATCTTCACCCACTACCGGCAAAGCTTCCGCCCTAGTGCCTTCCACCAAGAACCACAAACCATGTCGACCTATATGGTGGTTGCAGCAGACAGCCGTGAGGAAGCGGACTACCAAGCCAAGTCCTTGGAAATTGCCCGCTTCGAACAGGCGCAGAACCGCTTTAATCCCATCTTATCTGCCGAAGAAGCTGCGGGTATCAACTTATCCCCTCAAGCCGAGCACTTTATCCAAGAACAAGAAAAACAACGTATCTTCGTCAAGGGGACGGCCGAAGAAGTACGCGACATTCTGCTTGAAGAAAAAGATCGCTATCAATTTGATGAAATCATGATCTACACGCCTCTAGCAGACCAAGAAGCCCGGCGCCGGTCCTATCAATTACTCTACGACCAGCTCGCCCAAGCTTAAACGTTAAAAAGCAAGCAAGGAACTGGATGGAAGCCAGTCCCCTGCTTGCTTTTTTATTCTGCCATTTAGGCCATAGAGTCTTTCTCTATTTGTCTTCAGCTTTAATCTTATTCAACAGGGCATCGATATGCTCACCGTATTCGAGCGAACTATCGCGCTTAAAGCTTAATTCAGGTGTTTTATAAATTTGCAGGCGCTTGCCAACTTCACTTCGGATAAGGCCAGATGCCTTGTCTAAGCCTTTTTGCACTTCTTCTCGCTTACTTTCGGACTTATCTAGAGTCGAATAGTAAACCGTGGCTTGTTGGAGGTCGCCAGTTACATCAACGTCAGTGATGGTGACGTTTTCAACCCGGGGGTCCTTGACACGTTTTTGCAAGATATCATTGACTTCCCGGAGGATTTCCTGAGCGACGCGTTCCACACGGTACTTAGCCATAATCTTTCACCTCTTATTTACGTTTAATTTCAACCATTTCATAAGGTTCAATAATATCATCAACTTTGATATCGTTATAGTTTTCGATCATTAATCCGCATTCAAAGCCCTTGCTCACTTCTTTGACGTCATCTTTGAAGCGACGTAGGGAAGCTAATTCCCCATCGTAAACCACAATATTATCGCGGATGACGCGGACCTTGCTGGACCGGCGAATGACACCATTGGTCACATAGGCCCCGCCGATAGTCCCTACCTTAGATACCTTGTAGGTTTCGCGGATAACCACTTCACCCGTTACTTGTTCTTCGTATTCAGGATCGAGGAGACCGGTCATGGCATCTTCAATCTCTTGGATGGCATTGTAGATCACATTATGAAGACGAATTTCAACATCTTCAGCTTGGGCTTGGGTCTTAGCTTGAGGGGTTGGACGCACATTGAAGCCAATAATGATAGCGTTAGAAGCAGAAGCGAGTGTCACATCACTCTCGTTTACTGCACCCACGGCACTGTGAACAATGTCAACGCGCACATCCTCCACATCGATCTTCTTCAAGCTTCCTGCTAGAGCTTCAGCTGAGCCTTGGACGTCGGCCTTGATAATCACATTAACGGTCTTCATTTGACCTTCCTTAATGGTATCAAAGAGATTATCCAAGGTGACCTTGGTGTGGGCTTGGCGGCGCTCTTCTTGAGCTCGAGAAGCCCGTTCTTCACCTACCGTACGCGCTGTCTTCTCATCTTCAAAGACGACGAAACGGTCACCAGCTGAAGGGGCTTCTTGTAGACCTGTAATTTCGACTGGGGTAGATGGGCTGGCGTCATGGATGCGGCGGCCCTGGTCATTGACCATGGTCCGGACCCGGCCATAGGTATCCCCAACCACAATGGCATCTCCAGTATGGAGGCTTCCGTTTTGAACCAGAACCGTTGCAATAGCTCCACGGTGTGCATCTAATCGGGCTTCAATAACTGATCCGATGGCATAGGTATCTGGATTAGCCTTGTATTCCTCTACTTCAGAGATCAGCAGAACCATTTCTAATAATTCATCAATATTTTCCCCAAATTTAGCAGAAATATTGACAAAGATGGTATCCCCGCCCCATTCTTCAGGGACTAGTCCATATTCCATTAATTCATTTTTCACCCGGTCAGGATTGGCAGTTGGCTTATCGATCTTGTTGACAGCGACAATGATTGGCACATCGGCTGCCTTGGCATGGTTGATGGCTTCCACAGTCTGTGGCATCACGCCATCATCAGCTGCTACAACGATGATAACAATATCGGTAACGTCTGCCCCACGAGCCCGCATGGTAGTGAAGGCCGCGTGTCCTGGGGTGTCGAGGAAGGTAATCAATTCATCATTGGCCTTGACCTGGTAGGCCCCAATATGTTGGGTAATGCCCCCAGCTTCACCTTCAACCACATTAGCTTGACGCAAGTAATCCAATAAGGTGGTTTTCCCGTGGTCAACGTGACCCATAATCGTCACAACAGCGGGACGGCTCTTCAGCTTGTCTTCCTCTTCATTGGCAGCTTCTTCGAAGTAATGGTCAAAGTCAGAGCGGTCAACAATTACTTTTTCTTCTGCTTCAATGCCATAATCATCGAGGATGAGTTCAATCGCATCACGCTCTAGGGATTCGTTTTGGGTGGCCATGATCCCCATCATGAAGAGTTTCTTAATGATGTCAGCTGGTGAGCGTTTAATCTTCTTAGCCAGCTCAGCCACTGTCATCCCATCGGTAAAGACAACTTTTTCTGGAAGTTCCTTAGGCTTGTTGTTCTTAGGTTGGTCATGGTGGATTTTCTTCCGTTTGTTGTAGTTTGGATGCTTATGGTTGTTTTTATTCTGGTTACGCTGCCGTTTATTTTGATTTTTCTTCTTATTTTTGTTTTTGCTCATATTTCCTTTTGCCTGATCTTTCTTTGTTTTGCCCTTCTTGTCTTGGTCATTTGCTTTCGCTTTATTAGTGTTATTTTTCTTGGCCTTTTGCGTATTCTGGGCAGGCTTGTCCTGGTCCTTCTTCTTCGCTAGGGCTTGGTCAAGCTGTTTAATTTGATCATCAGACATTGAAGACATATGGCTCTTGAATTCTAGCCCAGCTTCTTTGGCTTTCTTCAATACTTCCTTACTGGATAAGTTCTTTTCTTTTGCGTACTCATAGACACGTTTTTTTGACATGTCATCACCTTCCCTTTATCTATGCACTCATATTTTTCTCTCCTATACTTACTTTAATTAGGCTTAGTCCAAAAACGCCTTGGCAAAACCAGAATCAGTTAGGGCACAAGTCGAACGTTTCTTGCCCAGTGCCTGGCTGATAGCTAGCGTATCATGGTCTAAGTTAATAGGTATCTTATAATATGAACATTTATCTTTAAATTTTTTCTGCGTGCGTAAACTAGCATCACTGGCTACAAAAACCAACTTAGCTTGGCCTGAACGAATCGCCTTAAGCACTTGGTCTTCGCCACTCTCCAATTTACCGGCCACTTGGGCTAGGCCCAGACGGTTTAACTTAGAATTCTTCATTTTCGAATAATTCCTTACGCGCCTTTTGGTGAGCAACGTAGGCTTTCAATTCTTCGTAGAATTCATCTGAAATATCGACATTGAGATGGCGGTCTAGAAGATGTTTGTCCCAGGCTTTTTGGACGAGGTCTGGATCTAAGCTCACATAAGCACCGCGGCCATTCATCTTACCGCTGGGGTCAATGGCAACCTCCTTTTCAGGTGTTCGGACCACACGCACTAAGTCCTTCTTAGGGACCTGTTCATTGGAGACCACACATTTCCGCATGGGGATTTTTTTCTTTTTCAAGGCTGTCCCTCCTTCAAGTCACTTGCTCGACCTAAATTTCAAAGTCCTCTTGTAAGTCGTCATAAGAGGTCTCGCTATCATTTTCGATATCAGCTACCGCATCTTCCATTTGGTCAGGACCAAGATTGCCTTCTTCGATGTCATCTGCACGGAGGCCTTGGTCATCTAGGTCCTCAGCAGCTACTTCTTCTTCAATAGCTTCTACTTCATCCGCAACCGCTAAAAGCTCATCATCTTCTGCTGGTTCAGCAGGCGCAGCGCCTTCCTCAGCCAGCACTTCTTCTTCAACCATCTCGGGATGGAAGAGCGCTTCATAGTCTTCTGAAGCTTGGAAGGCATCGAATTCTTCTTCTGACTTAATATCAATCTTATAGTTGGTCAGTTTAGCCGCCAAGCGGGCATTTTGCCCCCGTTTCCCAATCGCTAGAGAAAGGTGGTGATTAGGAACAACAACCACGCAAGAGCGTTCATTAGGAACGAAGTGAACTTCTAGAACCTCTGCTGGATTCAGGGCATTCTTGATCAATTGGGCTGGATCTTCTGTCCATTCCACAATGTCCATATTCTCACCGTGAAGTTCATCCACAATAGTTTGTACCCGCGAACCCCGTGGGCCAACGCAGGTTCCCACTGCATCCACATTAGGGTCATGGGAGTAAACAGCCATCTTGGACCGGTCTCCGGCTTCCCGGGCAATAGCCTTGATTTCAACCGTCCCATCATAAATTTCCGGTACTTCTTGTTCAAAGAGTCGCTTCAACATATTAGGATGGCTGCGACTAACATAAATTTGAGGTCCTTTAGTCGTATTTTCGACCCTTTCCACATAAACTTGGACGCGGTCGTGGGATTCAAAGTGTTCACCTGGAATTTGACCTTCTGGTGTTAAGGCAGCTTCGATCTTCCCTAGATTAATATAAACATAGCGACGGTCTTGACGCTCAACAGTCCCTGTCAATAGATCATCTTCGTAATCGATAAATTCATTATAGATGATATTGCGTTCCGCCTCACGGATCCGTTGGGTAACCACTTGTTTGGCAGTTTGGGCAGCGATCCGGCCGAAGTCTTTAGGAGTGACCTCGAAGCGAATCTTATCCCCCACCTCATAAGCGGTATTCCGTTCGTGGGCCTCTTCCAAGGAAACTTCCAGGGTTGAGTCCATCACCAGGTCGACGACTTCTTTAACCGCATAGACCTTGATTTCACCCTTCTTCTCATCGAAGTGGACTTCCACGTTTTGTGCTTGTTTGTAATTGCGCTTGTAAGCAGAAACAAGGGCTGCTTCCAAGGCTTCAATAATGACTTCCTTTGAAATTCCTTTTTCGTTTTCCAATGTTTCAAAGGCTTGAATTAATTCTTTTCCCATTCTAATCCCCTTTAACTCAATTAAAATTCAATGGCCAAACGAATTAAGGCCACAAGCTGACGCGGAATCGTCTTTTCAATCCGCCGCGTCTTATCTTTAACTTCTATGGTAAAAGCTTCTTCATCCGCTTGGAGGAGTCGTCCTTCCCATTCCTTAGCACCTTCAAAGGCTTGATAGAGCTTGAGGTGGACCCATTTGCCAATGGAAGCTTGGATATCCGCCTCATTCTTCAGTGGACGCTCGGCACCGGGTGATGAAACTTCAAGATAATAAGCGCCAGGGATTGGATCAGGATCTGCTTGGTCTAAAATTTCTGATAAAACTTCTGAAACGGTCACACAGTCTTCAATGGTGACCCCTCCAAGCTTATCGATATAGATACGCAGATACCAATTCTTTCCTTCTTTTGTATATTCCATGTCGAACAAGTCATAAGCGAGTTCCTCTAACTTCGGCTCGATTAAAGTTCTGACTTCATCAATGACTCTTGCCACACAATCCCCCACTTTCTATTTCATGAAAAAGAGTGAGCGTTCCCGCTCACTCCTCACTGGTCCCTTAATTACATTTATAGTTTAACATGATACGCGCCAAATAGCAATGTTTTTAGACTAAAGCTAACTTGACGCCTCGTCTGCTGGCTTAGGCGGAACGAGTCCACGTTTGGAATTCACTGGCACAGTGAACAAAATCCCGCGCCCTGGTTTGCATAAGTCTGTTTCAGTAATAATTTTATCTGAAATTTCTTGAACGAGAGCGCTTGGGATCACCATAACCACGATCTCTTTTTCGAGTTCAATCGGGAAGTTAAAGACCTTGCCCGTCTCATGCACACCTGTTCCACGCCCGTGCAGGATCGTTGCACCTCGGGCACCGGCTTCACGGGAAACTTCTACCACTTGGTCGCCCATCTGCCGGTCAACAATAACCGTCATCAGCTGGCTATCGGAAGCTTCTACCTGGCTTTCATCAAATGGGCTGTTAATCTGCTTACTGCCCTGGAAGCTAGAAATATCAAAGGAGAAGAGGACCCCCTTACCTTTGCGATCGAGCTTCAATTTGTCATTCAATTCTTGGTGGAGGCGACCTTCTAGGGACTTATCCACCGCAATCAAAACGACTTCGCGTTTGGAATCGTGAAAGCCGAGGGCATGGGCCAGGCGACTGCTGATTGTACCTTCCGCACGAATCACTGTGCCTCCTGGCGCCCCAACTGCTTTAGCCGCTTTAATCAATTGGCTCGCGGTCCCAGCCTTGACGACTGCTAAGAATAATACGGTTTCCATTAGGCTAGTTGACAACCCCTTTCTATTCTTCAATTCCTGTCTTCTTAGTTTGAATCTTAAAGACTAAGCCGAGTAATTCTACCATAACCACGGGTACCATAGCAACAAAAGCTATGACGCCGAAAGCATCCAGGGCATCGGCATTGGGTAGGAAGTCCGCTGCACCCTGGGCAAAAGCCAAGATAAAGGTAGCAGTCATCGGGCCCGAAGCTACCCCACCCGCATCAAAGGCAATCCCGGTAAAGAGATTTGGTACCATAAAGGATAAGAGGATAGCTAGTCCAAAGCCTGGCAATAAGAAGTGCCAGATGGCTAAATTACTATTTAAAATTCTCACCATAGAAAGTCCTACAGCTAGGGCAACCCCGATAGACAAGGCCCCCATCAGGACTTTGTTGTGGATATGGCCCCCAGTGATGTCTTCCACCTGCTCACCCAGAACGTGGACAGCTGGTTCAGCTAGAACAACCACCATACCTAGGGTAAAGCCAGCAATAATCAGCCACCAATCACCCATTTCGGCAATGGCTTGGCCTAAGAAGTGGCCCATATCCATAAAACCTTGGTTAACGCCAACTAAGAAAATGGTCAAACCAACAACTGTATAGATAATCCCTTTAAAGATATCGCCGAGTTCTTGGCCCTTCAACTTAAAGTAGCGCCAATTCATAAAGATAAAGAATAAAACAATCGGAACCAGGGCAATCAAGGACTCTTTCAAAGTCGGCCAGATTGCAGCAAGGATGGGGGCGATTACACTGTTCGAATATTCCACCGTTGATTCAGCTGCCTGCAAGTCCGTTTGGGAAAAGAGGATTAAGAAAAGCACCGCCAGAATAGGACCAGTTGACATCGCCCCAACTAGACCGAAGGAGTTTTCTTCTGCTTGTTTGCCCCCAGCTTTAGCTGCTAGAGCTCCCGATAAGGCCAAAATAAAGGGCGTCGTTAAAGCTCCTGTCGTTGCACCTGAGGCATCAAAGCCCATAGCAATAGCCGAATTATCGGAAAAAATAGCCAAGATAAGAATCAAAGCATAAACAATGGCGAAGAAATATTTCAAGGGAAAGTTCTTCAACAATCTGAAGACCCCAAAGGCAATCATAACACCGACTCCGACAGAGACAGCCACTACGGTCACTGTACCGGGCAAGACACCCGAAGTTGCATTTTCAATTTGCTGGCCGAGAATTAGTAAGTCTGGTTCTGCTATCGTTACCGCAAAACCAATAATAAAACTCAAAACAGCAATGGCAATTCGTGAGGGGCTTCCTGCCACATGGGCTCCTAAGTGGTTGCCGATCGGCGTCATCCCGATTTCAATGCCAAAGAGGAAGATGGTCAATCCCACTAAAATCAATACTGCCCCAATGACGAAACTCATCATCATGGTAGAAGGTACGTTAACAGCAAACATTGATATTAATAAAACAATAACAACTAGCGGAATGACAGAAAAAGCTACCTCTTTGAACTTATCGATTAAAACATCCATAAAGTCCTCCTTTTTCTCTCATGTTTTTTCTTTCAAATTTATCCTTCATATAGTCCAGTCGTTTCATTGATCGGTAGACTAAAGAGGATCCCAGTCCCTGGTTGGTTAAAGTCCAAGGCTTCAGCTATCGCTTGGCTGATACCATCTACTTGGTCAGCTTCGACTGCCATCATAACCAATTCTTTTTGTGGTTCGACATGGATATGGAAGGCCGATAGCTTGTCCTCATGCCCCGTGCCGCGGCCATGAAGCACAGTTGCTCCCTGAGCGCCGGCTTGCCGGGCTACCTCGATCACTTCATCACTGGTATCACGGTCTACAATGACCATAAGCATTTCTTTCCCTGTATTCACTGTCACAACTCCTTTCCTTAACGTTTCTTATTCTAGGCCAATTATTGGCTTTTTCATTTATTAATAGACCTACGTTACTATCATAGCATAACCATTTGAAAGAAAGCGAACAATCCGCTTGCTTGAACCCTAGAAGAGAGAAAGTTGGTTCTCTTCTGGCAAGCCATTTAAGATACCCTGCTCAGACATAAAGTCGATCGTCGACTGGGAGACCTTGCCCCGCTTCTTAAGGTCTTCCTTGGACAAGAATTCGGACTCCTGGCGAGCCTTAACAATTTGTTTGGCCACATTGAGCCCTAAGCCCGGAATGGCTCTAAAGGGGGCAATCAAGGTATCTTCCCCTTCAATTACAAAGTCTTGGGCATCAGACTTGTAGAGGTCAACCATCTTAAAATTAAAGCCTCGTTCCCACATTTCATTGACAATTTCTAAGACGACCTGGACTGCATGGTCTTTGACCGTCGCATCATTACCTTTACTATAGATCGCCTTGAGAGCTGTCTTCGTTGACTGAAGGCCATTCGCCATCGCGACGAGGTCAAAGTCATTAGCCCGGACACTGAGATAAGCACAGTAATACCAAATGGGATGGTGGACCTTGAACCAGGCCACCCGGATAGCATTGATTACATAAGCTGCTGCGTGGGCTTTAGGGAACATGTACTTAATTTTTTCACAGGACGCCATATACCACTGGGGAACTTGGTGCTCATTCATAATGGCCTTGTGTTCATCAGACAGCCCCTTACCCTTACGTACCTTTTCCATAATTTGGAAAGAATCACGTTCAGGAACCCCCTGGTGGATGAGGTAGACCATGATGTCGTCCCGACAACCAATCACTTCTGACAGTGGCATGCCCTTCTCTCTAACTAAGACTTCCGCATTACCTAACCAAACATCTGTCCCGTGGGAGAGTCCAGAAATTTGGAGAAGTTCCGCAAAGGTCGAGGGATGGGTAGCTTCTAGCATCGACCGGGTAAAGGAGGTCCCAAATTCAGGAATCCCCAGTGTCCCCGTCTTGGAAAAGATATCTTCTGGACGAACACCTAGGATCTCCGTCCCATTGAAGAGCTTGTAGACATCATCATCATCCATGGGAATATCTTTTGGATCAATGTTGGATAAGTCTTGCAGCTTACGAATAACCGTCGGATCATCATGGCCCAGAATATCGAGCTTCAAAACATTATCATGGATGGAGTGGAAGTCAAAGTGGGTGGTCTTCCATTCTGAATCCAAGTCATCGGCAGGGTATTGGACTGGCGTAAAGTCATAGACATCCATGTATTCCGGAATAACAATAATCCCCCCTGGGTGCTGGCCAGTGGTCCGTTTGACCCCGGTTGTGTGCTTAGCGAGAAAATCTTTTTCCGTTTTTCTAAGGTTCAAATTATGGTCTTGGTCATAGCCTAAGACATAACCATAAGCCGTTTTATCAGCCACTGTAGAAATGGTTCCTGCTCGGTAGACATGGTCTTCCCCGAACATGACCTTGGTGAAGTTATGGGCCTGGGGCTGGTATTCACCCGAGAAGTTCAAGTCGATATCTGGTACCTTGTCCCCCGCAAAGCCTAGGAAAGTTTCAAATGGAATATCGTGGCCATCTTTATTCAGGGCGTGTCCACACTCTGGACAGTCCTTGTCTGGCAAGTCAAATCCAGAGCCGACACTACCATCCGTAAAGAAGTGGCTGTAAAAACAATTCGGGCAAACATAGTGGGGGGACAAGGGGTTAACCTCGGTAATTCCCAGCATGGTAGCGACAAAGGAAGAGCCCACTGACCCCCGACTCCCAACAATGTAGCCGTCTGAATTGGATTTTTTTACTAATTTTTCAGAAATCAGGTAAACCACTGAGAAACCATTACCAATAATCGAGGTCAGTTCTTTTTCTAGACGCTTCTCGATAATTTCAGGCAAGTCCTCTCCGTAAAGGGCATGAGCCTCGCGGTAGGAAGTTTCCCGGATTTCATCTTCTGCCCCATCAATATTTGGGGTATAGAGTTTATCCTTAAGGGGCTCCACAAATTCAATCTGGTCAAAAATTTTGTGGGTATTTTCTACCACAATTTCATAGGCCTTATCTTCCCCTAAGAAGGCAAAGTCGTGGAGCATTTCGTCTGTCGTCCGGAAGTGAGCTTCGGGGAAAAACTTGGTACGGTTAGATTTAATCGAATTAATTAAAATTTCCCGGTAGAGCTTGTCTTGAGGATTTAGGTAGTGGACATCCCCCGTTGCTACTACTGGTTTATCAAGCTCTTCGCCGATTTCAATAATGGTTTTCATAATTTCTTCAAGCTCTGCCTCATCGTGGATTAAATTATCTTCAATCAGAGGCTTGTAGACCCCCTTAGGCATAATTTCCAGGTAATCATAGAATTCTGCCACCCGCTTGGCTTCTTCCTTGCCCTTCTGCATCACGGCTTCGAAGAATTCACCCGAAGAACAAGCCGAACCGAGCAAGAGATTCTCCCGGTGGTCAGCTAAGAGTGAGCGGGGCAGGCGGGGCACCCGGTAGAAATAATCCACATTAGAAGCAGAGACGAGTTTGAAGAGGTCTTTGAGCCCTGCTTGGTTCTTAGTCAAGATGGTCACATGGAAAGGACGGCCGTGCTTATAGGCATCCCCCTTGCCGACATCCTGATTAAGATCCTTGTGGGAGTGGATATCATGGTTTTTGGCCGCTTCTTTGACAAAGATCCAAGCCAAGGCCCCGGTTGTTTCCGAGTCATAGATCGCCCGGTGGTGTTGCTCCAAGGAAACATTATAATGCTTGGCTAAGGTATTGAGTCGGTGGGACTTCATATTAGGATGGAGGAAGCGCGAGAGTTCCAGCGTATCAATGACAGGATTATCCGCTTCAGGCATGCCATGGCGGCTGTAGGCCTTGTTGATAAAGCCCATATCGAAAGAAGCATTATGGGCAACTAGGATACAGCCTTCACAGAATTTTTGAAAGTCTGCCATCACATCTTCTTCCGACCTAGCCCCCTGTAGCATGGCGTCAGTAATCTTAGTTAGTTCAATAATATGGGCAGGCAAGGGGTAGCCTGGATTAATAAATTCCTCAAAGGTCTCTTCGACATTGCCCTTGTACATCTTGACTGCCGCTAATTCAATAATATGATTATAGGCAGCAGACAAGCCCGTTGTTTCCACGTCAAAAACGACATAATGGGCCTCGCTCAGATCCACATCTTGAGGGTTGTAGGCAATCGGTACCCCGTCATCCACAACATTAGCTTCTAAGCCGTAGATCATGGCAATATCGTTGGCCTTGGCAGCCTGACTGGCCTCAGGGAAGGCTTGGACATTGCCGTGGTCCGTAACAGCAATGGCGGGCTGTCCCCAGGCCTTGGCTTGGGCGGCAAAGTCTGAAATGGTATTGGTTGCGTCTAAGGCTGACATATTGGAATGAAGGTGAAGTTCAATCCGCTTCTTGCCTTCCTCCGCCTGGTCCTTGCGCCCCTCCTTATTGATAACTTCCAGGTCACGCCCCATCAGCACATAATCGCGGGCAAAACGGTCGTCCATCCGGATTTCCCCTTGGACACGAATCCACATCCCTTCTTCTAGACCTTCAAAGACAGCAATATCCTCATCATTGCGTGAGAACATAGTGACCAAGTAAGCCGAGGTATAGTCAGAGAACTTCAAATTCAAAATCCGCCGCCCCGTTTTCAATTCTCGGACTTCTTTTTCGAAAATAACCCCTTCCATGGTAGCCCCATATTGTTCCTCTACATAAGAGCGCATGGGTTGGAGCTTATCTACGGGAA
This sequence comes from Aerococcus sp. HMSC062A02, assembly GCF_001809535.1. Lineage (GTDB taxonomy): Bacteria > Bacillota > Bacilli > Lactobacillales > Aerococcaceae > Aerococcus. The sequence goes on along the minus strand of NZ_KV797910.1, from coordinate 289,175 downwards.
CAGATCGCCCGATCGCTAATTTACTAGGGCGGGGTTTGTCCTTAGCTTCCTTGGCCTGGCGAACACTGGCCTGCTTTGCCAGTTCCTGCTGTTCGCGTTCCAATTGTTCCTGGCGAGCTTCAAACTGGGCTTGGCGGTCATTGGCCGTGGCTTCATCCACAATCACTTGAAAGCGAAGGTTAGAAAAACCAAGGACAAAGTAATTCTGTTTGATTACCTCTAAATAATTAGTCTCTAAAAAGGCTTGAATTTGCGGGTTGTCCACCCTTAAGATAAACTTTCCCCCCTCCCAAGTCGGCAATTGTTGGGTTAGAATCTGTTGGGCGAGACCATTAGAGATATGACTGCGTTCAACTACCACGGGCCAATAAGCCAGAACCTCCTCTGCCTCCCAGTCCTCTGCCTTAGAGCAGGTCAAGCCTAGGTCAACCTTAGCAATCGACTGGAAGCCAACTTGCAAAGCTTCTTCCAGGGCCTTAAATTGACTAGCCTTTATATGCTTGGGAAAAGCTAGGGTAAATTGATAAAGGCGAGACTTGGTATGGACGGTCACATGGTCAATCCAACCCGCCTGAAAATTTGGATCGGAATCTGAAAAATTAATTTGCTTAAGCAAACGGTTAAAAGCTTCTTTCTTCTCTTCCAAAAGAACGCTCCTTTCTTGAAATAAAGAAGGGTAGGTGCCTGGTCCTAGGATAAGCTACACTCATCAACTACTTCCATCTCCTACCCTCGAATCGAGTCAAGGCAAGTCAGCCAATTCTATCGGCTGCTCACTCCATCTTATATAAACGTTTAAAATAGACGTTGAATATCATTCCAAGTCACGGCAATCATTAATATAAATAATAAAGCAGCTCCTGCCAAGTTTATAATGCCTTCGACTTTTTGGTCGACAGGGCGACCTAGGATTGCTTCAATGATATTGAAGAGGATCTTCCCCCCATCCAAGGCTGGGACCGGCAAGAGGTTCACCACCCCTAAATTGAGGCTTAACATAGCGGTCCAAGACATAATAGCAATCCATCCCTGGTTGACCACTTCACCAGTCGCTTGGTACATAAAAACCGGGCCACCAAATTGGTTGATGTTAAAGCCATTCTTAAACATTCCTACTAGGATAGTTAGAATCCCTGTAATCATGGCCCAGCTCGCCTTAAAGCCATAAGTTAGCTTAGCCAAGAAACGACTATCTTTAAAACGACCAACGCCGATTTGGTAGATTTTTTGTCCGTTATAGTCCACTTCTTTAGGTTGGAGCTGAGTCGTCATTTCTTGTCCCTGGCGTTCATAGGTCACTTCCAAGGGCTTACCTTCCGAACTCGAAACCTTGGCCTGCATGTCCGCAAAGGAAGCGACTTCCTGGCCATTAATGGTCTGAATCTGATCGCCGCTTTGTAAATGAGCCGTTTGGGCCGGTGAACCGTCGACAACTTCACCTACAATAGCCTCAGATGAGGGCACGCCCCCTTGGACAAAGGCTAAAACCGTAAAAGCAAGGATTCCCAAAATGAAATTATTCATAGGCCCTGCAAAATTTGTCATTAAGCGTTGGGGAATAGAGGCAGATTGAAATTGCCGGTCATAAGGGGCAATCTTTAGCCGGGTCCCATCCGCTTCCACAAAGTCCGCTTGGCGGTCAATAGAATAAGTCTGAGCTTCTCTTTCCCCATAAGGAATAGCTTGAAGGATCAGGTCGCGGTCTAAATCAGCAGAGACCACTTCAACCGGCAAGGCTTCAGCAGCAAGGTCATCCTCAGCTAGCGAGAGTTCCGTTACTTTTCCCCCCTCATTAAAGGTCAGAGAGAGCTGCATGCCCGCTTCCACACTGTCCGCCATCTCCTCCAGTCCCGCCATACGGACATAGCCCCCAATAGGTAAGAGGCGGAGGGTATAGGTTGTTTCCTCGCCCTGGTATTGGTAGAGCTTAGGCCCCATCCCTATCGCAAATTCACGCACGAGAATCCCCGCCCGTTTAGCAAAAAAGAAGTGGCCAAATTCATGGAAGATGACAATAACTGAAAATATGAGTAAGAAAGTAATGATCGTTTTCATAAAAAAACTCCCTTCGCTTAGTCTACTTAAAAGAAGGCCATCAAAAAGTAAAAAATGGGTAGGACAAATAAGATGTTATCAAAACGGTCCAAAAAGCCCCCGTGCCCCGGTAATAGCTTGCCTGAATCTTTGACATGGTACTGTCTTTTGATCGATGACTCGACCAAGTCTCCCATCTGCCCAGCCAAACAGAGGAGGATGACCAAGATTAAATTACCCAAGAAACTGAGCTGGTAAATATTAAAGAAATAGTCAAAGATTAAAGAAACCAAGAAGGCCCCAACAATACCCCCGATTGATCCTTCAATCGTTTTATTGGGTGAAATGGCGGGTGCCAAGGGACGACGGCCAATGGCACGACCCGTTAAATAGGCAAAAGTATCATTGGACCAGATGATCACCAAGACAAAAAGAATCGCTAGGAGGCCCATTTCTCGACCCAAAATTAAAAAATGATAGCCCCGGCCCACGTAGAGAGCAGCCAAAGTTATCTTAGCAATCAAACTAAAATCCAAGCGCTCTGGTCGATGGACCATTAGGGAAAGAAAGATAACGACCCCCGTATAAAAAAGGGTCATCTGGTCCAATTGCTCAGGTAAGAAATCCAGGTAGTGCTGGGGAAGCAAGGCCAGATACATCAACACATAAGCAAATAAACTTTCTAAAGTAAAAAAATTGACAGCCAATAAGCTGAGTAATTCAAAGAGGGTGATACCCGCTATGACTATCACCAAGAATTCAAAAGCACTGCCTCCCATAACCAGTAAGGGAATAAAAATAGCCAGCGCCACCAGAGCTGTCAGAGTTCTTAATCGCATAAGCCTCTCCTATTCTCTTAAATTTTGCCGAAACGACGCTGACGGTGTTGGAATTCAGCTAGGCAAGCATAGAAAACATCTTCATCAAAGTCTGGCCATTTGGTATCTGTAAAGACAAATTCACTATAGGCCAGTTGCCAGAGTAAGTAATTGCTTAAGCGGATTTCCCCGCTCGAGCGGATTAATAGGTCGGGATCTTGCAAGTCGCCCAAGAAAGCCGTTTGTAGGTGCTGGCTGAAGCTTTCTTCATCAATGTCTACTGGATCAAGCTGGCCTTCTGCCGCCTTTTTCGCCAAGCTCTGACAAGCTTTAACAATCTCCAAGCGCGAGCCATAATTAAAGGCGATATTTAAGATCAAGCCATCATTATCCGCTGTTTTCTTAACAGCTGATTCAATATAAGACCAAGTTTTGTTGGGGATATGTTCACGATTTCCCGTTAGGCAGACCCGGACATTATTCTTCATTAATTCCGGCATCACCTTCTGATTGAGCAAATGAGGAAGCGACATCAGATACTGAACTTCTCTTTTAGGCCTGGCCCAGTTTTCTGTTGAAAAGGCATAAACTGTCAGTACTTTAATTTTTAACTTAGCAGCCGCAACAATGGTCCGCTTGAGCGCATTGAGTCCTTCTTTATGACCCTCTGTCCGTTTCAGCCCCCGCTCTTCTGCCCAGCGTCCATTACCGTCCATAATAATGGCAACGTGTTGGGGAAGCGGGAGTTCCGGGTTTAATGCTTTCGCCAGTGTCATTCATCATCCATCCTTTGCTAAAAAATATTAAAAGCTGCTCGCTTATATCTTGTCTATCTTACCATAGATTCACAGCAAAAAAAATTATTCTTGGATTTTTAAGTGAAATTTACTTAAAAGAGTAAAAAAGAAAAAGCCTGGACGGGTCCAGGCTCTTCCCAGAGGCTAACTAGCCATTGAGAATTTCTTCTTCTTTTTCTTTAGCGATATCTTCTAAACGAGCAATACTTTGGTCAGTGACCTTTTGCACGTCCTCTTCCATCCGACGTTGGTCATCTTCCGTAATTTCGCTATCTTTTTCCGCTTTTTTGATGGTGTCGATAGCATCACGGCGGATATGACGGACAGCCACCTTGGCGTCTTCCAGGTCCTTGCCCACTAATTTAGAAAGCTCTTGGCGGCGCTCTGTGGTCAAGGCAGGGATAACAAGGCGGATCTTATCCCCATCATTTGTTGGCGCAATACCAATATCTGAAGCATTGATAGCGTGTTCAATGTTTTCCAAAGCGGATTTATCGTAAGGTGTTACCACTAACATCCGAGCCTCTGGGATGGTAATTGAAGCAATGGATTGGAGCGGTGTTGGCGCCCCATAGTAGTCCACTTCAATGCCTGAGAGTAAGCTAGCGTTGGCCACTCCAGCTCGAATCCGAGCCAGTTCGCCTCGCAAGGATTCTTCAGACTTCTTCATACGGTTTTCAGTATCTTTGATTAATGTATTGATTGCCATAATTTCTACCCCTTTACAGTTGTACCAATCGGTTCGCCCATGACAACGCGGCGAATATTTCCTGGTTCATTTAAGTTAAAGACGACAAGCGGAATGTCATTATCCATACTCAAGGTTGAGGCCGTGGAATCCATTACACGTAGATTCTTATTAATCACGTCTAAGTGGGTTAAGTCGGTGTACTTGATAGCATCGGTATCGACTTGAGGGTCAGCAGAATAGACCCCATCCACACCGTTTTTAGCCATCAAGATCACATCGGCTTCAATCTCAGCTGCTCTCAGAGCCGAAGCAGTATCTGTCGAGAAGAAAGGATTCCCTGTCCCCCCTGCAAAGATGACCACACGCCCCTTCTCTAAGTGACGAATCGCACGAAGCCGAATATAAGGTTCAGCAACTTCCCGCATTTCAATGGAAGTTTGAACCCGCGAAGGAACGCCTACATTCTGCAAACAGTCTTGGAGTCCTAGGGCATTCATAATCGTTGCCAGCATCCCCATATGGTCGGCTTGGGCCCGGTCCATGCCCATTTGTTCACCAGTTACTCCACGCCAGATATTGCCACCGCCGACAACAATAGCGATTTCAACCCCTAGCTCATGGACGCTTTTAATTTCACTAGCAATTTTTTTCATCACGGCAGGATTGATACCAAAGCCATCATCTCCCGCCAAAGCTTCACCACTTAACTTTAATACCACGCGCTTGTACATTGGTTCTGCCATTTTATTTTCAATCTCCTTATGAAAAAGGTTGGGAAAAGAAATCCCAACCCATCTGCTACCGTTAAAACGGCGAATTACATCTAATTATTTACCCATTTGACTTTGAACTTCAGCAGCAAAGTCTTCTTCTTGTTTTTCAATGCCTTCGCCAACTTCATAGCGACGGAAGTCAACAACTGAAGCAGCCTTAGAGCTGAGGTATTGACCCACTGTTTGGTCACCATCTAATAGGTAGTCTTGGTCCACTAAGCAGATTTCTGAGAAGAATTTACGGAGACGTCCTTCAACCATCTTGTGAACAATTTTTTCTGGTTTGCCTTCGTTAAGTGATTGTTCGGTAAGAACTTCACGTTCATGTTCAACCACTTCTTCAGGGACAGAATTTTCATCGATGTATTGTGGGTTGATCCCGCCGATGTGCATCGCAACATTGCTTGCAACTTCTTCATCGCCACCGTCAACTGTAACTAAAACAGCAATCTTACCCCCTAAGTGAGAGTATTGACCGAAGTGTTGGCCATCTGTTTTAGAAAAGATAGTGAAACGACGTAGGTTTAAGTTCTCACCAATAACGGAAATCATTTGGCTCATGTATTCATCAAGTTGGGTTCCGTCAACTTGTACGCTAGTCATTGCATCTTCTAATGAGCTAGGTTTTGCTTCTAATAGGGCTTCAGCAATTGCATTCAACATGTTTTGGAATTTTTCGTTCTTAGCAACGAAGTCAGTTTCAGCGTTTAATTCAACGATCACTGCGTCATTGCCCTTAACCAGAACTTTAGCTAAACCTTCAGCAGCAATACGGCCTGCCTTTTTCGCAGCTTTAGCTTGGCCTGTTTCACGCAAGTAGTCGATAGCCTTGTCCATATCGCCATCTACTTCTTGGAGGGCCTTCTTAGCGTCCATCATCCCAACGCCTGTTCGATCACGTAATTCTTTAACTTGTTTTGCAGTAATTGCCATCTATAAATCCTCCTCGATTGATTGTCATCTTTTTAAAAAGAGCTATCTCATAAGTACAGCCTACTCACAGCTTTATCGTCCTTACAAGATAGCTCTATACTCCAAACTAATTTTACTCTATTTTGCTAAAGACTGCAAGATTTACAGTCCAAAGTCGAGACTGAATTAGTCTTGGTCAGCTTCTTCTTCACCTTGCATCTTAGCTGCAACAGCTTCAAGGTCTTCGTTTGATACAGCTGCTTCTTCAGCGGCTTCTTCTTCGTCAAGGCCTTGACGTCCTTCAATGACAGCTTCCGCAATCGTTTGGCTAATTAATTTAACCGCACGGATAGCGTCATCGTTTGAAGGAATCACATAGTCTACTTCATCTGGGTCGCAGTTGGTATCAACCATAGCGATCACAGGAATATTTAACTTATGTGCTTCCTTGATTGCAATGTGTTCTTTACGAGGGTCTACCACAAACATCACGTCTGGAATACGTGGCATGTCAGCGATACCGCCCAAGTTATTTTGTAATTTTTCACGTTCTTTTTCGAGTTCAAGAACTTCTTTCTTAGGTAGCACATCGAAAGTGCCGTCTTCTTCCATACGGTCAATATCTTTCATGCGGCGTACACGTTTTTGGATGGTTTCCCAGTTAGTCAAAGTCCCACCTAACCAACGATGGTTAACATAGTATTGACCGCAGCGAGTTGCTTCATCTTCAATTGATTGTTGGGCTTGTTTCTTAGTCCCTACGAAGAGAACGACCCCATCATTTGCTGCAAGATCGCGTACATAGTTGTAGGCTTCATCGATTAATTTAACTGTTTGTTGTAAATCGATGATGTAGATGCCATTACGTTCTGTAAAGATGTAACGGTCCATTTTTGGGTTCCAGCGACGTGTTTGGTGTCCGAAGTGAACCCCTGCTTCTAATAATTGTTTCATACTTACAACTGCCATTAAAAATTCCTCCTATTTGGTTTTATTCCGCCCCTACTTCAATTGAACGCAACTCTCAATGAGCACCATGCGTTCCAATCCATAGGGTGTGACATTTCATGCTCTAAAGGCACTAGAAGATTATAGCACATGACGAACTTGAAGGCAAGTCCCTTTTCTATTTCTCTTCATAGTCTAAAATATACTTCAAGTCTTCCATAGAAAGGTGGTCGGAATCTTTGGCTTCTTCATCGAAGAGCTGTTCAAAGAGATTACGTTTTTCTTCTTGCAGCTCAGCAATCCGTTGCTCAATCGTTCCCTCAGTGATCATCCGGTAGACTTGAACATTCTTCTTCTGACCAATCCGGTGGGCCCGACCAATGGCTTGTTCCTCAATCGAGGGATTCCACCAGAGGTCATAGAGGAAGACTGTATCCGCACCCGTCAGGTTTATCCCAACACCGCCTGCCCGTAAGGAAATGAGGAAGACTGAGCCTTCACCATGGTTGAAGGCGTCAACTTGACTTTGTCGGTCCCCCTTCTTGGTTTGACCGTCAATGCGGAAATAGGTCACCCCTTCAGCCTTTAAATCTTCTTCCAAGATATCCAGCATGGAGGTGAATTGGGAGAAGACTAAGACGCGCTTGTCATCTTGGAGGACCCGGTCCAATAAGTTGCGGTAGTAGTCAAACTTCCCAGAACCTGCTTCAGAATCAGGGTCAATTAAACGGGGATGGCAACAAATTTGCCGCAAGCGTGTAATCGCCGCCAGCATTTCCATCCGTGTCCGCCCACTGTCGAAGTTGCCTTCTGCCAATTGTTCTTGGATGTCCTTAAGATAAGCCAGGTAAATATTTTTCTGTTCGGCTGTCATCCCAGCATAGCGGTCGGAACTCCGTTTTTCTGGTAATTCCAGGGAAACATCCGCCTTAGTCCGTCTGAGAACGAAGGGTTGGACACGCTTACGGATCTGGTCAACCGATAATTGCTGGTAATCGCGTCGAGCAGGCAGGAGTCCGGGCAGGATAATTTGCATGAGGGACCAGAATTCTTGCAGGTTATTTTCAAGCGGTGTCCCCGACAAGGCAATCCGCAAGCCAGACTTTTGCTGCATAAAGGATTGGTAGAGAACGGTTCGATTGTTCTTCAGGGCTTGGGCTTCATCCAAGATTAAAACATCGAAAAAGTAGTCCTGGTAGGCTACTTGGTCATTGCGGTAGGAAGAATAAGATGAGATCCAAATCTTCCCTTGGCCTTCCTCACGCATTTGTTCCCTTTCCTCAGCAGAACCATCGATCACTACAGCTTCCAAGCTTGGGGCAAAGCGGTCCAGTTCATGGTACCAGTTATAGAGTACCGAAGCTGGCGCAACAATGAGGACCTGGCCCGAAGGATGTTCTTCCAAGTAATCCAGTAAGAAGGCGATGGTTTGAACGGTCTTCCCTAACCCCATTTCATCAGCAAGCAGACCACCTAATTGGTACTTGGCTAAAACCTTGAACCACTGAACCGCATATTGCTGGTAGTCGGAAAGCTCGGTCTTCAGTCGTGGATTGGGTCGGTAGTCTTCCTGGTCTGGATGCATGATATCCTCATAGAAGGCTTCAAAATCCGCCTGACTGTTCAAGAGGTCCGCAAAGAGCAAGCTCTGATAGATCGGGATCGGGTCCCCATTCTTCCACTGCTTATTCTGCTGTTTCAATTGTTTGAGCATGCGGTTCTGGTCTTCCGTAAAGACCTGGTTCACATTAATAATCCGGCCATCCTCTAATTGCATGAAGCGTTCATTAGCTTGGAGCCGTTCAATAATCCGGTCAATCTCATGCTCATTGATATCATCCGTTTCAAAATCAATGGTCAGGAAGCGGTGTTGCTTATTCTGCTCAGTTACCACTTCAACCTCAATATCATTAGACTGCCAGCTCTCCAAGTTCTTGGTATAGCTAATCTTCCAATCTTCAGGCAGATATTGTTCAAAACGCTGCAAGTCCCTCATCATCTGGTCGATCGACCCGTAGTCTTTACAGTAATAATAATTTTCCTTAGTAAAACCATAAGCACGTAAGAAGGCTTCAGCGTCCAATTCATCTGCTAGCTGGCGTAAAAGGATTTTATCTTCAGGTAGGTCCGTTTCAATCGGATCATCGGAGAGCATGTAGTCGCCATAGTGGAAGGCCAGGGCCAGTTCTAGCCGTCCCTGGCTGGCCCCAATTTCAAGCTGGCAGTCTAGATCTAGAAGAGGGGCGAAGTCCAGCACAGTGACATTCTTTACCAGACTGTGTTCCAGCAATAGGCGACCAAAGAGGGAAAAGAAATTTTTCATTTCTTCCGGCTTAAAGTCTAATTTAAAACGATTTAAGACAAAGTTATCCTGGATAATCGACATAGCATCGAAATACTTATCATCGCCCCCAATATGGTAAAAATCTTCCCCATTAAAAATCAAACCGTAATAACGATACCACTTAGCCTCTTGAAGCTGGGTCAAACGATAAATTTCACCATCATAGGCAATATTATAGAGGATGGGCCGGTCATTTTCAATCAGGCTAAAATCCTCAAGCTCCTGATTAGCAATAAAGACATGTTTAATCAGATCACTCTTGAGTAAGGCGATTAATTCCTCCTCATTGAGATAGAGGCGCTGCTGGTTCTTCTTGGTCGAAGGAACATGGGCGATTGTATTCTCCCAGTGCTTATGCCGTAAAAAATCCTCAGCTAGACTATTCAAGAAGGCGTACATATCTGGATCAAAGCATTCCTGGCGCAAGCAGACCTGGTCATTATTATGGTTCTGCAAGTTGAAGCTTCCCCCACTGACCAAGGCTTGAAAGAAAGCCTCCAGGTCGTTCACATAATAGCTCGTATCAATCCCTAGCCGCAGTCGCAAGTAGAAGAGGCTATCATTATCCTGGCTAAAGGGTATGTTTTGTTCATCATAAAGTTCGATTTCAACCAATAGAGGCCCAAAATAATCAGCCGTCTCTTCTTCAATAAAATGTTGGTAAAATTCCTGATAGACTTGCTCACAGGTCTCGCTCTCGTCGTAAAGGTCTGCTGGATAGTAGAACAAGGGACGCTGGCTAAATTTCATCGCCCGGACTACTGAATGGTCTTGTAAGAAGAGCTCAACGGCTACAGTGTGGACACAAAAATGCTTCTTGAACCATTCATCACACTGGCAAATATCTTCTTCTTTACCCGAACCATCGAGGATGACATAATATTTCTGGTCATCAATCACTTCTGCGCGCCAAACATTCTCTGCTTCAACCGGATAGACCTTAGTCACCCGTCCCTCATCAGAGAGTTTACGTCCTTCTGCTATGGTTTTTGTCGGAATACTCCACTTCATGCTCATTCCCCCAAACTCTATTCCTATTAATACATTATAACACAAATAGAATTTCATGGCGCTATCCTGAGAATAGCAGGATAAAGTAAAAGAGACCGAAAACTAAGTCCCAGCCTCTTACTTTTATTTATTCTTCTGCTTATGCTTGGCCTGGGCCCCCTCGATGTCATAGTGATAGGTCGGATCAAGGGCGGCGCCTGTAACTTCAAAAGCTGTCGCAATGGCCTTATCTAAGGCCTCTAGATCTTCATCCTTTAAACGTTTCTTATCTGGCAAGTCGATAGGGGCGCCGACCCGAACCTTCACCCGATTTTCTGCTTTCCGGCTAAAGAGCCCCTTGACTTCTAAAGGGCCCTGGTAAACGACCGGCAAGAGTCGTTTCTTACTCATGCCAGCCAGCATGGAGGCCCCGGGCTTGATTTTTGCAGAATAACGGGAGCCGGTGGGAAAGATCCCAATATTGTGGCCTGCCTTCAATTCTTTTAAGCATTCTTTCATCGCAGCCCGACCTGGTTTGGACCGGTCGATCGGAATCATGCCCGCCTTGCGGATCAACCAACCAAAGACCGGAATATCAAAGAGTTCCTTTTTTGCTAAAAAGAAAACCGTATCTGGATACAAGGCGGCCGCAATCACCGGTGGATCCAGTAAGGAACGGTGTGGGCTCACCACAACATAGGTTTCATCGGCCGAATAGTCGGGATGGAATTCATAGTGCGGCTTACCGTTCACCACACGCAACAGCCAACGAATCAAAATCACAAAAAAACGGTACATCAGCGACCGGCCCCCTTTAATTAAAAAACACCCACTTGTCAGCTAGGAAGCCCTTATAGAGGGCAGAGACAAAAGCTGGCAAGCGGACTATGTTTATTTTTTATGGCTTGTTTTCATTGAATTCATAATTTGGCGCACTCGTTTTTCAGAAGGCTTTTGTCCCATGGATGCCATCATTTGACGGATCATATCTTCTGAGATAGGTGAATTCTTCTCAAAATAGCTGTCCATCGTACGACGTGCAATATAAATGCCGATAGCAATCCCAGCAACTAAGGCTAAAATTACAATTAAAATCCAAATTCCTGTTGTCATCTGGCTTCTCTCCTCTCTGCAAAGCTTATACTCAATCATTCTACTAAAGATCCCGGCGCTTGTAAAATGAATTTAGTGCTTAAATAGCTCCTAAAATATTTTGGAAGTGGTCGGGCAAATCCGCTTCAAAGCACATTTCTTCCCCCGTCACAGGATGCTTGAGAGTCAAACGGTGGGCGTGGAGGAGCTGGCCTTTATCATCGAAAAAATCTTGCTGGTGGCCCTTGGCATATAAGGGGTCGTCTACGACCGGATGACCAATAAAGTCTAAATGAACGCGGATTTGATGGGTGCGTCCTGTTTCCAAAACTAAGGACAGGAGACTATATCCACCATACTGGTGTAAGAGCTGGAAATGGGTCCGGGCCGGCCGCCCCTCTTCTGAAACTTCAAAGCGGGTGCGATGAACGGGATGGCGGCGGATCCCAGCGTCAATTGTTCCAGATTGTTCAAAGATTTGCCCGTAAACGAGGGCCAGGTACTCCCGTTTCAGTGTCTTATCTTGAATTTGCTGGGTCAGTGCTTGGTGGGCCTGGTTGGTCTTAGCGACCACTAAGAGCCCACTCGTGTCCTTATCAATACGGTGGACAATTCCGGGGCGGAAACTTTCCCCGCAGTCCGATAAGTGGTCGCAATGGTAGACCAAGGCATTGACCAGGGTGCCCCCTTCATGGCCAGGCGAAGGATGGACAACCTGCCCCTGGGTCTTATTGACCACCAAGAAGGCATCATCTTCATAAATAATGTCCAAATCGATGGCTTCTGCTTCTATATGGAGTACCTGGTCTTCCTGGTCTAGGTCCACACTAATGACATCCCCAGCTTCAACCTTATAGGAAGCCTTAACGACTCCTTGGTTCACCTTGACTGCAGCCTCTTGAATCCAAGTCTTAATTTCACTGCGGCTATGTTGGGGGTAAATTTCAGCCAGGTAGCGGTCTAAGCGCCCCTGGTCTTGGTCCACCGTCCACTTATCATGAATGCTTAGCATGGTCATCCCCCTCAAAAAATAATAAGTAAATTAAGCACAAAAAGACGCCTAGGGTCAAACAAATATCCGCCACATTGAAAATAGGAAAATCAATAATGTCTAAACGGAACATATCCACCACATAACCGAGTCTCATGCGGTCAATAAAGTTACCTAGCGCCCCACCGATCATTAGACTGAGAGCTAGACGCAACAAAAGGGCCTGATTTCTCTCTTTATAAAGGGTATAGGCTAGGACAGCCACGACCACAAGGGTGATGACAAAGAAGAAGCCCATCTGCCCTTCCAACATGCCCCAAGCTGCTCCGCGATTTTGGATGTACTGGAGCGATAACACTTGAGGAATGAGAGGCTGGCTCTCGAGTAGGGCCAAGTGACTCACGGTCCACCCCTTAACGACTTGGTCAAGGACTAGGCTCAAGACAATAATTAAGCAAGCAATCCACATCTTAAGGCTCCTTTCAATCTTCTTGGACCTTCTGGCTACCCGCTTTAGCCAGCTGGTCTGCCCATTCATTATAGCGGTTACCAGTGTGGGCAGCAACTTTATGGAAGTGAATCTGAACCTGCTTGCCCTTCTCTTGCATAAAGTCACGATAGGCTTGGGTATAAGCATTCTTAGCTTGCCAGTCCCCAGTCGCCCACTTCTCAATTCCAGCGTAGTCATAGTAGAGAGCTAAGTGATTCACTCCTTGGTCGAGGGCATAGACGACTGCCTTCATAGCAGCAATCATTTCCCCTGAGACATTCCGCATCTTAAGGAGCTCTGCTTTTTTGCCTCCGCCCTTATAGGTCAATTCCTGGCCCTGGTAGAGGATCACACCACCGTAACCATAAGTCTTGGTCTTTGGCTGGTAAGAGCCATCGACATAGGCTTCCATCTCAGCTCTACGGGGCTGAGAACTTGAAGCCTTCCCCAAGAAAGCCTCGGCCTCAGCCTTGTCTTTAAAGGATTTGAATTCAGCATTCGGATAGCCAGAAACTTGGTCCTGGCACTCTGCCCAAGACCGATAAATACCAGGTTTCCGGCCCTTACGCACCGCATAATATTTCATCAAAAGCCTCCTCTTATGAAAAAAAGTGAGGAAAACTTCCTCACTTGAATGGGTCTTATTAAGCGGGTGACGAGAATCGAACTCGCGACGATAGCTTGGGAAGCTACTGTTTTACCACTAAACTACACCCGCATGTGCTATAAATAACAACAAGAATATTATAGCACATAATCTTTCATGAAGACAAGTCTATTTTAAAGAAAATGTCTTTAAATTTTCTAAAGCAATGATCCACTTGTCTTGGACAGGCTTCTGGTAGATATTCTCTAGGGCTCTTGCATAGATATCCATTTGCACCTGATAGCGTTCCGCAAAGCGTTCTGCTTGCTGGTCCATAGAAAGATAGGCCAAACGGTCCGTCTTGAAATCATAGAGTACCAGTGAATCTTCTAAAACGACGAAGCCATCGATGGTCCCGTGGATGAGCAGCTTGTCCGAAGCTTCCAGGTCGTAGAAGATTTCCTTAGCTGGCATCAGGAGTGAGAAGCTCTTTTCACGGTATAGCTGGTCTTTTTTGCTGAGCAGCCAGCGACCGGTATCCGTTTCATAGAAAGCGGCCAAGCGGTCAAAGTCAAGCTCTGCCTCAAGGGAAGCTTCTAGGGCCCCTTGGTCTACCAAGCGGTCAAAGAGGGCTTCAAAAGCCTGGGCACTGGGCGACTGGTCGAGGGGTAGCCACTGCATAAGCAAGTGGGCCGCTGATCCAATCGCACGGGGGTCAGCCTGCTCTTCCGTTTGGATAAAATGAGGCCGCTCCCAGTCCGGATTCACATAACGGCGGGCAGGCTTTCGAGGACGGACTTGGCCATCTTCCCATACTGCTAATTCATGGTCGAGTGGTTCCTGCAAGAGACGTTTGAGCTCACTCACCGATTGGTAGCTAGCAGTTTGCGTGGCCAGATGATAGGGGTAGCGGTAGTCTGCCTCAGGAACTAATAAGACCTGGTCAGCCCTAGCCTGTTCATCTGAATTCCTCTCTCTTTCACGCCCCCCATGGAGAAAGTGGTCGCGGTCTCTCACTAAATCTTCACCATTCACAAAAGCTAACTTGATATGGAAAGGATCTTTTGGCTCTAATGACTCGGCACCCTCTATACTTCCCCTAAAATCCTTCTGTACATCCGGATGACGGACAATAGCCGGACCGATCCAATCCAAAAGGCTCCTGGCTCCTAAGCGATAGCTCTTGGCCAGGCGTTCTTCACCCACTGCCGGATGGGTCCAGCTCGCCAAGGCCTTCTCCCCATCATCCACACTGGCCACTAAGATTAATTTTTGTTCAGCCCGGGTAAAGGCCACATACAATTTCCGCATTTCTTCTGCCAGGCTCTCTTCTTTAGCTTCTAGGCCAGCCATTTTATGCAAGGCACTGGTGTAAGAGATTTGCTCTTGGCGGTCATTAACCTTGAGGCCAAGGCCCACTTTATCATTGACAATGACATTAGCTTGAAAATCCTGGCGGTTAAAGCCCTTGGACAAGTTCAAGTAGAAGACGACTGGAAATTCCAGACCCTTACTGGCATGGACGGTCATCAATTGGACAACATTCTGGTCTGGATCGACCAATTGAGGACTTTCCAAGTCATTATCCCGCTCATAGATCATCTCAATAAAGCGGATAAATTGGAAGAGCCCCCTAAATTGCTTGGCTTCAAATTGTTCGGCTTGCTTGTAAAAGCCGTGCAGGTTACTCTGTCGCTGGATACCATTGGGCATGGCAGCCACATAAGACAAGAAGGCCGTATCCTGGTAGATCCGCCAAATCAAAGCAGCGATCGCTTGCTGGCGGGAGTATTGCCGCCAAGTCTCCAAGGATGCCATAAAATGCTGGACCTTCTTAAACAAGCTTGTCCGGCGGTCGGCGGTCTCCATATAAGCTAAAAGAGCCTCATAGTAATGGACGGACTTATCAACGAGGCGAATCTTAGCCAGGTCGACTTCATCCAAGCCTACAATAGCCGAACGGAGAACAGAAACTAAGGGAATATCTTGGTAGGGATTGTCAATAATCTTAAGCAGGTTGACCATAATCATAATCTCTGTCCGCTTAAAGTAATTGGTCAACTTATCCAGGGCCAGAGGGATTTGATAGCGCTTAAAGACTTCCTCTACCTGTAAGTGGTGCTTGCGCGTTGGGCTGAGGATGACGATATCATCATAGCGGATGGGACGCTCTTCCCCTGAGGCCTTGTCATAGATGGGAAAGCCCGATTCGATCATAGTTTGGATGCGTTGGGCGATCAATTCTGCCTGGCCAGCATCACTATCCTCTAAGTCATCTTCGACCTGGTCCAGGTCTTGACTATCAAAAATTAATAATTCAGGAATCATCTGGGCCTGGTCTGGATAAGCTGTATAGCCCGTAATCAGTTGAGCCTGGTCATCATAAAGGACCTGGCCAATATCATCCGCCATCAACTGCCTAAAGACATAATTTGTTAAGTGCAGAACATCATGGCGGCTACGGAAATTCTTCAACAGATCGATCCGCTGCCCCCCTTTCCCCTCCGCATAAGCCTTATACTTCCCGACAAAGAGCCCGGGTTCAGCGAAACGGAAGCGGTAGATGCTCTGCTTGACATCGCCCACCATGAACATATTATTGTCATAGCCTTGGCGGGACATAGTGGTCAAGATCGCATCCTGGAGTTCGTTCACATCCTGGTACTCATCGACCATAATTTCAGAAAAGCGTTCTTGGTAGTATGCGCGTGCCTCATTCTCACCGCCATCAGAAGTCAAAATCGCATAAGCGCGCAGTTCGATTTCCGCAAAGTCTAAGACATTTTCCTGGTCACGGTAGGCTGCCATGGCATCGATGAAGGCAATGACAGTTTCAACTAAAGCTTGGGCCAAGTTTCCGGACTGGTCGAGCATCCATTTTTGACTCTGGTCGGAAAAAGCCAACCAGTCGGCCTGCAATTTCTCATAATCCGCTTTAACCTGGTCAATTCGTTCCTTGTAGTTTGCGCTCAAAGCATAGATCTCATCATCATCTTCGAAGTCTTTCTTGCTTCGACGCGGCAAACTAGGCCAAGGACGAGATTGGAAGCTTTCAAATAAGTCTTGGTAGGTCATCTGGTCTAAGCCCTCGACTAGGCCAGACACCTGTTTAATTTGTAATTGCAGACCAGCTTCCGACATTTTCTCAAAACCAGGCGCTAAGTAGCGGGGCAAGTCATTATCAATACGGATCAAACGCGCCTTGATGTCAGCTAATTGCCGGTGGATCTCGGGTTTCACAGCTTCCTGGAAGAGAGGCGATTGGTCATAGGAGTCAGCCGTATGGTAATAAGCCAGCAATGACTCTAGCCAAGCCTTAGGATCAGCATGGGACCGGGCCTTGTCATAGAGGTCAAAGATCAACTGGTCAATGCCCTCATCGCGCCGGCCATCACTGAAATTCTCGGCAACTAAGAGATAAGCCTCATCATTGCTCGCTAAGCGCTCCTCCTTCAGCCGCTGCCAAACTTCATCTTTAATCAAAAAATTCTCCGTCACATCCGTCACCAGGCGGTAGTTAGGATCCATCTCGATTAAATAATAGAAGCGCTGGATAACTTGCCGGCAGAAAGCATCGATAGTAGAAATATGAGCCTGACTGACCTGGCCTATTTGTACGGTTAAGTGGCGGCGCAGGTCTTCATCCGTGGCTTGGTTAATAGCCATCTTGAGTTCTGCTTCAATCCGGTCCTTCATCTCACTGGCTGCTAATTCTGTAAAGGTTACCACGAGGAAGTCGAGCAGCTGATAGCCACGTTTTAATTTTTGGAGGATGCGTTCCACTAAAACCCGGGTCTTCCCTGACCCGGCAGAGGCTGCGACCAGTAGATTATCCCCCTCCTGGTAGGTAGCCTGCCATTGTTCAGGCGTCTGCCGATCCCCTTCGCTCTGCAAGGGCAGCTCAGTCAGACGCTTAGGATCTTTCATCATCTAAAGCTCCTTTCTCTTCAAGTGCTTGCTGGATTTCTTGGAAGAAGGTCTGGCGGTCATTAGCCGTCAAGCCCCAATCCCGGTAGCGGTTGCCCCCATCAACTGGATCAAAACAGGCAATCGCATTCAGTGGGTACTGGAGGGACGGAATATAGAGACTTTCCTTATCCTGGCGCAAGGGAGCCAGTGCAATCTCGCCTTCTAGGATAGCTTGAGCGGTCTGACGGATCTTGTCATCAACAAAGTCTAAGAGCCAGGTCCATTCCTGGCGGTTTAAGCCGTAAGCATCTTTCTTTAGGACAAAATTTTTATTCCATTTATAAGGATAGCTGAGTGAGCTCTCTTTTTCATCGGTTGTCGGATCGATCGCTTGAAGCAGGTCCAGATCAGCCAAATAATAGCCCGTTAATTGATAATTTTTAGGCATGGTTTCTAAGGCCGTTCCTTGAAAATCGGCTTCTTTTTTGATGGGACGGACTTGGTCAGACACAAGCTGGTGGAAGGTGCCAAAAACTTCTGCCCCCTCTCCTCCTTGGTCAGCCCTTAAAGCTACTTGGGCATAGGCAAAGAGTTGAAGGGAGAGGCCTTCATAGATATGCCGGAATTGGTAAGACTGCTTAGACGATTTATAGTCCACCACTTGCAGGTAGTCGATCCCTTCATACTGCCAAGTATCTAAGCGGTCGATTCGGCCCCGCAAGAAGACTGACTGTCCCTCAGTTAGGCTAAGCTCATAAGCCGGCAGGTTGTTCTGGGAATTACCCGCTAAACCAAAAGATAATTCATTCGCCCGAATCCGCGGCTTAGTTACCCGCTGTTGGCGAATGATTTGTTGGATCACTTGGTAGAGCGTCCGGTTGAGAGAGTGGTTCATCCAGCTAAAACGCGCACTGGTTGTAAAAATGGTATTGGCCTCATCTTCGAGAGCTTGGGCCACCAAATCTTTCAACAAGCTATAAACTCGGTCGGCACTTAAATCTTCTATCGCGATCCGGTCCTTTAGCACACGGTCAAAGAAAGCCTGGAGGAGGCCATGGTAGTAGTTCCCGGTCTGAATGGGATCGAGCTGCATCCGCTCCCTTTCCCTTAGTCGTAAACCGTAGACCAGGTAATAAGAGAAGGGATCCTTATTAAAAAGTTCCAACTGCGAAACAGAAGTAAACAAGGGTTGACCATAGAGGGCTTGGGCTAAGTCGGCAGGCAAGTTTTTGACCTGGTTACTATAATCAAGACCCGCTAAGACCTTCTTAATCTCTGGATGGGTCTGGCGGAGGGCCTTAACTTGTTGGTAGAGGGAGGCGTAGCTAGCCGGCAGTTGCTCACGGCGCATCTTAGCCAGGGAGAGCTTGCTGGCCAGGTGGTGAACTTGGCTGCGCCAATTGCCCAGGTGAACCTCTTCATGGGCCTGGAGCACTAAGTTTTGCGAACTATGGAGCTTCTCTTCTAAGCCATAAGCTTGGCGCACTTGGTCTAAGAAAGGCGAAATATTCGAAGTCTTCTCCCCTAATTCATTATAGGGATAGCTGATGTAGAGCTTGTTATAGGCCGATAAAAAAGTCTTGTAAGCAATGAAAGCTTCATTCAGCGTCTTTTGTCGGGTCGAGGCAGCTAGTGATTGCAGGTCCGTCAAGCCCTGGCTAATCATATCGCGGTCTTCATCACTGAAGAGGCTGTGGTTCTCATATTGGCGGGGCAGACTTTGCCGAGTTAGTCCCAGGACAAAAGTTACCGGCTTAGCACTTGAACGCTGGCTATCCAAGCCTGAGATGCTCACACTATCTAGGCTAGGCGGCACAATACTGTACTTCGCTTCGCGGAAAGCTACCTGGATGAGGTCGAAGAAGAGCTCCACCGAAAAGTCTTCCTCAGCAAAAAGTAAGACATATTCATCCAAAATCTGGACAAACTCTTGCCAGGCTTGCTCATGATGGCGGGCCAGTTCCAAATCCCCCGCATCAATCAGATCATCACGCCAATTTAGAACTTGTTGAGGGATTCCCAATTTTTCCAAAGTGCGGTAGAAAGTCGTTAGAGCCTCCTTTGTTGGTAAGGAAGATTCCCAAGTCTTAAAAAGCGGATCCAGACTGTTAAAGAGGAAATTTTTCAAGCGATTAGCCTCTTCTTCAATCACTTGATCAGCCTCTCGGGCAATCTTTTGCCCCTGGTCATCCAGCTCTAAGTAGGACCACTCATAGTCGGACTGCCAGAAGCGCCGCCCCTCATAGCCATTCTTGAGAACCACATTCTCAGTCTGATCTACCACCCGGCGAAAAGCCTTTTGGCCGTTTTGTCGGTCCTCAGCCTCCAAGTAAGCAAGCGGCATTAAGAGCTCACTGCGCAAGAGGTTAAAGACATCCTGATAGCGCCAATTATAGCGCCAAATTCGATACAAGCTATCCAAGAAACGTGACAAGGGATGCCGCTGCATACTTTCGGCATTGTCAATAAAATAAGGGATTTCATTCTGTTCTAAATAGGGCAGGATTTGATAACGATACTTGTCCACATCGCGCGTCAGAATTTGGATATCTTTGTAGCGGTATCGGCCACTAGCCACCAATTGGTAAATCTTATTGGCTACTTGCTCGCTCTCTACATAAGGCGACTCACACTTCCAGATCTCTAGATGATTCGCTAAGTCAGCTGTTCCCTTAGGCTCATTGGGCTGCCCCTGACGGTTACGTTGACGCAGGTATTCATCCAGCCCAGCAAAAGCTGGCGCATAAGCTGTATTGGGGCCCGCAAACTGGTCATCTGCCACGGGAATATCATGGCTCTTGGCTAAAGCGTAAACTTGATGGTAAGCCTCTCCTGTAATGGTAAAAAGATCATCCCAAGCTGGCCCCGACTGGCGGTAGGCCCGGTCCGCTGTCAGAATGACTTCGAGCTTGGGGACCTTAAGGAGGAAGGCCTCAATAACCTGCAACTGCCGCGCTGTAAAGCGGTAAAAGCCATCAATAACCACCCTCACCTGGCTCATGTCTTCTGACCGGATATATTCATCGAGAGCTTGGTAAACGGCATGGCTAGCCAAAGTAAAGCGCCCCTGCTCAGCCTCATAGGCGCGGTAAATCATAGCTAATTCCTTTAGCTTATCCACTTGGCGAGCTTTTAATGAGGAGACCTGGGGATCTTCCTGGGCTAAGATTTCATCTAAAGAATCGGGATCGATATTCCCCATTTCCAATTCATGGAAAAGATCAGCCAGTTCGGATAGAAAACCAATTTTATTGAATTCGCCCCGGTAAAGTTTAAGCTCATCGAATAAATCATGGAGAACCTTCCGCAAGAGCATCATGGTCCCCACAGAGGACAGGGCTTGCTTGTCATGGGGCCAGTCTGCCTTGAGCAAAAGCCAGGCTAGACGTTCGAAGCTCATCACCTGGAGCCGCATCATCCCACTCGCCCCATCGCTTACTTCTTCCCCCTTAGCCAGACCTTGGATAGCTTCCAGGACCTGGACTTCCATATCGAACTTCATATGGTCAGGCACCAGGTAGAAGATTTGACGGTCGGGATGGTTCCTTAAGTCAGCCACAATATCCGCATAGACCGCCGACTTATCAGAATAAGTATCGGTCATACGCAGGAAATGCAAGGTCATGCTAAACCTCCTTACTTAATTGGTCATAGTCTTTAGCTAAAGAAACAATGGCTAAGATCACTTGAATGGCTTTCTCCATGGTTTGCACCGACACATATTCATAGCGCCCATGCATATTCTCTCCGCCAGCAAAAATATTTGGCGTAGGCAGGCCGCGATAAGTCAGGATAGAGCCATCTGTTCCCCCACGAACCGCTTCAATATCCGCTTCGATTCCCACAGCCTCAAAGGCCTTCTCTGCGAGATGGACAGGCCGCATATCTTCAGCCAGGATGCTGCCCATATTATAATATTGGTCGGCCAGGTCGACCTTAACGACTTCTTGGTCAAAACGATTGTTGAAATCTTTTTCTAGGGCCAAGATTTTATCTTTCTTAGCTTCAAAAGCCTCACGATCATGGTCGCGGATGATATAGGCGGCCTCAGCTTCTTCGACCGTTCCCGACAAGGATAAGAGATGGTAAAAGCCTTCCCGACCTTCTGTTTTTTCTGGGCGAGCCCCTTCAGGTAGAGCCGCGTGGAAGTCCATAGCAACTTGTAGGGCATTAATCATCTGGTCCTTGGCTGTTCCAGGATGGACATTTTTACCAAAGAAGTGCAATTGAGCGCTAGCCCCATTAAAGGTTTCATATTGTAATTCGCCAAGCGGTCCCCCATCCATGGTATAGGCGAAGTCGGCAGCCAAACGTTCCACATTGAAGCGTGTAGCTCCCATGCCGATCTCTTCGTCGGGTCCAAAGGCTAATTTAATATCGCCGTGCTTAATTTCTGGATGCGCCATCAAATAGAGGGCTGCTTCAATAATTTCCACAAGTCCTGCCTTGTCATCAGCCCCCAAAAGAGTGGTCCCATCGGTAGTGATCAAGGTCTCACCAAGGTAGTTCTTTAAGCTAGGAAAAACTGCTGGGTCCAGGCTATAAGAGCTGTTGCCTAGGGGAATGACGCCCCCATCATAATCTTTCACCACTTGTGGTTGGATGTTCTCAGCGTTGAAGTCAGCTGTATCCACATGGGCAAAGAAGGCAATCACAGGGTAAGCATGGTCAGGATCATTGCTTGGCAGCAAGGCCGTCACATAGCTATCATCGCTATGATATGCCACATCTGATAGGCCGAGCTCCTTCAACTCTTCCGCTAAGTCTTTGAGAAAAACGACCTGTCTTTCCGTAGAAGGGATTTGATCCTCACAACTTTCATCTGAACGAGTATTAATCTTGGCATAACGAACAAAACGATCGATAATATTTTGGTAAGAGATTTCTTCAGTCATTTGACTTCCTCCTTAGTAAACAAAAGTAAAAGGATCCGTATTTAATTGGCTGCTAGCATAAGCTAGGGACCAATCTTCTTCTTCGATCCAAGCCGCTAGGACTTGAGCCAACTTATCCTTGCAGATAGACTCCATATGGTGGCCAGGATCAATCACATTCAAGCGGTTGGCTATCATATCATGCCCCGTATGGTAGGAAACATCTGCGGTAATATAAACATCCGCACCCTTGGCTATGGCATAGGGATACTCATCAGCCCCAGAGCCACCAAGCACCGCCACCCGTTCCACTTCTTGGTCCCAATTCCAGACCACAGCCCGCAAGGCATCGACTCCTGTCCGCTCCTTCACTAAGTCTACATAATCTCTAAAGGGCATAGGAGTCTTCAATCGACCAACCCGGCCGATGCCTAGAGCCTGTCCCTTATTAGCTAAAGGAAGCAGATCAATCACTGCTTCTTCATAAGGATGGAGTTGGCGAGCTAGGTCTAAAGCAGCTGACAGCTCAGATTGGCTAACCAGGAAAGAGAAGACAACTTCATCAACAGAGGTTTCTTCCTGAGCTGAACCAATATAAGGTTGAGCCTGGTCCAAGGGCCGGAAATGCCCCTGCCCCTTAGAAGTAAAGGAAACCTGGTCATAGTTGCCAACCTGGCCGTAGCCAGCCGCAAAGATAGCTGCCTGGTAGTCCGCTAAGTTTTCTTGGGGCAGGTAAACCTTGATACGGTAATTTTTATCTTCCTGGTAGCCGTATAAGACCTCGGTATCTACAATATCGTAAGCCTCTGCCAGCCAGTCGTTCATACCTCCCCAGGCCGCATCGAGGTTGGTATGGGCTGCATAAACCGCAATACCGTGCCGAACCAACTCAGCATACATGGCTTGCTGGGGATCATCTTCAGTTAGCCGTTTAGGCGCCTTAAAGATGGGCGGATGGTGGGCGAGAATCATATCGCAATCCTTTGCAATTGCCTCCTCAACCACTTCTGGACGCACATCCAGTGTCAAAAGTACTTTGTGAATTGCCTGGTCCAAAAAACCAAAATGCAAGCCCACTGGATCTTTCCCCAAAGCTAGGGACTCAGGGGCAAAACTTTGAAACTTTTGAACGATATCTCTAACAGTTACTTTAGTCATCTTTAATCTCCTCCTCCATTATGCGGATCTGCTCTTCAATTAATTCTTGGTAGTGTTTAAAACTCGCCTGCTTCTCCTGGTTTGTCGATTGCCTTAAGGATTGGTTAATACCTTTCGCATGCTTCAGTCGGCGGTAGAGTTTTTTATGGAAAACTTCTGGATTAGAAGCCTTGGTAAAGGGACCAAAAACGAGGGCCTCTTCACTTAAAGAAGGAACACTTTCGCTATAATCAGCCACAATAATTTCATAAATTTTTTGATTTTCTTCTAAAATATACTCTGTCGTAATCTGATAGTGGTTGGTTTCCAACCAGCGCCGCAATTCCGCCTCTCCCACATTGGGCTGGAGAACCAAACGCGGACCTTGGTCTAATTTCCCTTGGGCCTGGCCAGCTGCCAGTATGTCCACAATCAATGAACCGCCCATCCCTGCAATGACAATGCAGCTTATCCGATCGCTTGCTTGAATAGCAGCTAAACCATCGGCTAGGCGAACTTGGATACAATCGGCTAAGCCACGCGCCTGAACGGTAGCCAAACTCGACTGGTAAGGCCCCTCGGCAACCTCCCCACAAACTGCAGCCTCTACACGGCCAGCTGCCACTAAATAGCTAGCAAGGTAGGCATGGTCTGAACCAATATCAGCCAATCGTGCTCCCTGAGGAACATAGTCCGCAACCTTAGCTAGACGTTTCGATAAATGTTCACTTGTCATATAGTCTCTCCCTATCGCAAAAAGATTTACTTTCATTATACCATTAATTGACTTGCCATAAATCTTTAGGAATCTGTCATTTGCTCAAATACAAGAATCTAATAAAAATTTATTTGCAGCTCTTTGTATTTTTGAGTCAACCAGGCCTCATTCAACTATCTTACTCTAAATTTAAAAAAACATTTTACAAAGTCCCGTAAAAGGTCTATAATAGGAATATCGTTTCGCTGGATTAGCTCAGTTGGTAGAGCATCGCATTCGTAATGCGGGGGTCACAGGTTCGAATCCTGCATCCAGCATTTTGTGCAATCTAATAGACCCTATTAAACCCTAGTAAAACACCCCGAAAACTATACATTTGCTATAACTTTTTTATCACCAACTCACGTAGCGCAAGGCTTTCAAGATTAATTTGCTATAACTTTGTAAACAATAGGCTTTGTATATCATATTTATATTAAATGTAAAAAGAGGAGGCTAATACAGTCTCCTCTTTTTTGTATACATAATAAAATACACGCAACCATAGACTGAGGCCTTAAGAAAGTTTGCGCTTTAATTTCTTCACATGCTATGGTTACGTGCAAACTAAGTATAACATATTTAGTTGATAACTTGCAACCATGATGGCACAAATCGATACATTCTCATTTAAACAAAATATACTAAAACAAATGTCAACCTATATATATTTTAAGTTGACATTTGTTGTTCTTTTAATTATACTTTAAACATCAATAAACATGAGGTGTCAATGAATGAATAACAAAAGAAGTAAAGACCTGACAAGCATTGCCATTATGATTGCTATTATCATTGTTTTAGGGCTCTTCCCCCCTATCCCTCTTGGTTTTTTACCAGTACCGATTGTCCTGCAGAACTTAGGAATCATGCTCTCCGGATCCCTACTCGGGGCGAAAAAAGGCAGTGCAGTGGTGGCAGGTTTTCTGATCCTAGCAGCCATTGGTTTTCCAGTTTTAACTGGTGGCAATGGTGGTCTTCAAGCTTTCTATGGACCATCTTCTACCTATCTCTTCGCTTATCTCATGACAGCCTTCCTTATCGGCCTTGCCCGGGACCGTCAACTTCTTAGTCAGGATCGTCCCCTCTTTGTCCAATACTTGGCTATTTGGATCCCTGGCGTCTTGCTCACTAATCTCGTCGGTGCGATTGGAATGAGTCACTTCGGCAATATGCCCTATCTAACTGCCGCTGCCAGTACACTCGTTTTCTATCTTGGCGACTCGATTAAAGCTTTCCTAGTTCTCATCTTAGTCAAAAGGCTCGATAAGCTTGCTATTTTTAAATAGGCCCGACCTTTGCGAAAAATCAACTAGCGATTCTATTATGGAATCGCTTTTTTAATTAATTTTAAAACTGAAAAGAGCCCCACTACTGAGGCCCTTATCAATTACTTATATTTATTCAAGGTGTACTTCCCGGTTAAATAAAGCCAGCTTCTTTAATTGCTTCTTTTGCTTGATCTTCTTTGGCTTCGTTAACCATAACTACTGGACCTGTACAGCCCATACCACTTTCAGCATAGATTCCAGCTTTCCAGCAAGCTTGTACGGCTTCTTCAAGATCTAAGACATCGATCCCAGCAATGGATACTGAAACAATTTCTTTTTCTGGAGCTGAAACTTCTTCTTCAGCTGCTGGACTAGACTTAACTTGTAGG
The DNA here is from genome assembly GCF_001809535.1 of Aerococcus sp. HMSC062A02. Taxonomy (GTDB): domain Bacteria; phylum Bacillota; class Bacilli; order Lactobacillales; family Aerococcaceae; genus Aerococcus. The sequence continues at coordinate 263,372 of NZ_KV797910.1, read as the reverse complement.
TCATCACGGATTTGATCAAGACCTGCTTTTTTAGCTGCTGCATATTCCTGTTCGCTAATCGCAATCAGGTCACCTTTAGCCACTTCATAAGCATAGGTCAGAGCGTTCTTAATGACATTAGCTCCGGATGCGCGAGATACGATACAAATATTGAATTCATAGCCCTCTCCGATACTAGGACCATAGCCATAACCAGTTGCTTCATAACTCCCACCAGTGTTAAAGGCCGAGAACATTTTCATCAACAAGTTACCCGTTAAGGTATCGGTGACAACAACATCAACCGCTGCTTGTAGGAGGTCGTTTCCTCGCAGGATAGCGCCCCCATCAGCACGTTTAGATTCACCAAATGTGAATTCATAGCCCTTAGATTGGAGCTCTTTCAAGGAACGTTCAACCTTATTAGCTCCATCAACGTTCAGAATACCAAGTGTTGGCTTGTCATAGCCACAAGCTTTAGCTGCTGTAATCCCATTAATAGCATTCAGAACCATGGCCTCTTCACGGTTTGTAGCTGTTGTACCCGTTGTCGTCGCAATGAAAACATCCTTGCCATTAGCAGGCGCTTGAACACGTCCTACTGTGGATACCCCAATAGGAAAAGCATGGTGCAAGGTCACACAGCCTTGGATGGTCCCATCAGCTAAGAGTTCTTCTACCTTATCTGAAACACTCTGCTCGTCATCCGCTTGATAGAGTTCATATTGGTCGGTCCAGTCGTAAGCTGAACCAATCAAAACGAGGTCGAATAAGTTGTCTTTTTTAGCAGCCTCAGCCGCTTCTTTCATGACTTGGTCGCCATGTTCTGAACCATTAATGGTCAAACCAATTTTAAATTTTGGCCCCATTTGACCGCTTTCTAGAGCATCAGCTAATTCTTCAAAGACTTCTTTAATCGTTGATTTTACTTGTTCTGACATTGTCACACCTCCTACTCTTCCGAAAGGTTTGCTGCAAAGTCACGTAAAGCATTAGCAAGTTCGGATTTCACAGCTTCTTTGAAGTCCGTATTCTTAGCTTCTTCGACTTCTCCACTATTCCGCTCAACAATAACAGATAGACCGTCGAAGAGGTTGGTCATACGGCCTAAGAAAAGGGAGCCTTTACCGATGATCATAGCACGGTTCTTGTCACCGCTAGTTAAATCTTCAATAGCAAAGCCTAAGTATGGCACACCTGAAGGAATGTGACCCTGAGTTGGTGCCCAACCCGGAATTCCTTTTTCTTTTAAGAAGTTTGGAAGTTCAGAGCGTTCGAGTTCTTTACGCATAACCCCTAAAGCACCGATCATTTTCACGTTAGCTTCTGGCACATTACCTGCCCCTGCTGGAACAGTGATATCAGGATTTTGCATTTCAGAAGAATAAACATCGATATCATTAACAGAAAGGCCTGCATGGTCTAAGGCATCCCCTACTAAAGCTGTCATTACTTTTTGAGGACTCGAACCGCTTGAAACCGTGTGTTTACCGATTAAGTCAGTATGTAGAATTGGTGACTTGCCATCATTTTCCCCTACAAAAACTGCGAATCCACCAACTACATCTTCTAGGATCGGCATGTCTTTTTCGACGTGAGACTTACCATTCATCCCTAATTTCGCAGTAGATCCCCCAGCCACAACAACCACGTTTTTATGGGTACCTGCTGCTACCATTGATGCCGCTGAAACTAAGGCGTGGGTTGGCGCTGCACAGAAGCCGCGGACGTCTGAACCAGAAGCATTAGCACAGCCACATTTTTCAGCGATTGACTTGGCAAAGTTCCCCCCACCGCGTTGGTTAATATCACCGCAGGCTTCTTCAGAGCACTCAATAACATAGTCAACATCTTCTGGATTAATATCTGAATCAGCAAGTAAGTGGCGCAATGATAAGATACCTGACGCCTTAACGACTAGGTTTTCAAGCATGGTATGAGCATTTAAGTTCACATCGTATTCATGTGCTCGGTGAACACAGCCAACTAGTTTATCTTCATAGTAAAGAGGCTCAGCTTCAAATTCGTCAATATGTTTTTCAATATTCTCAATTGTATCTACTTGTTTAATGCTGTCAGCATCTTCTTTGAACAATTCATTGTCCTTAAGCGCTGCTTTTACTTCTTCAGCAAAAGATTCTTCTAAGAAGACTAATTCAAAAACATCGGCAATTTCTAATAAGCCGTAGAATTCCTTTTCAGGTAAAATTTCCCCAAAGCGGCCGTGGCGCTTACCTTCTACGGGCTTGTCATACCAAGGAAATTCAAGTTCAGATAACTCATCTGGAGTCATGTTCCCGATATAAACTTGGTTGGGCGCATAGTTAACCACTTCTTCATAGGAGCGGATATGTTCTGGAGCTTTCTTCAAATATTCGCTATCAGGATTAACCAAACGTTCGGTTGTTTGGGTGGAACCATTTGCCATAATCATATCAGGAGTATGTACTAACACATAACCCGCTGCTTTTAAACTTGCATAATTCATTGTCATTCTCCTATCTTTTAAGTCGATTTCTAGTAAGCGCATTCAAAATGCGCCAAAAATTTTTTCCTTACGCCTTATGTTACGTTTTTCACAATTAAAGAAATGATATGCTCTCTTACTGGATAAGCTAAGAAATAAAAAATGGGCACCGGTGTGACAGATTCACGCCGGTCACCCATTTTAAAAAAATACTTTAAAATTGTAGTGATAATCTTAGTATTTAGAGAACTGATCGCGAATTGATGTCATCTCTTCACAAATAGCGTCGACATCCAATACCATTTCCATCATTCCGATTTGATCATCGTAAACATCTTCATTTACGGATTCTTTGAACTCTGGTTCTACTGCATGGCAGAATGCCAGACCTAATTGTACTCCTGTCAATGGGCCTGCATAAGTCGGGTCACCGTTGGTTACGGTTTCAGCTGCTAGACCAGCAGATTCTGCTTCCGCACCACCAATTAACACGATAAGGTTTTCAGGGCCATGTTTTTCAGCTGCTTCTTTAACTCTGCGTTGATTTTCCAAATCCATTGCTCCCGCAGCCGTTCAGACAAAGCACTCCGTAGATGAAAAAATAACTTCTGCTGGTGTATCCGCTAAACATTCTTCCATAGCTTCGCCAGGAATACCGTCACGGTCACCAATGATAAGAACTTTTTTGCCGTTCCAATCAATAGCCATATCAATTCCTCCTTTAAAACTTGGTTCCAATAATTAATCACTCCAAATAGTCATTAACTATGTGAACCATTAAATTATCTTACAATCTTATTATAACGTCCTATTTGAAAATGTCAACTTTTTCATCCATAAAACTTGGGTAAATTGTTTTATTGACCTTAAAGAAAGGGCTTAACTTTTAGAAAAGAGATCTTTTAAACAAGCTGTAATCAAAGCGTTTTCTCCTTCTTGAAGAGTTCTGACATCAAAAGAAAGCAAGCCATCATTCAAACGCGCAATAATATGGTCAGGGCTGAGCCGCAGTTGTCTTTCAAGTTCCGTACCGGAATAATCAGCATGTTGGAGACTAACCAAAGCTGTGTCAAGATAGACACCAGGGAAGGCCCCACCCCCAACCTGGGATTTTCCAGCAATCACTTTGACATCAAAGCCGACTTCCAACTGATCAATCTCATTCTTTAACTGCTCTGCCTTGGACCACAGCTCTTCTTGTGAAGCTCTAATCATAGCTAGGGTTGGAATTTCCGTTAAGGCGCGATCTTTGTCTAAATAAAGGCGCAAACTTGCTTCAAGCGCAGCAATAGACATTTTGTCTGTTCGTAAGGCTCTCAAGAGGGGATGTTTCTTTAATCGATCAATATAAGTCTTTTTGCCGGCAATAATCCCTGCCTGGGCTCCGCCCAATAATTTGTCCCCGCTAAAGCTCACCAAGTCATAGCCCGCTTCAATCATCTCCGAAACAGTAGGTTCATAGGGTAAGCCAAATTCTTGCATATCGACTAATAAACCACTCCCTAAATCATTAAAGATAGGCAGGTCATTTTTCTTGGCTAAAGCAACTAGGTCCTCATCTGAGACGGCTTCCGTGAAACCGATCAAACGATAATTAGAGGTATGGACTCTCAAAATAGCCCCCGTATCCTCTGTAATTCCCTCCGCATAGTCTGCAATGTGGGTCTTATTGGTCGCACCAACTTCAGCTAAGTAGGCCCCACAGCTGCGGATGACATCCGGGATACGGAAGGCACCTCCAATCTCTACGAGCTCGCCCCGTGAAATCAGGACTTCTTTGCCTTGCGTTAAAGCGGTTAGCATTAATAGGACGGCTGCTGCGTTATTGTTGACTAAAAGGGCATCTTCTGCCCCTGTCAATTCGACAATAATTTGACGGATATGTTGGTAACGGCTGCCTCGGTGGCCCTCTTCTAGATCATATTCAAGGTTGCTATAGCTTTGTGCTGCCTTAACCACTTCATCCACTGCTTCATCAGCCAAGAGAGAGCGTCCGAGATTAGTATGGATTACGGTACCAGTTGCATTAACCGTACGCTTCAAGCTAGATTCATAAATAGCTTCTAAACGTTTTTCCCCGCGCTTGAGGATATCAGCTTCACTAATGACTAAATCTTCTCCGGCTAGGATTTTTGTGCGAATGTCATCCAAACTTTCTTCCAAACATCTCTTTATCAGATAGTGGGGATAGCTTTCTTGCCAGTCATCAACTTGATCGAGACTGAGCAAGTGATTCATTGCAGGTAGATCGGATAATTTAGATTTCATATAGCCTCCTTTTTATTTCAAGATACGGACATCGCCTTGACGTTTGGTAATACCTTCTTTATCTAAATGTTCTAGAAGTTTTAACGCATATTTCCGGCTGGTTTGGAATAAGTCCCGGCATTCTGCTAAGGAAATACTTCCATTAGCGCTAATATGATCTTTGATTTTTTGGACGGCTTGCTGGTAGATCTCCATATCTAGGTAAGTATAGCGGTCTAATTGGAAAACCTGGTCACCGACTAGCATATTTAAAAGATCATAATAAGCTGGATCTTCATGGGTCAATTCTTCTACTTCTGGTGGCGCCATTGCGCTTTCCTTGAGCACCTTAAGAATTTCTTCTTTGATCTTCTCTTCTTCACCCGTTAATTTAATTTCAAAATCAGCTAAGCGGATAATATCATCTTCGAGCTTAATCTTCCCATCAGATTCTAATTGCTTAGTAATGGTATCCAATTCTTTAGCCGGCAACTTTTTAAACTGCGAACGAAATTCTTCAATCGGCATCCCTCGACGTAAACTTTCTTTATCGTGGTAGTGAGCCAATTTTTCACACATCTCATCAGCCAAGTCCTGGTAACGATCAACAGCCATATAGAAATGACCAAAACCTAGCAGTTGTCCCTCTTCTAACAAGTCATCGACAATTTCTTGGCAGGAAGTCATCGGTAGATTGAGATAGTCACTCATTTCCTTAACACTGCTTAAGCCATGAGCTCGGTGTTTCATGAAATCCATTAGAATATCTGCTGTATCGCCCTCTTCTTTAATCTTAAGGCTTTCAATGACTTCATCGTTAAAGCGTTTGTGCTTCTTAGGACTTGGATCTAAGACAAAGCCACCCCCTATGGTATAAACGGGTGAATAGGAACGAATAATAAAGCGATCATCTTTTTTAACGGCCAATTGCTCTTCTAAGCGCAATTGGACAAAGGCTTCTTCACCAGGCATGATAGCGCCCACACCTAGGGGCACAATACGCGCCAGCACTTCTCGAGTTCCGATATTCAAATGGACACGGTCCCAGAGTTCAATCATTTGGTCCGAATCTTCTAAGCACTTCAATTTCACATCGAGCATCCATGACAGTTCCAGTGGCCCAGCTGAAAGCACATCGCCTCTTGAAATCTCGTCTAAACTTAATTTAGTTAGATTTAAAGCCGTCCGATTGCCCGCGTGAGCCACCTCTTGGTCTTCTTCATGGATTTGAATAGTACGAACCTTAGTTTTTTGTCCACCAGGATAAACCGTCAGCTCGTCCCCAACATGGATTTTTCCCTCAATCAAAGTCCCCGTGACCACTGTCCCAAAACCTTTAACAGAGAAGGCCCGGTCCACATTCATCCGGGCAGGCAGGTCAAGGTTGTTGCTTTCCAGATGTTCACACTTCTCAGTAATCAGCGTACGCAATTCCTCAACCCCATAACCTGTCACCGCATCTGTTTCAGCAATTGGTGCATCTTCAAGTACCGTGCCCTTAAACTGTTCATGGATATCTTCTTTAACGATTTCAAGCAAGTCGGGATCAACACCATCCACCTTCGATAAGGCAATAATAAAATCTTCTAAACCGAGCAAAGTTAATATATCAATGTGTTCTCGGGTCTGTTGCATAATCCCTTCGTTAACATCAATGACCAAGAGAGCAAAGTCAATCCCAGATACTCCAGCTACCATGTTCTTAATAAAGCGTTCATGGCCGGGTACATCGACAATCCCTAGACGTTCTCCATTGGCTAAGTCCATATAGGCAAAGCCCAAGTTAATCGATAGGCCCCTTTTTTTCTCTTCATCTGTTGTGTCGGTTTCGATACCAGTTAAGGCTTTAATTAAAGTCGTCTTCCCGTGGTCAATATGACCAGCAGTTCCCATGACAAATTTTTCCAAAGCGTCCCCCCCTAATTCCAATCTAGCGCTGTGTATTGTTTGGACCGTCCTTCACCTTCAATAAGATATAAACCAGTTCCTTTCCTTCTTTCCTGGGAGAAAAACTGGTTTATGTCTTCGAAATTTGTATTTTTAATGCGTAGGGCTAAGCCACAAGCTGCAGAAATCGATTCAGGAGTAGGAACTAAGCGGGCCGAAAAGCCCGCTTCTTTAAATTCCTTTTCACCTTGCATAGCAGCTTGAGCGCCCTTAAAAGTTAGTAAAAAAATCGTCATAAGCTGACTTAAGGTTGAACGAGACGGTCATAAGAGTACATATTTTTAACTATTTCGGTCATATTGGAAATTTCACCAATTGCTACCTTGTCTTCTAGTTCAAAATAGTTGACACAAGTCCCACAAGTACCAATCCAAACGCCTTTGTCAGCTAAAAGTTCTAAATCTTCTACCGTATCAGCGCCTTTTTCAACCAGTAAAGCCCCAGTGTTATAGAATAAAATCTTTTCGGGTAAGCTTTCTTGTTCCGTTAAGTTATGGATAAAAGCTTTCATTAAAGTTTTGCCCAGTTCTGGATCGCCGTGGCCCATTTCATTACTTGATACAACGACAATATACTTTTCACTCATTTACAGTCTTCCTTTCCTATTCATAAAGTACTTACTCAACAATGATGGCATGACTATCTCTTTCCACAAAATGCCCCACTTGCCAAGCAGAAACACCAGCAGCTTCTAGGCTAGCCATAAATTCCTTAGCCTTATTCTGAGACAAACTAATTAATAGGCCGCCCGATGTTTGTGGATCATACAAGATATCTGCCAATAAAGCATCCTCTGCTTTAATCAAAATATCCTTACCGAAGTGGTTTAAATTGCGTCCAGCACCACCCGTCCGGATGCCTTTTTTAGCACATTCAAGGGCTTCTTCAATATAAGGGACGGCTGAAGCATCGATTTTGGCTGTCAGGTTAGCCTCCACCATTTCCATAAGGTGGCCTAGGAAACCAAAGCCCGTCACATCGGTACAAGACGAGATTGGGAAATCCTCCATCACTTCTGCTGCGTATCTATTTAGAGTGCGCATAGATTCCACTGCCTCATCAAAGGCAGTTTGGCTACACTCCCCTTTATTGTGGGCTGAGGTAATAATACCGACCCCTAATTTTTTAGTGAGGAAGAGAACATCCCCCGCCTGTGGTTGGTTATTTTGTAAAATGCGTTCAGGACTAACCAAACCCATTACGGATAAACCATATAAAACAGAATCATTATGGATCGAATGGCCCCCAGCGAGAACCCCGCCAGCTTCTTGAACTTTTTCAGCGCCACCTTGCATAATCTTTTCTAAATCAGCGAAGGATTTGTTGCGTGGATAACCGACAATATTCATTGCTGTGGCAACGCGACCACCCATCGCATAAACGTCACTCAAGGCATTTGTAGCTGCAATTTGACCGAATAAATAAGGGTCATCAACAACAGGTGGGAAGAAGTCCAAGGTCTGAATAGCAGCGACATCATCGCTAATCCGATAAACTGCTGCATCATCCGCAGAATCGTAGCCTACCAAAAGCTGGTCATCATGGTTTTTAGGTAGCTGGCTTAGCATCTCTGAAAGGTGTCCCGCACCTATCTTAGCGCCTCAGCCCCCACAAGTTTCTAATTTATCTTCTTCGTATTTCTTTTGATCGACCATTGCATCAACTCCTTGATTAATTTTTCTTAAGGCTAACAGTCTATTTATGAGTGAATAGCCTGTCTCATGTATAATTTACCACTTTTTTGCCTTAGACTCAAACGAATCACTTTGCTTTTTGTGATTCTTTTAATAAATTTTCGATACTTTTTTAACTGGCAAAAACCTTTTTTAGTAAGGGGTTTCTTTATTATCTCATCTTCAATTTAAATGCTTTTATATGATAAAGCGATTGAATAATATTTATTTCGTGTTACAATAACTATGTGAATGATTATGTTTGCGCATAATCGCGATTTATTAAAGAAATTTTATAACTCACCTATAAAATTTTCATGGAGGTTTAATCATGAACGAAAATAGTTATCTAAAGCGTCGTGCACGTTGACCAGATTTGTGAACAAGTTTGTTAGCGTTTTTTCTACCTTTCAATTCTTGAAGGGCTAAATTTAAATTTTGAGAGGTATATATGCAAATTATTACAAACAATCCACAAGTCAAAGAAAAGATCTCTGCTCCTTCATTAAGGTTACGTTTTGTCGATGGCGAATATCGTGATGTTTTGGAGAAAGCTAGGGAGGTAGTCGTTGACGAGAAGGTTTCCTTACTAACTCATCCCCTAAGCAGCAGTTTGAAACCCAATGAAACCTTTTATAAGTCAATCGCCCTAACTGATAAAGCGAAAGCAGCTATCGATCTAGAAAGTCTTGAAATGATGGAAAATGCTATTTCAGTATATGATAAATTTTCTGCACAAGAAAACAGACCTGCCTGGAATGAAGCAACACTCAGAGACTTTAGCTTAATTGACTTTGATCTGATTCAACATGCACTTGAGCGGATGCAAATTCCGCCACATTTTATGTAACTTTTAACATAATTGAGAGGTGAGTTTATGAAATTAGAATTTGGAGAAATTCAAATTAAGGATGTCGTATTAACTAACGAATCCAAAATTGAAGATTCTGTTCTATCTATTAATGAGCAAGAAGTCAAAGACTTAGTGCTTGAAGACGACCGCTTCGAATCGGTTGAAATTGAAATCGCCAAACCAGGTGAATCTGTTCGTATTACTCCTGTTAAGGACGTTATCGAACCCCGTGCTAAGGTTGATTCTAAAGCTGGCGTTTTCCCAGGTGTTATTAACCGAGTTGATACTGTAGGGGAAGGTAAAACAGTTGCCCTTAAAGGCTGTGAAGTTATGACAGCCGGGAAACTGGTTCGTTTCCAAGAAGGTATCGTTGATATGAGTGGTCCTGGCGCAGAATTAACACCATTCTCTAAAAATATTAATATTGTTTTAGTGGCTCAACCTGTTGAAGGCATTGAAACCCATGCCCATGAAGAAGCCCTGCGTTTAGCTGGCTTAAAAGTAGCGAACTATTTAGGCCAATTAGGGACGGAACTTGAAGCTGATAATGTTGAAGTCTATGAAACAAAACCAATCTTTGAACAGGCCAATGAATATCCTGACCTACCAAAAGTTGGCTACGTTTATATGCTACAAACTCAAGGTTTACTCCATGATACCTACGTTTATGGTACCGACGCTAAGCATATTGTCCCTACCATTCTCTACCCTACTGAAATCATGGACGGCGCGATTATTTCAGGTAACTGTGTATCTGCATGTGACAAGAATACAACTTACCACCACTTAAATAATCCAATTATTAAAGACTTGTATGCTCGCCACGGTAAAGATATCAACTTCATGGGTGTTATCATCACCAACGAAGCGGTTTACCTTGCTGACAAGCAACGTTCTAGCGATTTCACAGCTAAATTAGCGAAGTTCTTGGGCTTAGATGGCGCTATCGTATCTCAAGAAGGTTTCGGGAACCCTGATACAGACTTGATTATGAACTGTACGAAGCTTGAAAAAGCTGGTGTTAAGACTGTTATCGTAACCGATGAGTATGCCGGACGCGATGGATCTTCTCAATCCTTAGCAGATGCGGATCCACTAGCAAACGCTGCTGTTACAGGTGGGAATGCCAACGAAGTCATTACCCTACCTGCAATGGATCGCATCATTGGAACGACAGAATATGTTGACATTATCGCTGGTGGTGCAGAAGGTAGCTTGAAAGAAAACGGTGAAATCACTGTTGAAATTCAAGCGATCACTGGGGCAACCAATGAGTTAGGCTTTAATAAACAATCTGCTCGTTTTGTATAATTTAATAAGGAATCAAAGGAGGTTTATAAATGACTAAACGTGTTGTTCACTACATCAACCAGTTCTATGCTGGGATTGGTGGTGAAGAGAAAGCAGACACTAAACCCTTTAAAGAAGATGGTCCTAAAGGTCCCGGTCTTGGTCTAAATGGTCCTTTAGAAGATGCCGAAATCGTCGGCACTGTTGTCTGTGGTGACTCTTACTTTAATGAAAATATCGATACCGCTTTACCAGAAGTTCTAGAGATGATTAAATCTTATGAACCAGATCTCGTGATTGCAGGTCCTGCCTTCAATGCTGGACGTTATGGGATGGCCGCTGGTGCAGTCGCTAGTGAAGTCATTACTGAGCTAGGCATTCCTGCAGTAACTGGTATGTACGAAGAAAACCCAGGGAAAGAAATGTACAGCAAGACAGCTTATATTGTGCCAACAGGTAATTCAGCTGCCTCAATGCGTAAAGCAATTCCTGCCATTTCTGGACTGGTTAATAAAATATTAGCTGGGGAAGATGTGACACCAGATAAAGACGGTTACTTCCCTCGCCACCGTCAAAACTATCAAGCAGAAGAACGCGGCTCTTTACGTGCTGTCAATATGCTGATTAAGAAATTAAATGGCGAAGAATTTACTACCGAATATCCAATGCCAGAATTTGATAATGTGGATCCAGCTCCTGCCCTCAAGGACCTTAAGAATGCAACCATCGCCCTCGTAACATCCGGTGGTGTTGTACCAGAAGGCAACCCTGACCACATCGAATCATCTTCCGCATCTAAATTTGGCGCTTACAATATCGAAGGCGTTAAAAACTTTAAAGACGGTTACGAATCTGCCCACGGTGGTTATGATACAACTTACGCAGATGAAGACGCTGACCGTGTGTTACCGCTCGATATCTTGCGTGAAAAAGAAGAAGCGGGCGAAATTGGTAAAGTCTACAATACCTTCTTCACGACAGTTGGGAACGGTACTGCAGTAGCTAGCGCTCGCCAATACGGTGAAGAAATCGCTAACCAATTGAAAGAGGATGGCGTTGATGCCGTTATCCTCACCTCCACCTGAGGTACCTGCACGCGTTGCGGAGCAACGATGTATAAAGAAATTGAACGCGCTGGTATTCCAATCGTTCATATGTGTACTGTTACACCTATTTCTCAAACCGTTGGGGCGAACCGGATTGTACCTACAATCGCTATTCCTCACCCACTCGGTAACCCAGAATTAAGTCCAGAAGACGAACATAAACTTCGCTTAAACTTAGTTAACAAAGCTCTAGATGCTCTACAAACTGACATCAGCGAACAAACAATTTTTGAATAAATGTTCTTAATAAGACTAGCTTAAATCAAGCCTGATCATACGCACAAAAACGACTCGGTTTCGAGTCGTTTTTTAATGGCCTATTTTTAAGCGTTTTCTAAAATCCTATTTAAAGCCGACCGGTCATTTATGTGAATACGACGACCATAGATTGAAATTATTCCATTATTGGTCAAACGTTTTAACTCTTGATTTAAAGAAGACCGATTCACCAAAAGTATATCTGAAAAGAGTTCCTGAGTTCCTGGTATCCTAAAATTATCTCTCTGGTCACTCGAAGTTAGGAGCCAGAAAGCCAAACGTTGGGATACTTTAGGATAGCTAGCTGTTTGAATGACTTTCTTGTTTTTTAAACAATATTTAGAAACAAATACCAATACATTTGACATAAGTTTTGGATCAGCATCAATACAGGCCTTTAGCTCCTCAACAGGTAAACAATATACTTGAGCCTGTTTATGGCAATAAATATTATAAGGGTAAGTTGTTGCTCCCCCATAGATCAAATATAAGGGAAAAGCGTCATAGCCGAAGTAATATGACGATACAATTTCCTTACCATTCATTAAATATTCATTTGTTTTAAGACATCCCGATGCAATGACATAGATATATTGAATCGGATCACCCAAAAAATTAACTCGCTCACCTACTTTAAAATTTTTTACTCTGATATTCATTGCATTAATTAGGTCAACACTTTCCTTACTAACATTTTGAAATAGTGAAAAATTTGCTAATTCCTTATAGTACATCCTCACACCTCTAAACCCATTTTAAAAGTAATGTTTTATAAATGATAAGTTTATTTTATCATTTAAAAGCTGAATTATTATTATAAATAGATTTTTTAAAAATAAATTTAAATAAGGGAAGAGTCAGACTCTCCCCCTCTAAGTTATTCTTTCTTAAAAACAGTCGGTGAGGCGACATCAGTTGATAGCGCACGAATCGCCCGATCTACTAATTCATCTCTAAGGCTCGCTTCTCTGTCATCTAATTCAGGATTGCCCACAGGATAAGGAATGGCTATAGTTGGTACAATTCTATTAGCACCAACAGACTCCGAAATAGTAGTAATCGTTGCCATATGCACTATAGGAATTCCAAAACGTTCAATTTCTTTAACAATCGTTGCACCGCAACGCGTACAGGTCCCTCAGGTAGAAGTTAGGATGACGCCGTCTACTTTTGCATCTGAAAGTTCTTGACCGATCTCTCGACCAAATTTCTCAGAATTTCCGACAGAAGTCCCTGTCCCTGTTGTTGAGTAAAAATACTTGTAGATATCTCCGATAGTCCCCTTCTCTTTTAGGCGATACAGTTCATCTAAAGGTGCAATACGGTCGGCCTTATCATTCGCATAAACTGGGTCAAAGCCCCCATGAACAGTAATAAATTTACCTGCAAGCTGAGTTAAATTTGAGACATCATATTTTACCCATTTCTGAGCAGAAGCGGATTGCAAGTGGTCAGGGTTACCCTCAGGAACAATTCCCCCTGTTGTGACCAGAGCAATTGTCGCATGCGGCATATCTGTAATTGGACTTGCTGCTTGGACATAATCGAATTCTGGCATGGGAAGCTCAGTTTCATAGCTTTCGTTATGCAGACGTTTTAAGAGCATTTCGCTAGCTCGCTCAGCTCCTGTTTGATTAGAAAAGACCGTCAAACGACGCCCCTGCATCATAAAGCCATCTTCTTCTGCTAAAATTTCTTTACCAGCCAAGATTTTAGTTGCTAGCTCAACCATAGCAGGTAAAGCCTTACGCATCGATGCCGCTGAATCACCAGTGGGAACGATATAGGCATGGCTACGGCATTGTGCTACGGCTGGATTTTCATGGTACATCCCAGTAAGAACCGTCGTTTTATCTTTTAGGGTATTCGCAACACCTGCACAAGCCATCCCATAACGCCCTGCATTAAAAGCAGGACCAGCGACCACTAAATCTGGCTGGAGCTCATTATAGCTCTCCATAATAAATTGTTGGGCAAGTTCTAAATTTTCATTGAAGTAATTATCCCCACAAATAATAGTATGGGTCACTTCTCCTTCTTCTAATTGCTGGGAAAAAGCCATAGCTGGTCCAATGGCACCTTCAACTAAACGCGGTTCTATATCAGCTTGATCTTCGCCCCCAATTTGACCAAAGAACTGGTTTAAATAATAGAGTACTTTTTTCATTATTAGCCTCCTCCCTAGTGTAATTCGACAGTAAGATTATGGTAACCGATTTCAGATGTAGCTCCAATTACCGCATTTAGCTCACAACTAATATTTCCTGCCTCATCTAAGCTACCTTCCCAACCTCCTGAGAGATTGGCAATTGCTTTAGCATCTCCTAAAACCTCTTCAGCAGCTTCCAAATGGATAAGGTGAGAAACGTTTCCAGTTGAAATCACTGCCTTAGCTTCTTCTTTAGCATCTGCTAGAGGCTGAGAATCACCATCCCAACCTGAGCACTCATCCGTAATCAAAACTGTTTTAATTCCTGAATTCTCTAATCCTTCGGCAATCATTACTAAATCCGAATCAGGATTTCCATAGCCTTCCTCAGAGACAATGACGCCATCCAGACCAAGCAACTGGCATAACTTCACGGTATAGTCAGCTGTTCTAAACTTGCCGTCCAGAATGGTTAATTCTGGCACAAGAATTGAACTAACAAAAACTAAATCTTTGCCATGGCGTTTAAGTAATTCTAAGATAACGGAATTATTTTGGTGTTGGTAGGTCGTTATCTTATCGCAAGCTGCCACACAGTTCCCCGATATAACCGCTCCATCCAACTCTTCCAATGGGTTCAGCAGAGTGGGTAGAATTTGCTTAGCATCCACTCCATAAATATAACCATCATGAAGGAGTCCCTGAGCAATTAACATCTCCACATAGGCAACCCGTGGTAAATTAGGATATTTTTCCAAACTAGTTTTCACATCTTCAATCTCAAAAGACTCACTTGAGTTTGGACTAATGCCTTCTAAAGCAGCTCCCAAATATTCACTCGCCTTAAGCCCAACTAACCGGCAAGCTTTTTCATGTTCGTGTGGTTCAAGGCCTTCTTCCGGCTCAATGTTAACAACGACATTCAATGTTTGTGAGAATGGTGTCCACTTAGCTCCCTCGCCCCACATATCAATAATTCCCTCTTGGAAGCCAACAATATCCCCCACAGTAACGACTGCTACATTCTGCATTTTTTTGGTGCTTCCCTGACCTAATTGTTCAATTTCTCCAGTTACCCCAGGAAATTGATTCCCCCGTCCAATTCTCAAACGAGGTTCAATCACATCCTTGACAGGAATTAAACGCTTCTTTTCACCGGGCCGAGCCAAGACAATTTGAATCGCTTTGACCTGGTCAATCGCCATTAATTCAGCTATCATTTCATCTCGATTAATATAGAGCTGGTCGTCTTTGATCTCTGTTTTTTTGCCAAAATCAATTTTTTTAATAACAACATTTTGTAATTCAAGTTTCATCTTCACACCTCTTTATAGAATGTCCGGCCTAAAGGTCAGCTAAGGCTGCCATCAAAAGTTCCTGGTCAAGTCGCTGGTAGTCGGTTAAATTTTTAAAGTCAGCTTGTCTTTCTCCCAGAGTCCTTTGATAAAGATCCATTGATTGTTCAATGATCTCATAGCTCTTATCGTGACTCACATCAGCTAAGATAACGGATCGTACAGGAGATAGCATCATCCGTAGAGAAGCCGGCAAGGGATGTGTCAGAGGACGCCAACCAATATGAATCAGATTGCGTACTTCAATTAATACATCCCAAAAGCCACCTTCTACAAAATGCAAATAATCAACACGCTTTAATAAGCTTTCATTATTGGATACAATGATATATTTCACGGATTGCAACTCCTAACTTGCTATTCTCCTTTATGGTATTTATCATAGCAGACAGTATAAGCTTTAGGGCGGATATACCTACCTTGCCCTTTCTCACCAACTAGCTCCCCTCTTTCAGCCATTAATTGACCTCTAAGATAAACTTTGTCGGCAATTCCTTTTTGTTCAAAACCTTCAAAGGTGTTATAGTCAGTACCTTCGTAGCTATTTTCTACTGAAATTTTACCTTTATAGCTTGGGTCCCAAATGAGAATATCAGCATCAGAGCCAGGAAGTAAAGCCCCCTTCTGAGGGTATATTCCACATAGTTTGGCCGGATTTTCCATACAAAGACGTACAAAATCTTGTTTTGAAATTCGTCCTTTTTCGACGCCTTGTGTCCATACCATGTGAAGACGGTCTTGCATACCAGGAACGCCATTGGGAATCTTTGTAAAATCATCGATTCCACGTTTTTTAGCTTGCTCAAAGCCCCCAACAACGGCAGCATGGTCAGAACCAATACTCATTAGGGTGTCTTCTTCTAAAGCTCTCCAAACAGCCTCAATATGCTCTTTTGGCCGAATTGCAGGGCCGCATACCCACTTAGCCCCTTCAAAATTTTCTTTTTCAAGGTAAGACGTATCAATAGCTAGGTAATGGGTGCAAGTTTCGCCATAAACTGCTTGCCCTTCATCTTGAGCTCGTTTGATATTGGCACAAGCACCTGCTGTTGTATTATGAACGATAAAGACTGGACAATCAGCCAACTTAGCGAGATAAATTAAGCGCTGAACGGCTTCATCTTCAACAGTTGGTGGTGAAGAGAGATAATGTCCAATCGGTTTAGTTACGCCTTCTTCAACTAATTCCTCTTTCAAGACCTCAATCATATCCCCGTTTTCACAGTGGACCCAAGGTGTAATCCCATAATCCTTACAAATTTGCATGGCTTTAAAGATCAAATCATCTTCTACATGGAAAGGCGTCCCATTATAAGCCATAAAGAATTTAAGGTTAACGATACCATTCTCAACCATCTTAGGAATTTCGTCTAATAGCGCCTCGCTAGTATCCATCACCATCCCATGGAATGAGAAATCGGGAGAAGCTATACCCTGAGCTTTTTCATCTTTATGACGGTGGAAAGAGTTAATCACTGTCTCTCCTTTATCTTGGGGGGCAAAATCAACGATTGTTGTCGTGCCTCCCACTAAGGCCGCATGAGAAGTTTCAAAACCATAAGTATCAAAAGGCCCCATATGGACATGCTCATCAACTCCACCAGGGAAAATATATTTGCCCGTCGCATCAACCAACTCATGGTCTGCTTCATCTATATTATTAGCAATCATTTTAATTTTTTCATCTTCAATGAGAATGTCTGCTTGGTATTCAGCTACCGAGGAAACAATCGTTCCATTTTTGATTAGTAAAGCCATGTTCTGCCTCTCTTTCTTTGAAATTATAGATAAACAAAACCCGCAAGTTTGCCTTCAGGGCCTTACGGGTTAATATGTTAAGGCACAGCCCCTAGTGCTATGCAATTTGTCTTAATTTAATCATTAGCACGTTCATGCTTAGTATAAACGCTAGGATCAATGCCTTCTAAATATTTAACGACTTCATCAACTTCCCAAACATCAGCAAATTTAGCCTCCATGTCAAAGAGGTTCCATTCAATAACTCCAGGTACACGGTCGCCAACTGTGCCACGAGGAATTAATGTTTTATAGCCATAACCTGTTGAATCCATTACGGTGTGGCGTACACAGGCACATGCTGTTGCTCCCATTACGATCAAAGTGTCTACTCCTAAGAAATTCAAGGTTTGATTTAAATGGGTGCCGAAGAAATTAGAAGCATATTTCTTATGAATAACTGGTTCTTCTGGCTGAGGATCTAATTTAGGATCAATAGCCATCCAGTAATCATCATGAATATCTAAGGTGTGCATAGGAATCTTTTCATCCCAACGTGGTAGGTCCCATTGCTGTTCACCCCAATAGCCAGTCGTTGTATGAAAGATTGGAATGCCTGCTTTACGCCCAGCATTTAATACTTTTAGTGCTTCAGCACAGACTTCTTCAGAGTGATCACAAGTGAAGGGGTGGCCTTCTGTCATCCAAGCTCTAGCCATGTCAACTGTTGTGATGGCTGGTGCCTTACCGACACCCATTTCACGCATGAAACCACGTTCTTTATAAATCTTACGTGCTTCTTCAAAGGCTTCTTTTAAACCTGCTTCATCGAAGCCATACTCATCAACATATTTGTAATCTGGATTTTGTTTCTCAGTCATTAGTTTTCCTCCTAATAAAATCAAAAGCTGATATCACAGCATTACGAAAGCGCCTCCGAGAAGTAAACACTTGGGCAAGGCTAAAATCAAATATAGCGCTTACATTTTTCCTAATGTTTTCCTCTACACTTATATTTAACCATACCTTTGCTTAATAAAATGTTAGTAGTCTAACATTTTACTGTTTTATTTTAAATATTTACTCATTTAATAGCTATCTTCTATATCCTTAACGATTTCAAAAAATGAGTCTCCTGGATACACAATATGCTGAATCCACTCCTCTTTAATTTGCCAAATATTTCCTTCGATAATCGCTGGATCTTTCGTTTCTAAATCAAATATTCTCGACCAGCTGTTCTTAATCTCATGTTTGATCTCTTCATACATGCCATCATATTTTCTCTGGAATAAGTTGACAATGTTTTGGATGCCTAAAGCTTCTAATTTTTGGTTGAAAGTTCGGGCATCTGCTTCATTTTTAGGACAATACTGATAATTTAGAACATAGTCCCATTTTAGACTATCAAAGAATATAATTTCTTCTCGGGGAACTTGGAGGCAGTAAACAAGTTCACCCTGAACAGGACGCTTACAATAATGCTTATTAGCTGTACACCAGATTGGGTAATCAACACCCTGAGGACGGGATACAAATTTTTCCGCCATCTCAACAAAGCAGCGATAACGTTCAGAAAAATGATCGGCATCCACACCCATATGAAGTCTGACATAAATCTCTTTATTGCGCACAGCCCCTGTCCGTTTTAGTTCCTGCAAAGATTTTTCATTCTGTCGGGTATAAAGAGCAATTGTTTGCATAAAGCACCTCACTGTCCAAAAGCATCTAATTTACCCTGGGTCTTTTGAACGAAGTCTTCCCCTGGATAGATAATGTCTTCAATCCACTCTTGTCGAATCTCCCAAAGATTAGCCTGGACCCTAAAGCGAGACGGCTCCTCAATGTCAAATATTCTTGGCCAAGAGGCGCGAATTTTCTCTTCAAGATCAGGATAAAAGCCGGCATATTTACCCTTTATAATATTATAGGCGGATGGCAGGCCTCGGGCTTGTAGCTCTTGCTTAAAAGCAGACTTATCTAGCTCATCACTTGGAATATACAAATAGTTCAAAACATAGTCCCATTTTTGCCCATCAAAAAAAATAACTTGATCCTTGGGCACCCTTAGGCAATAGAGCAATTCCCCTTTAATCGGCAGCCGGGCGGTATCCTTACTTATAGCACACCAAATCGGGTATTCCACCCCTTCTGGTCTAGGGATTCGCTCTTCTGCCATCGCAACAAAGCTGCGATATCTTTCAGCAAAATAATCAGCATCTGGCCCCATGTGCAAACGAACGTAGATGCTTTTGTTTCGAATAGATCCTGTGCGCTCTAATTCATAGAGCGAATTTTCATGTTGCCGGGTATATAATCGGATATATTCCATGTTGAAAACCTCCTATTCAGGACGATAACGGTCAACTAAAATTTTAAGTGCTGTGATGGCTTGGTCTACTTCTTCTTTGCTTGTAAAGTAGCCAAAGCTAAAGCGCACAGCCCCTTGGTCAGCTGTCCCCAACGCTTGGTGCATAAGCGGAGCACAGTGCCCTCCTGAACGTACGGCAATATCAAAGTCTTCTTCTAAGTCTTCAGCAATTTCTGAAGAATCGATATCCCAGACATTAAGCGCAAGAACCGGTGCCCGATCAGCTGTAAAGTCGCCGTAAATATGGAGGCCTTCTATATCTTGTAAATTTTGATAAAAATACTGGATTAAAGATACTTCTCTCTCATGAATATTTGTTACCCCTTGATCAAGAATATACTCAACTGCTGCACTCAGACCCGCTAGACCGTGACCATTTTGCGTCCCAGCTTCAAGGGCTTCAGGCATACGTTGAGGTTGATAATGGTTGTAGGTATCGATCCCTGTTCCCCCTGCCTTGAGTGGACGAATATTGAGACCTGGACGCACATAGAGACCTCCTGTTCCCTGGGGCCCAAGCAAACTCTTGTGCCCAGTAAAACAAAGCACATCCACTTGGGCTGCCTGGACATCTATAGGGATGGCCCCCAGGCTTTGGGAAGCATCTACGACAAAATACAAGCCATGTTCATGAGCAATCTGCCCTAAATCCTCAATAGGATTCAAGTTTCCAGTGAGATTAGAGGCATGGGTAAGAACAAGGCCTTTGGTATTCGAACGTATGTAAGAGGGCAAGTCCTCGATAACCAGGCGTCCTTTGTCATCACACGGTAGCAAGCTCAGTTCCAAGCCCTGGTCTTTTAAAGAATAGAGAGGACGAAGCACCGAATTGTGTTCCATCACTGAACTAATCACATGGTCACCCGGCCGAAAAAGCCCGCGAATGGCCGTATTCAATGCTTCAGTTGAATTTAAAGCAAAAGCAATCTGCTGAGGCGACTCCCCATGCATCAATTGGTTTAACTGACTCCGACAATTAAATAAAGTACGTGAACCTTGAAGCGACTCTTCGTTCGCTCCACGACCAGCATTTCCTAAGTGATGCATGGCATCCACTACCGCTTCAATGACACAAACAGGTTTTTGGATACTGGTAGCCGCATTATCTAAATAAATCATAGCTTTCCCTCATTTCTAAAAAATGGCTAAAGTCCTTCCCTAATTCCTATTAGAAAGCCTTTAGCCATTGGATTCAATTTTATCTTTACTTCTTCTAACTAAGCGTATTTGTCCCTTAATAGCTGACTTGCTTGAGAAAGAGCTCGCATCTTCTTGGCGATCACCCGGTCCTGATTCATTGGGCGATTGGAGAAGGTAGCAAAACCACAATCAGGGTTTAGCCAAATACGATCAACAGGTAAATAAGCTAAGGCTTCTTCAACACGTGCCACAATACTATCGATACTTTCAATCTCATCCGTTCTTGGATTGACCACACCAAGCCCTAGCATGACATGGTCAGCTAAGTGTTCGTTCCGGAAAAGGTCTTTTAATTCCCCAGCTCTTGGCGTTGAAAATTCTAAAGTCAACATGTCAGGAGCCACTGCTTCAAAAAAGTCAGATAAGGGAGCATAAGAGCCTTCTAATAAACCCGCTTCATCGCGTGTATAATTCCCCCGGCAGACATGCAACATGCTTAAGCTTTGGCTAGGTCGAATAAGGTCTAAAACAGGTTTGATTAAGGACTGGGCAAATTTTAATTCTTCGTCAAACTTGACTTTCTCTGACAAGACCCCTCAGTAAAAGCCCCGCTTCATGTCCTCAGACAAAACAACTTCTGCAAGAATCGGGTCATCTATTTGAATAACTTCAATACCCATAGCAAGCAAACGCTTGGTCTCATTAAGAATAAGGGTTAAAACATCCTGACCTAAGTCTTCACGACTGGCATAAGCCTTGTCTGAAACCCCTTCTAACCACAATGACCGAGTTAACAAATAGGGACTAGGTAGGGTGGCTTTCAAGGGATGATTAGTCATTTGTCTTAAGGCTAGCATTTCATCCGTATCTAACTTAACATCTGTGTCTATTTTGCCTGTACAGATTGGGTTGTTCATTCCTGTATTATGAACATCTCTTTCTTCTAAGCTGCTTTGTAATTGGTCCTTATCATCTTCATTCGTTAAGGCCATAACTTCCTCAACAGACATCAACTCAATGCCAGGGACCTTATCTGCGACAAAAGAGATATAATTATCCCGTGCTAATTCCCCATTAGTAATCACATCAATCCCAGCAGCCTCTTGGGCTCTAACTAACTTTTCTGTTTCTTGGTTGACTAAAGCAGAATAATCTTCATCAGATAAATTTTTCTGACGATAAGTTTGGCTTGCCTCCAACAACTCTTCACTACGCGGCCAGGAGCCCATCAGTGAAGTGGAAAAAGGCTTAAATTTTCCTTTCATGCTTAATAACTCCTCTTTTCAAAGTATTCGTTATACTATAGTCAGGATAGCATTAGCTAGTAAAAAGCGCAAATATGATAGGCCTGAATCTCATTTCTTGGTTGTTTATCATAGCTAGACAAATATTTGCCCAGTTCATCCTTAGCCGTTCAAAGGCGTATCTGGTCGCTTATAGCCCTTGATCATATAGTCATTAGACAGTTCGTCAAATTCAAAAGATTCAATATATATTCGATCGGCATGTCCAAGATAGTAAGAGGCATTCTGGCTAGAAACCTTAAGTTCAAAATAATCATACATTGAGTGCAGACGGTCGATTATGCCTTCTTCTAACTTAACCATGCCCTGGGAAGACCGAGCAGATATCGCCACATAAGGCGAAGAAGGATTAAGCAGCTCTGGTCTTTCGAGCCGATCCATCTTATTATAAACGAATAGATGCGGAATTTGGAGCATATCTAAGTCCTCCAAAAGCTGGTAAACAGTCTTCTCTTGTGCTTGAGCATGAGGTGAAGACGCGTCAATTACAATCAATAGAAGGTCAACATCTCGACTCTCTTCCAAAGTCGAATGAAAGGCATCAATCACCATAGGGGGCAAGTCTTGAATAAAGCCCACCGTATCTGTTATGGTCATCTGAAAGCCATTTTCTAAAGTAAAGTTCCGAGTCAGAGGACTCAAGGTAGCGAAAAGTTGGTCTTCTTCGTAAGTTTCAGCTTCAGTCAAGCCATTCAAGATGGTGGACTTGCCAGCATTGGTATAGCCAACAAGACCAATCTTAAATTGGCTGCTACGCGTTCGCCTCTCCCGGCTAACTTCCCGGTGCTTCTCCGCTTCCTTCAACTGCTTCTTAATTCGACTAATTGCATCGCGGAGGGTTCGGCGATCACGCTCTAACTGGCTCTCCCCCGGTCCCCTAGTTCCGATACCCCCGGCCAAACGCGAAAGGGCCAGACCCTGTCCGGCTAGTCGGGGAAGGAGGTATTCATTCTGAACAAGAGCGACTTGGAGCTTAGCCTCCTTGGAATGGGCGCGCAAGGTAAAGATATCTAAAATGAGTTGGACGCGGTCAATCACTGGCCAATCCAGGGCTGCCTCAATATTACGAACTTGTGAAGGGCTCAATGCATCATAAAAAATAATCAGGTCAGCAGACAGGGTTTCTGCTAAGGTTTATAATTCAGCTAACTTTCCTTGGCCAATATACGTTCTGGGATCAGGATGTTCCCGGCTCTGGGTTAGAGTCCAAACGAGCTTACCTCCAGCCGTCTTAATTAATTCTTGGCACTCTTCTAGACGCATCTGGAAATCCTGGTCAGTTTCTGACTTATCTTCTAATAATACAGCAATAACTTCTTGCATAGAGACTCCTTTCTTAACTAGTGACTAAGTTTTAAGGAAGCGCTTAACTTCTTCGACTAGGCGCCGGTAGTCGGTTGCTTGGGGATCATCCACCAGGTCATAGGTCTGAGCAGCAGGCAAGCGGTGGCGGATCCAAGTTAATTGTCTTTTGGCATAGTGGCGGGTATTTTTTTGCAGGCGCTGGATGCCTGCCTCGAGTCTCTCTTGACCGCTCAGGTAGGGAAAGAGTTCCTTGTAGGCAATGGCCTTCATCGACTGGGCATCAGACGGTAAGTCTTGCTGGTAAAGCCACCTAGCCTCTTCAAGGAGACCTTGGTCCACCATTTCAAGCACTCGCTGGTTGATCTGAGCGTAGAGCTTCTGCCGGTCCCGAACCAAGGCAATAATTAATAAGTCATAAGGACTGTCCTGGTGTCGGGACTGCTTCTGGTCAGAAAATTTACCTGACGAAAACTGGCACACTTCAAGCGCTCGAATCACCCGGCGTTGGTTATTGGGATGGATGGCTTCCGCTGCTTCGGGGTCAACGGCTTGCAATTTTTGGTGGAGGGCTAAGGGTCCATACTGGTCGGCATAGTCCGCCATAGCCTCACGAAAGGCCGGGTGCTCAGCAACTTCCGCCCCTAAGTCAAAATCATAGAGCAAGGCCTCAAGGTAGAGACCCGTTCCTCCCACTAAGAGAGGCAAGTGCCCCCTTTCATGGATATTCGTGATGATTTCTGTGGCATCCCGCTTAAAGTCGGCCACACTATAGCTTTCGTGAACTTCCCGTAAATCAAAGAGATGGTGGGGAATAGTCCCACATTCTTCTGGACTGATTTTAGCGGTACCGATATCTAGGTGGCGATAAACCTGCATGGAATCGCCGTTAACCACCTCGCCGGAAAATTTTTGCGCAAGATCTAGACTTAATGCGGTTTTTCCGACACCAGTGGGGCCACAGATGACAATAAGTTTCTCTTTAGTCATAGAACCTCCTCATAGGCTTGGTGCATGGCTTGGCGATCCTGAGCTGCTTGGTCCAACTGGTCTTCTGCGGCTAGACGTGAACTTTCTGTAATCTGTTCGCCGGCTAAAATACGGGCTAATTCTTCGACTCGCTCTTCTCGATTCAGGTCTTTAACTTGGGTCATAGTCCGCCCATCCTTTTCCGACTTGTGAATGTAGAGCTGTTGGTCTGCCATAGCAGCAACCTGGGCTAAATGACTGATGCAAAGCACTTGAGCACCTAATGAAATTTGATACATTTTCTCTGCTATAGCTTGGGCAACACGGCCGCTAACACCTGTATCGACCTCATCAAAGACGATGGAAGTCACCCCTTTAGCCTCTTGGAAAACAGCTTTCATCGCCAGCATCAAGCGTGAAAGTTCCCCACCAGAAGCCACCTTAGTTAAAGCTTTAAAAGGTTCACCTGGGTTAGTGGCAATATAGAATTCCACCCGGTCCATCCCATTTTTGTAGAAACGGTTAGATAGGTCAATTTGCACTTTGAACTTAGCCTTGGCCATATAGAGCTCCTTCATCTGGTCCATGATGACTTGTTCCAAATCTTTGGCCGCTTGGCTCCTATCTTCATGCAGCTGGTGGCCCAAGTCAAGCAGGCGATCTTTGGACGTTTGGAGCTTGCTTTCAAGATCTTCCTGGTGGCTCTCTTGGTGGTCGAGCCGCTCCAATTCTTCCCGTGCTTGGTCAGCATAGGCTAAGATCTCTTCAATAGTCTGTCCGTACTTTCGTTTTAACTTTTGAATGGCATTAAGGCGCTCTTCAATCTGGTTGAGTCGATCCTGGTCATAGACCATGTCCTCCATGTAATGGTGGATATCCGAAGATAGGTCTTGGAGGCCATAATAGGCTGCATCCATTTGTTCAATAAACTGGTCAAATTGCTGGTTCATTCCCGCCAAACGGGCTAATTCACCAGACATTTGCCCCAACCGGTCGATGACATTCACTTCTTCATAGGAGAGACCAGCTGTAACGAATTGTAGGACTTCCGCAATCTTTTGGTAGTTCTGTAGTTCTTCGCGTTCTTCTTCAAGGACTTGGTCTTCATCAACTTCCAATTGACTGGCATCGATTTCCGAAATTTGAAAGCGGAGCAAATCCAGGCGTTGGGCCAGTTCCTGTTCATTTAAGGAAAGTTGATCCAGTTCATCTTTTAAACTTTGATAGTGGTCGTATTCTTTCTGGAAGTCTTCTAGATTACCTTGGATTTTTTTACCAGCAAAATGATCCAAAAATTCAATATGGCGACTGGCATCCATTAAACTTTGGTGTTCATTTTGGCCGTGGATATCTACCAAGTAGCTGCCAATTTTCTTCAACAAGGCTACGGTTAAGGTCACCCCATTGACGCGAATCACATTCTTCCCTGACCGGTGCATCTCTCGGCTGATCAACAGTTGAGAATCCTCAAAGGGAATCTTCAAGTCTTCAAGCAAGCGATGTCCATCCTCTGCGAGCTCTGGCATAAAGAAAATCCCCGACAAGAAGAAAGAGTCACAATGGTAACGGATAAAATCAGAAGCCCCCCGACCTCCAATCAAAAGCCCAACCGCATCAATGATAATTGACTTACCGGCCCCGGTCTCTCCCGTTAGGACGGTCATCCCATCTTCAAAATCGATTTCTAGTTCTTCAATAATAGCGAAGTTACGAATGGTGAGATGCTGTAACATGGTGTCAATCCCTTCTTCTCTTCAAGTCATCACTAAGCATGAAATTGGTCATGGGCGGCTTTAACCACTTCTTCTGGAGAAATAGTCAGTAAATTCTGCCCCTGGTCACGCCGCTGATTCTTCAATAAGGCCAAAAATTCAATATTACCTGATCCGCCCGTGATTGGGGAATAGGTTAAGTTGAGGATATCGTAACCCAGGACCTGGGCCATCTCAAAGGTCCGGTTCAAAACTTCCAAGTGAACTTTAGGATCTCTGACAATCCCCTTCTTCCCCACCTGGTCACGTCCTGCTTCAAATTGTGGCTTAATTAAGGCAACAACTTGTCCTCCTGCTTTGAGAATCGAAACAAGGGGAGGTAAAATCAAGCTTAGGGAAATAAAGGAGACATCAATGCTAGCTATATCTGGCTGGCCAGCTTTGAAATCCTCCACTTTGGCATGTCTAAAATTCGTCTGCTCCATCACAATTACCCGGTCGTCCGAGCGTAGCTTCCAATCTAACTGATTAGTGCCTACATCTAGAGCATAAGACTGCTTAGCTCCCGATTGCAAGGCAACATCAGTAAAACCACCCGTCGATGACCCAATATCTAAAAGGATCAAATCCTTAAAGTCGATATCAAAACTATCCCGAGCCTTGACTAATTTCAAGCCGCCCCGGGAAACATAGGGCATATCCTCCCCCTTTAATTCCAATATAGAAGTATCTGGAATCTTCTCCCCGGCTTTATCCAGGCGCTCATGCTTTTCATTATAGATTTGTCCTGCCATGATGTAGCGCTTGGCCTTCTCTCTAGAATTGGCGAGGCCTTGGCGGACGACAAGGACATCTACGCGTTCTTTGCCCATCTTTTTCCTATCTCCTCATGCTTAAACTTTCAAATAATCTAGAAAATCGCGGATCAAAGTAGTATCCATGACTTCTTCTAAGCGACTTAGTATTTCTTCACACCCTTTGATTTCACCCGCCAAGGCCTCTTGGGCAGCTTCTAAACCCAAGAGTGCTGGATAGGTGTTCTTTGCCAGCTCCTGGTCAGAATGGGCGTGCTTTCCTCGTTCTTCATCTGTCCACAAGACTTCTTGGAGGTCATTTTGGATCTGGAAGGCAAGGGCATAGGCTTGAGCAAAACTCGCCATTTCAAATTTAGTTTGGTCGCTGACTTGAACCAGTTCAAGGGGGGCTTGGAGACTAAAACGAATCAAGGCCCCGGTTTTTTGGTCGTATAAGGCTTTCAATTGGGACAAGCTAACTTTTTGTCCTTCATAAATGATATCCTTCATCTGGCCAGCCACCATTCCCTGGTCCCCAGCGGCTTGGGCTAATTGGGCGAGTAAGCTGACCCGACCTTCAGCTGCTAGATTATTATCCTGACTGATCACTTCAAATGCCTTAGCCTGCAAGGCATCGCCAGCTAGAATAGCCGTCGCTTCATCGAAAGCTTTGTGGTTACTGGGTTTTCCCCGGCGATAATCATCATCATCCATAGCGGGTAAATCATCGTGGATCAGTGAATAGCAATGGATATATTCGATAGCCTTGGCCAGGCTAAAGGCTGACTTAGGGTCTCCACCGAAAGCCTGGACAATTGCTAAAATAAAGAAGGGGCGAAGTCTCTTACCGCCATTTGTCAAACTATAACGGATACTGGGGTGGATGCTAGTGGCGTCTTGTTCAGGAAATTCTTCCAGCAGGGCCTCTTCAAAGGCAGCTGCATAAGACCGCCTAAAGTCTTGTAAATTCATCTTATCCCTACCCTTGCTTATCAAAGTCTTCGAGTTCATCATTCTCGTTCATCAATTTAACCATGGTCTCTTCAGCCTCTTGCAAGCTGTCATTGCAGTACTTACTTAGGGCCATTCCGTCCTGGAAATAAGTCATGGAGTCAGCTAGGGGAATATCCCCGTTCTGTAATTTAGCAACAATTTCTTCTAATTTTGCCATGGCTTGTTCAAATGTCAAATTCTCTAAGTCAATTGCCATTCTAATTCTCCTTTTTATCTTCTTTATCCCATAAAGACGCCTCTTCGATCCGCTCAACCTGAGCGAAAACCTGACCATCGAGTAGTTGAACTTCTAAATGATCGCCAGCTTGGAGGTCCTGCACGCTGTTAACATGCTGGCCATCCTTACTCAGGTAGGCATAGCCTCCTGACAGACGTTTGAGAGGGGACAACAAGTCCAATTGGGTAACAAGTCGGTGCAAATCTTGGTCCTTTTTTTTCACTTGGTCAGCAAAGGACTGGGCCAGCTTCTGGCTCATCTGTTGATAGAGGTGCTTGGACTGTAAGAGCTGATAGCGGGGGTTATACTTAGCTAACAGGTCTTTTAACCGGCTCACCTGGTCCTGCTGGCTCTTTAATTTTTTCTGCAAGTTAGCTTGCAAGTCGCCTTCCAAGCCGATCAGTTTCATCCGATAGCCATCGTAAAGTTTCTGTGGCTGAGTAAAAATATAGGACTGCTGGCTACTAGCTAGCCGCTGCCTGTAATACTTCAAACGCTGGCCCTGGACAGTATAGAGACGTTTTCTAAGTTCTTGAATCCGAAAGACCAAATCTGCTAAGAGAACCGGCGTTGCTAGTTCGGCAGCAGCCGTCGGTGTCGGTGCTCTTCGGTCGGCCACTTCATCAGCTAAACTGTAGTCCGTTTCGTGGCCGACCGAAGAGATAACGGGGGTCTGACAGGCAGCAATCGTCCGTGCAACTTCTTCTTCATTGAAACACCACAAGTCTTCAATCGAGCCGCCGCCCCGTCCGACAATAATCACGTCATAGCTACCAGTTTGGTCCGCACGTTTGAGATTGCTAACGATACTGTCCTTAGCTCGGTCGCCTTGAACCACTGTAGGATAGATCACAATTTCAACAATGGGATAGCGTCGACGGACAGTCGTTATAATATCGCGAACCACAGATCCCGTTGGTGAAGTTACGACAGCAATTTTTTTAGGATAAGGAGGAAGCGCCTTGCGTTCAAAATTAAAAAGGCCTTCCTTACTTAATTTTTCCTTCAGCTGTTGGTAGGCAATATAAAAAGACCCAATCCCATCAGGCTGGATGTCTTCAACATAAAGTTGGTAGGAGCCCTGCTTCTCATAGAGCCCTACCCGCCCTTTAACTAAGACCTTCATTCCTTCTTCAAGGTCAAAAGGAATACGCTGAAATCGGCCGCGAAAAATCACAGCCGAGATCAGCGCATTATCATCTTTTATGCTGAAATACTGATTGTTTGCCTTGCCCCGCGACCGGTAACCAGAAATTTCACCCGTGAGATAGACAGTTTCTAAATAAGGATCACGGGTAAATTTAGCTTTGATATACTGGGTGAGCTGGCTCACTGTCAAGTATTTACTTTGCGTCATTAATTTGCCTCTTTTTCTAATCGCGTGATCATTTGATCAAAAAGCATCACTTGGGTAACAGGGCCTACACCACCTGGAACAGGAGTTATCGCCCGTGTCTTAGGGGCAACATTTTCATAATCCACATCCCCTAAGAGTTTGCCCTCTTCTGTATAGGTCGTCCCAATGTCAACGACAGTAGCTCCCTCTTTGATCATATCTTCAGTTACCAGGTGAGGAACACCAGTTGCAGAGCAAACAATATCTGCTTCACGGGTAAATTTGGCTGTATCATTTGTGTAGATATGGCAGAGGGTCACTGTAGCTTCTTTTTGTTCTAAAAGCTCAGCTAATGGCCGACCAACAACCGTACTATTCCCGATGACAACACAATCTTTCCCCTTGAATTCGGTATCTGCTAATTCTAGCATTTTCATCGCAGCCAAGGGCGTATTCGGGATGGTTGAAGGACGTTGGTGGAGTAAGTTACCTAAATGAATAGGATGGAGGGCATCCACATCCTTATCAGGATCTAGAGCAATACGGATTTGGCGTTCATCGATATGTTCAGGTAGAGGCATCTCAACCATGATGCCATGGGTGTTAGGATCCTGGTTTTTCTCTTCAATAGCCTGGACTAGATCATCAGTTGTCGTTTCAGCATCCAATTCCACTAAGTGATAGTCAACACCAATTGTTTCAGCAAAACGCCCTTTTACCTTTGCGTATTGGGCATTAGCGCTGCGCCCTTTAACTAAGAAAGTAGTCATCGACGGATGAATGCCTTTTGCTTTTAAAGCCTCAACGCGTTCAGCCATTTTTTCCTTTTGCTCTTTTACATAATCTTTAGAATAAATTTCAATCATTTTCCGTTCCTCATTTCTTTTATTTTAAGCAGTCTGGGGGACTTCCCAGTGATTGAATTAATCCTCAAGGTCATTTTTATTTTTCCATAGTATTAGATAAAACCCCATTAATAAAGCGCCGGGACCGGTCATCTGAATAGCGTTTAGCGAGTTCAATTGCTTCATTAACCGCGACCACTTTAGGCACTCGATCTTCTGCGACATAGAACATTTCATAGAGCGCTAGGCGTAAAATAGCTAAATTAATCTTTTCCAGACGTTTAACTGACCATTTACCTGAGATAGACTGGTCCAACTTCGCATCAATGGCTTCTTGGTTGGCCAAAACACCAGAAACTAATTGTAAGAGATAAGGAGGGAGTTCATCCCCCTCTTCAAAATCAATTGACGTAAAATCTTTGCCTTTGCTAGGGCTTTGTTGCTGTTTTTCGAAAAATTGTTCTTTATCTTTGAGCGCTTCTAATCCTTCTTCATCGACTTCCTCATAGTTAACGACCTGCTTCAACTGGTCTAAGTTTTCTAGAACATAAGTCATACATGCTTCTGGATCCAGATCCGGATTTAATGCTTGCTGGTAGAGAACTAGGAGAGCAATTTCTCTAATTTGTGAAGTGCCTAATTTCATTCCTTTATTCATCCTTTAAGCTTCCGACCCTATCCTAAATATTAAGCTCAGTCACTTTAATATTGATAGCGTCAAGTTGTACATCTGTCATAAAATAAACTTCTTCGAACACGTGTTGTTGCAAGCGGGTCATGGTTTCTGGCACATTGACACCATACTTTAAGGAAAGTGCAATTTCCAAAAAGATCTCATGGTCCTCATTCTGATAGAGGATTACCGCTTGGTCACGGTTCATCCAGTCATTAAAATTGGCACGCCAAGAAGAAAGCAAGTTTACTTCTTCAAAATCTCTACAAGCCTGGCTTGCGATATCTTCGATAACTTTTGGTGCAATGTTGAAAGAACCGAGACAAGCCTGGTCTTCAGCAGTTAGCATTCCCGTTCGTTCTGCCATGTTCACATTCCCCCACTCTCTATTTTACAAGCTTAAGCGCGTGATACATATTCTCCGTCATTGGTGTTGATAATCAGATGGTCTCCCTCGTTAACGAAGAATGGGACATTAACCACCAAACCTGTTTCCATAGTAGCTGGCTTGCTACCACCTGAGGCTGTATCACCCTTGATACCGGGTTCTGTTTGTTTAACTTCTAATTCTACAGTTGTTGGCAGGCTAACCCCTAAGATTTCACCTTCATAAGAGGTCACTTGAACTTCCATATTTTCTAATAAGTACTTCAGTTCTTCTTCAATCTGTTCGCTTGGAATTTCAATTTGCTCAAATGTTTGGTTATCCATGAAAACATGCATATCCCCAGAAGCATAAAGATACTGCATGGCATCATTATCAATATGAGCGGTCTCTACTTTTTCTCCAGCACGCCAGGTCTTATCTAAAAGAGCTCCAGTCCGAAGGTTTTTTAATTTTGAGCGAACGAAAGCGCTCCCCTTACCCGGTTTAACGTGTTGGAAATCCACGATACGATAAAGTGTATCGCCATCTTTAATGGTTAAGCCATTCTTGAAATCATTTGTTGTAATCATTACTCGTCCTCCAATTCAAATACTTTATTATTAATCTTATCATATAAAAGCCAACTAGCGAACAATTATCCTTATTTTATTTTAATTAGAGAATAATTAATTCGCGGCTAGCTGGGGTTAAGATGCGGTTGCCTTCTTCTGTAATGACTAGGTCATCTTCAATGCGGACTCCACCAATACCCTCTAGGTAAATCCCCGGTTCATTGGTAATCAATTGGCCGACTTGAAAGGCCTCATCATAAGATGGGCTGGCATTGGGGGCTTCATGGATCTCTAAGCCGATGCTGTGGCCTAGCGAATGGCCAAAAGCGTCACCGTAGCCAGCTTGACTGATATAGTCCCTTGCGACAGCATCCAAAGCTTGACCGCTGATTCCTGGACGGGCAGCTTGGCTGACCCGACGATTGGCTTCTTGGACGATAGCATAGATTTCCTTTAATTTGGCGCCTGGATCCCCTAAAGCAAAGGTCCGCGTCATATCGGAACAGTAACCTTGATAGTAACAGCCATAGTCTACTGTAATCAGGTCACCTTGCTCGATTTTTTTCTGACTCGCTACACCGTGCGGCATAGCTGACCGTAAACCTGACGCCACAATGGTATCGAAGGAAACGCCAGAAGCACCTAAACTTCGCATGTGGAAGTCGATGGCATTAGCAAGTTCAATTTCTGTCATCCCGACCTTCACTTCATTGAGCATAAAGTCGTAAGTCTGAACGGCAATCTCACAAGCTTTTTCAGTTAGTGCGATTTCTTCTTCGTCCTTGAATTGTCTGAGCACTTCAATCGCACCTGAAAATGGCACTAGGTCAATTTCTAAAGCTTCATCGAGGGCCATATAGCTAGCAACTGAAACGTCCTCATCTTCAAAGGCCAAGTGGTCACAAGAAATAGCATTGAGCGTGCGTTTGATAAAGGCCAGGGGCGAATCCTGACTCGCTGAACCACCAGCAATCACGACTTCAAGATCAGGGCACTGGCTTTCCGCTTGCTCACGGTAGCGAAAATCAGTAATAAGATAAGCTTTCTCCTGGGTCACAAGGACTTTAGCTGAGGTCCCCGTGAAACCACTGAGATAGCGAATATTATAAGGATTGCTGACATAGAAGGCCTTGATACCTTCTTCTTTAAGTAAGTCCTGTAATTTTTTTATCCGTCTCTCCATTAAGACACCTTCTTCTAAAACATCTATAAATTTATTATAACATAGATAAATCCACTTCAAAAAATGAATCGTTCTTTTACTTTTTTAATATGACTTAGTGAATTTTTGACCTAAGACGTTTATATATCTATGACCGATAAAAATGAAAGGAGTTTCTTATGGAAAATTTATTTGGAGAGGTGATTGCACGCGCCCGAGAGCTTCAGTCAGAAGATATTCAAATCTTCCCTCAGAGCGATCACTATCAAGTGCTCTTGCGAACCGCTACGGGCATTGAAGAAATTATGACTTTAACGGATGAAATAGGGCTCCGACTCATCCGTTTCTTAAAGTACCGCAGCAATATGGATACCGGCGAGCGTCGCATACCCCAAGACGGCAGCTTCGTTTACCAGGAGGGTGAAGTCCCGATCGAATTAAGGCTCTCTAGTATTGCCAATTACCGCCTGGAAGAGTCCTTGGTTATCCGCTTGCTCTACTCCCAAAAAGACCACAAGCCCTTCCTCGAAGACTTGGATCCCTCCAGCTACCGCGCCCTCTCGAGGGCTATGCAAAAACAAAGCGGCCTAATCATCTTCTCTGGTCCAGTCAGTTCAGGAAAAACGACGACCATGTATGAATTACTGAGGGAAAACTATGAAAAGAAACGGCGGTCGGTCATCACTATGGAAGATCCTGTTGAGATTAAGGACGACCGTTTCCTCCAGACACAGATCAATCGAGCAGCTGGGGTGGACTATGACCAGCTCATCAAAGCGAGTCTACGCCACCACCCCGATATCTTACTCATTGGCGAGATTCGTGACGCCCAGACGGCTCGCATGACCATCCGCGCAGCTCTGACTGGCCACCTGGTCCTGGCGACGATCCATGCTAAGGACTGTGTGGGCGTTATTGGCCGGCTAAAGGAGCTCGGCATCACGAATGAGCAACTCATCCAAACCCTGCTCATTATCTCTTCCCAGCGCTTGGTGCCCTGTCAGAATCCCCATCCTAGTCAGCATGACCGCATCTGTTTAATCGAATGGATGGCTGGACAAACGATTGCTTCGGTCGTTGTTCACGGACAAGTCCCTCCAAGCATGACCACTCTGAACCAAAAATTAAAGGAGGCCCGTGAACAAGATGTCATCAGTCAAAGAACCTTCCAAGAATATTACCTGGAAGAAAATTATCCATTACGAAATTACCAGCAACTGGACCAGTCAGCTCCAAGCTAGTGTGCTCAGCTACATTTCAGAGATGCTAAAGGAAGGTTTCTCCTTACAGGATACCCTCCCCTTCCTGAGCATTGTCTACCCCAAGCAGGCCTCAACTTTCCAAGCCATGGAAAATGATATTCTCTTGGGCAAGGGCTTCTCAGAAGCTTGCCAGCACCTTAAGCTCCAAGGCAACCAACGCTTTCAAATTAAGATCGCAGAAGCCCACGGTGCCTTTGCTGATAAGTTGATGGAAGTCGCAAACTATCTGAAATTACGAGAAGCCAATACCAAGCAAATCCGTCAAACCTTAACCTACCCTTTTTTCTTAGTATTCCTCATCATGGGTATGCTTTTTGTCATGCGGTCCTTTCTCCTCCCCCAGATCCAGGAGATGGGTTCAGGCGAAGAGTCTTCCTTAGTCATTTTTCTCCGCTATTTCCTAGAGAACCTACCTCTCATCCTGGTCTACAGCAGCCTTGTCGCCGGCCTCGTCGGCTTAGTTACTTATTATTTTTTAAAAAAATTAACAGCGCTCAAACGCGCCCAAATTTATGTTGCTCTGCCCTTTATCGGTCATTACTTCCGTCTCTACTACACCTATTTCTTTGCTTATGAATTTAGCCAGCTATTTGCTCTGGGCTTTCCCATCCAGGAGATTATCCAGAGTTTTCAAGAGCAGAATGAATCGAATTTCTTAAAAAGTTTTGGTTATTTTATGGCCAAGCGCTTAGAACAAGGCCGGGCGACCGATGATATTTTAAGTCAAGCAGGCATCTTCACCCAAGAATTCCCTGCCATCGTCCTTCAAGGCGAGTACCTGAATCAATTAGCAGTCAAAATGCGCCTCTATAGCCAGCGCTGCCTTAAAGATTTTTTTACAAAAAGCCAGCAGGCCATCCAAGTCGCTAAAAATGTCCTCTTTATCTTCGTCGCCCTCCTAATCCTGCTCGTTTATCTCAGTCTAATGTTACCCATGCTCAATTTACTAGGAGGTTTAAATGCATGAGACACACCATTAAAAAGTATCTAAAACGACTTAAAAGTAGTGATCGCCGTGGTTTTACGCTTCTAGAAATGATCATTGTTTTATTCGTTATCGCTGTTCTTTTACTACTGGTTATCCCAAATATCGCCCAACAAAGAGATAATATCCGATCGCAAGGAGATGAAGCCTTACTGACCACCTATGAAACCCAAGCCTCCCTCTTCCTTACCAATGAAGGGCGAGAAGCTAATAGCATCCAAGAACTAGTAGAAACTGGCTACCTCAGCCAAGACCAGGCTGACCGTCTCAATGAAATCCAGCGCTAGGCCAGGCTTTACCCTACTAGAAATGGCCCTGACCCTGCTAGTGGTCGCCGCCATTAGCCTGGCTGCTTGGAAGGGCTTTAGGTTGATTAGTTTAGAATTCCATGCCAGAAATCAAATCCAAAGCGTGATGGCTTACTACGACCGCTGCTATAAGCGGGCCTATCTAAATGG
Source organism: Aerococcus sp. HMSC062A02 (assembly GCF_001809535.1). GTDB lineage: Bacteria > Bacillota > Bacilli > Lactobacillales > Aerococcaceae > Aerococcus. The sequence continues at coordinate 227,828 of NZ_KV797910.1, read as the reverse complement.
CGAACGCTTTTTTATGGTTGCTATAAGCCAGCAGGTTAACTTCTATCAGGATTCGACCCAAAGTCAGCCGATTAAAAGTTTTCAACTGGACAATGGACTTAAGTTAAACCGGCCAGCCTACCTCATCCTAGATGGTTACCAGACACAACTTGCTCCAAGCAGTCTCTACTTCAAACATCCTGAAGGACATATCCGCGTCACAATTCAGATGGGAGGTAGTCAGTATGTTATTCGAGAATATGACTAGGAAGCGCGGCTATTTGCTGGTAGAAGCAGCGGCCTCTCTCTTCCTACTCAGTCTTTTGATCCATTACTTAGTCACCGCTACGCAGCTTCAAATCGACCAGCTTAACGATGCCCAAGCCAGGCTAGACCGGGCAGAGCTGCATTTCCAGTCCCTCCAAAGCTTGAGCCAAGACCCAAACTGGCTCAAGCAATTAAAAACAGAGGGCTACAAGTTAGGAGAGGAGTTTGGGGATGAAGAAACCATCTATATCCAACTATTGGCCGAAGAAACTTTCTAGGTCACGCCAAGCCTTCACCCTCTTGGAAGCATGCTTAAGTCTCTTTTGTTTTTCCCTCCTTCTCCATGGCTTTTCAACTATTATAAATCATGAATTTACCTATTTTAAAACCCTTCAAGCAAGCTATGCAGACGACTGGGCTTTCTTCCTCATTAAATTACAGCGGCAAAGCTATCGAGGAGAGCTCGTATCCTGTCATCCCCGAGCCTTTATCTTCCGCCTGCCAGACGGGCGCGATTACCGCTATGAGTATTACCAAAATGCAGAGAGCCAAATGATTCGCTTGCGGATCGACCGCCAAGGCCACCAGCCCCAGCTAATGGAGGTCGAAGATTTTAGCTGCCAACAGATTGGGCCTCAAAGTATTCACATTCAGCTGAGCTTTAAAAATGGTAAAACTTACCAAAGTCGCTTGTTCTTTAAGGGAGGTGACCGCGATGAAACAGACCTCCCCTAAGCGAGCCTCGATCTTTTTGACCAGTCTCTCTTGTTTTTTTACCATCCTCTTGCTTTACCAATTAAATCTTCAACTTTACCAAGCCCAAGTAGAGAATGTAATTACCATGGAGGGAGCTTTAAAGGCTGAAAGTCTAGCCCTACTTGCCCTGGCTTTAGAGAACGATACTAAGGCTGAACAACGTGAGCAAAGTCAATCAGCTAGCAAAAGTTTAGAAGAAGAGCTTTCCAAAGAAAAAGAATTAAGTCAAAACTTGAAAAAGCTGGAAAAAAACCAGAAAGAAAAAGAGGCTAAGTTTAAGAATAGTAAGCGAGAAAAAGAAGCGACTATCGACGACTTGCTCGAAGAATTGCACGAATTGGAGATGAAATTTGCTAATTTCGACGTGATAGCCTATGATAGAGACATAGTTGACGAGGAGGACAGCTCTTCTCCTTTAGCCCATGCAGAAGCATCAGATTGGCTAGCCAACTATGAAGACTTAATCCAGCAAATTGAACATGAGCAAATGGAAGTCCAGGCTCTAAAAGAGCAGTGGGACCAGGAACGCTTGGTCGGTCATAAAGAAGCTGATCAGCTCAAAAAGGAGCTAAAAGAAACTCAGTCAGCTAAGGCAGACAAAAGACAAGAGCTCAATCACTTAAATGAGCAAAGTAAAGCGTCTAAATATTATCGGTTTAACTTAGGTGAGGTAAAACTCAAGCTAGAGGAAGACATCTGGTATTGCCAAGTCATTCTCGATAACAATGGTGAAAGCTATCAATTCACCTACTGACTGCGTTTTATATCACAGCTAACATGCCCTTAGGATTCTAGTGAACCAAGTTATGGAAAATATGACAAAAGTCGATGGGGCCTGACTTTTGCAAGGGATTCTTGAAAACGTTCGGTATTAAGAAAAGGCTGGAGCTTTTTTGTTCCGGCCTCTTTTTTATACCGACAATCAGTTCGTGCAAAAATCCAGACCCTAGGAGATTTATTGATTCCTTTTGCATCTTTGTGGCCTTTTTACACAGCTATCATATCTTGAATTACCTATAATATACTCATGTTCTGAAAAGAATATTAATTTCAAATAGAAAGGGAGGCGAAAGCAAGTGAATCAGGTCATTGAACGACTTGTCGCGATTGAAAAAAAGGCTGAGAACAGTGAAGCTAAGGTACAGGAAGAAAAATTCCAATTACGTCAATCTTATGATGAACGCAAAGCCAAGTACCGGGAAGAAAAAGCCCAAGCTTACCAGGCAGAACTCGATCATTACCGGCAAAAATTCTTAAAACGTCGGGATGAGGAAAAGGCCAACCTGATCCAGCATTTCAATCAGCAAGTCGATACCATAAAGAACTTGGTTGAACAAAAGCAATCGACATATGTTAATGATTTCATGGAAAAAGTGAAAAAATTAGGGGTGAAGCCGTAATGAATGATTACACTGCTATTGAAAGCAAAATTCGTGCCATGCGTGCCAAACTCTTGAGTCCTGGCTTTATCCGGGAAGACTTGACAGCCAATAGTACTGATGAATTTTATCGCTTTCTTTCTAGCCAAAGTAATTACCGGCAAGTGATGCCGGAACAATTGCCAAGACAAATCCCTCGTGATGAGCTCGAAGCCGTTATTATGCATGGTGTCCAGCTTGATTTCATCAAACTTTACCGTTTCGCAAGTATCAAGCAAAGACACGCCCTGCAACTCTTTGGGGTACGCTATGAAGTTGCCTTTATTAAAGAAGTCATGCACCAAATGGATAACCTGCACCAGCTAAAATTAAGTCTTAATCCCTTTACGGACTACCTGGATAAAAACCGCCACTTTCATACGGCGGAATTGCTGGTTGCCCACTCTATCCATGATGTCATCCATAGCTTTAGGGATACTATCTATGCGCCATTTTTTGAAAATTTTGCGCTCAATAACCAGGTGGATTCCTACAATCATTATGAATTAGAGTCGGCCCTCGACCAATATATCGCCTTATATGTCGACCGTAAGGCACGACGGGTGTTAAAAGCAAAGGAATTAACTTACTTTAAAAAACTGAATGGAACGAGCTACGATTTGATGAATATTTGTATCGTTTACCGCTTAAAATTTCTTTTTCACTATGATGAAACAGAAATCCGTCCAGCCCTTTTTAAGACCTACCACCGCTTGACAGACCCGGTTCTCGACCAATTGCTTCTAACTAATGATGTATCAAGCTTCCAAGCCATCGTTGATGACTTAGGCTACGGTCAAACTCTAGACTTTACGCAAGCATATTTCCCACTGCTAGCCCAACATAAACTTGTGGACCAATTATTTCGGCGTTATGTCCGGGCCCTGCCCCACTCCATGCTCACTATCTTCGAATATTTAGAAGATAAGGAGACAGAAGCTCGCCTACTTATTCAAGAGCTTGAAAAAATCAGCTATGCTCATCTAACTGCATAAGAAAGGAGTCTGAATAGATGATCACACAGATGAATCTAGTGAACATCACTGGCCCACGCGATGACATTGACCGCATGGCTGACCAGTATCTCAGTCACTATGATGTCCATTTAGTGAATGCCTTAAAAGAATTATCCGAAATTAAAACCCTAAAGTCTTATACTTCCCCTAATCCTTACCAACCTTGGGAAGACCGGGTGGATAAACTTTTAGCCAATGCCAACTACAAAGAAGAAACCTACCGCGATATGCGCGACGACCAACTGACCTTCGAAGGCGTCAAGGACCTCATCGAGCAAACCGAGGAACAATTATCAGGTGAACGCCAAGAGCTTGCGAGCTATGAGGCTTCCTACCAAGAATTAAAGGACCACTATGATGCCTTTAAACCCTTTACCGGTATCGACTACCCACTCGAAGACATCCTGGCTATGACCCATTTAAAATTCCGCTTTGGTCGTTTTACCAAAGAAAATTTCTACAAATTCAAAAAATATATTGATGCCATGGTTCCCTCCATCTTCGTTGAATCGAAAGAATTAGCGGACTATGTCTATGGCGTATACTTTACGACCACAGAAGCCCGGCAGCGGGTAGATGCCCTCTACTATTCCCTAGCTTGGGAACGAATCCGCCTACCCGAAGGCAGCGGGACCATCCAAGAGATTGTGGATGACCTTGGCCAAGAGCTCGGTATCCTGGAACAAAAAATTAACCAATCCAAACGCCGGCTCCATGACCTCACTAAGCCTTATATCAATGGCCTAATCAAAGCCAAACACCGGTTACGGGACTTCTCCCAAGCTTACGGTGTCAGAAAATACGCCGCAATTACGCGAGAAGAATTTGCCCAAAAAGAAACCCGCTACTTGTTGATTGGTTGGATGCCTAGCGACCAAACAAAGAGCTTGGAGGATGCTGTAGCGCATGATGACCAAGTCACCATGTACATTGAAGACGAGAAAGACTCCTCTTCCAGCATGACCCCTCCAACTAAAATGAAAAACAATTTTTTCGTAAGACCCTTTGAATTGATCACGCGCATGTACGGTGTCCCTAACTATCACGAGATGGATCCAACGGGGTTAGTCGCAATTACCTATTCGCTACTATTTGGGGCAATGTTTGGGGATGTTGGACACGGCATTCTTCTAATGTTGCTCGGTTTCATCGGTTTCTTACAGCCCAAACTTGCTTTGGCTAAGATGTTTATCCCCATCGGCTTATCATCGATGATCTTCGGTTTTCTTTACGGGACTATCTTCGGCTTTGAAGATGTCTTAGAAGCTATCTGGCTGCGTCCCATGGGAGCCATGACCCAGGTTCCTTTCTTTGGGCAATTGAATACCGTCTTCATCGTATCAGTGGCCTTCGGGATGTTCCTGATTTTAATGACCATGCTCTTAAACATCCAAAAACGCCTTAAGAACGGCGAGAAGCTTGAAGCCATCCTCGACCGCAATGGGATAGCCGGTTTCATCTTCTACGGTATCCTGGTTTTCATGCTTGTGATGTATATGAGCGGTCATGCTATCCCAGCCCTAAGCCTGCTCTTACTTATCTTAGCCCTAAGCTTTATCACCATTGCCTTCAATGAACAAATTAAAAACTTTATCTTGAAGCAAAAAAACCAAGGCCAAGATGGACTAGTCATTAGCCTACTTTCAATCTTTTTTGAAAGTTTCGAAACCCTCTTAACTTACTTCTCAAATACCATTTCCTTCGTCCGGGTCGGTGCTTTTGCACTAAGCCACGGTGCGATGATGGGAGTTGTCCTCATGTTTGCAAATGCAGAAGCAGGTTTAGACCATGTCAACTGGCTCGTCTTCATTCTCGGCAACCTATTTGTGGTGGGTTTTGAAGGGCTCGTTGTCTTCATCCAAGTGCTCCGGCTAGAATTCTATGAAATCTTTAGTCATTTCTATGAAGGTAACGGCATTGAATTTAAAAGTATTTGGAACAATATCGAATAAAAAAAGGAGTTTTATAAATGACGATTGAAATGATGATTAAAGTAACCCTCACTGCTACTTTTGTACTAGCTTTTGTCCTTCCTTTCGCTTACTATTTCTCTGGTAAAGCCTCCCGTAATCGTTACAAGAAGACGCTGGCAGGCAATATTTTAACCCTTGTCTCTGGTGTTGCTATTGCTTTGATCTTAGCCTACCACCCCGAAAGTGTCCAAGCGGCAGAAACAGCTGCAGCTAGCGATGGTTTAGCAACCGGCCTCGGCTACTTAGCAGCTGCCCTATCAACTGGATTGTCATGCGTCGGCGGCGGTATTGCCGTAGCGAGTGCAGCCAGTGCAGCCCTTGGTGCTATTAGTGAAGACGATTCAATTTTTGGTCGTTCTCTAATCTTTGTCGGCTTGGCCGAAGGTGTGGCTCTTTACGGTTTGATTATTTCCTTTATGATTTTAGGTCAACTCTAGGAGGGAGATCTACCCTGTGAAACAGTACGTCATTAGTGATAACCTCGATAGCTTAACGGGTATGCGTTTGGCGGGAATTGATGGGGTGCTTGTTCAAGAAACTAAAGACTTTCGTCCCAACTTTGACGCAGTCATCAAGGATAAAGACTACGGCATTGTAATGATTTCCCCTGCCTTAATAGAAGCCAATCAAGAAATCATTGACGAGGTTCGCTTTAACCAAGCCACGCCTTTGATTGTCGAATTACAAGGTCCCAAAGATTTCCAAACAGCTGAAAATCAAATTGCCAAGACCATCCGTCAAGCAATTGGTATATCAATCTAGTAAGGAGTGTCCCCTTTGGAATTAAATGAAAAAATTGACTATTTCAACCAAGAAGTTAAGCTCCAGGTCAAAGAGCATGTGGATGAACAAGTCGACCAATATCGCCAAACCTTAGAGGCTGATTTCAATGAATTCATCCAAAAGACTGACCAAGACTTTGATGAACAATTGCAAGCCAATAAGCAAGCTGTCCATAAAGAATATAATAAAGAAATTTCCGAACTACAAATCAAGCAACAAAGAGAACTCTATTTGAGCGAGAACAAAGTAAAAGAAGCCCTCTTTAAAGAATTTGAAGCAGCCATTCAAACTTATAAGGAAAGTCCAGCCTATCTGGACCAGCTTAAAGAAGTCGTCAAGAATATCCTGGACTTTGCCCAAGGCGAGAAATGCGATATCTATCTCGACCAATCCGACGCCAACCTACAAGCTGAGCTAAAAGAAGCAGTCCAACATGACATTACCCTATCAGACCGGGACTTCACCGGGGGCATTCGAGGGGTCATGCGGGAACGGAATATTCTCCTCGACTACTCTTTCTCGACTTTGCTTAACTTAGAAGATGAGAACTTTACAATTAAAGAGGTGATTAATTAATGGCTAGCGTGATTTATGCAATCAATGGTCCAATTGTCCGGGTCAAAGGAAAAACCAATTTTTCCATGCAAGAAATGGTTTATGTCGGTGAACAAGGCTTAATTGGTGAAGTGATCCGAATCGACCAAGCCTACACCACTATCCAAGTTTATGAAGAAACCGAGGGATTGAAGCCAGGTGAAGTCATCCATGGAACAGGCATGCCAATCAAAGTGTCCCTCGGCCCAGGTATGCTCGGCAACATTTATGATGGGATCCAACGTCCACTTAAAGAAATTGAAAAGCAAACAGGTTTCTACATTAAACGCGGGGTCCAAGTCGATGCCTTAGACCAAGACAAAGAATGGGAGGTCAACCCCCTCGTTAAAGTGGGTGACCAAGTTAGCGGTGGAGATATCATTGCTGAAATTCCAGAAAGCCGGTCACTAGTCCACAAAGTCATGGTCCCCTCCGGTATGATTGGTGAAGTAACTGAAGTCGTCCCAAGTGGTAGCTACCGAGTTAGCGATAGCTTGGTCAAGCTGCAGACTTTCGATGGCTCTATCCAAGAAATTAAGGCCTTCCAAGAATGGCCCATCCGCCAAGCTCGGCCTGTCGCCAACCGGCTAAAAAGTTCTAAACCTCTCCTCACTGGACAGCGGATTATTGATAGTGTCTTCCCAATTGCTAAAGGTGGGACGGCTGCTATCCCAGGCGGTTTCGGAACAGGTAAAACCACTATGCAGCACCAGATCGCTAAATTTGCGGATGCCGATGTGATTGTCTACATTGGTTGCGGCGAACGGGGTAATGAAATGACAGAAGTACTTGAAGACTTCAGCAAGTTGATTGACCCACGAACTAACGCACCCTTGATGGAAAGAACCGTTCTGATTGCTAATACCTCGAACATGCCGGTAGCGGCTCGGGAAGCCTCTATCTACACGGGCTTAACCATTGCAGAATACTACCGGGATATGGGCTATGATGTAGCGATTATGGCCGATTCCACCTCACGCTGGGCGGAAGCCTTGCGGGAACTCTCAGGTCGTCTGGAAGAAATGCCAGCCGAAGAAGGTTTCCCTGCTTATTTAGCCAGTCGGATTGCCACCTTCTATGAAAGAGCTGGCGATATGGAAACCTTGAACAACCAAAACGGTTCCGTCTCCATCATCGGTGCTGTTTCACCTCAAGGGGGCGACTTCTCCGAACCTGTGACCCAGAACACCAAGCGCTTTGTCCGTTGTTTCTGGGGGCTAGATTCTAACCTCGCCCACTCCCGCCACTATCCCGCCATTAATTGGATGAATTCCTACAGTCAGTATGTGGATGAATTGTCCGGTTGGTATAATAAAAATGTCAGTGAAGACTTTATCAAAAACCGGGCTGAAATGATGGCCCTCTTGCACGAGGAAGACCAACTCAACGAAATCGTGAAGTTAATTGGGTCAGATATCTTACCGGACCACCAAAAATTGGTCCTACAAACTGCTAAGGTTATTCGCTTAGCTTTTCTCCAACAGTCTTCCTTCCATGAGATTGATGGGGATGTACCTATTCAAAAACAAGCTAAGATGCTGGACGTCATCCTCTACCTCCACCACCGGTCCAAACAACTGATCCAATGGGGGATGCCGATGTCCTATCTCCAACAGTCACCCATCTTTAATGAAGTCATCAATATGAAATTTAATGTAGCTAATGATAACTTGGATGCCTTTGATCATTACTATCAAAGCATCGACCAATTCTATGACCAAGCTATCGAACAAAACGGATAAGGGGGAATATAAATGCCAATAGAATATCTCGGTTTAGCGTCCATTGACGGTCCTCTTGTTGTCGTCGATGGCGTACGTGGTGCCGCCTATGGTGACATTGTGAACTTTCGCGTCAACCGCAGTGAATTAAAAAAAGGTCAAGTCATCGCTATTGAAGGCGAGCGCGCTATGGTTCAAGTTTTTGATGCCACCACCTCCATGTCCTTAGATAATACGCACTCTAGTTTTAGCGGACATGGGATGGAGATTGAACTTGCACCAGAAATCCTAGGACGGGTCTTCAATGGGGTTGGGGAAGCAATCGATGGCCTTGGAGCTATCCACTCCAATCTCTCTCGTGAAGTCAATGGAGCGCCCTTAAATCCTGTCTCACGGATCTATCCTCGGAACTATATTGAGACGGGCTTTTCCGCAATTGATACCCTGATGACACTCATTCGGGGACAAAAGTTACCTATCTTTTCAGGCGACGGGATGCCCCACAATGAGTTAGCTGCCCAAATTGTAAAACAAGCCAAACTAGGGGATAACAGTGATGAAGAATTTGCTATTGTCTTTGCAGCCATGGGCGTTAAGCATGATATTGCCGATTTCTTCCAAAGATCCTTCGAAGAAAGTGGCGCTCTTGACCATGTGACCATGTTTGTCAATACGGCAGACGATCCGGCCATGGAACGTCTGATCACACCCCGGGTTGCCCTAACCACAGCGGAATACTTAGCTTACGACTTAGGCAAACAAGTCCTAGTCATCCTAACTGACATGACCTCCTTCTGTGAGGCTTTACGTGAGGTTTCTTCTGCCAAGCAAGAAATCCCATCACGTAAGGGCTATCCTGGCTATCTCTATTCTGAACTTGCAACCATTTATGAGCGGGCCGGTATCGTCCAAGGTCGCAAGGGGTCAGTGACCCAAATTCCTATTCTAACTATGCCCAATGACGATATCACCCATCCTATCCCTGACTTAACCGGCTATATTACGGAAGGACAAATCGTTTTGGACCGTGACCTCTACGGTAAGAATATTTTCCCTCCAATCGGTGTACTTCCCTCCCTATCGCGTTTGATGAAAGACGGAATTGGTGAAGGCTATACCCGAGAAGACCATGAAGATGTGGCCAACCAACTCTTCGCCGCTTATTCAGGTGCCGCGGAAGCCAGGAGCCTAGCCTCCGTTATTGGGGAAGAAGAACTATCTGATATTGACAAGAAATATCTGGAATTTGGTGAAAAATTCGAAGAAGAATTTGTCGGTCAAGCTGCTGATGAGACCCGGACGATCCAAGAGAGTTTAGACCTAGCTTGGGAACTCCTGCGGGCCTTCCCACGTGAAGAATTGAACCGAATGGATACCAAGATTCTAGACCGCTACTATGACTCCAGCGATCATGAGCCAGAAAGTGAAGAAAATGGTGAGGCCTAATGGATATTAATGCTTCCCCTACTCGGGGTAACTTGATGCAGGTTGAAAAATCGCTCAAACTCTCTCGCAACGGTTATAATCTGATGGACCGCAAGCGAATGATTCTCATGAACGAAATCATGACCTTATCTAAAGAAGCCAGTCAAATCCAAGAAAAATTAAAGGCCGCTTATGGCGAAGCCTACAAACAATTGAGTATTGCTACCGGTGAGATTGGCATGGTTAATGTCGAACAAGCCGCTTATGGTGTTCCTATTTCCGATGCCCTGGACATCAAGATCCGTAGCGTTATGGGCACAGAGATCCCTGAGACGCGGCTGCCTAAAGAAAAACTTGAACCCAATTATTCACTCTTTGATACCAGCATTGCTGTTGACCAAGCCCGCATTGCCTTTGAAAAGGTCAAAGAGCTCCAAGTTAAACTAGCTGAAATTGAAAACTCAGCCTATCGTTTAGCGAATAACATTCAAAAAACGCAAAAGCGGGTCAATGCCCTGCAAAATATTACCATTCCACAGCTAGAAGATGCCCAAGTAGCTATCTCCTCAGCTTTGGAAGAAAAAGAAAGGGAAGAATTTACCCGCTTGAAAGTGGTCAAAGCGATCCTAGCCAATAAGGCAGAAAAGGCCTAAACGTTGACCCCAGCCTAAAATGCCAAAAAAAAGCGTAACTAGCTAAGTATGCTAACCCCAAAAAGTTGGACTAAGAATCTAACTTTTGAGGGTCACTACAAAGCTGTTACGCTTTTTTCGTTCGTATGTAACTTATTTGGTCATAAATTTTTGTGACCGTTGATAAGCGCCTACCCAAAGAACAGCCATCAAGATCGACAAGATAGCTAAAGTAAGCCATGAATAGTTGTAAGAACCGCTGACATCAGCGATTGTTGCTGCTAAGAGTGAGCCTGAAGTCATCCCGAGCATCAAGGCGCTCTGCATGTAGCCATAAGCCTTAGGATAGTCTTCAGAGCTAAAGATAGCTGAAGCCATCAGTGGCGGTAAGACCGTACCGATCGCATTCCCTAAGCCGAATAGTACAGACATGATGAGAACAAAGCTGTAATTAGCCCCTAACATCATCAGGAGATAGGCCAAGGTGCAAAGAGCAGAAGCATAAATCGTCGCTAGCCGTACACCAAATTTGTCGTTAACTATACCAAGGATCAATTTACCTAGGATACCAACACCAGAGTAGATGGAAACCATGAGGGCCATCTTTTCAGCACCGTGTAAACTTTGAACGGCCGGTGGGAATTGTCCTAGGCCCCCGTTATTCGAAATACCAATGAAGGCTGTCCCAATAAGAAGCATGATAAAGAATGGCTTCTTAACAACTTCTGTCATCGGTAAATTAACCCCAGCTTGGCTGGTCGTTTCTTCAGAACTTTGATCAACTTGCCCAGCTCCTAAAGCATGGAGGCCCTTGTCTTCTGGTTTCTCAACAAAGAGGAAGAGAACAATAGGCAAGCAGACAACCAGCATAATAATGGCATAAGTCAAGTAGGACATCCGCCAACCCATTTCTTGGATCAAGAAAGTGAGTAATTGACTAAAGATAATACCACCAACACCTAAGCCAGCGAAGGATAGACTTAAGGCGGTCCCTTTTGATTTGACGAACCAATTATTAACCAGCATTGATACTGGAATAATAGTCGTGGCTGTGTACCCAAAACCAACAAAAATAGATAAGAAATAAAAAACATAGATATTTGGTGCAAAGCCATACAAACCATAAGCAATGGCATAAACTAGAATACCAATCAAATAAAAACGTTTAAAATTACCACGCTTAGCAAACATTTGAGAGACAAAGGGTGATACAAAGATCCCCATGCCTAAAACAATTGAATTCACAATTGCAAAAGCACTATTAGCAATAGCAAACTCCTCAACCACATGTGGTTGGAAAAGATTAGCCACTGCGACAGAGGCTGGTCCCATACAAGCTAGGATTAAGATGGCCCCGAGGACAATCCACCAACCATAAAATAATTTACCTTTTTCCATTAAATTCCTCCCATTTCAAATTCATTACTTATTAACTATAGCAGATATTTATCAATTTGTTTGATTTTTTCAGGAAAATCTTTGATTTTAACTAATATTCTTATCATTTTAAAGCAAAAGTGTGCAAAAAAGAGCATATCAAAAGATAAAAACACCCCCAAACAAGCCTCGAGAGACTTGTTTGGGGGTGTTGAGATGCTTTGACCAGGATGCTGGCCAAAGCTATTACATGGACCGGTAGCCTTGGTAGTCATCGACTTTCAGGATACGTTTAGCGTTGGCTACGCGGTCTTCTGTTGGTGGCTCCACACCTTCAAGTTTATATGGAATACCGAGTTCATGATACTTATAAACTCCCATAGTGTGGTAAGGAAGGATTTCAACCTTTTTAACGATATCACCTAGACTCTGGATAAAATCAGAGAGCCCCTGCAGGTCTTCGTCAAAGTCCGTCCGAGTTGGTACGAGGACATGGCGAATCCAGATAGGCTGACCTTTTTCCTGCAAGAAGCGGAAGAGGTCTAAGATATTCTTATTAGGCGCTGTCGTTAGCTTGAGGTGACGTTCAGGATTGATTTGCTTCACGTCCATCAAGATCAGGTCTGTATATTCCAAAAGTTCCTCAAACTTAGCCAACCACTCTGGCTCGCGGGTGAAAGGGCCCCCGCAAGAATCCAGAGTTGTATGAACACCATGTTTTTTGCACAATTTGAAGTATTCAATTAAGAAATCAATCTGTAATAATGGTTCTCCCCCAGAAACGGTTACGCCACCCTTTTTCCCCCAATACGGCTGATATTTGACAGCTTCTCGGAAGAGCTCTTCGGCCGTATAAGGCGTTCCCGCATTAATCTTCCAAGTATCTGGGTTATGACAGAATTGACATCTTAAGCGACAGCCCTGCATGAAGGAAACAAATCGAATCCCAGGACCATCTACAGAACCAAAACTTTCAAGAGAGTGGACATAGCCAATTGTTTCTGTCATCATGATTCCTCATTTCATTACTTAAGTCGTCGAGCTTACATCCCTTCGTGCATGGTCCGGTTGATAACTTCTAATTGTTGTTCGCGAGTCAATTTAACGAAGTTCACCGCATAACCAGATACACGGATGGTTAATTGTGGGTATTCTTCTGGGTGATCCATCGCGTCAAGCAAGGTATCACGGTCGAAGACGTTAATGTTTAAGTGGTGGCCACCTTGTTTAGAGTAACCGTCTAACATGGACACTAAGTTATCAATCTTAGTTTCTTCATCACGTCCTAAAGCCTTAGGTACGATTGAGAAGGTGTTAGAGATACCGTCCATTGAGTAGGTGTATGGTAATTTAGCTACTGATGAAAGACTTGCTAAGGCGCCGTGTGAGTCACGTCCGTGCATTGGGTTAGCCCCTGGTGCAAAGGCCACACCGGCTTCACGACCATCAGGAGTTGACCCTGTATTCTTACCATAAACGACGTTAGAAGTGATGGTTAAGATAGAAGTTGTATGGACAGAACCACGGTAAGTAGGTGTCTTACGGATCTTAGTCATGAATTTCTTCAAGAGTTTAACCGCAATTTCATCAACACGGTCATCGTTGTTACCATATTTTGGATAGTCGCCTTCAATTTCGAAGTCAACAGCTACCCCATTTTCATCACGGATTGGTTTAACTTTTGCATATTTAATTGCTGAAAGTGAGTCAACCGCTACGGAGAAACCAGCAATACCAGTTGCCATGGTCCGTTTAACATGAGAATCATGGAGAGCCATTTCAAGACTTTCATAAGAATACTTGTCATGCATGTAGTGGATAACATTTAAAGTATTCACATAAAGTTTACAGATCCAGTTCATCATATCATCGAACTTGTCAATAACTTCATCGTAATCGAGATATTCACTATCAATTGGTTGATAACGAGGGCCAACTTGTACTTTAGAAATTTCGTCTACCCCACCGTTAATAGCATAAAGTAAAGTCTTAGCTAAGTTAGCACGGGCACCGAAGAACTGCATTTGTTTACCGATTTCCATAGCAGACACGCAGCAGGCAATACCATAGTCATCACCGTATTGTGGGCGCATAACTTCGTCGTTTTCGTATTGGATAGAGCTGGTCTTAATTGAAATTTCCGCACAGAATTCCTTGAAGCCTTCTGGTAAGTCTTTAGACCAAAGAACAGTTAAGTTTGGTTCTGGAGCTGTACCCATGTTCTTCAAGGTTTGTAGGTAACGGAAGCTGTTCTTAGTTACTAAGGAGCGTCCATCTAAGCCCATACCTGCAATCGATTCAGTTACCCAAGTTGGGTCCCCAGAGAAGAGTTCATTATATTCAGGGGTACGTGCAAATTTAACGATACGCAATTTCATGATTAAGTGGTCGATGAGTTCTTGCGCTTCAACTTCAGTTAAAGTTCCGTTTTCAAGGTCACGTTGGATATAGATATCCAAGAAGGTAGATGTACGTCCGAATGACATTGCAGCCCCATTTTGTTGCTTAACGGCAGCTAGGTAAGCTAGGTATAACCATTGGATAGCTTCGTGAGCATTTTCTGCAGGACGGCTTAAGTCAAAGCCATATGTCTTACCAAGTTCTTTTAATTCAATTAAAGCACGGTATTGGTCAGATAACTCTTCACGGTGTTGGATAACATCTTGTGACATATCCATGCCATCACCATCGTTGAATTCTTGTAATTTTTCATCCATTAAGAAGTCAATACCGTATAGGGCAACACGACGGTAGTCACCGATGATCCGACCACGACCATAAGCATCTGGCAAACCAGTGATGATCTTGTTGTGACGAGCTTTACGCATTTCAGGTGTGTAAGCATCGAATACCCCTTGGTTGTGGGTCTTACGCCAATCACGGAAGATATGAGAAATTTCAGAGTCAACTTCATAGCCATAAGATTTAGCAGCTTGTTCACTCATCCGAATACCACCGAATGGCTGTAAGGAACGTTTAAACGGTTCATCAGTTTGAACCCCAACGATTTTTTCTTTATCTTTATCAAGATACCCTGCATCATGAGAGGTGATAGTTGATACAATCTTGGTATCCATATCAAGAACACCACCATTTTCTCGTTCTTGTTTGGTTAAGTCCATCACTTGATCCCATAATTCAGTAGTATTTTCAGTTGGCCCTTCTAGGAATGAAGAGTCACCCGTATATTCTGTATAGTTATTTTGGATAAAATCGCGAACATTAACTTCTTCCTGCCATTTCTTACCAGTGAAGCCTTTCCATGCTTTAGTCGTATCCATTATAAATTCATCTCCTTTTGTAATTTATTTCACAATATAACAGATCTGTCTCTAATTATAACAGCTTACCAAACAGATTGCTACACTTTTCACGTGGAAATTTATTAAAATTTAATAATATTTTATGGAAGCGCTTTTAATTAATGGATATTTGCAAAAGCATTTGCCCCTCATCGGCAAATAGCGTAAAATATAGGATAGCAAAGCAAAACTTGCTTTGGTGAATAATAATGCTTGTTCATTAATTATTTTTAGGAGGAATTTTATAATGAAATTAGTTTTCATCCGTCACGGCGAAAGTGAATTAAACTTAGCCAATGTTTTCACAGGTTGGTTAGACCCTCGCCTCTCAGAAAAAGGGGTTAAAGAAGCTCAAAAGGCTGGTCAAGACCTTAAAGAAGCTGGTATTGAATTCGACACGGTTCATACTTCCATGTTATCACGTGCCATCCAAACGACTTATAATGTCTTAGACCAAATGGATCGTCTCTACTTACCCGTCAACAAAAACTGGCGCTTAAACGAACGTCATTATGGAGGCTTACAAGGCTTAAATAAAGCTGAAACTGCTGAAAAATATGGGGATGAACAAGTCCACATTTGGCGTCGTTCCTTCGATGTTCGCCCACCATTAGCTGAAGAAGGCATCGATGATCCACGCTATGCTGACTTAGACCAAAACCGTCTGCTTGCTGGCGAATGCTTAAAAGATACCCTAGCCCGTACCCTACCTTACTGGGAAGACCACATTGCTCCTGAATTAAAACAAGGCAAAAATGTTTTAGTTGTGGCACACGGCAATAGCCTCCGTTCCATTACGAAATACCTAGAAAACATCTCTGACGAAGATATTCCTTCAGTTGAAATTGCAACTGGTGAACCTATCGTTTACGATTTAGATGAAGACCTTAATGTTGTTAACAAAACTATCCTAGAGAAATAATCTGTAAGCTTTTAGAAGCTATAACAAAAGCCAGGTCAATCACTTCCTATAAGCTGATTGACCTGGCTTTTTGTCTGTTCTATTCTTTACTGAAATGGCTAAACTGACTATTATAGAGCTGATAATAGAAGCCTTGGCGGGCGAGTAAATCCTCATGCTTACCTTGTTCAACGATTTGCCCCTGGTCAAGGACGAGAATCACGTCGGCATTCTGAATGGTGGATAGGCGGTGGGCGACAACAAAACTTGTCCGCCCTTGCATCATCTGGTCAAAAGCTTCTTGGACCAAGGCTTCCGTTAAGCTGTCGATGGAACTCGTTGCTTCATCGAGTATAAGCATCTTAAAGTCCGTCAGCAGGATGCGGGCAATACAGATTAGTTGCTGCTGGCCAGAAGATAGGTTAGCTCCAGCGACTTGGACGGGACTGTCATAGCCCTGGTCCATCTGTTGGACAAGGGGGTGGAGGCGAGCTTTTTTACTTGCTGCAATCACTTCTTCATAAGTCGCGTCAGGCTTGCCGTAAGCAATATTGTCGTAGATGGTCCCTTCAAATAGCCAGGAATCTTGCAGGACCATTCCGAAGAGCTGTCTCAGATAGTTCTTGTCCAGCTGGCGGCTATCCACCCCATCAATTAGGATACGCCCACTATCGAGCTCATAGAAGCGCATCAAGAGATTAATCAAGGTTGACTTGCCTGCTCCGGTTGGTCCGACAATAGCAACTGTTTGCCCTGCTTGAACTTCTAAGGAGAAGTCTTCAATCAATGGATGCTCTTTCTGATAAGAAAAAGCGACCTGGTCAAAGCTAAGCTGCCCTTTAAAAGTAGGGATCTGAGCAACTTGGTAAGAATTGCCGGCCTCTTCTTCTCCCAGCAAGTCAAAAATTCGCTCATTAGCAGCGAGAGCTGTCTGCATCTCATTCACCACCGCGGATATATCATTAAAAGGCTTACTGTATTGGTTAGCATAGGCGAGGAAACTGGAAAAGATCCCCACCGATAGTTGACCGGAAACAACTGCAAAAGCACCGTAGAGCCCGACTGCCCCATAAACTAAGCTATTGACCACTCGGGCTGAAGGATTGACTAGGGCACCGTAAAACTGGGACCAAATGCCGGATTCGTGGAGTTCTTGGTTGAGCTGACTAAAGTTTTCCTCCGCCTGGCCTTCATACTGAAAGCTCTTGACGAGCAGCTGGTTAGCTGCGAGCTCCTCTGTATAGGCATGGAGCTGGCCGCGCAAAGCTAACTGGGTCTGAAAAAAGCGATAGGTGCGGTTGGCGATAAAACTGGACACCGCAATCGACAAAGGTGTCAGAACAATGACAATTAAAGCTGTGCGAACATGGATAGACAGCATCATTACTAGTACCCCTATAATCATTGCTAGACCGGAGAAAAAATTGGTAAAACTTTGGACCAAACCATTTCCCACCAAATCCACGTCATTAATCGCTCGGCTGACTAGGTCACCATGGGCATGCTGGTCGATAAAATTCAAGGGCAATTTTTGCAGCTTTTTAAAAAGATCAATCCGCAAACGGCCCATAAGTCGGTAGCTCAGCTGGTTAATCAGTCGGTTTTGCCCCCACATAAAGAGGGCGGCGAGACCGGCACTGACCAAGAGATAAGCCAGCTGCTGGTATAAGCCAGAAAAATAGACTTGCCCCCTGCCGAGGACCTGGTTGACCGCTTCACCGATTTGAATCGGAATCAAAATTTGGCAGGCTACGGATAGGCTAGCCAAAATAAGAATAAAGACTAAGCTTAAGCTCTCCTGCCTTAAATAAGATAGAAGTGCACGTAAAGACCTAAGCAAGGGACTCGCCTCCTTCTACTAATTTTTGTGACTTGGCCATGGCATAATAGCTAGGACTCTGAGCAAGTAGCTCATCATGCTTTCCAACCGCTTCGACTTGGCCATAGTTTAAGACGATAATTTGGTCAGCTTCAAGCACTGAGGCTAAGCGTTGGGAAACCAATAAGACACTAGCTGATTTTTGGGCAAGGGTCGAACGAATCCGAGCCTCGGTGGCAAAATCAAGAGCGCTCAGTGCGTCATCTAAGATAAGAAGTCCGGCCTCCTTGACCAGGGCGCGAGCGATTGTCAAGCGCTGGCGTTGGCCCCCTGAGAAATTTTTCCCGCCCTGGCTAACCGGAGCATCCAAGCCCCCATCAAGCTGGCTGACAAAGTGAGCGGCCTGGGCGTCTTCCAGGGCCCGCCAGAGCTCTTCATCTGTCGCATCTGCCCTGCCCAAAAGCAAGTTAGAACGAATCGTCCCGGTCAAGAGGCTGGCATGCTGGGGGACTAGGCTGATCATTTGTCTAAGCTCAGTAAGGGCCATCTCTTGGGTATCCTGTCCATTCAAAAAAATCTGACCGCTTGACGGCTTATAAAAACGCTCAAGCAAATGAATCAAAGTGCTTTTCCCTGCCGCCGTAGGACCTACTATCGCATAGAAGCCACCAGGGGCTAAGTTTAGATTAATATTTTTAAGTACAGCTTTTTGTCCGTAAGCAAAGCTTAGCTGGTCGATCTTAACAGCAAGTGCTGGTTCTTCTAGGTGTACGGGGCAGCGGTGATTGGGCACAGGATCTACAATACTTGGCTCAAGAGCTAGCAATTCATCCACGCGTTGGATTCCAGCTACCCCCCGACTAATCATTACAAGCACCTGGACCAAGACATTAAGGGCTAGAAGGATGGTATTCATATAATTGACAAGAGCAATCACTTCGCCTTGTTGGAAGGCCCCTCGGTTCACTAGTCCCCCGCCAAAATACAGAATAAGAGCGATCAATAAATTAACCACAAAGAGGCTAGCAGGATTGGCCAGCGATTGAACCCGGGCCAAGGCAACCTGCTGCTTCCTCCAGTCTCGGTTAGCCTCTTCGAAGCGCTGGACTTCACGCTTTTGACTGGCGAAAGACCGGATGTCTCGCATCCCTGATAAATTTTCAGCAAAAAGTTGACCCAAATAGTCTAAAGCTTTTTGGATACCGGCTAAGATGCGGTTAGAAGCCAAGGTAATAAGAGAAAGAATTGTTCCCAAAACTAGACCGCCCAGAATAAAGATAGGAGCAAGCTGGGGGCTAACAATAAAAGACATGACCATGGCACCGACCAATAGGACCGGACAACGCGAAGCCAGACGGATGGCCATAGCAATACAGACCTGGATATTGTGGGTGTCATTAATCATGCGATTGGCAATCGAACTTGACCCTAAACTTTGACTCTGCTGCAGGTCCAAGCGGTTAAGCTGGTCAAACAAAAGAGACCGCAACTTGCTTCCCGTGGATTGGGAGACTAAGGAAGCGAACCATTGGCAGACTAAGGCCAAGAGATAGCCACACAGAGGCAAAATAAACAAGAAAATCCCCCGGCTCTTAATATAGTCCAAATTTCCTGGATGAATCCCGTAATTAATAATATGAGCCATTAAAAACGGCACCAATAATTCTAAGATGGCTTCAAGGCTCTTAAAAATAAAACCCGTCAGCGCCCGCCACTTATTTTCTTTAAGCACATCAATGACACGCATAGCCAGGTGACTCTCCCTTCATTCATTAAAGATTAGTTCTAGAGTAGCAAATTTACAAGACCTGCTCAAGTTTGTCCTAAAGAAAAAACTGGACCGAGGCCCAGCTTTTTTTCTCATATTTTTGACTTAGTCTTCAGGTAATTCTGTCGTGTAATAAACGTTTTGCACGTCATCATCATCTTCAAGCTTGTCGATCAGATTTTCAAAAGTTTCTGCCTTGTCAGCTGGTAAATCAATCAGTGTCTTAGGGACCATGGTTAATTCGGCACTGGCAAGTTCATAACCGTCTTCTTTCAAGGCATCACGCACATCACCAAAGTCTTCTGCTTGACTATAAATTTCGAAAACTTCGTCCGAAACTTGGAGGTCCTCAGCGCCTGCTTCTAAGGCTTCCATCAGCATGGTATCTTCATCAACATCTAAGCCTTCGCGTTCAATGGCAATATAACCCTTACGGTCAAACATGAAAGCAACAGAGCCTGATTCTCCCAAACTGCCCCCATTCTTGTTAAAGATGGTCCGCACATTGCTCAGGGTACGGTTAGTATTGTCTGTTAAAGTTTCGACATAAACGGCAATCCCATTAGGACCATAGCCTTCATAAGTTACTTCATCGTAATCTTCACCACTATTTTGATTACTACCTTTATCAATAGCACGCTCAATATTAGATTTTGGCATGTTGGCGGACTTAGCTTTATCCATCACCATCCGCAAGGCGGGGTTGGAGTTCGGCTCCGGTCCACCTTGTTTAACTGCCATATAGATTTCCCGTGATAATTTTTGGAAAACCTTGGCACGTTTGGCGTCTTCCGCGCCCTTTGTGTTTTTAATTTTACTCCATTTATTATGTCCTGACACAAAAGCCCCTTCTTTCCTAAAATAATTTTCAAATTAACGTATCAATAATAGCAAATTTTAGGGTTTTACGCAACTTAAGTTCTTAAGTCAGGCACGAGCAGCTTAAGCTGGCCTGCTAGGACTTCAACATGAACAGGTAGCTTGGGCCCGGAATCGCCGTCGACATTGGAAGTCATCGGCTGATCTAAGGCCTTTAATTGGATATCCTTAGCCCGTCTGTACTGGACAAACTTAGAAGCGGAAATATCCCCTTGAAGAGCACTCTGAAGGAGTTCAGGGACAAATTCAAGACTATGACGGTTCTTGAGAAAGAGTAGGTGGGCCCAACCATCATCAATCCGAGCGCGCTCAACCATATGTTCGATCCCCCCTACTGAGTTCGTCAAGCAGATCAAGATGAGTTCAGTCTCAACGATATGGTGGTCGCCATCCGCGATGATGTCATACGTCTGGGCATTGGATTGGAAGAAGGCTTGAACGCCGTCTGCCACATAGGCCAGCTTGCCTAGGCGCTTCTTAGCTTCTGCCTTTGTTTCTTTAACGGCTTCAGGAATCTGTCCCACAGCAACAACATTCATAAAGTATTGGTTATTAATCCGCCCCAGATCGACAGAACAAGTTCGTAGGCGGGAAAGCTGCCTGAGCGCCTCCTTGGGTTGTTGGGAAATTTTCAAAACCCGACCAATATCATTCACCGTTCCTAGAGGCATATAGCCCAAGGGTCGATCAAAGTGATAAGGGGCCAGTGCATTGACCGCCTCATTAAGGGTGCCGTCACCCCCTGCCACAAAAACAGCGTCCACCTGGTCGTGGTAATGGCCAATAATGCGTGCTATATCACCTACTCCTCGGGTAAAAACTAAATGAGTATGCGCAAAACTTTTGGCCAAGGTCCAGTCTAATTCGGGAGCGACTGCACGTCCCAAGCCGTTACCAGCGACAGGATTAATAATGAGTAAACAGTTTTCCATGGGCCGTCCTCCTTTAGCCTTATTATACTAGAAATCTTAAGTTATAGCCTAGCTAAAGCCCCCTTACTTGGCGTCTTTTGTTATAATAAAGAAAACCAGTCCACGGAGGTGACTTATGCCAAATTCTTTTCAAAATAAAAATCTCTCTTTTCTTAGCCATCTGAGCCGTCTACTCGCTCTAGCTGGTCAAGCTCTTAAAGCCTGCCTGGCCTTATTTTGCGCCCTCGCTGTCCTTATCCTAGGCTTGGGACTAGGTTACCTGCTTGGTCTGACGGAAGATGACCCTATCCCAAGCCGTCAAGAAATGGCCCAGGCCATGGTGAATACAGAAGAACCCTCACAATTACTTAGCCAGGACGGTCAGATCCTTTTCCAAGTCCAGCCAGATATTCGACGCGAGAATATTCCCCTCAACCAGGTTAACCCCCTCATTGTTAATGGCCTAGTGGCAACCGAAGATGAACATTTCTTCGACCACCCTGGTTTCGTACCTAGCGCCATCTTCCGAGCGGCGGCTTCTTATCTTTTTGGTATCGGCAATCCCTCAGGCGGATCAACCCTCAGCCAGCAGTTAATCAAGCAAACGCTGTTGACTAATGAGGTCAGTTTGGCCCGTAAGGCAAAGGAACTACTGCTCGCCATCCGTTTGGAAAAGTTTTTCACTAAAGAACAAATCCTTGAAGCCTATCTCAACTTCTCTTCCTTCGGTCGGAATGCCAGAGGAGAGAATGTTGCAGGTATTGAAGCAAGCAGCCAGGGACTTTTTGGGAAAAAAGCAGCTGACGTGAACATCCCCCAAGCTGCCTTTCTCGTCGGGCTGGCACAGAATCCCTACAGCTACACCCCCTACCAGCAAAATGGCAAATTTAAGCCAGAAGAGCAAATGAAACTAGGAATTGACCGGATGGCGGAAGTCCTGGAGCGGATGCGGATTGAAGAAGTCATTTCAGAAGAAGAATTCCAAGCCGCTAAAACTTATGATATCCGCCAAGACTTTATCCCAAGCGAAGAAAAAGCCCCTGAAAGTCAGGACCCCCACAGCTTCCTCTTCCAAGCCCTTAAGCGCGAGAGCTTACTCATCCTCACTCAGAGTCTAGCTGAAGCCCGAGGAGAAAACTGGGAAGCCGTCAAAGAACAACCTGAACGTTTGGCCAATTATTATGATGAAGCTGAGCAAGCTTTTAAAAATCGCGGTCTTGAGATTCAAAGTACGGTTCAATTGGACCTTCACCAGGCCTTGGAGGCTAAACTCCAGCAAAATGCAAGCCGTTTGGGAAGCCCCCGCCAAGGTGATATCGTCCAGAATGGAGCGGTCCTCATTGATAATCATACAGGGGCTATCTTAGCCTTTACAGCAGGGGTTGACTACAGCAAACAGCAAACGGACCATGCTTTCTCCACGCGCCGGTCACCAGGTTCGACCATCAAGCCTCTACTTACTTATGGGCCTGCCCTCCAAGAAGGATTGATTAGTCCCGCAACGCGTCTTGCTGATAACTATATCCGAACCCAAGAAGAGGACGGGACTTACTATGAACCAAGTAACTATGGCCAGACCATCTCCAACCAGATTGTCACAGCCCGACAAGCTCTAGCCCAGTCCCTCAATAACCCAACCGTGCATCTCTACCAGACACTGGTCCAAGAAGGGGCTGACCTCAAATCCTATATGGACCACTTGGGCTTGGACAAAGCTATTGGTGGCCATGAATACCAAAACCTGGCACTTAGCTTGGGTGGAACGCAAACGGGTCCAACAGTTGCTGAAATGGCCGCTGCCTACGCCACTATTGCGAATGGTGGGGTCTACCACAAGCCCCACCTCATCCAAAGCATCCACGACCGGCATGGCAAGCTTTACTACCAAGCCCAAAAAGAAAATAAGCGGGCCTTTAACTCAGATGTGGCCTATATCCTGGCTGATATGCTTAAGTCGGTTAAAACAGAAGGCCTCTGGCAAGACCATCAGGAAGCCTTACCGGCAGACTTAGACTGGCTAGTTAAAACAGGCACCTCTGAAGGCTACATTGATAGCTGGGTTGTTGGTAGCACTCCAGCGGTCAGCCTCGCCTCCTGGATTGGCTACGACAATCCAAGCATTCAACAGAGCCTCGACCAGGCGGATGATAACCAAGCTTTCGGCCGTCCCTCAGACCGCCATGCCAAGTACTGGCTGTCAGCTATGAATACCCTCTATGCTAATAACGCCCAGCTTCTGGGCGCTGGCCAGCATTTTAACCGACCGGATAGTGTCCGTGAATTCCCTATCGTAGAGAAAAGCGGTCAAGCCGCTGGAGACTTCCCAGGTCCCTACCAAAGTCGCTATCATATCCCAGCTGAAGAGGCAAAGAAAACTGAGCTCTTCCCCCAAAACATGCCCCTGCCTAATGCTAGCTTTAACTATGCCATCGGGGCTGAGCTGGATGAGCTAGCCTTTGAGCTAGAAGACTACCGGATTAAAGATTCAGAAGCGACTAACCAGCGCTTTCTTTCCATCCTCCAAGGCTACCGGCGACGCTTGGAGAGAGCTTTTAATCGACCATTTGATGCCATTAAAGAAAAGGAAGATCAAGCCTCAAGTGACCAGGCTAACGCAAGTGAAGCCGCCTAATTAAGTCCATAAATAAAGCCCTCAAGCTTTTCCTGAGAAAGCTTTGAGGGCTTTACTATTCTGCATGACTAAGAAATAAAGCTAGTTTTAGCTATTTGGTAGAATCGCGAACGATAATTTTATAAGGCAGAATGTTTTTGTTTTCAATGACTTCTTCTTCAACTGACTTATCACCCATTAACTTGGTTAGAATTCGCATGGCAACTGCTCCAATATCATAAAGCGGGGGCGCAATAGTTGTAAGTTGGGGGCGGACAATTTCTGTGATGATAGAGTTATTGGATGACACAATCGAAATATCTTCTGGCACCTTAAGTCCCTTGTCTTGAACATAATTGCTGACGCCTGCTGCTAATTCATCGCCGATAATCATAGCGGCTTGGGCCTTAGAATCGATCAGCTCTTGGCCAACCTCTTCAGCTGCCCGGTAGCGGGAGTTTTCGGCCGTTAAGCACAGGGCCGAATCCAAGTCCTTGTTGTGACTAGCTAAGGCCTTCTTATAGCCATTAAAGCGACCTAGCTCATCATCGACTTGATATTCGGGGGCTGAAATAAAGGCCACATCCTCAATACCCTGGTCGAAAAGGCGAGAAACAGCTTCTGCTACAGCTGATTCATAATCAATGTGGACAGAAGGCATCTTGCCTTCAGGATCAATCATGCCAGCCAAGACAATCGGTGTCCGAGTCCGTTCAACCTCATGGCGGATCTTATCTGTCATCGTGTGGCCTAAATAAACCAAGCCATCCACTTGGCGGGATAGGATATCCGTTACCACTTTTTCTTCCCGACCTTGGTCAGCATTGGCCATGATGATACTATAATCATACATAGCGGCGATATCGTCAATACCTAATGCAAAGCTTGAAAAATACAGGTTCGTAATATCCGGAATAATAACCCCAACCGTGGTGGTCCGCCGGCTTGCTAGCCCCCTTGCCACAGCATTTGGACGGTAGTCTAATTTTTCAATGACCTTCATAACTTTCTCACGTGTGGATGGTTTGACATTGGTATTGCCATTAACCACACGCGATACCGTTGCCATGGAGACTTCTGCTTCACGAGCAACATCATAGATTGTTACAGTTTGTTTGTTCATGCTTTCCCTCCTCGATTTTTCCACATGTAGTCACAGTAAGTATAAGCAAGTCTTCAAAGAAATGCAAGCGTTTACTATAAGATTCTTATAAGCTTTCATCTCTTTTTCAAATGAGTTATAGCGTTTTCACTAAAATAAGCACAAGTACTATTTTGACACTAAGTGCGGATAAATACAATACATAATTGCTTAAAATTTGAATTTTTTTACATTTATTAATGAAAATTTTACATAAAGAGCGTGTGACAAAAGTCGATCAGGCCTGAACCATAGGAGCGAACTATGGGAAATCGTTGGTAAAGGCTTAGACATAGGTCGTAGTAGGATTCGCTAAGGCATAAACAAGCGAATTCTTCGTTCTTATTCTAACTTGCTCCAACCATCCAAGCCTAAGCGCCAAGTCTCTCCCCTGCATAAAGTGGATGTCAAGCCTGACTTTTGGAACACGTTTTTAAAATTTTGCTTTTTAAAAAAGGAAGCCGGAACTTTTGTCCCAGCCTCCTTTTTTCTCATTTTTTCTTGATTTAAGCTTTAGACTTAGCTTCAGCTTGGTCTTTAGCATCTTTGCCTTCTTCTTTTGCGACATCCTTAGCTACTTTAGCATCAGCTTCGGCTTGGTCTTTAGCTGCCTTGCCTTCTGCTTTGACTTCTTCGCCGGCTGCTTTAGCTTCATCCTTAATTTCTTTACCAGCAGCTTTTGCTGCTTCCTTACCCTCTTCTGCGCTTTCTTTAACAGAATCAGATGCTTCATTGTAAGCCTCGGCGATATCGTGCTTAGCTGCTTGGTACTGTTGGTTAACTTCTTCGCCTGTTTCAGCTAATTGCGACTTAATATTGCTTGCAGATTCTTTTAAGTTAATGCGGATATCATCAGCAGCAACATAAGCGGTGTCATAGATTGCAGCGCCTTTTTCTAAGGCTAAATCTTTGTAATCGCGGGCTGTATCGCGAGCTTGACGAGCTTGTTCGTTGATATCTTGGCGTAATTCTTCACCAGACTTAGGTGCAAATAGTAAGGCTGTCACTGCTGCTGCAGTCCCTCCCACGAAGGCGCCTAATAAGAATGATCCTAAATTATTTTTACTCATGATAATAACTCCTTTAACTCTTAAAATGCTTTACTTTCTGATGCTTCTTTTACCTTACGTATATAGCGCTTTTGCTTGAGCCGCTTAGCGGTCTGACCGAGTTTTTCAACAGCGCCTGACTTTTCTTTAGCTGTCCCAGCTGAAAGTTGGCTATTAATTTGGCTAGCCGACTTATCCTGAGCTTTTTGGTCTTTTTGTCGGATGCTGACTACCAGATCCCGAGTTGCATCATTGACGTCAGAAACTGATACGCCGAGGTCACCGATTGCCTTAAATAATGGATCCACGGTGCTCACCTTACCATTGACATCATCCATCAGCACATTGGTCTTATTCAAAAGTCCCTGTGCTTCAATAGATAAGTCATCGACATCACGCCGCAAAACAGCCAAGGTATCATTAACTTCTTCAACTGTCTGACTCACATTCTTAATGGTTGTTGTGAGTTCTCTCACTAAAAGAACCAAAAAAACAACCAAGACTGCAAAAGCTATGGCAGCAATTAAGGCTGCAGCTCCGCCCCATGTCATCTTGCACATCACCCCTTATATTATCGGGTAAGCTCTTCAGATTTATAGTCATTGCTTCCCATTTTCATAGGATAATCATACCATTTTTCTTTAGAGAATACAAAAAAAATCTTTTTTCCTATAGCAAAAGCGGCAAGCCAATCAGAAAACTTTACTTTTCCATGCTTTCTCCTTAAAATTAGAATACTTAAAAGAAAGTAGGAGGCAGCCATGTCACAAATCAAAACTTTTTTTACTAATTATTTTTCTAAAATTGAATGGGACCAAGTCATCAGCTCTTGGTTTGGTAATATCATTCAAATTGTTATCACTGTCTTGATTCTCTCGATCGTCCGCCGCTTGTTAACTCGCTCGGTTGATTTTTATTACGACAAGGCCGAACGTTTTGAGAAGAATCCTGCCCGTCAACAAACCTTGCGTACCTTGGTACAAAATTTTATCCAGTATACCTATTACTTCCTCGTCATCTACTCTGTCTTAGCGATCTTGGGCGTTCCAGTCGCTACACTGATGGCTGGTGCCGGGATTGCCAGTGTGGCGATTGGTATTGGGGCTCAAGGTCTCGTTAACGATATTGTTA
Source organism: Aerococcus sp. HMSC062A02 (assembly GCF_001809535.1). GTDB lineage: Bacteria > Bacillota > Bacilli > Lactobacillales > Aerococcaceae > Aerococcus. The sequence goes on along the minus strand of NZ_KV797910.1, from coordinate 200,375 downwards.
ACGGCTTCTTTATCCTCTTAGAACACCAATTTGATGTGGGTGATACGGTTCTCATCAACGATTATGAAGGCGAAATTTCTAAGCTAGGCATCCGAACCACAGTCATTAAGGACTTTAACGGGGACCTACATTTTATTTCCAACCGTAATATTACAGATGTCACCAACCGCTCCCGCTACCCTATCCGCTGCGATATCGACTTGAGAATTTATCCCGATTCGGATGCTGACCAAATTGAAGCCGTGCTTAGAGCTTGCATGGAAAAAGAACAACCGGATCCCCTACTCGCTCAAGATTCCATCTATCTGGGAGTCTTCCGCGATAGCAACCGCTTCAACCTGATTTACCGGGTCCGTCTCTTTGCGGTTAATGGCATGCAGCTAGATGTCGAAGGCAAGTACTACAGCAAACTTACTGAAGCCTTAGACCAAGCAGGTATCAGCCAACCCGAATCTCAATTCAATACTTCCATGGCCATGCTCCAAGCTAGGGAAGAAAAGTTCAATGAAAATGCCTAATCGAAAAAACCAGCCTCCAAATTAAAGGAGCTGGTTTTTGTGTGTTTAGAGCTTTAACTTGCCTTGGTCTAAGTCCTCTTGGAGGGCTGCCAGGGCTTGACCACGGTGGCTAATGGCTGCTTTTTCCTCTGCTGTCATTTCAGCGGTAGTCATCCCCTTGCTAGGCACATAGAAGAGGGAATCGTAACCAAACCCATTCGTTCCTCGCTCTTCTGTTAAAATTTCGCCTTCTAATTTTCCTTCATAGTCTGCTAGGATTTCACCATTGGCTCCAGCGACGACTAAGACACAGTGGAAGGCAGCTTGCCGCTTGCTTGGATCAACATCCTGCAATTCCTCTAATAGTTTGGCGCGGTTAGCAGCATCCGATTTTTCTGGACCTGCATAGCGCGCGGAATAAATACCGGGGGCTCCGTCCAAGGCATCCACAGATAAGCCTGAGTCATCCGCAATCACGATTTCTCCTAAAGCTTGAGCAGCAGTCCGCGCCTTTATCCCGGCGTTCTCCAAGAAACTGCGTCCATTTTCCTCAATATCTGCCATTTCTGGATGGTCTAAAAGGGTTTCTACCTGGTAATTGGCAAAGATCATTTCAAATTCTTTGGCCTTACCTGGGTTTTTAGTAGCAATGACAATTTTTTTCATCCGTTATCCTCCTATAAATCAGTTAATTTAACTTGTTTCACAGCCATTTCTCGGCCCAGCCAGTCCTGGCCGATTTCTTTAAACAAGCGAACCGAGCCTGTCGTATAGAAATGCTGTTTAGCATGTCCCGGCCGAGATTCTGCCAAGCCCAGATAGTCCAACAAAATCGATAATTCTGACACGGCTTCCGCCCCTGAATCGATCAAAGTAACTTCTTTCCCCATAACATGTTGGATGGTTTGTTCTAATAGAGGAAAATGGGTACAACCTAGGATCAGGGTATCGAGATCTTTTTTGCGCAAATCTGCTAGGGTCTCAGCCACTAATTTCTTAGCTAAAGAGGACTGGTATTGGTGACTTTCGACTAAAGGGACAAAAGCGGGGCAAGCCAAGGGAAAAAGCTCTAAGTGGTTATTTTTAGCCCATAAAGCTTCCTGGTAGGCCCCGCTTTCGATCGTTCCCTGGGTGCCCAAGATCCCGATGCGTCCCTTACGTGTGGCTTTATTGGCGGCTCGGGCACCAGGCTGGATCATCCCAATTACCGGGATATCCAAGCGCTTGCGCACCTCTTCCAGACACACCGCAGAGGCCGTATTGCAGGCAATAACGAGCATTTTAGCCCCCTGCTTGACCAGGAAATCGACCAATTGATTGGTAAAGAAAGAAACTTCCTCCTCAGGTCTCGGGCCATAGGGGCAACGAGCATTATCACCGATATAGATTAGGGACTCATTGGGCAGTTGACGCATGGCTTCTTTAACAACCGTTAGGCCCCCGACCCCCGAATCCAGAAAGGCAATAGGTAAATTCATAAACTTCTCAAATCCTTTATTTTCAAATTCGTGTTACAATTGATTAGAAGATGATTATAGATTTTTTACTTAATTGAAAGGTGGCTTTTAAATGAAAATTGCTTTAATTGCTCACGATAGCAAGAAAGATCTTATGATTGCTTTCACGACAGCCTACAAGGAAATTTTACAGGAACATGAGCTTTTTGCAACCGGCACGACAGGAAAGAAGATCCAAGAGGCAACAGGACTCAAGGTTCATCGTTACCAATCTGGCCCCCTCGGTGGTGACCAACAGATCGGTGCAGCGGTCTCGCAAAATGAAATGGACTTAGTGGTATTCCTTCGCGATCCCCTAGCTGCCATGCCCCATGAGCCTGATGTCAATGCGCTAATTCGTCTCTGCGACGTCTACAATGTGCCGCTAGCAACTAACATCGGAACAGCAGAAGTTCTCATCCGCGGCCTTGAAGCAGGTTACCTAGACTGGCGGACCCAATACGACCAAGGCGCTATCAACAAAGACATCCGCGCCAACCTCGCCCACGGCAACCCAGACCGACCAATCAAATAAGCAAAGGGTGTGAGCAAGAGCGCTTAGACTTGAATGATTGGAGGCTCATCGAAAAAGGCTGACGGTAGTCAGACGTTTCGATGAGCTGAAATCACTTCAAGGCTGCTCTTGCGAACCCAACTACAGGGTATGAGACTAGCCTGCCTCCCTCGCAAGAACAAGCGAGCTATCACTAAGGGACCTTATCAAACAATCAATCATATTTAAGCACATGAGCGGTTAGGCCTAGCCCAACCGCTCAATTTTTGCTTATCTTATAGATATTGTTCTAAGATTTGTTCCAATTTTTCTTTTGGTGTATAACCAATTAAAGTCTCAACTGCTTCGCCATCCTTTTTAATAAGAAGGGTTGGAATCGACATAATGCCAAATCGACGAGCTGTTTCTTGGTTTTCATCCACATCGACCTTAGTAAATTTCACTTGGTCGCCCATTTCATCATCTAATTGTTCAATGACTGGACTTTGCATTCGGCAAGGGCCACACCAAGTTGCCCAAAAGTCAACCAGGACCAGTCCGTCTTGAGTTTCTGCTTCAAAGTTTGCATCAGTTAGTGCTTGTACCATAAGATACCTCCTTAGTATTTCTTTGCTTGTATAATTTTAGTATAACATAGGCTGCTGATTTTTAGATAAGTTTTGCCTGGCTTTAGTCTTCCTTAAACTTAACAATAGTCGCACCGTTGCCGCCCATATTATAGGGAGCAAAGTGGAAATCCACCACCCGAGAATGGCGTTTGAGATAGTTTTGCACGCCCTTGCGCAAGGCCCCTGTCCCATGGCCGTGGATAATCGTGACCTGGCCATAATTAGCCAGGAGCGCAGCATCAATATAGGCATCCAAACGTTTCATGGCATCATCATAACGTTCTCCCCTCAAGTCGAGGCTGGATGACACTGACTTAGCTTTAGAGGCTTTAACACTAGCTCTTGCTGGCTTGTCTGTTGCTGCCTGTTTGCTCTTACGGAGGAGTTTAAGATCCTTGCGTGGCAGGGTCATCTTCAAGATCCCCATCTGAACTACCCACTCATCATCTTCCCTTTCTTCCATAACGACGCCTTCTTGACCATAAGGAATCACCTTCACTTCATCGCCAACTTCTAAAGTTTTAGCCGCCTCTTGGGCCGCTTTTTCTTTTTTAGCTTTCTTAAGCACCTTATTCTGCTGCAATTGCTGTTCTTCGTAGGTTAAATCGTCAAGAGCTTTCTTCTTATCGATCATCTCATGTTCTTTGACCTGTGATTTGCCTTGATCAAGCTGCCATTGGCGGATATCTTGCAGGATTTTATCGGATTGTTTCTTACGTTTTTCCACAATCTCATTGGCTTCTTTTTTAGCCCGCTGTAGGTATTTTTCCTTATCTTCCCGCATGGCTTGGTAGGCTAATTTTAAATCATGGAGGAGGTCATCGGCTTTCTGCATGTTCTGATTGAGTTGCTTGGACTTGCGTTCAAACTTCTGCCGCTGTTCATCCAAGGAGAGGAGCATATCATTAAGATTGTGGCTATCGCTAGAGATATAGGAGCGAGCTTCTTGGATAATGTCCTGGTCGAGACCCAAACGACTAACGATATCAATGGCATTAGACCGTCCGGGTTCCCCGATCAAGAGTCGGTAAGTTGGACTCAAAGTCTTCTCATTAAATTCGACACTGGCATTGATGCTGGCTGGGTGTTCATATGAGAAGGCTTTAAGTTCTGGATAGTGGGTGGTTGCCATCACCTTGGCTTGACTATCTGATAAGCGGTTCAGAATCGCCATGGCCAAAGCTGCCCCTTCTTGAGGATCTGTCCCAGAGCCCAGCTCATCGACTAAGACCAAGCTTTGGCTATCCACTCGCTCCAAGATCTGAATAATATTGGTCATATGCCCAGAGAAGGTACTCAAGTTCTGTTCGATCGACTGCTCATCACCAATATCAGCGAAGATTTCATCAAAAACTTCAAGCTTTGAACCTGGTTTAGCCGTAATGAATAGACCAGACTGAGCCATTAACTGAATCAGGCCCACTGTTTTAAGGGTGATGGTCTTCCCACCTGTGTTGGGTCCAGTGATAATAATCATTCGATAGTCCGAACTGAAGTAAATATCATTGGCTACGGCCGTATCGGCATCTAGGTAGGGATGGTAGGCTGCCTTAAGGGCAAGCTGGTCGCTTGCTTGTGCAAGTACAGGTTTACTGGCCTGGTAGGCTTTAGCCAATTGAAATTTAGCGTGGATAAAGTCTAAGTGGCCAAGCAGCTCGTTATTAGACGCTAAATCCGCAAGAACGGGGACTAAGTTAGCACAGAGTTCGGCCAAAATCCGCTCAATTTCTTCCTTCTCTTCTCTTTTGAGAGCCTGCAAACGGTTGTTGCTTTCCACTACCACTTGGGGTTCTATATATAAAGTTTGTCCACTAGCACTCTGGTCGTGGACGATCCCCCCAAAGGCATGGCGGTAGGAATGTTGGACAGGGAGAACATAGCGATCATTTCGAATCGTTACCAGCTGGTCACTCAAATAGGCGCTTTTATTGGATTTAATAATTTGGTTCAGTTGGCGGCGAATATTGTTCTCCTCGTTGTGGAGTTGGCGGCGGATCTGCATTAAGCGGCTGCTTGCCCCATCCTTGACAGTACCATCAACTTCAATGGCCGCTTCCAAGGCCCGTCTCTCTTCCGCCAAAGCGACTAACTGGTCCAGGTAAGTTTGGATCCATTCAAAGGCTTCCTCCTCTTCCTGGAGCCGTCCTTGGAAGTTAAGCAAGCCCTTAACTAGGGTCAGTAGCTGTAGAATTCCTGCTAGCTCTTGGCCATTTAAAGAAGCTTGGATCTCCAGGCGCTTTAGGCTAGGACGGATATCGTTCACCCGACCCAATGGCATTTCCAAGGTCAAGGCATCCAAGCGGCAAAATTCTTCAACTTCATCGAGCGCTTGTTGGATTTCCTTTCGATTTGTCATGGCTGTAAGAGACTGGCTCTTCTCGCTAGCTAGCGGGTGTTGGCAATATCCCTTAACCTCCTGACGAATACGATCAAATTCAAGTGTTTCAAATATTTTATGATTCAAACAGAGCATCCTCCTTCGCAAACACTAGAGATTTAGGGCTAATCCATCAAAAATAAAAGCAAACATCCACTGACTTAAAAGGGGACTTTGGAATAAAAGTCTAGAAACCAAAAAATCGTCGCCTAAAAAAGTCTGCACTTGTGGGAGCCCTATGAAAGTTAGCAGCTGTAAGCTGAAAAAAATTAAAAAATAGCTATCTAGCAAGGCATAAATCCCCACTAAGCTTAGCTGGGACTTGCTTAGCTGCGCCGACTGCTGACTCGAAGTAAGAACAAGTAGAGGCCTAGTCAAGCGGCGCAAAAGAAGTAGAGTAAAAACGAAAACGAAACAAAAAGCCGCTAATCTGAAAAAAGCTGTATCCAAGTTAGGAATCAGTTCTCTTGGATAAAAAGCGTAAGTCGTATCTAAGTCATGGCCTGGCAGAGGAAGGAAAAGTTCCAAGGGGCCTACTAAAGTTGGGCTCAAAACACGAGCCAGGCTAAAGGCGGAGGCCAAGGTCAAGGCATAGGCCCCTGCTCCCCAGCCTCCCAATAAATAGGGTCTTCGATAATAGGCTAAGCCCTTGATCAAACTAAGCAATAAAAATAAGATAAGAATCATAGCCAGATGCGCTCCTTTGCACTAGTGGCGGCGGGTCTTAGTCAAGCCTCCCTGTTTGCGATCCGATGAAGCGCTCGGCTGACTCGCTGTCTTTTCTTGGCTTTGGTCGTGACGATCAACTGGACTGACTGACTCAGAAGTATCCCGCTCTTTTAACAAACGTTGAAAAGCTTTAGCAAAATTTTTATGGAGAAAATGAATTTCCTCTTTTAAAGCTTTGACTTCAGCTTCTAACCCTCCAATATCGCTGGCCGTTTCTTGGCTCTGATTACGATTTTCAACTGACAGCTCAAGGTCTAAGCGGTCAGAAATAGCATTGACTGCCGCTAAGAGGGCTTGTTCTTCAGTTGAGATAGCATAATGGCTAGTCTGCATCTCCTTCATTTGTTGGTTAAGAATTTCAACTACCTGGTCGACATGCGCACGCGACTTATCGCTGACAATGGTATAGTCTTGGTTAGCAATTACGACTTGATGACGCATTTTTTTATTCTTCGTCATAGGCATCCTTTCTCTCCTTAACTGGTCATTCTTTATCTATTTTAGCATGAGTCGATTAAAGGCGCTAGTCAGTCGCTTTTATTTCCATTGTATTTATCCTTTCAGAAATCTCAGCTTTTATGATTTTTTTTGACAAAAACCTGGCGTTCCATGGTATCATTGAGAACGACATACTAGATGTCAACCGCTTCTGTCGGTTGAATTTTCATCAAGATTGGAGAGAATACATATGACAAGAAAGGTATTGTCCTTTTTTGCTGTTTTTATGACAGTTTTTCTGGCAATTGCAAGTGTCTTGCCCCAGCCAGCCCAAGCTGCTGAATCAGAAGCTAGCACGCAGTTTAACCAAGAAAAAATTGAACAGGGTTTGGAAAGCCCGGGGATCCTAAGAGTCGGAATGGAAGCTAACTACGCGCCCTTCAACTGGACCCAAACTTCCGATGCCAATGGTGGTTTTGAAATTTCTAATGCAGACGGCCAATTCGCCAATGGCTACGACCTACAGATTGCTAAGCGCCTGGCTGACAAGCTAGGGCTCAAGCTGGAAATTGTCAAACTGGATTGGGATGGCCTTCCCCCAGCCCTGGAATCAGGCAAGATTGATGCGATTATCGCGGGCATGTCCCCAACGCCTGAACGACTCCGCCAGATTGACTTTTCAGATCCTTATTATAATTCGGATATCGTTGTCGTCACCCGCAAGGACAGCCCTTATGCCAATGCCAAGAGCTTGGAAGACTTCAACGGCGGCCGCCTTACTGGCCAATTAAATACTTTCCACTATAACTTAATCGACCAGGTGCCAGGTGTTAAAAAAGAGACCGCCATGGATTCCTTCCCTACCATGATCTCATCCGTACTCAGTGATAAGATCGATGGCTATATCTCCGAACGGCCAGGTGCCCTAGCTGCCTTAGCAGCTAATGATGATTTAACTATGGTGAGCTTTGAAGAAGGCCAAGGTTTTGACCTCGGCGACCAATCCAGCTCAATTTCGGTTGGCTTGCGCAAGTCCTCCCCTCTCACTTCAGAGATCAATGCCGCGTTAGCGACTATCTCTGAAGATGAACGAAACCAAATCATGGAAGACATGGTTGATCTCAACCAAAGAAACCAAGAAGCAGGTTTCTGGGGCGAAGTCGCTGGGATCTGGAAGACCTACAGTTCCCAATTCATCAAAGGGGCAACAAATACCATGTTCATTGCCCTCGTTTCAACCTTAGTGGGCTTCTTCATTGGCCTCTTAATCGCCATCTACCGGACCATTAAAGTGCCTAAACATAATCGTTTGGGGCAAACACTATATAAGATCGTTGACTTTATTATCATGGCCTATATCGAAATCTTCCGTGGCACGCCAATGATGGTTCAAGCCATGCTGATCTTCTATGGGTCCAAGCTCTTCTTCAATATTAATATGAGCTCCATGTTTGCTGCCTTACTGATCGTGTCTGTGAATACCGGAGCCTACCTAGCCGAAGTTATCCGGGGCGGGATTATCGGTGTTGACGATGGACAGAGTGAAGCTGCTAAGGCAATCGGGATGAACCATTTCCAAACTATGACCTATGTGGTGCTTCCCCAAGCTATCCGCTCAATCTTACCTGCCCTGGGTAATGAATTTGTGATTAACATCAAAGATACCTCTGTCCTTAACGTAATCGCTGTAACGGAGCTCTTCTTCGTGACCCGTTCAGCCGCCGGGACAACCTATCTTACCTTCCAAACCTTCTTCATTACCTCGATCATCTACTTCGTCTTAACCTTCACCACGACCCGTATCTTGCGTCTCGTCGAACACAAGATGAGCGGCAGCGACTCCTATACTGTTTACCAATCATCAACAAGTGAGGTGGAAATTCATGACTAATGCAATCTTAAATGTTGACCACTTAAAGAAAGCATTTGGCGATAATGTCGTACTTAAGGATATCGATTTCTCAGTCAGTTCAGGTGAAGTCATCTCCATTATTGGTTCATCCGGATCAGGTAAATCAACCCTCTTGCGCTGTCTAAACCTGCTTGAAGAACCCACTGAAGGAGACATTCGATTCCATGACCAATCAATTCTCGCCAGCCACTTTGACCAAAATAAATTTAGAGCCAAAGTTGGTATGGTCTTCCAGCAATTCAACCTCTTCAAAAATATGAACGTTCTTGAAAACTGTGTGATTGGCCAAGAAAAAATTATGAAACGCAACCGCAAAGATGCGGAACAAGTGGCCTTAGCTAACCTGGAAAAAGTCGGCATGGCCCCCTACCGTGATGCCATGCCCCACCAACTTTCGGGGGGACAGCAGCAGCGGGTAGCCATTGCTCGGGCCCTCTCCATGGATCCAGAATTACTTCTCTTCGATGAGCCCACTTCTGCCTTAGACCCGGAAATGGTCGGCGAAGTTCTCCAGACTATGACCCAGCTAGCCGAAGAAGGACTGACTATGATCGTTGTTACCCACGAGATGGCCTTTGCTCGGGACGTCTCCAACCGCATCTGCTTCATGGATAAGGGGTACATCGTAGAAGATGGCGAACCTGACCAGGTGATCAACCACCCTAAACATGAACGAACGAAAGAATTCCTAACCCGCTATTTAGCTGAAAAATAAGAAAAATTGGCAGTAGCTAGTTTAAAAACTAGGACTGCCAATTTTTTATTTGGAATATTTAGCTTCAATCTTGGCGAACCACAGGGAGAAAAGCACCCCTGCAACCAGCATTAAAACGGATAAAAGTAAGTTGGAGAAGAAGCTCAATCCAGAAGCTGCCAGCCCCCCCGCGGTAAAGGTTGGAAAGACGACAGTCGGGAAGATCGCCAGCGAAGACCCGATGACTGTTCCTAAGATAAAGTGGTACATCTTGGAATAAAAGTGGGCAAAAAGCCAATTGGCGACTTTAGCTAGAGCCAATACACAGAATAAGCCCCCTAAAGCGAGAGGGATAATCACTGAGAAATCCAAAGCTGCGATACCCGCAGACATCTTCTCATAGAGACCAAAGTAAATCAAAAAATTACTTGGGCTCATCCCCGGTACAATGACACCTAGACCAATTAAGGCCCCAGACATTAACCAGACAAAGAAATTCGGTTCAACCGCTGTGAGCGCGCTCCCGCCAACAACCATCAGCAAGAAGAGTAAGACCGCGCTGACCCCCATAATAGCCAGGTCAGCTGTTGACCGCCCTTCTTCCCCAGCTTGCCGGTAGAGGGAAGGAAAGGTACCGATCACAAAACCGATAAATAAGCAGGTAAAGAGCCCTTCATAGGCTCCAAAGGCTTCCTTAACCACAAAGGAGAAAAGCAAGATCCCCAACACAAAGCCAATCCCAACTGGAATAAAGTAGCGGACATTCTGCCAGAAATTCTTGGTTAGGTTGCCTAAAAAACTCAAAATTTCATCATAGAGCCCAAAGATAACTGCGAGGACCCCACCCGATAGGCCAGGCAGGATGCCACCGATCCCAACTAGGGCACCTTTGAATATCCTAAAAAACCAATCTTTAGAAAATAAATCATTACTTATCTCTTGATTTTTCACATTTAAACCTCCATAATCTTTCACTTAACTTCTCAATTATACATGAAAGCTAGATAAATTTAATTAAAGAAGACTAAAATTTTATAAGCTAAGAAAAACTCCCTTCCTTAGACCTAGGCCTAAGAAAGAGAGCTCAAAAGACAGGCTTAGCGGACACCTCCGCCGCTACCGCCGCCGAAGGAACCGCCACCTCCTCCGATACTAGTAAAGCCGCCGCCCCCAGAGCTAGAAACTTCGCTCATGCTCGTTGCCTTCACATAAGACTGGTTGATGGACCGGCTGATCCAGTAATAATTCATTAGAGGGACTTGGTTGAAGCTAGAATACTGGTAGTAGTTAGGATAAACTTTTTCAAATTCCTTTTCTACTTCTTCCAAGATCCCATAGGCGCCGGCATAAAGCATCATTTGGTCCCAGAGACCAACTTCTTTAGCCCCTCTTTCATTGAGCAAGGAGTAGTCGGCAAGATAATTCTTAAAGCCTACGACTTGGTCTCTAAAGACAAAACCTTGATCAGTCAGTGGCAGGTCTACCAAGTCATCCGCCTGGTCGCGTTCTGTCTTTTCCTTGGCTGCTTTAGCTCGTAATGACTTCAAATAGCCAGCTTCCTTCAGATAGGACTTACTGTGGGTCTTCATCTTAGCCAAGGCCTGGATGAATTTTTCTGGGTTATTCTCCACATAATGGCTGAATTCTGACTGGCTGAGCTGGTCTCTCTTACCTTGAGCCTTAGCCATTAGCTGGTAAATACTCCCAGCTGGTCCAGATGGTGTCTGGTCAGCAACTAGGCTAAAGAGACTCTCTTCCTTGCTTCTAAAGAGACCAGATTCTAGGTTGGTCTCTATAAGTAAGGCCCCTGAAGCAACCAGGTCAAGCAAGGCAACGGTGAGATAATTTGCCTTGAGGTCTTCAACTTCCATATCTTCCAATAAGGCATAGATTTGATAGACATCCTCCGCCGGTGTTTCCCGGTGGTAGTGGCCCTCCAAACGCTCTTCTGCCTGGGCCATGGTCGGATAATAACGAGCTTTCAGTTTACGCTGCTTGTAGATATGGTAAGCGCCCATAGCTCCAGATACTCCGACAAGGGCAAGGCCCGCTAGGATGATTTTCCCTAGATGGCGGTCCATAAAGCGGTCAAAGGCTGAGGGCCCTTTAGCATTCAAACTCCCGGTTTGGAGATCTTCATAAGTAGCTTCCGGGTCGTAGTCCTCATAGTTATAATCACTGCCCTCAAAGGCGGTCTTGAGATAGTCTTCAAAGGACTTGTCCACTTTGAGGCCGGTCTGATAGGTCCCAGCCGGAATACGAAGGAGGAGAGTAGCATAATTAGAGCCATCGAAATCTCCCTGACTGCTAGCTATGATCTTGCCATTTTCAAAGGAGAGTTTTCCCCTAAAACCAAAGGCCCAGGCTCGATAGCTATTCTCTAAGGTCAGAGGCTCTAGATCTGACTGCAGACTAATTTTAATTTGCTCTGGAGCCGGCGACATAGAGTCATTGACCAACTTCCAGAAGACCATCTGTTCGGTCTGGCTCTGAGCGACAAAGTTATTAATTTGATAGGAGATTTCATAAGTATGAGGCCCGTAAGCCCCTATCCCCCAGTTTAATTCTCCATCTGCTCGACCATAATGGCCTGACTTCTCTTCTTGGGAGCCTTCCACATCCCAATTTTCTTGGTAGGTCAAAGGCTGGCCGTCAACTTTAACTTGGTAATCGACTAGTTCTTGGTCGTCCAGCATGGTCATTGGTTTATAGAGCTCCGTCCCTTCATCGACAACCATATCCCAGACTTCTCGGATCCTGGCACTGCCATCTGGCTGGAGGGTCACGTCGACCTGGATCCCCTTATTCTCATTGGCCCAGACTATTTCTCCAGGCAGGACCATAACAGTAAGGATAAGGCTGACTAAGAAGAGGAGGAAGCGCTGGTGTCCAGGCTTTACCATTGTGGCATCTCCGCCTTGTCAGGACTAGACTTGAAGTAATCCTTAGGCTGAAAACCAGTTAAGTTAGCAATAATGGAATTAGGAAAGACCTTGATCAAGCGGTTAAACTTAGTCACCATGTCATTAAAGACCATACGCGACTGGCGGACATTGTTTTCATACTTGTCGACGTTCGACATGGTCTGTTGGTAAACACCTGATGCTTTAAGATCTGGGTATTGTTCGACTACCACGTCAATGGCCCGCATGGCTCGTTCGAACTGGGCTTGGTCTTCTTCAATTTGGCTGACACTCGACTGGCGGCTGACCCCAGAGCGTTCGTGGACAATTTGCTTCAAAGTGTCCGCTTCGTGGCTCTGATAGGACTTAGTAGCTGAAATTAAATTGCTCAAAGCATCCCAGCGCGATTCCACTTGAGCCGCAATTTGGGCCATGGCATTGTCTACCATTTCAGCTGTGCCAATCATTTGATTATAGCGTCCAATAGCCCATACCACAACTAAGGCAATAAGTGCTAAAACAACGAGTCCAATTATCATTCCCATAATGATCCTCTTTCTATTTCTTAACGTTCAGGTAATTCTTGTACTTCGATCACTTGTAACTTGCCATCTGCGACTGTAAAAATAATATTCTGTTCATAATAACGCATGCCGTAGCGCTTCTCTTTATGTTGCTGGTAAGCTGGCCGAGGATCCAAGGCTAAGGCCTGGTAGGCACCCGGTCGCTTATCTTCAGGAATCTTTTCTAATTCGGCTAGCGGAAAATTGACATCTAAGCGCTCAAAACTTGCTTGGTCGACGAAACCCGAGGCAGCTTGACTATGCGAATCTGCTTCAACTGAGTAAGGTTTAATATCGTATACCGGTGTTTCAGACACCATATCCACCCCTTTGACATAGAGAAGGGGCCCCTTGTCTTGAGTCCACTCGATCCGGTCCAAGCGCACAGAAGACAAGCCTAGACGGTTAGGGCGAAAGGGAGATCTCGTCGCAAAGACACCCAAGCGCTGGTTGCCACCGAGTCTAGGTGGACGCACCGTTGCTTTGGTCTGCTCAGCTGCCACTTGAGAAAAGCCCCAAATGAGCCAGAGATAATCAAAGTCCTCAATGCCGCGGATATAGTCCTTCTGCCGGTAAGTTGGGGTAAATTCAATCCGGGCCTCCAAATCAGTCGCCAAGGAGCTCTGTCGGGGGGTTCCAAATTTCTCTTTGAAAGCTGTGTAGATGTAAGCGATTGGTTGAATTTCCATTCTGATGCTCCTTTACTTGGAAAAAGGGCTGGGCCTCAATGCCCAGCCCTTATGTGATGGCTTATGAATTTGCAATTTCATTATAGGCAACCGCAATTTGGGCACCTAGAACCGCATTGTTATAAACCAATTTAATATTGGCATCTAAGCTGCGTCCATCTGTTAATTCAACAATCTTAGCTAGTAAGAATGGCGTGGTATCCTTTCCTTTAACACCAGCTTCATCCGCTTCACGAATGGCTTGGTCAATAATTTGGTCAATTTCTTCGTGAGGAATTTCGTCTTCCTTCTTAATTGGGTTAGTTACCAACATCCCTTGCCCCAATTCAAGATCACGTGAGATCTTCATCATACGGGCAATTGCTTCAGGAGAATCAGCCCGTGTGTTGAGCTCATAATCAGAGCTTGAAGAGAAGAAAGCGGGTAGTTTATCTGTTTGGTAGCCAACCACTGGCACACCTTTTGTTTCAAGATATTCCAAGGTTCTTGGTAGGTCCAAGATGGCCTTAGCCCCAGCACAAACAACAGTTACAGGCGTTTGGCCAAGTTCTTCCAGGTCAGCGGAAACATCCATATGTTCATTATAACCACGGTGAACCCCACCGAGACCGCCTGTCACAAAGACATCGATGCCTGCCATGTGGGCCCCAATCATAGTAGTAGTTACGGTTGTGGCACCGAGACCGCCCTTGGCAATAACTTCTGCCATATCCCGGCGAGAAACTTTAGCCACGTCTTTTTCACTAGCAAGACGTTCCAAGTCTTCTTCAGTCAAGCCAATTTTGATCTTACCATCCATAATCGCAACGGTAGCTGGGGTAGCTCCGTGGTCACGGATAATTTGTTCCACTTGCTTAGCCATTTCCACATTTTGTGGATAGGGCATGCCGTGAGAAATAATCGTCGATTCGAGAGCAACAATTGGCTTCCCTGCAGCTTGTGCTTCTTTCACTTCAGGACTAATTGATAGATAAGTCTCTTTCATATATACGCCTCTTTCCAAGTATTATCAGCTTTAGAATAACATATTTTTCTAGCAAAAACCATTATAATTCCTTCATCTGATAAGGATAAGAGCAAGTTTTCCAACTTTTATCTGGGATTATAAGAGCTCTTGGCGCAGGGTCTGACCATCTTTAGCTGAAAGATAGGCAGGTGCAATATCGAAGACGGTCTTGGCCCCATATTGCCCCTCTTTGGCTAAGCGAGCTGCAGCCCGAGCGTAGGCCACGTTAACAGCCGCCGTAAATTCTGGATTAGAGTCTAGTTTGAGGGTAAAGTCATAGACCTGCTTATGTTCAGGACTCGTTTGTCCCTGGCGGATAACCGTCCCTCCGTGTGGAATCCCTGAGTGGTCACGGTCTAGTTCTTCTTGGCTGATAAAATGAACGTCCACTTGGTCATAAGGCGCAAAGTAGTCTGGCATGTTGACAATTTCTTCTTTTACTTGGTCAGCATCAGCACCTTCTTCTAAGACTGCATAGACTAAACGACTGTGGGCTGTGCCTTGCTTGTAGTCAATGCTTTTCCCAGCATGGAGGGCTTCAATGAGGGCTTGGTTAGGGATAGTGTATTGGACAGCATCCTTGACGCCTTCCACCCGGCGTACCGCATCAGAATGGCCCTGGCTGACCCCCTTACCCCAGAAAGTATAGGTATTGCCTTCAGGGAGGATGGCCTCACCGAGTAAACGGTTTAAGGAGAAGAGCCCAGGGTCCCAACCTGTAGAAATCACAGCGACAGTTTTATTCTCCTTGGCTACCTGGTCCATTTGGTCAAAATACGCAGGGATTTCCGCATGGTTATCATAGGCATCGACGGTATTAAATTTAGCAGCTAGGGCTGGCCCCTGTTCTGGGATATCTGAGCGCGAACCCCCGCAAAGGATTAAGACATCAATCTTATCAACAAATTGACTGATATCAGCTAAGGCATAAGCGGGGCTTTCGGTGTCCAATTGTGCTGGGTCGCGCCGGCTAAAAATACCTACTAATTCTAAATCTGAGGCTGACTTAAGAACTGCTTCAACACCACGCCCTAAATTTCCATAACCTACAATTCCAACTTTCGCCATTTTTATCACTACTTTCTATTCATCCATTTCATAGCTGAGATCATTCCGCATCATATCGGCATAAGTCTCCCGTTTAACCGCCAAGCGATCCTTAGCATCTTCCACAAAAACCACTGCGGGCCGTCCCATCCGGTTATAGTTAGAACTCATACTATAGGTATAGGCTCCCGTATTGGGCATTAAGAGCAAGTCACCAGCTTCCGCTTCGGGCAGAGCTGCTGCCTTCAAGAGGACGTCCCCGCTCTCACATAACTTACCGCCTACCCGGTAGGTCGCTTGAACAGGATCTTTTAAGCGATTGGCTAGTACTGCTTCATACTCTGCTTGGTAAAGGGCAGGTCGGATATTATCGGACATCCCACCATCCACAAAGATAAAGGGCAGACCTGCTTTTGTCACTTTGACTTGACCGACAGTATAAAGGGTTGATCCGCTGGCATTGATCAAGGAACGTCCCGGCTCAATACTGATCACTTGAAGCTCGCTTAAGCCTTGCTTAGCAGCTTCTTCCTTAATATATTTAGCATAGTCGGTTAAGAAACTTGCATAGTCAAAAGGCTGATCACCTTCAGCATAGTAGACACCGAAGCCGCCACCCAGATTCAACTCCTGGACCTTCATCCCGTAATTTTCAGACATTTTCTTAGCAAAAGAGATGACACTTTCAGCTTCTTCAAAGAAGAAGTTTTCCTTGAGAACTTGAGAGCCAATATGGCAGTGGAATCCCGCCAAATCAACCTGGGGATCAGCCAGCATATTCTGGATTAGGCCTTCGATTCTAGAATCCGTCATTGACATCCCAAACTTAGAATCTTCCGTGGTGGTTTGGATGTACTGGTGGGTTTCTGCCGCAATGCCTGGATTGACCCGGAGCAGGAGGCGGATCCTTTGACCAGCTTCTGCTGCGACCTCTCTAAGGTGTTGGTAGTCGGCAATAGAATCCACCACATAGGTCCCCACGCCCGCTTCCAGTGCCTCACGGATCTCACTAGCTAGCTTATTATTGCCGTGGAAATAGATCCGCTCAGCCGGCATACCAGAGGCGAGAATCGTATAGAGTTCGCCCCCACTCACCGCATCGATATGGAGTCCTAAACTTTTGACTAATTGGACCATATACTTATTCAAAAAGGCCTTTGAAGCGTAGACCACTCGACAGTCCAGTCCATCTACCTGGAAATTATCCTTAAAGCAAGAAATCTTCTCCTTTAAGGCCTTCTGATCAATAATTTGAAGAGGTGTGCCATATTTTTCTTTTAGTGTTTTAACCCCTATTCCACCAATAAACAATTCATTGTTTTTTTCTTCCATTGTGCCCGTTAAATCCACTCAGACATTCCCCCTCTTATTATTTTCTAATGTTAAAAGATTATCAATTATTTCCTAGCTTGTCAATTCTTAGGACGGCAAAGTTAGCATCTGACAATACCGATATAAGATCATTTTCATATGTAATATTTATGTTTTATCATTTATTCATAAGTTGAATAGTAAAAGGACTAGCACCATGCTAATCCTTAAAGTAAAACTTGATCAAAAGATGAACGATAATGCCGATGACTATACTGAATACAATCGTTCCTATCCAGCTCAGTGGCGAATCAACACCAGGTAGAGGCATATTCATTCCAAAAAAGCCCGTTACAATAGTAGATATAGTAAGAATAATGGATAGGACAGTCAGTACCCGCATGGTTTCGTTCAAATTATTATTTAAGACATTATTAAAAGTCGAGCCCAGTTGTTCCAAGATCTGTGAAGAAAGCTCGGTCATTTCGACCAGCTGCTTGGCTTCGATTTGAACGTCTTCTAGTTCATCCACTTCATCGTCCGTTAAGCCCCTAACGACTCGACCAAGACGGAATTGTTCAAGAAGTAAGACGTTTTGCTTAGCAGAAGTCAGAAAGTATGCAGTCCCTGTTTCAACGTCAGATAAGGCCAGCAAATTATCCTTAGTCGTCCGCTCCCGTAATTCTTTAGTCAAACGGTTACGCTCTTGGACCATAGATTCAACAATAGGGAAGTAGGAGGTGGTGATAAAGTAGAGACACTCAAATAAGAAAGAATGAATGGAATAATTCTTCTCTGCCGCTAAAATTTCCCGCATGCCATCTATAATATATTGGTTTTCTTCATTAGAAATAGTAATAATTCGTTGATCCTTAATAAAGAAAGTTACTGGAAAAGTCTCATTAAAACTATTAGACAGACGGCGTTTGGGCGCATTATAAATGAGAAGCAAACAATCATGGTCATCGTCGTATTCGACCCGAGCCCTTTCATTGCGGTCTAGGGCATAGGCTGCCATTTCAGCATCGATTCCATAAGTGACAAGGTGTTTTTGTAGGACCTTGGGAGATTCAACCTGGATATTCACCCAAGTATTAGCCTTTTTCGGTCCAAATATTACTTTACCAATCATAGATAGCCTCCTTTACTTACTTGATTATAGCATATCCACCTACTGATAACATCGATTAATAAAAGCGGAGCCAGGACGTAGCTAGCTCCGCTTGTTAAGTCTATTTATTTAGGGGGAAAGGCGAGAAGTCAACGCTCTTGCTGGCCCCCTGTAACCGGGTTCGAGGATGCAGAAAGGGCTCATCTTCGTAAAAGTCCGTCGAAGGCCTATAGCCTTCTCTATCCTTTTACTCCAGAGCTTCCTTTCTCTCGCATCCTCTCACACCCTTGTTAGTTGGGTTCGCAGTTGCAGACTTGAAGTGACTTCACCCAATCGGAACGATCGGCTAAAGCCGCTCTTTTCCGTTTGGGCTCCAGTCATTCAAGTCTGAACGCAACTGCTCACACCCTTGTTAAATTTCGTATTCGCCAATTCGGTTCCAATTTTTATCGTGGAGGATGATGCGAGCGGGAGCTCCTACTGCTGTTGCATAAGGTGGGACGTCTTCTAGAACAACTGCGCCAGCCCCTACTTTGCTATGGTGGCCGACCGTTACATTACCTAGAATAGTTGCACCTGTTCCAATTTCCACATAGTCCTTAATTGTTGGATGGCGCTTACGTCCTTTTTCTTTACCGGTCCCACCCAGAGTTACGCCATGATAGATTTTAACCTGGTTACCGATCTGAGCAGTTTCCCCGATGACAATACCCATGCCGTGGTCGATAAATAGATTATCACCTATCTCTGCCCCAGGATGAATTTCAATGCCTGTTTCCCGTTTGCTTTTTTCAGACAGGCGACGGGCTTCAAATTGTTCCCCTTCTAGGTAAAGGGCGTGGGCCAGGGCATGGTCACGCAGGGCTCGGATGCCGGGATAGAGCTCATAAACCTCTTGCCAAGATGTTGCCGCTGGGTCTTCCTTATAAATATATTGAGCGAGTTCTATCCAGCGCGTCTCGTCCAGATCCTTAGTCTTCATTGCTATAAGCTCCAGATGATAAGTAACGTTCACCTGTATCTGGTAGGACAGTCAACACATGGTGGTCAGGACCTAATTCTTTAGCTAAACGCTGGGCAGATACATAGTTAGCCCCGGAAGAGAAGCCAGCTAAAATACCATATTTATGTGCTAATTCAACAGCCCCTGCAATAGCGTCTTCATTAGACACTTTATCAATATAATCGATCACAGATTGGTCAAGGATCTTAGGAATAAAGTTAGCCCCCAAGCCTTGAATCTTGTGAGAGCCTGCCGTCCCTTCAGTAAGGAGTGGTGACGCTTCAGGTTCAACCCCCCAGACTTTAGCATCCGCCTTCTCTTCTTTAAGCACACGGCCAACACCCGTTACAGTCCCTCCTGTACCGATCCCAGCTACGAAGCCATCAATCTCTGGCAAATCTTCTAGGATTTCACGGGCTGTTGTTTCCACATGGGCTTGGACATTGGCTTCACGTACAAATTGTCCAAAAACAGGAGCACCAATTTCTTTAGCAATCTCTTCGGCCTTGGCCCCGGCTCCCTTCATCCCTTCAGCACCAGGAGTGAGGATAAGTTCAGCACCATAAGCTTTCATCAGATTGCGACGTTCGATACTCATGGTTTCAGGCATAACGATAATCACACGCAGTTTTAAAGCCGCGCCTAACATGGCTAGAGCAATCCCAGTATTACCAGAAGTCGATTCGACAATGGCCCCGCCTTCTTCGATTTCCCCGCTATCAATCAAGCTCTGTAAAATATACTTAACCGGACGGTCCTTGACAGAACCACCTGGGTTACGGGATTCGAGTTTAACATAGATACTAGCGACATCTTCTGACGTTTGATCTAATTTAATGACAGGAGTATGGCCGATTGCTTCAGATACATTATTATAAATCATTTAGGTCACCTCATTAAGATTAACTTATTTTTTGTTAGTTGTCCTTATTGTAGATGGGATCTTCCATCAGGTCAAGGCAAAAGCCCTCAAATCTTGTTATGATTTTTTTCCGAACGTCCCTAATCGCCACAAACAAACAAAAAACTAGCAGACCGATTCTAGGAGAGCGGTCTGCTAGTTGGAAGCTGATCAATTATGCGAGTTCAGCTCGGGCTGCAACGAGGGCTTGACGAAGGGCATTAGCTGCTTCATCAACTTCAGCGTTGCTGGCCTTCAAGCTGAGGCGAGTTCCTACAGCCTTGGTGATCACTTTATTTAAATTATTGTAGGCATTGAAAGAAACCTTGCCGAGCAATTCGCTATCGCGGATGCTCCGAACTTCACGGATCAAGTCACGAAGTTCATGTTTTCTTTCTTTAGAAGCACGGGTATTTAAGGTAGCTTGTGCAATTTCACGAGCCTCATTTACTTGCGTCTTAATTTCACCCATCACGGCTTGAACATCGACTGTTTTAGCATGAAGGTCTAATTGTAGGCCAACAGCCTTAGTTAATGTTGCATTGAGTGCCGTGTAAACTTCAGTTGGGACATTAGCTAAGAATGACCCATCGCGTTCCAAGCGGGTGTTCCAAATAAGGTCTTTCAATTCGCGTTTAAGGGCATTTGGAGCGATTTGTTGGTCAGCTGGGATGCTTTCTAAGTAAGAAACGGCTTCCCCGTAAGCTGCCTCAAGTTCAGCAACCGCGTCGTCAATTTGATAAACGCGCGTTTCTGAGTATAATTGAACTCCAACAGCTCGTGTAATGGCCTTGTTTAGCTTGTGGTAAACTTCAAATGGTACTTTAGAAAGAATGTATTCGTCACGTTTGAAGCGGGTGTCCCAGATAGCCTTGTCCAATTTTTCCTTGATATAAGTCGTAGCAATATCTTTAGGGGTGATATTCCGGTAAGCATTACCGAAGACTTCTAAGGCTTCTAATTCATTTAAACGCTTAGTCAAACGTTCTGCGGTTGAGAAAGGATCAACAACAGACATAAAGGCATGAGTAATTTCTAAACCAGCTTTTGAGTGAACGATTTGTGGCTTCATCCGCCATTCTGTCGTAGCTGTTTTAATTAATTCGGCACCCTTGCGCAAGACGCGAGCGCGTAAACGGAAGGTGTTTGGGTTATAGAAGCTGCCTGGGTGGTAGCTAACAACCATACCGTCTGCAACGCTACGGCCGATATCCATAGCCATTTGCCCTAACTTATCTAAAACATAGTTCACAGGTGTCCCATTGAAAGTCACTTCAGAAGGAATTAATTCAGCAATGGCACCGACTACTTCTGTTGAAAGATAAACATCTTGACGAACAGCTTCGGCCTTAAGTTCAGCGATACGTTGGATTAATTCACCGATCTTAGTGAAGTTTAAGTTAACAGGTAGGATCGAATCCATGATCGCCCCGATACCAGCAGCAGGCCGTTCCCCTTTTTGTAAGTTTTCTAATAGGCTAAGGACACTATCTGTTGTCCCAGTTACCTTGCCCACTAATTTCTCAAAATCTTCAAAGCTAAAGGCAGGTTTGTCTTCACCAGCTGCATAGAAGGAGAAGCCAGAAGCCCGGCTAACATTTGGTTGGCCTTCCACAATATGGTGAACTTCACTTTCATCTGGACCTAATTCGCCGTAACGGATCACAAATTTAGAAAGTTCTTCTAGAAGTTCGTGATCTAATTTATTATCTACGAGAACTTCCCCTAAGGTCTTCAGAACGTCTTCACTAGCCGCACGGTCTTCGTCTTGAACTGACACAGCAATAGCAACAGATAGAACTTTATTGAAACCTTCAGGATTTTCCTTAGCGAAATTTTCTAATGCAGCAAAATTAATAGCCTCTTCTTCTGCAGGCGCTTCGTCAACGTCTACTGTTTCTTTTTCACTTTTTGCAGCTTCTTCACTGCCATCTTTACTTTCTGCTTTTGATTCCTTGTTTGTTTCTTTGTCAGCGTCTTTGCTGTCAGCTTTTTCACTAACTTTATTTTCTTCTACTGAATCTGTAGCTTCCTTGGCTGGAGCTTCAGGATGAGCTGCGTCTTCTTTTTCAACTGCTTCAGCAGGAGCTGCTGGAGTTTGGTCTGAAACAGTAGCTTCAGATACCTTTTCTTCTACAGGATTTTCAGGTGCCATTTCAGCTAATTCTGCTTCCAGAGCTTTAAGCTCTTCTTCTGGTAGAGCTGTTTCAGCTTTTGCTTCTGCTTCAATGCTTTGCTCTTTTTCAGGAACAACGGGGTTAACAGTTTCAGCAGGCTCAACTTCAACGCTTGATTCCACGTCCGCTTGTCCTGCGCCAGCTTGGTCAACTTCAGCTGCTAACACAGCCTCTTGTGAAGCAAAGAGTAAACCGATACCGAATGCCAAAGATGCGGCACCCAAACTTACCTTACGACTTAACATAGTATGTGAATGAGCTTTAGATTTATTCATCTTCATCTTCCTCCTAAATTCACGATAAACTAAGTGACAACACCAGCAATCACCCTAAGCGCTTACAAGGATGATATAAAACAAAAAAGAAACAATTTATGTATCATTTCTTATCTATAGTCTATGCCCTTAAAATGCTTTTGTCACCCTTTTGGCAAAAATTATTTTAAAAATTATTAAAGAAAGCTTTAATATCAAGCTTTCATAATCTTATAGGAAGACACTATTGTATTTTTTGTACATGGTCAGGAACTAAATGTCGAACAATTAATGTATTGTTTTTATAAAAAAAGCCGGTGCACAACTTGTGTGCACCGCACTCTTCTTCATTTGTCATTTACTTTTCATCTTTTTGGTTGATTTTGTAGTCGAGACGTTCCAATTGTTTGCGGGCAAAATCGCGTCCCCCTAAACCGAAGGCCAGTGCAAAGGCAACCGAAGCTCCGCCCACAATTAGCATGAAGCCAATATTGACAATAGAGGCGGCGAATTGTAATTGGTCTAAGGCCATAAAGATGGCTAAGATGACCAAAGCGTATTGAACAGTATTAGCTAAAAATTTAGACCCTGTCGATTCTCTAAGGAAATTAGCCAACAAGTTCCCACCAATGACGCCCAGACAAAGGATAGCAATAGCAGACAGAACTAAAGGCAAGTAGGCAATCACCGCTTGGCCGATCTGTGAGAGAACATCAAGCTGTAAGACATTTAGGGCTTGAACTAAGAAGAAAATACCAATAACAGCCTTTACTGCATGCCCTAAGATAGCACTAAGCTGAAGGGAATGGGCATCTTCCTTAACATTAAGATACTTGGTGAAACGGTCAATATTAGCCGCACTCAGTAAGTTTTCCACTAAGTCTCCGATCAACTTGGCAAGTAGAGCACCTACACTCACAAGGACCAGGGCAATTAAGATATTCGGAATAGCAGCCAACATGGTATTGAGTAGGTTAACGATTGGTTTCGCAATCGATTCAATCCCTAAAACCTCTAACGCAGCCGTCAAAAAGGGGATAAAGAGTAAGACATAAACCAGCATAGCTAGACCCTTAGCCACTTGTTGGCCCTTGCTGCGGGTCTGCCCTTCTTCAGGATCAGTCTGCAGAAGCCCTGCCAACTTACCATCAATATTGACCCGCTCTAAGAGATTTTGTACAATATCGCGGACAAAACCGCAGAAGTAGAAAGCTAATACTAAGATCAGAATCGAACCAATGATATTAGGGATGAAGGCAAAGAACTTATCGAACATATTAGTGATTGGTTCCATGACCCCTCCAATATTCAAGCCTTGTAAGATGGCAGGCAGGAAGAAGACAAAAACTAAAAAGTAAGCGACCTTGGCAATCGTCTGGAGCAAGCCCCTAGCATCCCCTTCATCCTGGGCTACTCCCCAGCTTAAGAAGCGTTGGTCAGCGTGGATAGCTTCCAGCCCCTTGAAGGTTAACTTACGAACAATCACAGCGATAATCCAAGCGACCAGTAAGAGTAAAACCGTTCCTAAAATATTAGGAATCGCCGAGAGAATCGGCTCTAAAAAAGCATTTATAGCATCCATTTCTTATTCCTCCTATTCTTATGATAGTTTTAGTATAACAATTATTAAGAAAGTTTTAAAACGAAAGCGCTTCTTTTTTATATCTATTATTTATCCAATCTATATAGGCAGAGAAAAAAGATCAGCTAATAGGGTATAGCACCCTCTAGCTGATCTTTGGTGAATATGGTTCTAAATTCTTATTCCCATTCAATCTTTAGAGCGTAATTATTTATGTTAAATGCTGATTTATCAAGGTTCTCATGTTTTCTATTCCATGTATTTTATGGCCGAAATTCTGTTAAAAAACTTTTTTAAGCCCAATTTAAGCCCACAAGGAGACCGCTAAGCCCTCTTTTTTTATATCCATGTAATATTTTTAATCTTAGTCATCCTAAAATGACTATATTTGTTTTCTTTAGTCTCAAAAAACGTTCTTGGATAATAAACATTACTATTTTTAGCTTTGCTTAGCCCGAGAACATAAACATGACGATTTCGACTTTCTTTATCAAACAAGATGATATCTAAGTCTTGATTCATTTTTGAAGGCAATTTATTGTCTTTTTTTAGTAAGCATGCCTCCATCCCTTGAAATTGGAACATATTTTCTAATCGAGTAAATCCCCTAATTCTGGGTTTAATTTGGTGATAGCGATCATGCTTTTCAATGGTTCCTAGAGTTACCTTTTTGTTTCTTATATTATTTACTCCCCTGGCACCACCGGCTTGATTAACCTTTTGAAAGCCCAAAAGATGAGGTAATTGATTTGCATCGAATGAAATTTGAATTAAGGATAATTCTTTATAATTAGTTTCAATTAAACAGTTATTCTGGCAGAAAGTAGCTTCGTAAAAGTTTAATAATTCAATTAAGTAGTTATCTTTGTCAATCACTCATTCTGCCCTCCATTAATAAAATAAAAAGGAGAATTCCAAGAAGGAACTCTCCTTTAGGGAAGGAACGTGAGACGTCCACGTTCTCGACCGACGATCAGATATAAGGCCTCTGTCGGGCAATGTAACTTCCCCCTGTTACATCTCTATATATTTAGAATAGACTTGTGCTTGACGAACTGTGCTAGCACATACGGAATAGCGAGACAAAGGGCTATTCATTGATATTGTAAAGTAAAAAGTTTCATTTTGTCAACTTTAAGTGTTATTTTTTGAAACTTTACTTCTTAATAATCTTCCAAACAACCCCATCTAAAACTACTTCGTTATCTGCTAATTCCGGCTCATCCCCACCGATTGGCTGCTCATCAGCTACTTCAACTTCTTCAGGTTCTTCCTCGGATTTTCCTTGCTTGATCAGCTCATTGACCTTGTCTTGGACTTTCACTGCATCATACCCTGCAGCACTCAATTTCTGGATTCTCTCCGGATTATTGCCCCACTTACCATCTAGGACTTCCTTAGCGATCTCCTCATCTGACTTGTAAGGTTCAAAACCAACCACGTCCTGCTCTAGGAGCCATCCAATGTAGTAGCTACCATCATGGAGCAGGTAAGCCTTACGCGACTTGGATTGGCTAACAGCCTTCTCTTGGACAACAGAGAATTCTTCACCTTTAACTTTAGGATCGATTTTTTCTCCTGTTTGCCAGTGGGTAGCGTAGTCTGCAATCTTCACTTTCTTGCCAGTTGTCTCTACTGCACCATCAGCATAGCGTGGACGGGCATAGCCTTGGATGTAGACTGAGTTCCAAGCATAAGTTCGTCTCCGGACGGCGGAAACATTACCTACTGTTGAATTTCCTTCGATCGTAGTAATGTTGTTGCCATTCACTGACTCCACATAGCCGATATGGTGGGCAAAGCCGCCTCTATTACCGTTCCATTCAAAAGTGACAATATCGCCAGCCTTAGGATACTGCAGCCCTCGCCAAATCCCCATGGACTTAAAGATTCCTTTGTGGCGTTCTACACCACACTCGCGGCCAATTAAATCTGTTGCTCCTGCCATAATAGCCACGTAGGTCACGAAGGCATCACACCAGTCATCATCATAGGTTACTGCATAACCAACTGGTAGTGGCTTAGTGGCATTGTATTTATTAATAATCGCCTTGTGACCAGAGGAATACTTTGTCACCCCAAGTTGGCCGCGAGCAATATCTAGAACCTTCTTTGCACTTGCTACCACTGTATCATCGTCCTTTCCTAAATACTCTTGATCTAACTTGTCTAAGGCATTATCGTTTGCAGCATTAATTGCTTGCCGCCTTGCGCTCATCCCTTTCAGGTATAGCTCATAACGTTGCTGACTGGTGGACACGTTCATCGTCGCATAGTCGTACTTAGCGCCACCTACAACGAATAAGCCTTTAACCGCATACTTAAATTCGTCTTCTTCATAGACGTTGTAATAGCCGTCAGGACGAAGAAGATAAGTCCAGTCCTGGATGAAGTCCGACAGGCTAGCGTACTTCATGTAGTGACCACCCTCTGCAGCTGGTCGAGGACTTCCTTTAGATACGGTGATACCAGATAGCCGCTTTGCCGTTCCAG
The DNA here is from genome assembly GCF_001809535.1 of Aerococcus sp. HMSC062A02. Lineage (GTDB taxonomy): Bacteria > Bacillota > Bacilli > Lactobacillales > Aerococcaceae > Aerococcus. The sequence continues at coordinate 174,070 of NZ_KV797910.1, read as the reverse complement.
TCCAGGTCATGCCCCCTAAATTGTTATTTAGCCGGGCGACCTCAGAATTTCCCCAGAGACCCTCATAGTGCAGCTGCGTAATCAAAAAGCTAGGGAGAATTTGATACTCCCTAGCTCTTTTTAGAATTGCATTGAGCGTTTCTTCTTTCAGAACAGCTCCGTTATAAGTAAGTTCCATTATTTCGCCCCTTTATCTAGCTTCCCTTGGGCTTTATCCAGCTCTAGGCATGCTGCCTCAATGGATGTCTGCAAGTCCTCCCAGGTCACTGGAATGCCCTTCTCAGCTAAGATGCCTTCAGCACGAGTTTTGGCCATTTCGAACTTCTCTTTGCCAATCCGGTCCCATCCCTGCTTTTCGGCGTAGGCAACAGCATCTGTAATAACTTGCTTAATAATCTTTTGTTGCTCTAGAGTTGTGTTCGCTTGGTAGTACTCTTTAGCATAGCCTGAAACTTTCCGGAAAATAAAAACGACTGCAATGCCTGCAATCGCCAATACTGCTTGTGTAATCACTGATGTAATGTATGCATCCATAATTTATCCTCTCCTTTACTCGCCGACAAACTCGGCATAGCCTTCCTTCTTCAACGCCTTAGCTACCGCTTCCTTAAGCTGAACTGGGACCTGCTCCCACTTGACCCATCCTTTCGGAATGTAGAAAACATAGAATGTAATGAAACTATCCATTAGTTGTTCCCTCCTCTGTTACTTCTTCTGCTGCTTCAGGTGTCTCTTCTTTTGACTCGAGTCGGCCCTTCACTGCTTCAAGCTCCATTCTTAAGCCGAAAATCTGCTCAGATAGCCCGGCAACTATCCCCACATTAACCTGTGTTGCGTCTTCCAGTTTCTTCCGGGCTTCGTCGAGCTTAACGATAGCTTCATTTTGGAATTTGTCACTCAGCTCATCAGCGTAGAACTTTTCAATCAACTTTTTGATCTGTTCCTCTTCCGGAAGGTTCCGGACATCTCCTCGAACGTCTCTCCGGAGAACCTCTCCTTGGCCATTTGTAATGGTAAGTTCAGTTAGTGGTGTATCTGTGTCAAAGTTCTTTGGAATTGCGGATTCGATTTTCCATGTCATAAAGCACATCTCCTTTTCTATATTTGAACTGCGATTTGTTGAGTATCAAAGTAGCCTGTATGTTCGATAAGCCTGTCCATATATTCTTTAGAAGGCTCATTGCCTTCACCAAATGAAGCTGTGAGATCTAACATCATAATATCCTTTATTTTTGACTTCTTACCATTGATATAAATGTAGTATCTTTTATCAGTAGTATTCTTTTCAATAATATATGAAACAAAAGAGTAGGCATTGCCTGGGACGCTCGACTCAAAGCTTTTTACTACCCCATTAAACATTGAGGGCCTTACTTCTGATTCAGGATTAAGACTGTAACAATAGTAATAAATATGTCCAAGGCTAATATCTCTATGAGCTTCTATCCCAGAGGATAATCCTCCATTGACTGGACCTACCTCCCATACTTCATTATTTAAAGTCGCTTCGGTGTATAAATTTGATTTCTTAAATAACCTAGGATTGACTAAATTATTTAATATTTTTGGAATACTTATTCCCCCCCCCCCCCCCGATTTTTTTAGACTTTAAATAGCCAATCGTTACAACGTCTTTATCTTGCTCAGCTGGCGATAGACTTCTCGTCATATGTCTTTACCTCCTACAATTTGTAAAGTTGAAAATGCTTTAGAGTGATAATATCTCCCACTTCAGATTTGATGGGAGTATGAACTATCCACTCTCTCCTTAAATATACTTTTTCTTCAAAGTATCCTCTTTCAACAAATAATCCCTTTCCACCTCCGTGGGTATCAATAGTCTGCCTGGGAAAATCTCTAAGTTCTAAAGGCTCCCCATTACGCTCTATTATTCCACAAACAAGAAAAGCCCCTTCCCCACCATAGTTTTCACTCGACATTTGAAGGGTTAAGTACGCATCTTTTAATTTCACTCTATATTCAAGCTCTTTAAATTTATTCACGCTCATATCATGGTAGGGCTCGTACTGTTTTGCCTTACTATAATCAAAAAGATTAGTAGCTAATCTGCCCCCCCCCATTTTTTATTTGGGTAATAAAACCAACTGTTGGAATATCCGTTTTCGATTTAATTTTAGATAAGTTCCTAACCATCTTTAACTCCTTTCTAAAGCTGAAATTCTTTTTTCAATTGAATTTTTCCATGCTTCAATATCCTCCGGAGATGGTGTCCAAGGCGTAGCTATTTCGCCTTTCTCAAATTTCATACGTTCTCCACTAGGATAAGATACCTTTATAAAATCAACCCCGGCAGGCACAATAAAAGGTAATATCGGATCAGAAGTTCTAGTATCTCCAACTAAAATAACCTTTATAATTCTCTTATTTTTGTCAAAACAGGCTATTCTCCAAGCTTCCTTTGCATCTCCATGCATGGTATAGTTTTCTCCGCTTTTAACTGGAATAAAATAGTCGGTAGTTTTCAATCTCTTGTTAATATAAAATGCGCTATCAGCCTGATTATAGAACCCTACAATTGATTGAGTATCTATAATTAAGTTTCTATTTTGAAGATAGAGATTTATTTTCCCCCCCCATTTTTTATATACCCTAAAAATGCAATATTTGGAATATCTTGTATATTTTCAATTTTTGACAAATTTCTCGGCATATTTATGATCCTTTCTACTTTACTAAATCACTCCAATTGAGGAAATATGGCATCTTTGCATCCCCTTCATCTAAGCGATACCCTGCCACATATAACTTTCCACCAGTATTCCCCTTCTTCTCCAGTCGACACTTGGAGAGTGTGTCGGCTTTTGCTGTAAAAGTTACCCCAAAGCGCTTAAAGTGTGTATCGACCGCTATCCGCTCAAAGTATGGATTGATAGAATTATCCCCACCATCTAAGTAAAGGTCGACTTGTACGCTTTCCGGATTGTCTATCTTTGCATAAAAGCTAAAGGTATAAGTCTCTCCTTCAGCCACACTGTAGGGTTGATATAAGCCAAACCAAGCCTTATCCCTACTCATCACTTTAAGTCCTCTGTATGTCTCTTTTTCCTCGACCCATTGAAATAAGTTTACCCATCGATCACCGCTAAAATCTAGGGTTCCATTTAAGAGATTACCTCCCAAAATCATTTCTATATCAATGCTTTCGCCCCCCCCGAACTTTTTAGACTCTAAAATAACTAAGTTGTCTTTAGCGTAGTTTTGAGTGATAACATCATTTTCGTTTTTGATTGGAGATAGGTTTCTTGCCATAATTTTCCTCCTCAGATTTGCTTTCCTTCAAAAACTGTCCAAGCTGTCCATGTTTTATTAATCGCGTGGAAATATCTTAAATATATTTTTGGTATACCATCTCGATTTGTTAGTCTTTGTTCCACATAACCATCTATATTTACAACATACATAAAAGACCACTTATTAGCAGGACTATACTGTGAGCCGATGTGATAATAGCCACTCTCTTTGCACTCATCTAAATTACCTAAAAAAGGTTGTATCTTATCAACGTATTTCTTAGGCACAATATCCTTTTCTTTTTCAGCTGCACTTAGAAGTCTCGTCATCTCTCCACCCCCTATCCAATAAACGAAACAATGAACTCACCTTGCTTGGGTGGCTCCGCAAATTCTAAGACCACTGCATTAGTATTCTTAAAGTACATAGTCACCTCTACCTTGTCCCAGGGATCAATCGTAGAAAAGACTTCGGTATGTGGTCGCTGAACGCCCAGACCATGCTGGACAGTGATTGTCGTTGACCGGCCATCGCCGATCGTCTTCTCCACCATCCGGAGAGCACGTATCCCAGTATCCACCGCCCCAATCTGCCAGGTCCCCCGACTATTGATTGTCGGCGTATCCCCTCTAGGCCCAGTCGGTCCCTGAACGCCTTGAGGGCCTTGTGCCCCTCTTGGACCTTGCGGACCGGTAGCTCCTTGAGGGCCCTGGCTACCTGTATCCCCTTTTGGTCCCTGGGGCCCGCGTGGGCCGGGGTCTCCTTTTTCGCCCTTCTCACCTTTGATTTTATTCAGGTTAGCTTGAATTAAAGCATTAATTGACTCCTGAATAACATGAGGCTTATAGCTATCTGGATTGATATCAATCGATAAACCTAACGCTGAAGGATCAATGCGTAGATAAGCATCCACATCATTTTTATCCGATGGGAAGATTCGTGACCCTACACCATCCGGCTGTAGCTCAATCTCAATACGATATTCGCCGACAGGAAGCACTTCAAGAATTCGGAATGTTGCAATGTTATGTTCTCCAATCGTTGCTTTAGTCGAGTAAACCGTTTTTTCAATTTCTCCCCGAGTAATGATATAAGCCTTCCCTACTTGGCCAGACAAGTCGATATCATCGTCAGCGTCATGGTCTAGCACCTGGTACTTTAAAGGAGTGGTATCTCCTTGTTTAATGATGCCGCCTCGGTTTTGGTTGGATAATTCCAAGACACCAATATCGCGGTCATCATTATTCAAAGTGTTTCGCATAAGTAGAAAATTATTCGCCATTGGTCTCCTCCTCCCTTTCAATATTGGTTTCCATCTGCTGGATAATTTCTCGAAGCTTTTGGATTTCTTCTAAAGCCTGATTGACTTTTTCCTTCATCTCATCATTTTCTTGCTCGAGCTCATCTATTTGCTCTTTAGCTTCTTGATACAGCGCCTTATACTCAGAAAGAATTTTTTCTTGTTCTTCTAATGTTTGATTCCGTGTATCAGATTTGTTTTTTTCGTATACTCCATAAGCTGTTACTGCTCCAGTAATTAAGGCAAGTATGCTATCGATGTTTATGTTCACGCCAATCCCCCCGTCTGATTGATATCAATGTAAATATCGCTATTGCAAAAGCCATCAACCAAGAACTATTCGAATGGGGATGCGTAACATAGTGACCAAAGTAAAGACCACCAATCCCAGCCCAGAGGCCGGAAGTAAGCGCCATAAGATAGCCTAAATAATTTTGTCGCTTAAAGATAATGGTCAGTAATGCAAGTAACGGTAAAACGAGACATGCTGCAATTAAAAAGTATCGAGAGGGAGGATCTAAAATTCTGACATAGGGATTCTTTTCTAGCACAAGTGTTAAACCGAAAATGAATAAAGTTGTAATTGATGTTAAAGAATTTAAGTAACGCTTCATTGGACTCCCTCCTTACCCTTTTAGTTGGCTTAAAATTGCTTTTAGCAGCTCATTGTTTTTAGTCAGTTGATCTTTAAGTTCTTTATTCTCCTGCCTAATTTCAGTTAACAATAACTTATTATCGTCTCTTGGAATATTAGGCACTTCTTCAAAAATAGCTTTTTCTCCGGATAATTCAGAAGGGTCATCAACTCTCTCGATTTCTTGACCAGTATCATCACTTGATCGAATATAGTCGATGAATTCAATACTATTATCAAATACATTGACTACTGGATATGGAGCAGTGTATTGCTTACCTTCTTCAATATCATTCAAATCAAAAAGCAACTGGTTATCATCCCAAGTTGCTTCGACTAAATTATCACAAATTCTATACTTAATGCTTCTCTCATTAGATACCTGTAAAGTAAAAATAAGGTTCATCACTTATCCTGCCTCCCCAAATGCCCACAGTACAACCGTTAAATTGCCATTTCCTATTGGGTTTTCGTCATAGTTAATCCGCCACTGGTCAATATAAACATGAAGTCTTAGTTTAGCTGCATCAGAGCTATCGGCGTACGAAGAGTTAGAGGTTGACAAGCCACCAAAAACAGTCCCTTTTAGCAAAGCAGGCATAGCGAGTTTTGTATCCGAAAATTTCCAAGGATCATTTCTTTTAATGGCATCCCTATCATAGGTGAATGTTCTCCAGACGATGCGATGGCCACTCGGGAGGTCAATATAATCACCGATGTGCTCTCCGTTATTCTCAACTTTATACCCGATAGACTTAGTTAATTTCCATGTGCCAGGAGCGCTTGGCATCCCTGCACGATTATAAACATTACCAGCGTAATCATAATAAGTTTGGTAGAGAGCTAAGTTTGTCCGGACAACTCTTAACAAAAAAGCTGCTCCGGAGGGGGCATTTTGACGTTTATCGTTAGCTTCCCCTACATCACTGTAATAAAATCCATCTTCGACTATTTTATTCAAGTCAGCGCCTGCGGAAAGTTTTTCGGCTTTCTTATCCTTGATTTCAGGGATAATTAGCTCCTTGCCATTCTGGATGATTTTGCCTTCAAAATAGGAATCTCCTTTAACATCCAGAACGCGATCATGCTCTACAACCTTCCCGACTCCAATTCCTCTAGATCCAAGAGATAACACTGCTCCTGCAGTCGAAACGTCACTTCTTGCAACAGCTTTTCTGCCTCGACTATCTGTAACAGTCAGCGTCAAATCATACGATGTTGTTTCATTATAATTCGTCCCTAATTTAAGTTTACCTTGGAAGGCTTCGTTATAACTGTAATCGTAGACTGTAACCCATTGCGTTTCAGCTCGTTCTTTCCGTTGAACTGTAACTTGAATACTTCCACCACCGGAAACCTCGACTTCTGCAGTCACAGTAGTTCCGGACCGATGAGGCGTAAAAGTTTTGATGGTTGGAGGTGGGACAAGCGTAATCTCCTTCGAAGCTTGGTAGGGGTCAGATTGTCTCCCTCGACTATCGATAGCAACAATCGTCCAGCTATAAGTGCCTGAATCCCCAGTAATATTCCAGACAACATCAGCACCGTTAACTGTGTTGCCGCCACTTTCTGTTTGTGTAACACGACTAATTGTTGAGCCATATGAACCTGCAGCAGATACAGTAATCCGATATTTGCGTTCAGACTCTTCCGTAATGGAGACATTAGTTATAGTTGGCTTGATATGATCTGGCACTGTAATCGCTGCCCAATGCGCATCCGTACCTAGTAATTTTCCAGATTCATCGAAAGTATTACACCAAAATTTAATACTAGCCTGGTCAGTGGTAATCATCTGATTCATTAGATGTAATGGGATTTGGTGTGTTTGGCTATTCTGTTTGACGTTATTTCCAACAAAATAAGCCTTCCCCATAAAATCATAACCATAGCTATTAGTAAAAGATGAGGTGTTCCGATTGATTCTAAAAGTGACATACTCACCAAACTGAACATGATCTGGTTGGCTTCCGGAGTTAGTCTCCACTCGGAAAGTATCATAAGTGGATAAACGTGCAAGGTTAATTCTCTGACCTGCTGTTAAATTTTCTACGCGCAAGCGGCCGCCCCAGTAGATAGCTAAATTATACTTAGCAGACAACTGGACACTAGCCGTTCCATCGCTATTATGGTTCACCCATACCGACCGTTTAGCTAGTGAATATTCACCTGTTCGATTAACAGCCTGTCCATTAGCTGTAAAGGCAATAACAGAATCGCCAACTGTAATACTACCGTTAGCGTTGGCTGTATAGGAAATGGGTCCATAGTCCACTTTTAAGATCACATTGACATCAATCAAAGTACGGTTATTACTATTATCTTGTCTGGCTGTATTCCAATCGATCACGATATAGGGAAGTGTCCCTGATTTATTTCCAACAATTCTTGGCATTAACTACCACCTACCAAATCAAATATTGTAATTTTCGTGCTGCCATAAGCTGCATAAGCCTTGTGATTACCGAAAGCTAAGCTGTTGATGAAAACCCCAGATAGAATCCATAGCATCTGGCCACTAATAAAAGCTACCTCTTTACCTGAATCAAGAAAGCTTATTTTTTCGTTGTCAATATTAACTTTCAACGGATTGTCTTTACGTCCGAGCTGTAGTCCTTCTTCAGCGAATGAGAGATTCGTTTTGATAGCTTCAATGAATAATTGACCAGCTCCGACATTGGCCTCAATGACCTTCAGCCGATGTTCCAAATCTGCTTTGTCAGATTCTCTCGCATTCTCGAGGTGTTTCAACTGAACTTCTGCTTGAGTGAACCGATTTTGGAGGCTATAAAGCTCCTCTCCGGACGGAAGCTGCTCAACAATAGCGGATACACCGGAGATACGTTCCTGGGCCTCTGCCAGAGAAATTTCGCTAGCCTTGCTATTAATCTGATTCTCCATCTCTTCAGGAATCAAGCTCCAATAGTAATCGTCCTTATCAGTTGATTTAGAAGGCGTTGACTTATTGTAAGCATAGCCAATGTATTTCTTGTTTGTTGGGTCGTCGCTCATCCCATTGCCGTTTGGATCATCTGCATACTTAATCCAGGTCCATCCAGATTCACCGGGAACACCCTTTTCACCTTTTGCCCTAAACCAGTAGTAATCTTTAGGATTATTCGATTTTCGTTCAGAGCTATTATTTTCAGAGATCCCAATATAAGTTTTACCAACAGGACTATCTGACATCCCTTCGCCATTAGGACCATCAGAAAACTTAATCCAAGTCCATGACTTATCACCAGGAATCCCTTTAGGCCCTTGATCACCCTTCTCCCCTTTGATACCTTGTGTACGCTGCCAAATATAAGCAGAGGGATCGATTGGGTCACTTTTGTTATTGGTAATCGCAGTCCCCATATAAGACCGACCACTGGCATCACTCGTGCTGAAGCCTTGTCTTCCATCGGCTGAATTTGCCCAGGCGGTATGGATATAGCTGGACTCCCCATCATCTCCTTTAGGACCAGGGAGCCCATCCTCGCCATCTTTACCCGTGTATAAGGACCATTCATACTTACTGGGGTCATTACTGTCTTCTTTAATATGGTCAGAATATACGCCGATATACTTTCTGCCAGGCAAAGCCTTCCGCGTAAACCCTTCTCTCCCATCCGCACTGTTGGCATAGGCCCAGTGAGCATAGGCCGGTTTACCGTCCTGTCCATCTCGACCGTCTTTACCAGGGGCACCATCCTCCCCATCTTGACCAGGAGGACCTGGCTTTAGTTCGATCTCTTCGATTGCTTTTTCTAATTCGATTTGCGTAATAACCGGAATGAATTCGCCATTCTTTTTAATTTGTAGTTCATTAGTCTTTGTGTTCGTCCAGAGTGCTCCTTCGGGTGCGTCTTTAGGCTCTTCTGCTTGCTCATAACGTGCCATGATAAAGTTTTTAATCGTCAAAGTATCGGAGATGACTCCTGATTCTTTGGTTTGCGTATTATAAGCTATACAGTAAAACTTGGCTTCGTTATAGATATCCGCAGTGGATATTGAAATTTTTGGCCCTTTGTTTTCATGAACCCTATTCCAAGCGGCATCTTCCTGGCCACCCTGGCGGATCCAGTCAAAACGGTCAAACTCTCTTGTTCGGTCGACACCATTTTGCATAATAGTTGACTGTAATTCTGTATCGACAATGTTGTCTTTAAAAATCGTTCCGTTTGAAGAAGTAATTCGGTTTTCATAAGGAATTGCTTCCCAAGAATTGGTATCTGGCATGAAAGTTAACTTTTCAATTGTACCGTTATCATTCATCTTTAGCCATTGTTGACCTGGCGCAGGATCATCAGGCTCGAGCTGGCTGGCGACAAAGGACTTCACATTAGACAAGGTGATTTGAGCAGTCTCTCCACCCCAAGTGACTTCAAAGGTCGACCGGTTTTCAATATCGAAAGCATTCACACCAATTGCTGGTCCGGTCATAAACCAGGAAGGATCTTCAATGCCGTTTTCATCATAGCGACGCCATTCAAAATTATCATTCAGATAGTTATCCGTAACATCTAGGCTTCCCTTGCGAATCTTGGCCCGTAGCACGGTATCTGCTTTGTTATTGATAAAGGAGGTGCCAGCACTCGACTCAATAGAGAGCATGGCTGGATTCATTTCAGTCCAAGTTTGACGAATGGTTTTAAGTTCTTTTTGCAGAGCAATGATCTCCGGATCAATTTTAGATTCAAGAACTTCATAGTTCCCAATCTTAATCTCATTAAGCGATTCATTGGTTTCGGATTCAGCAATTTCAAGAACCCTAGCCTTGATATAAAGAGCCGGGGAGAAATCGTGATCAACAATCCGAATCCAGTCGCCTTTCTCCAGGCCATCCTTAATTTTGCTCACTTTAATCGTGAAAACTAAGGACGGATTGCTATACTTCTTAAGGTAATTCAATCCCTTCTGAAATAGCTTCTCTGGGTCATCGTCATCCGTATTGAGGTAATCCATAATATAGCCGCCAGCGGTCGGTTTTAGCCGCCGCCATCTTTCGTGGCCTTCTCGGTCATAAATACGGCTCTCACCTTTCTTAGTAAAAAAGCGCCCATCATCGTAGACGATATCTTTGATACCGACATACTGTTTTGGCGCTTCATTATCAATAACTAATTTTTTCTTGGTGTCCGTTTGACTAGTGGTTTCGGCTTTTGGAGCAGTCGACTGACTCGATGAGTTCGTCTTTTTATCGAATCGTTTCAGATTGTAAGTGTTAATGATATTAATCAATTTACTGGCATAGCGGTGATCGGTGGCATAAGTCCCTTGTAAGGCCCGACATTGAGCTTCAGGACTATTAGCGCTCAATACATGACGATAGTGATTCTTAAGCCATGTACTCGAGGTGAACAAGTTCTCATGGTCAATGACGCTACTCTCTGTATTCGGGTAGCTTCTAAAGCCAGCGACTGTATTGTAGTAGTACTGACCATTTGATTCTGATGTCCCTAAACGAACCGTTTTTCCGTTATAACTCCCCTTAATGCCGAAGTGGTTGTTATACTGTCGAGCAAGACTAGACCGCCCCCAGTCACTCTCTAAGATGGCCTGGGCAATGGTTACAGAAGGATAAATATTCTTGGCCACCTTCTGTGCTGCTGTACCAATCTTATTGATATAGTCCTCTTGAAATCCGATTTTACTCACCTACTCTCCATTAATTCGATAAAATCCTGTCACGTTAAAATACTTCAAATTTGAGTAACAAATTTTCTGTCCGGGTTGAGGGGCATGTAGAATCTTGTCGCTCACTGATAAGGGTTGGAGAAGCATCACCACATGGTTGACGCCATTAACGATTACCACATCACCTCTAGTCGCTTGATTACGGCTGATCTTGTGCCAGCCTTGTTGACCATGAATGGTATAAGTCGTTGTCCGTCCTCGAAGGCCGTAGCCGGCTTGTTTAAAGCCATAATCAAAGAGGCCAGAGCAGTCAAAACCACCTTCCGCCCGGCTCTCACCACCCCAAACATAGGGCCATCCGAGCTGTTGTAAGCAGTTTTGAATGGCCTTTTCTTTTTTATCAGAAATGCCATAAGGGTTCTTTTTGTTGCCGCCCCCTCCACTACTGTTATTGTTACCACCTCCAGAACTTGGAGCATTGTCAACTTTGGTTGTTTTTTGTTCCTCAATGACTTCTTTATATTGAGGAATCTCTTTACCAGCCAGTTCTACGCCTGTAATGACCCGGGTAATATCCACAATCTTAGTGGCATCAATCAAGTCGCGATCAGCATCATAAATAACACCAGTATCCTTGCCAATTTCTTTGTAGAAATTACAATACATTTTCTTCACTTGGCTACCGTCAAAATCAACAGTAAAGTCATAGTCGCACTCAAAGACTTGGCAGATACTGTTTAACCGCTCTAAGCCTGTTTGGTATTGCTGGGACTCAAACTGACGCTCTGATGTTTGAAGTGATTCATCAATCTCGCCAATTTCCCAACCTGTGTCATAGAGCACTGTCTTGATGAGGTCTACAAATTTTCTTCGTTTATGAATCACGATTTCCTTTTGAGGTGGAACTGAGTCATCACTTTCAAAGCCCTTACTTTCAGACGTCTTCAAGGCCTTTTCTCTCTTGGCGTCATACTCCTTTTGAGCTTTCTCGCTCTCTACTTTGTCTTTTTCATTAAGAACTGGAGGATAAACTTCATTAATGAGGTCCATGCCTGCATCTTCTGCATAAATTTTCTTCTCCATTTTGGCGGAGCCTTCTTCAACTTCCATAATCTGAAAAAGCAATTGCTTACCGGCTTTGTTCTTCTTGGTAATATAGTTGCCTTCACAGATTTTAGAAATTAAGTCTTCAAACTTTTTCTGCTTCTTAATGACCACATCAAAGGTTTTTATACCGCCTCTTACCTTTGTCCGGATTACATCATCATAGTAGTGAAGGGTACCTTCGCTGGTATTATCTAAAACGCCAACAACCTGGTGCCCTTGATCAAGAATAAAAATCATTGCTCCACCTCCTTATAACCATCTTTTTCGGTATTTAATTCGAATAAAGGGATCTCGAGCCCAGCCGCTATAGCCAAACTGTAAGTCTGTTTTACCTGTGGGAATTTCAAAAAAACGAGAACCAATGTCCAGTGAGCCATAATGCGGCAAGCCAGACAAGGTCACATCACCTGTTTGATTATCGATGACTAATCTTTCTCCTAAGCTAAATTCATTAGGGATATCCTTCCACTTATCTGTGTTGTGGTAATCAGCATAGACCCCCATAATATCGTTATAGCGATAAGAATTAGTATCTCTCAGCTTACCTGCAGCGATTTGGTAGTAAGAGACCACACGCGCCAAAAAGGAAGGTAGAGTCGTCTTATAGTAGAGTGTCTCATTGGAGCGTTCATTGTGAATTTGCCAAATTAATTCAGCTCCCATCTTCCACATTTTAATCGTACCTTTGAAATCAAAGAAGCTATCTCTAGAATATCGTCTGGCACTGCCATTAGGATAGTGAATCCAACATTCCACATTAATCGATCGATAATTAGTCGAAACATCGATAATTTTAATCGACATAATTGCTTTTTGGTTATTATCTAGTAAATAATGCTGCTGAATTCCGGTTTCACCCCAACCTTTCGCTTCATGAGACAGCTGGCACCGACTATAAGTACTCATTCGAGTGCCTGCTTTCTTAAAGGCTTTAGTAATCACTGCACCATGCCAAGGACGACTCTGTGTCCAGGAACCATCTGAAGCGCTAGCCCCTTGGACAGAGCCTCTTTCTGTCTTCACAAAGCGATTAATTGTTGGATGTTTAGGATCAAAATCAATCGTTAGATCAATATTGCCACTCGAATTAGCAGAGAAATTAGCCAGCCACTGAACGCTATTCACTCGCATATTTCGTAAATCAAAAGGAACACTCTTAGAATGACTTGTTCCATTTAAACGAAGATTTAATCGCGGTGAATAATTATGCCCTGCTGGATAGAGGTTATAGGCCCCTCGCCTTGTTGAATTACGATAAAGCCCAATACTTACTTTAATTTGACCATCAGAAATGCTATAGAGGGCAATTAAACAAGTTACACCATCACTAAGTCGATATTCAAAGCGCCCATTCTTGGCCGGGATAATCGTCGCACTCGTACTAGATGAGCTTCCTTGATTAGGATTGGTTACTCCCCATTTATTTGTTCCAAACTTCCCTGTCGGGCTAAAGTTATCGAGCTCACAGGGAATGTCTGTTCGCCATCCGGAGATATTATCCATTTCTTCCGCCATGACTTTCTCGGAAGGAGGAATTGCTTCTAAGTCTTGCTCTTTGTGATTACCAACTTGGATAATTCCATTGGGGCTAGCTACAGCAACAAAACCACAGTCACTCATAAAGTCGAATTCAAAACGAGGGAGCGTTGGTGCGGATCCCTCGTTTTGAAATGAAAACCGATGCGTCCCTCTTGGAACTTCAACCGTGCTCTCCCAGATTGCATAAGCAAAGGGATCTAAGCAAAGGAATGTAAAGGTTCCATTAGCTAGAACATCTAAAATCTCATCAAAATTTGATGCTCCTTCAACGATACCTAGGTAATATCGATCCGGCTCATCACCTAAAATAATTTCCTTAGGCTCTCGAGTATCGAGCATGTATGCTAAAACTTGCCGGGCATCTTGCAGCTTCTCATTATGAATAGTGAAAGAAATTTTAATTCGACGTGCGCCATAAGATTCACCATCAAAGAATTCACCATTTCGCCGGTCAATCTTGTAACTATCAACAGCATGTGGAGGTAGAAGCTCCCGATCAACTTTAGTGATACGACATACCGAGTTTAATTCTTCTCCATTGAAATATACTTGAAAGGTTTCAGCCATTCTCTACCTCCCTAATCATTTAAAATCTCTTACCAATAAATCTATTTTCCCGTTTCTCTAGGGTATCCAGTGCATCACGAGTATATTTAGCCGTAGTTTGTTGGAACTCTCGACCATCAATATCAATGACATTACGAATATAAACATCACGGTCCTGCTGAATAATCGTTGTCCCAGAACCTCCAGACACCTCATAATTCCCTCTAGGCATGATATTGTGATAACTGTAGGGATTTCCATTAGGAGAAACAACAGAGCCAATACCGCCGCTCCCAGAGCCTCTGGAGCCACCCTCTATACCTTTTCCGCCTTCAGGAAGAGGTGGTGACCCTTCAAGATTCCAACCAAACCCCATTTGGAAATTATCTGGAAGCATCTTCCGAATTTCTTCAGCAATGTCAGAAACAAAGGCCATAACATCTTTAAAGGAATCTTTCAACCCAACTAGGAAACCATCTAGGATAGCATTACCTGCTGGAATCAGTAGCTTTCTATCGTACTGGATTGGCCCTTTGTTTTCTCGAATCCATGAGCCGATACCACCAATAAAGCTTTTTACATTTTCGAAGGCTGCTTTAAGGCCATTCAAGAAGCCTTGGATAATAGCAACCCCTATATCATAAAGGTTGATATTCCTTAACTTGTTAAAGGTGCTCTTCACACGATCAACAATGTTTCGGACACTAGTCACTAATTGGTTCCAAGCACGAACAGCGCCATCTTTAATTGCGTTTGCTATTTCAATAACTGAAGCCTTCATAGCAGTAAATTTAGCGATCACAGATCGAATAAGACTCGAGGTAATCGACATAAAAGCGTTCTTGAGGTTATTCCACACTTGCTGTCCTAATGCTAAGATGCCATTCCAAAGGGCTGAGAGAGTAGATTTGACCCCATTCCAAGCGGTTGAGAAATCTGACTTAACGTTTTCTAACCAACCTGAAAAGTAAGTTTTTAGCCCTTCCCAAATGAGTCGAGCTCCTTGAACAATCGAATCCCAAATCAGCTTAAGATCTTCCCCTAACTGTGTCCAATCACCGTTTAGAATATCGATAATCACAAGGGTTGCTCCCATAAATATTGCCTTAATGATTTCCCAAACACCTTGGAACATCATCTTGATGCCTTCCCACAATCTAGAGAAGTTTTCTTTAAACGTATTCCATCGCTGCATCCCATATTCTGTGATCATTTGCCATACCTGCATCAGATACTCAGAGATTGGTTGCCAAACAGCCACTAGGGTTTCCTTGATACTTGTCCAAGTCTCACTGATCCATTGACCAAAGCTTGCGATACCTTGCTTGATTGCTTCCCAAGCTGTAGCTAGGCCTGTCTTAAGCGTCTCCCAGGCTTGATTTACGCCATCCCGGAACCATTCAACGTTGTTATAGGCCCAGACAAACCCGGCAACCAATGCTGCAATAGCAGCGACTACCAAAATAATTGGGTTAGCCATAAGCGTTGCCCATAGACTAGAGAGACCTCCTTTAATTGAGCCAACAGCAGTAGAAATGGCACCACTGACCCCAGGCATAGCAGCTTTTAATCCACCGAAAGCCCCCTTAAGCGAGCCAACTTGGCTTGCCAGTTGAGGGACTCCAGTAATTGCTTTAAAGGCTCCCTTCAGACCACCAACTGCTTCAAGCCCTTTAGTCACCCCGTTAATTCCATTGGTTACACTGCCCAGAACTCCAGTAACTACCCTTGTCCCGAGGAAGGCACCAATTACAATTTTAATGAGTGGTTGTAAAGGACCTAGAGCATCCCAAATGCTCCTTAGTTTTTCAATAACACTTTGAATAGCTGAAATCACTGTTGGAACATGTTGAGCGATTGTAGCAAAGGTATCACTAATAACACCTTTAACTTTGTCGAAGTTATCAGCAATTGACCCGAGCCCAGCATCTTGTAAGCCTGTATCAATCGCCTCAATCACACTGGCAATACCTTTAGCAGTTGCATTCTTCATGTTTTCAAAGGATGTTTGAATCCCTTGCGATGCATCTAGGGCTTGATCTCTAAATCCTCCTGCTGAGGTGTCTAATTCAATGAACTTCTGGTTCATCTCTTCCATGGTGATCGTGCCATCTTGTAAGGCATTAAAGAGATCATTCTTGGCCGTTTTACCAGTAAAACCAAACGCTTCAGCTACTTGTTGGAGAGCTGTTGGCATGG
This sequence comes from Aerococcus sp. HMSC062A02, assembly GCF_001809535.1. Lineage (GTDB taxonomy): Bacteria > Bacillota > Bacilli > Lactobacillales > Aerococcaceae > Aerococcus. The sequence continues at coordinate 157,871 of NZ_KV797910.1, read as the reverse complement.
TTTCCATTAAGGTTCGCCAGGACTCTAAGTCAACTTTACCTGTCGATAACATTTGGGTGTATTGCTGGAGGCCACGAGACGCGTCCTCTGACGATGCCCCACTAGCTAAGAAAGCATCATTTAGAGCTAGAGTTGTATCAACCCCAACATCCATATCACCAAGTGTCGAGATCATTTGTTGAGCATTCCCAGTCACATCATCTAAACGAGTCGGCAAGCCATCAATCCCTTGACTCAGTCGGTCGATGGCTGCTTTTGATTCATCTGTTGAATACCCCAAGTTAGACATAACTTTAGGGAATTGGTTCATCGTATCGAAGCGGTTAATCGCGCTATCCATAGAATTGGAAATAGCGCTTATCGCCATTGTGACCCCTTGTGTTGCGAGCTGAGCGATACCGAACGCTTTCGCCATTCCCATAATACCAATGGAACTTTTATCGCCTAGACCATCTAGTAAATCCTGGACTTTTTCTACAGATTCTTGTAAATCATTTGAATCTCCACGAATTTCAACGCTCAACGTGTAATCAGCCATCGGTTACCTCCTCTCGTTTTGGTGGTTGCATGCCATTTGCTTCGTAAATCCGGCTTACCCAGTCCTTGCCTTCTTTTTTCTCGGTTTCAAGAACAACACTAAGGTCAACTTGAGCTTTTTCTTTATCTAAAGGTTTTTGAGCTTTCTTCCATAGATCAACAAAGCGTTTGTTCTTCTTCCGCAGTGCATTGCTGACAGCATTCAGAACAGCGTTGCGAATATAAGTGGTTTGTTCAACCGTCTTATTCTCATACGCTTTCATAATAAAAAGCTTTTCAAGCTGTGTCAGGGCTTCGTAATCTGCTTTTGAATACCCAAAATTCACAGCAAAAAAAGCAAAATCAATTTGAGTCGAATAGTGCTTTCTTTGCTCTAATTCTTTCTCATCGATTTTGCTTTGATCCGTTGAAAAATACTCAAACTGGACTAAGCTTGAGGGAATAAAAAAGCGCAGTCCTCCGAAATTTTTGTTACAACTAAACCATTTAGTTTGATATAGCCATAGTCTTCAGATAAGAGTAAAGCATCGAAATATTTCTTAGCCTGTTCCGGAGATACCTTGCCCCCATCGACTTTATAAAGGGCTTGGGTGAATAGCGTCCGGAGCTGGCTAATCGATAAAACAGCCTCTTGTTTATGTAAGAGGTGTAAAACAGAATCACCTAGTAAGTTCTCAATCGCTTCAATCCGTTTCAAGGTATAGCGAAGTTCGTAAGACTCATCATTAACAATAATTAAATTGTCTTTTTTCTTTGTCTCTTCAGTTTCAACCTGGATATTTTTATCAGTCATTTATCTTCCTCCTCTTAAGACGCTGGCATAACGTCACTAGTGCCTTTAGTTGTTGTTAAATCAGTTAGAGCGCCATTACCATCTAAAGTAATGCTGTAAGTCATCCCATCATCGTAGGGAGCTTCTAGTGTGTAGTCAGTTACATAAGCTAAACCACCAAACATCCCTTTCTTACGTTTTCCATCAATCACTTTGATGCAAACAGGATCACCATTTTCGAAAGCAGTACCCAGTTGTTGGTGGGCCTTGTCAGATTGGACGTAAAGACCATCATTATCAATAGACCATTCCTTCATCCCAGCAATCTTAGACTTCCAACCACCTTTAGTATCTTTACTAGACACCTCGATTGAATCAGCGGTCCGGTTAATGGTTAAACCTTGCTGGCCAGCAATCGCCAATAAAGCAGCGCCTGTTGCATCAAATACAGCGAGCAAGATATCTTTACCAGCAATAGCTTTAGTCGCGGTACTATCAAAATCACAATACAAGTTATTATCAAATGCATTCTCTGCCATTTAGTTCCCTCTTTTCTTAAATTTTAGTTTTAAACCCATAGGAAATACGAATTTCATAATCAATGATGCCATGCCACTCATTGGTTTCATCCAAGTTAAAGCGATAGACACCATTCTGACGCTGGTCTAAAATGTCGACCCCTGGAATCTGCAACTCAATTGTCATGGCTTCTTCCAGTGCTTGGACCATGTCATAGACCTGTTCCTTGCTTCCGCTCGGTTCAGCAATAGCATGCAGAGAAATCACAACCGTTTCTCTAAACATCGTCTTAGTTGATGTATCTCTTTTCTCTAGAATCTCAACATAATAAAAGGGCGATTGCTCATTCAACTGAATGTCATCAATCACCCGGTAATCTGTATGCTTTTCAATCGTTTCTTTGAGTGCTCGATAGAGGTCAATGAAACTTAATTTTTTAATCATTGCGACACCTATTTCTTCATAGCCTTAGCAAGTCCTTCAAGAATATCCCGACGATAAATCGGCCGCTGCTTTAATTGGTTATTGTAAAGGTACCTTTGACCGCGAACATACCCTCCGGACCTTGTTCGATGGCCAAATTCCACATGAGGGGCATAGCTAGCTGTATACCCAAATTCTCGCCTCCAGGAAGTACTAGAAGCACTGGCCCTAGACAATCGTTTACGTCGTGAATTCCGTAATTGTCCTTTATCAATCGGTGTCCCTGGTTTTCTAGCCGCTCGGTTAAAAATCTGTGTGATATTTTTATCAGCTATTTTTAGATAGTCTACCCGACTTAACCCTTGAAAAGCTTTTTCAAGAATAGACAAATCGGTTGGATCAAACTCTACTTCAAAATCCATCAGGTTCGCCACCTTTCAACATAAAGAACAACCCAACGACCGACTTGAGTCACATTCTTAATTTTTAGTTTATCCGTCTTACTATCTATAGCAATATAATCAGCTTGATTAGCAAGGTCGAACCTAAAATCGGTCAGTACTTTTTGAGTGGATTCTGTGAGCTTTCGGTCAAGTAAATTCATCTCTTGGACCGTCCAATTCGCTAGCCTGGCTTTACCTTCAACCAACTTAACTGGTGTATAAATCGTGTTTCCCATTCGGTCTTTTTCTCCGGAATCGACATTCAGATACAAAGTGGAAGGATAAAGTCTCATATGAACTTAATACCCCCTCCTCTAACCTTAGCTTCTTCTGGGATAAGTGTTTGCCGAAAAAGGTCAATATCTTCCAAATAAGGCTTCAATAAGTCTTGAATAAACTTCATTGAATAAACATCAACCTTTTCATTATCGACCCCTTCATGGTGTAGCTCAGCTTTATTAGACATAGCAATCACGACTTCAACCACAATGCTATCTAAAGCGGTTGGAAAGTTTGTTGGACTATAAGGCGCTAACCTTAAATTAATCCGGTCCTGGACAATTTGAATAAAATCCTCAAGTAATTCATCCGGAACATCCGAACCAATTCTAAGCCGAATACGTTCTAGGATTGTCCGCTTAACTTCTGACATGACGATCACCTAGTCTTGAACTGCTTCAATAGCTACAATTAGCTCAGCCTTTTTCATTGAGCTGAAATCATCAATACCAAGAGCTTTTGCTTTTTCTTTTAATTCATCTACTTTGAGCTCACTTAAGTTAACCTTTGCTGAACTCTCTTCTACTTTGTCAGTTCCTGCTTCTTCAACAAAAGCTTGGTGATATTGGTTATTCGAATTCAACAAGGCAAGATGAAAGTCTTCATCTTTTACCTTGTCTCCAACTTCATAGTTAGTCGAAGTTTTTAAGCCGCGAAACGGCGTAATCACTTTGTAATTCATTCTTTAGCCTCCTTATTAAAAGGAGCCTTCACAAAAGCGAAGGCTCAGACTTACATAGTTGGTGCTAGAACATCAGCAATGTGGACTTGATCAGCTGCTTCAAAGGATGGTAAGGCCATTGCAACAGCTTTAGTGTAAGTGGCCACAGGATCCACAGCTTCATCGTATACCATAGCAATTACATTCCCCACCTTAGACAAATCTACTGCTGGGTTTTGCGCCAACCGAATTTCTTCAGGCGTTGGAGCGTAAACAGTATGACCAACGGCTGTGCCAGGCAGGAACACCATCTTGTTATCTGCAAAGTAGCGGTGAGTCGTTAACCGGCCTGCTGCGTCTTCAGCTCGATAAACGCGGTCTTCAGTTCCGATGACGGGAAGACCTTGGGAAGTGAAGAAGTTGTTCAGCTCATTTTGAGAGAGGCGGCGAGAGTTGTATTGGCCGAGAATTTCTTTTTGGAGCTTCTCATTTTTAGCCAATAAGGCAACTACCTTCCGTGAAGTTAGGATACGTTGTGGTTGATCACCTTCAGCAACCATCTTATCAACAATGGTAAAGATATCATCTAGGATATTCGCATTCGGATCGTCCCACTTCGTCGCAACATCTGTTTTCTGTTTGTCTTCAAGGCCATAGTTGATTTCATACTTCACATTATTCTCATTCAAAACGATCTTACCTGTAGCCAAAGCTTCATAGCGCATCCGTTCAATACGAACATTAACAGCGTTCACCATGGCATCAATATCGTTGTAGATCTTATCAATTACCGCTTTATAAGCATTAGAATCTTGCCGCAAGCTATGAAGTTGTAAAATGAGTTCTTCATCAACTCCAATTTTACGTTTAATCATGGCCACCTTACCAGCAACTTCCTTCAATCCTTGACGGCTACCAATCTCAGATTCAGTATTCAAGGAGTGGACACTTGCTGATACAGGAGCGCCGTTACGCCCTGTAATGTACTTGAAGTCCATTGATTCCTGACGTTGAGCAGGGAATAAAGCTTCGCCAGCTTGTGTTGGATAAGAACGGGTCGTTGTATAATCCAGCACACGTTGTGTCGTTAAGATATCAGTTACTAATGACATAAATTATTCCTCCTTTTAGTAGAACTTAATTTCGGCTAACTGCGCCTTGGCTTCTGCGCTTGGTTTCTCTGGTAAACGCTCTTCTAGAATGTAACCCTCTACAATAATAGAAGCTTCTTGTGCACCATTTGAAACGTCAACATCCTTATAAACAATCCCCTTAGCAGTCGCATCATTTGCTGGGAAGATAGTACCTGCTTTAACCGTTTTCTTGTCTTTGGCCATTTCTTGAGTCACTGTATTTGTAAACGCCTGGAAATGAGCACTCTTCAAGAAATTAGGTGTATTATCATACGTTTTTGGTTGTCCAATATAAGCCATTTAATAGCCCTCCTTCATTAATCCCAATTCGATTTGACTTTTTGAGCCTTGTCACGATCATTCCGAGCCTCTGCAGCTGTTACGCCCTCGCTCTTAGAAGGGTTAGCTGCAGGAGCAATAATGGGTGAATCACCACGTAAGGCTCGTTTAACTTCAGCCTCTAAAGCTTCTTTATATAATTGAGTGAAGCTTTCAATGTTTTTCTTGGTTACTTCAGCATCGTCATCATTTACTAGTGCCTCAATGATTCCGCCAGGTAATTGGGTTTCTAGTAATTCAGCTTGCTCCTCAGCAACCTTGATCATATTCTGATGGTTCTCTTTTGCTTCATACTCAGCAATTTGCTCTTCCAAAGTTTTTACCTTGTCAGCGTTATTCATCGCCTGATACTTTTCAGATTCTTTCGCCTTTTCATATTTCTGACGCTCGCGTTCTAAGCGGTCAGTAATCATAGCATCTAATTCTTCTTGAGTAAAAAGCTTTTCTGTAGTCTCTCCTTGAGTCTCAGCTTCTTTATTGTCAACATTTTCTTCAACTGAATTAATTTCTTGTTCTTCAACTTCAGGTTCATGACCTTCTGCTGCAAAAAACTGTAGGTCCATTGGTAAAATCGAATTCTTTTTCATTACACTAACTCCTTTTTTATAGTCTTTGTTGACTGTATTCCTTGCACCTTTTAACGCCATGAGCATGTTTTGGGCGAAATAAAAAGCCGTATTGCTACGACTTCGCACGATCCTCTCACAATTATCTAGAGATAGAAATACCTTTGTATCAACATTTTTCGAGTTATTTATAGAGATAGTCTCGAGATAGACTCACGATTAGCTAAATATTCTTAGTAAACTTCCCACACTTTTTACAAGTCGCAAAGCTTTCACGACCGATACCATATTCTCGCCAATGCCAGTCATGAATGCATAGAAAATTTTGCCTAATCCATTTAAAAATTTTATATATTTGATACATTCTTCCTTCAGCCCTTTGCTAGTCAAGATACATACTGGATCACACTGCCTTTCTAGGTCACCTGATAGCAATAAATAGGCATTGCCTCACCTCCTAAAATTAGGCATAAGAAAAGCACCTAACCTTTTTATTGGTTGATGCTTTTAAAAACCTGGTACCATTTCTTTAATATCTTTTAATGTTCGTTTAGCTTTTGCTATCAGATTATTATCGAATAAATACTCAATTCCTTTTGGCGTAATCACCGTATCATCTAAATTGATAAATGTTTGCCCTAATTTACTATCTATCGGACGTAACCCAGAGATGAATCCTTGATGGTACATACTCGAGAGAATATATGAAAAATAACTATCGACAACGCCGAAGTACGCTGAAGTAAGTTTCTCTTCTTCTATGGCTTTCCCTTTTTTCAAAGAATCATAAAGGTATTTCAATATCTGATAAACAATAACAAAATAGTCGTCTTTTGCCATTGACATCTCACCTCTATTCGCGCCGCTTTTATCAACGTATTGGTTCTAGATCTTTTGCAAAAGATCTTAATTCTCTATCGGCTTTTCGGACTTCTTCTGGAGCGTCTTCTTTCAGTTTATATGAATACCCTTCAGAATCAAGCTCGAACAATAAAATCATGTAAGGCTCTATAACGTCGTAAAGCTCGTCAGCTCTTTTATGCAGATCCATTTTATCGTTCCCCTTCCTCTAGATATTCTAATAAGTCCTCGTTAGATAGTATGCATTTTACGAAAACTTCAGCATAAACCTCGTAATATTTACCGTATACAAAACTTGTAGAAGCGTATTTGCTTACGTCTTTATTCAAATTATACTTGTTCTTTGTCAGTTTCTCAACTAGTCTTTTGGAATTCGCCATTTCTCTAGACAGTATCTCTTCATGCGTAAAATCAGGATTGTTAGCCTTAATCTGCTGATACTGATACCAATGCCCCAATTCATGAATAATCGTACTCAACGGATTACCATTCATAACTAACGTATTATCTTGTACATCTAACATGCCAGCATTTGAAGTGATATCCCCACGAACGAACAAAGTATTATCACCCGGCTTGTAAGAAGCAAGAACTCCTGTTGAGAACTCACTCTTATCGCCAATAATAATCTTGGGTTTCTCAAATTGACTGGCTATATCTCCGATAAGGTTATAGGCTTCAGAAAACTGATTATCGTAATATCGGATAGCCTTTTTCTTAGACTTCAAGCGGTCAGAAACATAGATATTTTGATTTTTAGTTCCTTTGACTCGTTTAACTTTCATGTCCTTATTATGTCTTGTAAAGGTCTGAGAGCTGCCGCTATAACTAATTCTAGAGTTTCGCCGGTCTTGGCTGATAAAACCATTCTTCTCTAGGATTTCATCCACTTCTTCTTGCGTCCAACCTGGTTCATTGGCCAAGGCTTCAATCTCTTCTTTAGTCCAGCCTTCCCATTCGTCAGGAATCACAATAGTGAAGGTACACCGACAATGGGGATGCATAGGTGGGAAGTTGAGACCAGGCATGCGGTCCTCAATTTTAAAAGGTTGATTCTCCAAGCCACCACAAATCGAACAGGCCTTAGAATCCTCAACAGAAACAAATTCATATTCACCGTAATCACTATCTTCAAAAGCCGACATCATTGCTTCATTCGCTGCAAAGGTTCCCTCTGTTCGAATCAAACGGTCAATTTCATACTTGCTTCGATCCTTGAACTTATCTTTGAGCCTCTTGCCTAGTTCCTCATATGTATCGCCACGAATAAAACCATCTGTGAATTCTCTATGGAGATATTGCATTAGCCTAGCTTTGTTTTGCCAGATACTGTCTGAGTAGTTTCCGCTTTGTGTCCAGTTACGGCTCACAAGCTTCTCAGCAGCTGCATCATCCATCATATTAAAAAGGCCACCCTGGAGTAACTGGCTAGTCTCTCCATAGATGCCCTGGACTTGATTCTTCAGATGATTCGTTAATTCTTTTTCTTCAATAGCTCCCATTTCGAGAAGTTTCAGTTGAACAGATAGATCCAATCCCTGGAGTCGGTTTAATTTATAAACACTCTCTCTAATTGGAACTAAGTGACTGTACTGAGGATACTTATTAGTAAATTCGGTCATATCTTCAAATAAGAGACGACGGTCACTATCATCTAATGACTGGAACAACTCAGCATACTCAATGACATTGTCTTTGCCATACTTCGTGTAATAGGCCTGAATCTCACGGCCCAATTCATTAGCTTGGCGGTCGTAAAAACGATAGAGGCGACGCTGGAGGCTTTTTTCAGACCGTTCTAGACGTTTCCAGAAGTCCTTAGACCGATCCTCCCAGTAGTCTGGATTAGGTAGGCTATGGCGTGATTTCATCACCCTCAGCCCCTTCTATTACATGCTGACCAGCATCTAATCCCATTTTCGAATAAATATCCATAGATATAGAAGTTTGATCCTTAAGTTTTTGCAGTTCTTCTTTTGGATTATCAATAAAGGATAGACGCGTTAGCAAGGTTTCATCACTCACGATTCCCTTAAGCAGCTTTACAACTTGAGCTTCGGATTCTGTGTCCTGAGGAATGTTCCGGAAGAACTTAAATTCGATCTTCATCCAATCATCTTTATTACCAACCATAGGAATCTTATACAGTAAACGATAGCGTTCCTGCATGGATCTTTTAAATTTCCGTTCTTTCATGAGGACCATATTCGACATTTGTTGGAAGCGCCACTCCTTAGCCTTCCCTGTTTCAGCCCCTACGCGATCTGCGTTAGGGTTGACAACATTGGCTAGTTGGAAAATCTTATCTTCTAAGCGATCAAGCAAATGCTCTTGGGTAACATCAGCGTTAGGTTTTTCCAAGAATTTAGCGTCTGCATATTGCGAATCAGGACCATAAGCGTTAATAATTCGGTTTAGTCGCAAGATTGATCCGGACAGCGTCTCCGGCAACTCAAAGCCTTTGATGAATAGGTAAGCGTCAGCGAAATAATCCACATCATTAGCCTTTTCTGACAAGGCCTTATTGTAAGCATTAATACCAGTCAGCACAGGCTCAAATAGACCAATACGCTCTTCATTCTGCACCCATTCAATCATAGGAACTTCACCAAAGGGATTAACTCTAGGGTTAGGAACTTCGCGAGTTGACTCTCCTAAGACCAGTTCCCCACTATCATTTTTCTCGTACCAACAAATCAGTTCAGAAGTTGATACCGTGACCACCTCTTGATCACCGACGATATGGACAGAAAACATTTTTTCGCTATCTGCTGTATTGTCGTAAACAATAAACGATTCTTTAGGGCTCAGCCGAACCACTCTTACTTGAGAATCTCTGTCTAAATACATTAATTCATTAGCTGTTCCATAGATACTGGCCATCTTTGCCAGTTCGGAATCTTCATCCTCGATATTGTTCAACTTATCGAAGTTGTCTACAGTTTCTGCTACGCGTGTATTCTGACTGATTTTTTGTACCGGCTTGCCAATAAAATAGCCGTCAGCCATATTGACTAAGTAACGGCCATGAGGAGCAACAATTCGATTATCCGGTTTGCCTTGATCCTTTTTCGGCGCATACAAAATAGGAGCGTTGGCTTGATACTCATTTTCTAGTGCGTCATATTGTTGAATGACTGCTTGATGTTGCAATAAATATTTTTTGACCAAATCTAGGTTCACTTCATCATTTTTTGAACAAGTGAATTTCTTGCTTAGTTTCTTATCTTTAGTTTCAGTCACCTACAACCCTCCTTTAAAGAATTTTACTTTTGCTCCGCCGTTTAGGATCTGTTCCGCAACACCCGTTAAAGCATCCGGAGCATCGTCATGCTTGTTCCGTCCTTCTTTTTGGAAGGAGTTTAAAGCTTCATATAACTTTGGCCACTTGTGACGCCAGTTCTCCGGGAAATAGATATGTTCCATTACCCATGGCGAATTAGACAGAATTCGAGCAATCTTATTGTTAGTTTGAGTAAATAAATTAAAGCTTGTGCGATTAGTTCGATATTCATTCTTCATAATTCGTTCAACGGCTCGGCCGAAGCCCCGACCACCATTATTGGACTCAATCGCTGCTTTGTTGACTTTATGTTCGTACAACTTTTTAGCTAACAGAGGTTCTGTTACTTCCATCGGCTCTTGCGTATAAATGACATCCAGAATATAGGCTTCATCGTCCTTCGTTCTAGCATAGATAAAGGTCGATAAGTAGTCCGAACCGGTATCAGCCGTATCTGTGTACGAATCAATCGAAACGATATTACTTGGCAAATCAATATACTCTTTAAAGCTCGAATACAGCTTACCCTTGATATCAATTGGCTCCTGCTGATAGTTGGCTGAAGCAATTTCTGGAGACATGACTGCTTGACGTTGCTGGAACTCTTTGGCGCTCAGAACATCCTCACAAAGCATGGTGCCATCTTCTTGCATGGCCTTCATGTTAATATGTTGGACCTTATAGTTCAGGTCAGGGAAATCTTTTAAAATGCGACCAGCTAAATCATTAGAATGCCAGCGCGTCATAATGATGATTATCTTTCCGCCAGATTCTAATCGAGAAAGCATAGTATCAACAAACCAGTGATACTGCTTCTTTAATTCTGTTGCATTCATGGCTTGCTCAGCACTCTTGATCAAGTCATCGACAATGATTAAGCTGGCACCGAACCCTGTCGCTGTACCACTTGGAGAAGTGGCCAAGTAACTGGTTGATTGCCCTTCTAAGCTCCACAGATTCATCGCAGCATCGCCATATTTGATCTGTGTCTCAGGGAAAATATCATGATAGACCGTAATGTCATCTTGGGCCTTAACCTCTTGTATGGCATTTCTGACCTGCTTAGAGAAGGCTGTTGATAGGGTTTCGTTATAAGACCCTGTCATGATTTTCTCTCTTGGATTAATTCCAAATATCCATAAAGCAAAGTTCACTGCTGTAAAGCTCTTACCATGGCGAGGTTAAGGAGGGATGTTAATAATCAGAATGTCATCCTCGCTCTTTTGGTAAAACTCCTGTAGCTTGTTACAAAGCGTTACTAAGTAGTTTCGTTCAGGTTTATAGAAGTCGCCATGTAATAAACGACAAAAAGAAAAGAACTCACGTCGAGCGAGTTCTTCCCTGGCACCTTGCCGAATCAATTCTGATTTATCCATCCCTACCATCACCTCTTCTAGTCATCTTTGGCTAACTGCTTCAACTCTTCAATCGATAACTCCGCATAAGGATTCTTATTTTCAACTTCAACACCACCACTGATTTGGGTTTCTTTCCGATCTCGCCACTCTTCAGGCTTGCGGTTCTTCAGCCAGAAAATTTGAGCCGTTGTATTCGGGGGCACTTCTTTTTCAGTGACCTTGACCGTCTGTGTTCCATCCGGGTTTGTCGTAATTGTCCGCTCTGTCGTTGTATAGCCGACTGCTGATTTCAATAAGGCACTCTCAACTTGACGGTCAACAACCTCTTTGCCCTTTTTAAGGGCGGAAGAAATAGAAGAAAACCTCTTCTTCCACGTCGAAAAGGTTCGTTCAGACACATCACAATTATAAGCAATTTGTTTATCAGTGAGACCATCGCGAGCCCAACCTTCAATTTTAATTAAGCCTTCTTCGGTAATCCAATCATCGTACTTTGCCATAGCCTCACTCCTTTTCATAAATCAAAAAGGCTCCTTAGTTTATCGATAAGAAGCCTTTGTTTGTTTATTTATCATCAAATAATTCTGGTATAGTCATCAATAAAATCACAGATCCTAAGTCACTTAAGCCCTTATTCTCAATAGTAGTAAGAACAAAAACTACTAATAAAATGAGTACTTTCAAGTTCCTCAAAGCATCTAAAAGTTTCTCGTCACTCTTACCTGTAAACAACTTTAAACCGTAAACTATAATATAAAGCAGTATCGCGAGACTAACCATATAATTGGAAAAATTCCAATTAGTTGCGAACATAAGACTAAATACAACTGCAATTACAGAAATACTAAGAAATGCAATTAATATATATTTTTTCACATTATACTTTGAAATCATTATTTACTTTCTCCTTTTTTATTTTATAAAACAAATTATACTATTTTAAAAGCCGCCTCACAAGGGGGGGATGAGGCGGCGATGCATTAATAAGAAAGGAGGTTCAACAAGGATACTGTAGACCTATCCCCTTCGGCCTACTTCCTTCACTACCATAATACTCTACTTTTCCTCCGCGTTATCTCCGGACTTTCTCCTGACTTCCTTTGTGTTTTCTTTACGTTTCCTCCGCGTTTCCTCCATTTTTCAAAACAACAAGACTACCTTTTTCATAAGCATTTGCGAACTTCAATTTAGCTATTTCTAACTTTTTATAATAGGTGGATTCGCTCATGCCAATGCGGTTATAAATCGAAACATCTTTCTCCTCTTTGAGATACTTTCGAATAATTATTTGTCTTGAATCCCAATCCAGAATATCAATAGCCTTATGAATGTGATTTAGAATCTGCTGATAACCTATACCGTTAATCAATTTATTCTCGTTCGTATTTTCTACAGTAGACCCACTCGGAATATCAGAGAAGCTCGCCACCATTTTTTGCTGAGAAACACCAGCAAGCAGGCAACACCTATCATAGTTCGATAGCAATTCTGTGACATTTTTCAATGTTTTTTCTTTGTCAATTTCCGGAAATAACACAGGCAAGCCTCCCTTAAAATACAACTTACTTATAAAGTTTCAATAATCTTCTCCAATTTATGTGGTTGGAAGCCATAAAACGGCTCATAGCCTTCCGCTACAACAACAGGCACCGCCTGGAAGCCCATCTGTTGGAGCTCCTCAGTGAGTGTAGGGTCAGCGTCTACATTCTTTAACGAATATTCGATCCCGTGTTCATCTAGCCATTTCTTTGTAAAGCGACACTGCATGCAGTGATCTTTTGTATAGACCGTAATCATGATAAATCCTCCTCTTTAACAAAAGTTCCATTAATCATCTCTCCTTTACGGTCCTTAATCTCTTGATATGCAAAATTAAGGCACTCCGCAAGGTCATGATCAATTACACCATGATATCTTAGTTGTTGATTGAGGATAACGAGGGTGACAAATACATCACCGAACGAGTCTACAATTACTTCTGGTTTATTTTTAGCCATTCCTTGTGCCAGCTCTCCAACCTCTTCAATTACTTTTAGAAACTGAGCCTTATAATCTGATTCATTTAATCCTCTCTGGTTCGACCACTCTTCAACATCACTAATTAATTTATCCATTTGAATTTCTTCCTCCTGTTTCAACGGATTAGGAATTTTTTCTATTTCTTCAACAATGTAAGCGTTTCTTTCACTCTGATTAACTATAATTGATATAGCATCATAAATGACTAGGTCTACTCCATCTTTTTCATCTTCACTAAAAATACGATCTGAAATAGGTTCCCCATATGCGTATGAAAACTCGTCCCAAAAACAATTATCTAGCCAATCAAAAAGCTTCCGACCTAAGTCTTCGGGGACTTCTGGAACTCTCGTTATTCCAACAGAATACGTTTCGACTTCATAAGGATTAAAATCGTAAATGCCTTCAATTTCTCCTAATTCACAGCCGAAAATATCGCTTCCATCATTGTGATTTATCAAAGCTTTATTCGCTTCATGAATCGCCTCCTCCTTAGTATCGAACATTTTCCCGGGCCAGGTTTCTTGATCGCATATATTTACCATGTATTTGTTACTACATCTCATCGTCACTCATCCTCTCAATTTTCTTACCGCAATAAAGGCAATAATTAAACTCTTCTATAGACTTGGTACTATCGTCTATCCACACCTCGCCGCAATCAGTGGCGTACATAGAGGCCCAACTAAGACGGCGAGCACTTTTTGACCACTCACAATATTCTTCCTCTAGTAAATCGTCTACTGTGGTGCCTGCTAGGTCAGCAATTGCTTTAAGGCGCTTATTGTTCGGTAAAGATATGCCGTTTTCCCACCTAGATATGATCCCAGGCTTAACGGGTGGATTTCCGAGAATTTCCCCAAGCTGTTGCTGCGTCCAACCCTTGGACTCTCTGACACTTTTTATCTTCTGTCCTAGTTCTCTGCCCATTTACTTTCCCCTCCATCAATAAACTCTCCAAAATACCGCTCCTCCCCATCGATTCTAACCATCCAGATCTGCAAGTACCTCACCCGGTCTGCATCGTCATCCAGGGTCTGTACTGCTACCTTTCGAGGCGTACTTTCAATTTGCGGAGGTGTTTCTGGCTTTAAAGCATTGTAGACAGTACTTCCAATCAGCCACCAAAAGAGAACGACTGCCAGTACAAGCCAACCGCCCATCGTTAGCTTAAAAAATCTCTCGATTAGTCTTTTCATCTACATCACCCCTTCTTCCCTAAATCTTTTTATGCGCTGCGCAATTGTCCCGATAGAGAAACCTAGTGCACTTGCAATTTCTATATAAGGTAGCCCTTTATTTTCCATTTCAATTAAGCGCTCAGTGTCCCCATCGCTCCATTCTTTTCGTTTCTTTCTTTTTTCACGAATTCGAGGTCGTTTCCACATACGTCCTTCTTTACGTAGTTGCTCCAGCTGTGACTTAGTTCCATAGTAAGTTCGTCCTAGAATTTCACTAATTTCTTTGAGAGATTCCCCTTTTTCATACAGTGCTACTAGAGTATCTTTTTCTTGGTCTGTCCATCCTTTATTTGATAAAGATTGCCCTTCAACATTTGGTTTCCAAGTATATCCGTCGTCTGGAATTGGAGTATCATCGTTTAGTTGACGCAGTATCTCTTCGATTGGCTCATCGCTAGGCTCTCCGGAGACGCGTTCTTGGTAGTCCATGTAGTACTCCTTGAGCTTACCAACGATACTCTCTTTATCACTCCCCTGATAAGCATCTTGTTCAATCAGCATGACGATCCGAGATGAACGATTCACCCGGTCTGCTGCAGCTGGGATAGTCAGCTGGCACTGTCTGCGTAGGTCTTTTAGCTTGGCGCCCGGACTTTTGGCATTTTGTTTATCCTGCCAATCAGGGGCCGAGATTTTATAGATGAGTTCTAAATTCTTATTACTTTCGACTAGCCAAGTATATTTAAGCTCTTTAATCACTGTTCCCCTAACTGTGTAGCCATTAGGTGACAAGCCTTCGATCTGTTCTCCAATCATAAATTATCATCCCTTAGAGCTTTTAGATACTCACTCGTGAACATATACGGATATGGTTTAGAAGGCTTAGGGCTCGCTGCTACTGGTTCTGATTGTTGATTATCTAACCAGTTCACAGTCATCGCAGCATAATTAGCTAAATCAATCAACGTATCACGGATAGACTCATCCTTTACTTGCTGGTCTGTGTGAATTAAATTTTCAAAGCGATTCAGCTTATCACCTAGACGTACAGCACTAGCTACTAGTCCATGCTTATCCAAGCTCTGGTCGAAGCTATTACCATAGTCATTATTCTTTTCCTCGTACAAAGCAATCATTTCATCAAGTACGTGGTCCATAATATCTCCTCCGTTTCATCTTGCATCCCTAGAACGGCAAATCATCATCTTTTATCTGAATTTCTTCTGTTGGCCGGAAATTTGATTGTTGGGGTTGACTCGTCCACCCTGTAGCTGTAGATCTGTTAGGTGCTTGATAACCCCCAGTTGATTGGCCAGTCCCCATCCGACGCTTCTCCGTCACTTCTTTTGGTTCCAGCAAGCTAAAGTTGCTAACTAATACCTCCGTTACATAGACGCGCTGACCCTGGTCATTTTCATAGTTTCTGGTCTGGATGGACCCTTCAACGCCAATCAGCGATCCCTTTGCTGTGTACTTCTCAAGGCTTTCTGCTGCGCCTCGCCAAATGACACAGGAGATAAAGTCAGTTTCCTTCTCTCCGTCTGCATTACGGAAACTCCGCTCACAGGCTAAAAGAAAGTTGGCCACAGCCACACCACTTTGGGTATAGCGAAGGCTAACGCCTTTGGTGAGCCTTCCAACCAAAACAACGTTGTTAATCATAGACAATTCCTTTCACAATTTACCCGGATGCCTACTGGGTAGAGGGGCTAAGTTTGACAGTAATGAGCACGATAGAATTTTGAGAGTTTAGCCCCTCTCCAGTAGGCATCCGGTAATTTACTTAGCGATTTTCAAAATCGGCTTTACGCTGCCACTCCATGCGGTAGCAATCTTCACAAACGATATAGGCTAAGCCGACTTCTGTATGAACTTCTCTTGAGCAATAGCCCAGGCCGTACACCATCGGCTCTCCACATTGAGCACAGGTTACTATGCGGTCCATATCCTCTTCGTAGAGACTGCAATTCTCTCCCGGAAGCTCATAGGGTTCATATTTTTGCTTTTCGACAACCCACTTCTGCGCCATCATGAATCAACCTCCCTTAACTTGTTGATAAGCTCTAATTCTTGCGTTGATAGTTCAATTTCCTGAAGTCTTAAGGCAATGCCAACTACTGGAGAGTAGACCTTCACAACATGCAATCTGCAGACCTGGCTATCATCGGCAAAAAGAATGCCATTTCCAGCGTCTAAGACTGCTTTGACATAGTTATCCAAATCAGGTCTTGAAATCGGCCAGAGATCCAAATTCAAAGCCTCAGCGGTCTTTTTCTTGGTGAAGCTCTTCAAGAACGGCCGACCAATCACCAGGGTGACTGACAAAGGCCCCTCCATGGGTTCTTTAACTGCTCGCCTAAAGTACAGTTTCAGCTTAGCTTCATAGGCCCTGGTTTTCTTAGGGGTGTAGGCATGGCCAGCCTTCGTAAAGCGAGGCCGACCTTTAGGCACACACTCCCCAGGGATGACCAACTCAATCATCGATAGTCCCCCTGTCTCGGTTGGCAATCATCTCTTTCAGGCGCTTTGCCCCCTCTGTATCCGCCTGCTTTGGTTGCTCAGGTGTCTTCGACTGCCGCTCCTTCTTCTGGTTTTCTAGCCATTCTGGAGTGTCTTCTTCACGCTTCTGTCTGCCATATTTCTTGGACTTCTTGCGCTCAAAACTCTTATCAGCAGCTTCTGCCTCTTTTACAGTTGTCACCCCTTGTTTTTGCCAGTTCTTCAGGATTGTATTGGCATAGTTAATGGGCCGATCTACCTCAATCGCTTTGGTTAGAGCATGAATGACCAAGTCATCGCCATAGTTCTTAGCCATACTTTGGACCGTCTGCATAGCCAATGAATTTTGGAAAAAGCCAAAGTTGTCCTGGTAGAAATCCAGAGTTTTTTGACCCAATACCGGTGGCAAATCATCATCAACAACATCCACATCATCCGAGTTTTCGCCCGGATTTTTATTTTCAGGTGCACTAAAAGAACTAGTTTTTGATGTTGATGATATATTATTTAATTTACTTTGATCTCTTTTACTTTCTTTTCTTTTACTTTGTGGATTAATGTTGTCATTAACTCCACTTGAGTTAGGGTTATTGTCTACATCGAGTAAGCAATAACGACTCATATCGATATTTTTGCGCCGGCTGGTGGCTAAACGGTAGTTTTCTTGGATCCGTACTGAAGTGAGTACCTTAGCCGAGTTAAACAGGTTTTTATCAAAGGTTCCCCATTCAACTAAGCGGTTGACCACTTGTTCCAAAAATCCAATACTTGCTCCCTGGACGCGTTTCAAGAGCTGCATCTTTAGCAATTCATTCCATACAACGTAGTATCCTTCTTTGTATACCGCGCATAACAGTTTGATTACTAAGAGCTCACCCTTGGCTCCAAATTCACCAGCAATGGCTTCAATCTTTGCATTTTCAAATATATCGACATCTAGAGGAAAGTAATCAAGACCATCTTTCGTTGGCCTAGCCACTTATCTTCCTCCTTAATCAATGAGCTCATCACTATAGATAAACCCATCTAACACTTTTCGTTCACGACAATATTCACATTTACCACACATCTTAGGTTCAACTTGTCCGGTCTTAACGGCTTCAAAGTGCTTAACGCGTTCTTTAGTGTTGGTCAGCTCAAAATCCTTTTTATAGTCATCAATCCGGATAGCTTCTACATCACAGGGATCTTGCTTCGATACGGCATAGATGAAGCCTTCAAATGGCTTGCCATACTCCTGCTCTAGCAGGTACTCATAGATAGCAATCTGCCGGACATAGCCAAACGCTTCAACAAAGCTTACCCAGCCCATATACCGTTTGTCCCAGTATCTACGGCTGAAATCAGCATTCGTCTTCAAATCAATAAAGATACCATCTTCTACGTTGAGTAGGTCAATCTTACCTTTCCACTGGACACCGCCAAACTCACCAATGACCGGGACTTCTTTGTCACCCTGCCAAAGTAAGTCAAAGAGGGGTTCTCGTTTGACACGTTCAATCATCCGGTCAGCCACCTTGAAGGGGCTGAGTAAGCCCCCATGTGGCATGGTATGGTCCCCGTAGAGCTCAATGAGTTCATCTTTCTTAGCAGACTTCTTATAAGAAATATTGAGGTCGTCCAACCCCTCTTTCAGCTCTGCTACCGTTGCTGGTTTAAACATCGCCTCGTTGTTGGCGTTTTTGAAGGCTGCATGAGCTTCCGGAGACTCGAAGTAGGAATGGACGTAGTTACCAACTAAGAGCGCTGTAGGGTCACTAGTCGGCTGCCAGTCCTCTTTTAGCTTAGCCAGGGCTGCTGCTTCACACTCCAGGAAGTCTTTATACTGAGAAGCGGACATGTACTTCCAGCTCGACTCGTTTGAGTAGTAATAGCTATCATCGTTGAGCTTTTGTAATTCTTCTTGCTTACTCATAGAAATCACCAATATTCTTGCCAAACAGATCTACTTGCTTCTCTTCCGGAGCATCCTCTACTTGCTCTTTGGCAAAGGCTTCTGATTGCGCTTTGAGCTCTGCTAATTCATCCTCTGTAAGTTCTCCGGAGGATTCAGATTGATCAGGAGTTTCCGGTTCATCCGGAGAGTCTTCAAGAATCTCTGCTTCAATTACTTCATCCGGAACATCATTTTTAGGTTGTTCAACTGACTCTTTAGTTTTAGCTTGTTTTTTCTCTTTCAGCTTTTCGATCAGTTGATCCCCCTCTCGATCTGGAGCACTATCAGTGACATCTTGACGACGTTTCTTTTGATCGTATTCATTTTCAGTCGTGTCATTAATTGCATTCACAAGATAATCATTGTCTGTTGACGTATTTAGGATATTCTTAGCTGCACGATTAATAACTGTTCGCTTGGCCATTTCTTGGGGGAATTTTTGTTGGACATTTTTTGTCTTTCCCTGGGACCAGGAGGCATCAATTTCTTTCTTAGTCATTACTGTTAGCAGGCGCCCTCTCGATCTAGTATCCACAATGGCATAAGCTCCAACAATTTCACCATCACGATTTTGCCAATTCGTCTTATGTTTTACAAAGCGTTCAACACCTTTTTCATCAATTGTCATTTCAAACTCGTCATCTTCATAAATGACATTGGCCCATACATCGTCCACTTCGTCTAAACGCTTAATTGCTGTTTGTGTGCCGAAGTAGGAACGCTGCATCTGTAGCGTATTACCATATGGGATGAAGTAGACCTGTGTCTTCGCTGGGCTTAGGCCTTGAATCACCATGTTCAGCAAAGCTTTAGCCACTGATTGGGGCGTTACCTTATTGAGAACGCCGCTTTCTTCTAGTTGCAGGTAAGCAATGTTCAAGGCGTTAGCTGGTGAGTAATCGCTAGGAATCACTAATCCCTCTTTTTCCATTTCTCCTACACGATTAATAATGCCTGTCGTTAGTGTTTTCTGAGACGCTTGTTGTACTTCATTTGCCATTATTCTGCCTCCTCATATAAATCCATTGCTGTTAATAATTGGCCATTAGCAACAGCTTCAGCCATCAAATCGACTGCTGCACCCTCATCCGTTTTATAGATGTAGATGAGATAGTCACTCAGCTCAGTAACATCAACATACTCACCAGGGAAGTAGCACATGTAATCCTTCCCATCATCCAGGTAAATCGTATTACCCTTCCAATCTTGACCAACAGGGATATGCTTTAATTCTCTAGGCTCTGCAGGCCTTCCCCATCTATCGTGTAATTGTGATTCATAAATACTCATGGTATAATCTCCTTGAAAGCTTTTTTATTTCTGTCGACTAGTTGCCGCTAGTCGGCTTTTATTTTGTCAACCTTTAAAAATCTATTTAATATCATATTCAGTCTATTCAAATACTCTTTGGTTACCTCCTCCATTTCTAACTCCCAATCTGAATCGTAATCAGAAAATCCATGGGTGGTAACGAACTCTTTTATTAAAGCAATTTTTCCGTTTATAGTTTGGTTAATTATTTCATTTTGCTTAATAAAGTAATGAAGTAATAAATTTTCAATCTCACGATCTGTATTAGGGACCGGAATATCACCATCAGTAGCCTTTGCCAGCTCTATAAAGAATTCTTTAATTTCGTGAAAATCTATTGGAGACTCATCACTACAAGATAAAGCAATGATTCGATTTACATCACAAGAGATATGCATAAACTCTCGATCAATTTCTACATCAAAACTTCCATCCTCTTTGCTAATAAAAACAGGCTTATTTAAATATTCAATAACTTGCTTTTGAAATGATTCTTTAGTCATCATCGCATACACAAATATTTTTCGAATCCTTGTTTCTGATAGTTCACTCTTTCTTTCGGAGTTAATTATCTTCAACTGGGCAGCCAATTCATTAATATTCATTTTTACGAAAAAATGATCACGCCACGGTTTGGAGGGACGTACCACAAAAGGAGGAATTTCCCACTTGGGCCCCGGTACATGATCACTAGAGTGAGCGCAATCAAACCCTATATACCAGGTTGTGCCACCTTTTAAGAATCCTGTATAAGTAACCCCTCCGTGAACTTCTAAGCTTTGTATATCTAGATCATCACAGTCGCCTAACCATAGTGGATGCCCCTTCTCTATACCTATATAACCACATAGCGTGTTTTGATCATTAATTCGGATAACACAAGGATATCCAAAAGTCGTAAATTCCATCTCATCTCCATGTTCATATCTAAACCCTTCCCACGGTGTCATCATATCTCTTCATCATCCTTTTCTCCTGAAACATCAAATTTAACTCATAATAGAGTCTGCCATAATGCGACTTTACGTCCTGCAGGTACTGCGGATCTTTTGACTTAATGGCTCTATCGATGGACTTATTAAGCCATTCCTGTTGAAACTTAATCTTGTCCATTAGCTTCACACGTCAATCGATCAATGTAGTACCATCCAGTAAGAAAAATGTTGATTGTTGTTTTTATAAAGAATTTCATACTAGTTATCCTTTCCAAATCTTTTAGAAAGTTAAATTACTATTTGACTTTCCCGAGCTGTAACCCATCTTTAGTAAATTTCATATTCTTCACAAGAGAATTCTTTTTCTTCTCATGCACTACCCAGCACGCTACCCCAATAGCGGCTAGAGGTAGTGCTATTTTAATTGCTTTATTCATCCTTATTCCCTCCAGTGCTCCCCAGTCTGCACCTCAAAGATGCTCACAAACCACGCTGGCAGCTTCCCATACGTCTCCTTGTATAACTCCAGGAACAGTCCTGCTAAAGCCAGTACAGCAGCGGCTAGCATGCCTGTGATGAGAAATACACCTAGTACATCTAGTAAATCCATAGTTAAACCTCCCCTCCTGCATACATTCTCTCTTGAAAATACTTAATATTAACCTTTCCTCTGACGGTCAAGTAACCCTTCTTATCAAGCTCAGCATTAAGCTTTCGAATAATCTCATAGGCTTTACTTTCCCCAATACCTAAGATCTTTTGAACTTCTTCAACGCCATAGTTAATGGGCTCTATAGTTGGATTAGCCATATGATCACCTCCTTATTGAATTATGGTTAATAATCCTCAGATTCTCATCCCTCCTCCTTGTTAAGTTTTTTGTTCCTCTACTCTAAAAGCGTCTCTCAATTAATTGATATCGATTCCTAAACAGTCCGCTAATTTAAAACCTGTATCTAAAGAAGGATTGCATATATTTCCATTCATATATTCATAAATATTTTGGTTTGGTATGCCAGCCTTAATAGCCACTTGTCGTGCGGTCATTCCACTTTCCTTAATTAGTCGTTTAAATTTATTCATGTTTCCTCCTTCCTACCCAATGGAAAGCTCCCATTTTATATTGCATTTTCTGTTATAATTAACACGTATGTCATTTTTTAAACAGATTGACATAACTATGGTGAAGGGAGGTGTCCCAATGCCTAAACGTATTCCTGAACAAAATTTTGCTTTAGCGGCTCTGTCTAGCTCAAACATTGATGGAACGCCAGAAGAAATCGCTAATAAATCGTTAGAAATTTATCTATCAGCTTACGAAAAAGCTGAAAAATTTAATGAGGTACTTAATGAGCATAATGACAACGATAATTCGGTAGATTACAATACGCTTGTTAAATTTTTTAAATAGCCCTTAATCGTCAATATGGCTATGAATATATAAGAAGATTTGGCAGGCTATTGCTAAGTCTTCTTTTTTGATATTGTTCTCGACCATGAAAATCATTAACAACATGTAGTTTTTAATTGGCCTTAGCTCATCGTTTCGCTCTAGCAAATCGTTTAATCTCATTTATTCCCCTCCCTAATTTTTTTAATTAGACTTCAACGAAGAGTTAAAAGCTCAATTACTGAATTAACGCTATCCTCTTGGCTGATACTTGCCCACTTTTTCAACACTATATTTTGATTTACTTGCTTTACGGCAATAACAGTTAGCTTGGCTGCTGCTAGTAAAGCAAGTATTTTTATTGCCTTGATCATTAGATTTTCCTCCTGGTTAAGCATGTAACTTCGGTTTTTCTGAAGTGTTTTCTAAAAAAAATTGACTTAGTTTAATATCCAATACATCAGCTAATTTTTGAACAGTATCATATGACGCTTTACCAAAATTTGTAACATCTTTTTCATAATTAGCAATTGTTCTTGCGGTCACCCCTACTCTAAATGCTAGTTCTTCTTGACTCATGCCGCGCAATTTACGCCATTGGGCTAATGTATATTTTTCCATCGAATCACCGCCTTTCTTGACTCTAAATCTATTATATACTTCGGTTTTTCTGAAGTCAACAGTTTGTTTCAGATTTTCTGAACTTTTATTCTGTTTTCTATTTCATTATTTCTGAAATAATGATACTATGTTAGTAAATAGGAGGTGCGAAATGTTTAGCTCGAATTTAAAATATTTACGGAATAAATTTGGTCTTGAACAAGTAGAACTAGCAAATAAATTAGGTAGAAAAAGCGGTTCAACGATTAGCGAATGGGAAAAAGGGACTTATACTCCAAAAATAAAAGTATTATCTGAAATTGCTTCAATTTTTAATGTAGATTTAGATGACTTAATGAATAAAGATTTAACTACAAATGATGAAGAAACAATTATTGATAAAATAACGGATACTGTTAAAACCCTCTCTCCCACTCGACAGAGCAAAGTCTATTCATTTGCTAAAGCACAGAAGCGAGAGCAGGATGAAGACGTAGTGAGGGAAGATTCTAATACCTACCATTTATCCGACTACCAAGATCTCTTATTCTGTGGTCCAGTATCTGCAGGTACGGGAGAATGGTTAGATGGAGAACATCAGGAGACTGTTTCTTTACCAAAAAATATTTTACCAAATACTGCATTTGATTTTGTCGTCCAAGTCAATGGGGATTCAATGGAGCCTATGTTTAGGGACAATGAATACATCTTTGTTAGAAAAACAACTGATATCCGGAGCGGACAAATCGGTATTTTTATAATTGATGGTGAAGCCTATCTCAAAAAGGCGTATACAGAAGAGGATCAGTTACGCCTAGTATCATTAAATGATAAATATGATGATTTAATTTTTAAGGATTACAATGCCATCAAACTTGTTGGCACTATCGTATTATAAAATCACCAAAACTAATGTACTCCAAATAAATAATTAGAAAGGAATAGTAAAACGTGAACCAAAAAAATGATAAAAACAAAAATCAATCTGAATCAAACGATAATACGATGCTAGGATGTGGAGCCTTTTTATTATTTGCAGCTTTTGTCACTAATCCTGTCCTAGGAGTTGTTTTATCAGTCATTGCACTCATTTACTATATAGTTAAAAAATATATGGGCAATCGGCTTGTGCCTAAAGAATATAGAGAAGCTTATGAAAGTGATTTAGAAATTCAACGGTCAATAGAGGAGAAAAAGAAAGAGTTTGATAAAGAATGTGCTGATAAGAAAAACAAAGTAGAAACGCAACTTCAATCTATTAAAAAACAAATTGAAAGTTTAAGAAAAGAAAAAAGATCAATACTTGAAGAAAACAGAACTCTTAACGCAGATACCTTTTATGAATTCACTAGTTTTGATTATATGAAAGAACTGACTTCCAGTGAATTAAAAAATGAGTTTGAAAAGATAAAGCTAAAAGAAAAAGAAATTTCTAAGGGTATAGCTAATCAGAATACGCCTAATAAAAAGCACAATAAACAAATTACACGAGCATTTAATGCAGAAGCTGATCATCAGATTTCTAATGTAACTACTAAAAATATCGATACGGTAAGAAAACGAATTGTTAGAAGTTTTGAACAACTGAATAAACTTTATGAAATCGATTCAGTTAGTCTTCCAAAAAAATTCCTGGATATAAAATTAGAAAAGCTTGAGCTAGCATATCGTTATCAAGTAGCACGAATGACAGAAAAAGAATTACTGAAGGCTAAAAAAGAAGAAATTCGTGAGCAGCAACGTGCTGAGCAAGAATTGCAAGCTAAGAAAAAGAAGATTGAAAAAGACGAAAAGCAATTCAACAATGAATTATCTCGACTAATGAAATATATGAGTCAGTCCAGTAATGACGTAGAAACTCAAATTTATGCTGATAAGATTAAGGAACTTCAAGCAAAAATAGATGAATTAACCGCTGAAAAAGAAAAAGTTTCTAACTTAGAAGCAACCCCTAAAGCCGGGTTTGTGTATATCATTTCAAATATTGGTTCATTCGGTGAAAATATCTTTAAGATTGGCATGACAAGACGACTAGAACCAATGGATCGAATCAATGAACTCAGTAGTGCTTCAGTCCCCTTCCCCTTTGATGTCCATGCCTTAATCTTCACTGAAGATGCGCCAGCACTTGAAAACTCATTGCATCAATATTTTAGAGACAATGAAGTAAATAAAGTAAACCATAGAAAAGAATTCTTCAAAACAGATATTGAGTCCATTAAAGAACTTGTACATAAAGAATACGATCAAACTGCTACTTTTATTGAATCTCCTGAGGCTGAACAATATTATGAGACTTTAAACATTGAAAATAACTCTTAATGCCAACTACGATGACCTTATTTTTAAAGAAAACGATGATATCAAGTTTATTGGTAAAGTGGTGTTTTAAGGAAATTACATCCAGCTATATATTTAATTAAACTTCTGCTTGGAATTTACTTAGAAAATAAACAAATGTTGATATGGCGGTATTATTAGCACGTATAGAATTTACTAAGAAAGAAGGCAACATCAGTGAAGAAAGAAGTATTATTTTATCAATTGAATATGCCTCGTCAGAATCAATTATCCTTATTTGATGACCATAATAAAACAATTGTTGATAAGGTCTCAGATTTCATCCAGTCATCACAGAGCGATAACAAAGATGATTTTAACGAAGACAATTTTTATGTTGACAACGATTCTTCCTCGATTACACAAATCAATAGAATTTCTACGGACTATCTATTTGGAAGCTACGGGAAACTAAATAGAATTAAGGACAGCAATCTAATGCGAGGAAGAGAAAGCAAGGGCTTTAAGGTAGTCCCACTTAAAGACCTTTTAGAAGATTTCACATATTTCTTCTTGGATTTGACTTCATTAAAGTTAGTTATTATTAAGAATTCGAAAATCCACAACATAAAGAAGGGATTTCCAAATTTCTTAATGAACCATTTTCGATTAACTTCACTGTATGAAAAAATTGAACTTGTTAACTTACTTTCAGATGAGATTACAAATTCACTAGGTGCAAAGCATCAAGTGACAAAAATAAAATACTCGTATCAACCAGATAAACTTCCAGATAACGAATTTGTCACATTTAGAGAAATTTCCGAAATCGAAACTAAACAAATTAAAACAGCTACTGTTTCAATAGAATTTAAAACCAATACTATTATCGATGGCATCAGAGAGTCCTTGGATAGGTTTAAGGATCACAAAGACAAGTTTAAAGAAATGAAACTTGATAACGATCAAGAGACAATTAATTTTATGGAAAACCAGGTATCAAAAAAGGCCTTCTTAGAGTTAAAAGAAGACCAGTTAGAGGACGAGGATTACATATTTAACCAATTGAAAAAATTTATTGAGAATGCTTAGTTTCAGCCTTACCATAGATATACTTGGTAACTTTGTATAACCATATCGACAATATAAGAGTTTCAGAAAACGTTACAATAAATAAATAAGTTTGAATAGCATTTAAAAATTCAAACAAAGAACATAAGATAGATACTAAAGAAGAAATTACTCCAAGTAAAAGTGTTCTCGATACAAGTTTATTATGGCCATATTTCTGCAGCAACTTTGTAAAATTGGTATCAGGTAGTGCTGTAATTAAACCAAATAATGTTAGTAAGATTCCTAAAAAAGATAACTGAACATTTAATATATTGCTTAAAAATGGCCCTATCTCTTCAAGGGGGAAATTAAAAAAAAGATAATATACTAGTGACGATACTAGAGGTAACAAGAAATAGCTGTGTAATACTGTTTTTTCGAAAACTATTCGAGATATTCTTATATTCTTTCTCTTCATATTGTCACCTACCTTCTATCTATTAGAGTATATCATCATTAAATTTTCATTTCTTATTTTCTAGAAAATATTTATTTTGTTTTTTTAATCATATAGTAGTACTGAAGAATATTGCAATAAAAAGCCCTACTCCCTCTGCTTTGGCCGGCAACGAGGAGTAGAGCTGGTACCAAAAAACACACAACAGGTGTGCACTTTTTGCATACCTAATTTTAGCATAGAAGGGATGATTTGCCTATGCCAGCTTACAAAGATGAGAAGACCGGAAAATGGATGAGCCGTTTTTACTACGAAAATCATAACGGAGAGAGAAAGCAAAAGAAGAAGCGAGGCTTTATCACTAAAAGAGAAGCACAAGAATTCGAACGTGAGTTTCTCCTTCAGCAGCAGGGGAATCCTGAAATGAAGTTGGAAACTTTGGCGGAAGAATATCTAAAAGATGCTAAAGTTAGAGTGCGAGATACCACTTTTTACCGTAAGAAAAATATATTTAAAACCCACATCATCCCATACTTTGGTAAGAAGCCTGTTAATGCCATCAAAGTAAAGGACATCAGAAAATGGCAAAATCACATGATGGAAAAGACTAACAAGTACAGTAAGCCTTACTCCCAAACCTATCTCAAAGGCGTTAATAATGAGCTGTCTGCCCTTTTTAACTATGCTGTGGATGTTCATGAGCTGAAAGCTAATCCTGTTCGGCAAGCTGGAAGTATGGGCAGAAAAAATAGAGAAGAAATCACTTTTTGGACTATAGATGAGTTCAACCAATCTATGAATCAGCTAAATGCTCAAGATTCAACAGAATTTATGTACCTCTTCATCTACCACTTATTATTTTATACTGGTATGCGAATCGGAGAACTACAAGCCTTAAGCTTAAATGATTTTAATTTTGAGACTAAGACCATCAGCATCACAAAAACATATGTCACTGCAAATGTTAAAAATAAAATTCGCAAGCCCAAAACTGAAAACTCGATTCGAGATATCGTGGCTCCGGATTTTATATTCGATATGCTTAAGCAATATCTAGATACTTTATATGGTTACGAACCAAACCAAAGACTTTTTACAGTTGTGAAATCTAGCATTGGCAATAAGTTAAATACCTTAGCCAAGCATGCAGGTGTAAAAAAAAATTAGAATCCATGACTTGCGGCATAGCCACGCCAGCCATCTCATCAACTTAGGCGTTAATGCATTAACTATCCAGGAAAGGCTTGGTCACAAAAATATTGAAACAACTTTAAATACCTATTCCCACCTTTATCCTACTAAACAAGCCGAAGTTGCTGCTTTATTAAATAAGTCCAAATTAAGCCCAGGGCAATAAAAAAAGACCTAGAAAGCCTTTTATATCAGGATTCTAGGTCTAATTTAATGTTATTCCCATTCGATGGTCGATGGTGGCTTACTGGTGATATCATAGACGACGCGGTTGATCCCGGAGACTTCATTGACAATCCGACGGCTGATGGTATCTAAGAGTTCATGCGGTAAACGGGACCATTCGGCTGTCATCCCATCAATAGATGTGATGGCCCGGATACCAATCGTATATTCATAGGTTCGCTGGTCGCCCATGACGCCAACGGATTTGAAGCCTGGCAATACCGTAAAGTATTGCCAAACATCGCGTTCCAAACCATTCTTAGCAATTTCTTCACGTAAAATAGCATCGGATTCACGCACAATATGTAATTTTTCTTCCGTAACTTCTCCAATTACACGGATGGCTAGACCAGGACCTGGGAAGGGTTGGCGCCAAACAATTGGATCTGGCATACCTAAGGCTGTCCCTAAAGCACGGACTTCATCCTTGAAGAGGGTATTCAGCGGCTCAATTAATTCAAAGCTCATATCTTCTGGCAAGCCACCAACATTGTGGTGGGATTTAATTGTTTGAGCGGTTTCTGTCCCTGATTCAATGACATCGGTATAGAGGGTCCCTTGGGCAAGGAAGTCTACCCCATTGAGCTTGGTCGCTTCGTCGTTAAAAACTTCAATAAATTCATTACCGATAATCTTACGTTTTCTTTCAGGGTCTTCAACTCCAGCTAATTTGCCAAGGAAGCGGTCTGCAGCATCCGCTTTAATGATGTTTAAGCCAAATTTGCCACCTAAAGTTTCCATCACTTGGTCAGCTTCACCCTTACGCAGGAGCCCATGGTCCACAAAGATGCAGACAAGCTGGTCGCCAATAGCCCGTTGGAGAAGCACACCTACTACGGATGAATCAACACCGCCAGAAAGTCCCAAGAGCACCTTGCGATCGCCCACAAGTTCTTGAATTTCTGCTGTCTTGATTTGAATAAAGTCTTCCATAGACCAATCCCCTGAAGCACCGCAGATATTGAAGACAAAGTTACGTAACATTTGGTTACCGTTTACAGAAGCGCGAACCTCTGGGTGGAATTGGAAACCGTAAATCTCTTCCGCTTCATTCTCAAAAGCAGCGGCTGGGCTATGGGGAGCAACCCCAGTAATTTCAAAGCCTTCAGGAATTTCAGCAATCCGGTCTCCATGGCTCATCAATACTTGCTCTTCCTCTTCTAAACCAGCAAAGATTTTAGAAGCTGTTTTCTTGATGGTCATTTCTTGTTGGCCGTATTCCCGCTTATCGGAAGCTTCAACTCGGCCACCCAGTTTTTGGGTAATCAATTGCATCCCGTAACAAATACCGAGGATAGGAATACCTAAGTCAAAGATGCCAGCATCGACATCAAAGGCTCCATCAGCATAAACAGAATTAGGTCCTCCAGATAAGATAATCCCTTTGACATTACCTTCTGCTTGGATCTCTTCTGCCGACAAGCGATGGGATAGTAGTTCTGAATACACACCAAACTCACGGATGCGACGGGTAATTAACTGATTGTACTGACTGCCGTAGTCGAGCACAATAATTTTTTCTACAGCTTTCATACTTTCATTTACTGCCACTTTTCCACTCTCCTTTATTTCCTGGACAGCTCAATACATAAGCGTCTCATTATAATGTAGTGTATACGTTTAGCCACGAAGATGCAATAAATCTTTTTTAATATTTTGATGAATTCAATTGAGATTCACCATTCCCCTTCGTGTTTTGCTTACAAATATTGTACAATAGATAGGAATGGAAATGGAAGTGAGACAAATTGAAAAGAGGAATAGGTAAAGCCCACGGTAAAATTATTCTAAGCGGTGAGCACAGTGTGGTCTATGGCTATCGTGCCCTCGCCCTACCGATTGAAGCCGTCACCATCCAAGTTAGCCTAGAAGAATCTTCTGGGCCGACTTTTCTTATGAGTGAACTCTACCAGGGGCCCCTAACAGCGGCACCTAGTCATTTAGATAACCTCCGTCAACTCTGGCAAAGTCTACAGGAAGACCACAGCGACCGAGCTAATTTTTTGATCCGCATCGACAGTAATATTCCCGCCGAACGCGGTATGGGAAGTTCCGCAGCTGTTGCAGTAGCCTTGATCCGAGCCTATTATGATTTTTACAATGAGGGCTTAGACCAGGAAAGTCTCTTGGCTTATGCTGACCTGGCAGAGACGATTAGCCATGGTAATCCCAGCGGTCTAGATGCTCGTTTAACTGTCTTAAACCGCCCCCTCTCCTACCAGAAAGGACAAAGTATGGAAGTTTTTTACTTCCAAACACCTTATTATTTGCTGGTAGCTGATACCGGGATTCCGGGAAATACTAAGGAAGCGGTGGCAGGCATTCGCCAAGCTCTGGACAGCGAGCATCCATCCCGCCACTTAGCCGCCAAAGCAGCTCTAGAAGAACTCGGCCAAGCAAGCGAGGATCTCTACCAGCACTTAAGCGGAAAGGCTCCAACTAGCTTAAAAGCTATTGCGCAAAGTATGCAGGCTTCCCAAATCAACCTCCAAACCCTCCAAGTTTCCAGTCCCGAACTAGATATGGGCATTCGCTCTTGCCTCGACCACGGGGCTGCTGCCGCTAAGCTCACGGGAGGAGGCAAGGGAGGCTGCTTTATTGCCCTCATGCCAACACAAAAAGAAGCAGAAGACCTAGGCCAAAGCCTAGTTGTTAAAGAAATGATTGTTGACTACTGGCTTATCCCACTAGCCAGTCCGGAACCAAGCTAAGGAGGATATTATGACGACTTACCAAGGCATGGCGCGTGCCCATACAAATATTGCACTGATTAAATATTGGGGAAAGGCGGATAGCGAACTCTTCATCCCCATGAATAGCTCCCTTTCCCTCACCTTAGATGCCTTATATACGGATACCAAAGTTTGCTTCTCAGAAGAGTTAAAACAAGATAGCTTCTGTCTGAATGGGGAAGAACAAGCTGAAGGGGCCGTCGCTAAAATTAGCCGCTTTTTAGACTTCTTCAGAGACCTAGCCCAACTTGACCTGCCTTGCCGGGTGGAGAGTGTCAACCATGTGCCAACAGGCGCAGGCCTAGCCAGTTCGGCTTCCGCCTTTGCAGCGCTAGCAGCCGCCTGTCGCCAGGCTTTGACCTTAGACCTGACCGACCAAGAACTATCAACTTATGCTAGACGAGGGTCAGGTTCAGCCACCCGCAGCATCTTCCCAGGCTTTGTCAAATGGGAAAAAGGAGACCGCCATGAAAACTCACGTGCCGTCCCGCTGGATCCAGCTGACTGGGGGGTAGCTATGGTTATCCTAGCCCTCAATACCCAGCACAAA
Organism: Aerococcus sp. HMSC062A02; assembly: GCF_001809535.1. Lineage (GTDB taxonomy): Bacteria > Bacillota > Bacilli > Lactobacillales > Aerococcaceae > Aerococcus. The sequence continues at coordinate 126,338 of NZ_KV797910.1, read as the reverse complement.
AAAATCCCTTCTCGACAAGGCATGGCCCATACTATTGAGACCTCTGCCTTCTATCCCGCTTGGCCCAGTCTCGCCGAGAAACATCTCAAAGAGATAGAGGCTGCTATCCAGCGCCGCGACCTAAAAGCTATCGGACAGATTGCGGAAGCCAACGCTATGGCTATGCATGCGACCATGCTCGCTTCTGACCCGCCCTTTACTTACTTTGAACCGGCTAGTTTGGAGGCCATGGACCAGGTCAGAAGCCTGCGTGACCAAGGCTATACAGCCTACTTTACCATGGACGCAGGCCCTAATATCAAAGTCCTCTGCCCGGCTTCTGAAAGTCAAGATATTGCCCAGGCTATGGAAGAAGCCTTCCCAGAGGCCCAAGTGATCACAAGCCAGGTAGGCCCTGGTATCCAATCCCTTGACCACTGGCCCTATTAAAAACATTTTTATTAGAAAGGATTTGTTTATGAACACTTGTCATGTTAAAGTTCCTGGAAAATTATTCTGGGCAGGAGAATATGCCGTGACCAAAAGCCAGCAGAAGGCCCTTGTTGCAGCTGTCGATGCCTTTCTCAAGTTAGAAATTGAAGCAAGTGACCAGAATGAAGTCTTCAGCGACCTAGCTGCTGAAAGGCTCACTTGGTCCAGAACCAATGCTGGTAAAATTGTCAGCACCAGTCAAGGAGCCGATAAATTCGACCTCATCTGGGAGGGCATTCGCCTGGCTGAACAGTACTTGCAAGCTAAGTATCCTGATCTCGAACTTGGCAGCTACCGGCTCCGCATAAAAAGCCAGCTCCATGATCAAGAAGGCCACAAGTATGGCCTAGGCTCTAGCGGGGCTGTTCTGGTAGCCTGTCTCTGGGGGATCCTCCAAGCCTTCTCTGACATCCCAGAAAGTCCGTCAGCCGCTGACCGGCTCAAAGTCTTTAAACTAGCAGCCATTGCAGAGTCTCGCTTAAAGATGAAAGGCTCATTCGGCGACTTAGCTGCCGCAAGTTATGGGGGCCTCCTCCTCTATCAAAATTTTGACCGAACCTGGTTCCGCCGGGCCAAGAAAACAACTGGACAAGATGTTCTCAAATTATTAGATAGCGACTGGCCTGGCCTCACTATCCAAAGCTTAGCCTTCCCCGATGATTGGGCCTTCTATGCCTTCTGGGTGGGGCGGGAAGCCTCAACTGAAAAGCTCCTTAAGCGCCAGCAGACCCAGCTCAGCCAGGACTTTTTGGACCGGTCTCAAGAACTTGTCGAAGCCCTTGCCCAAGACTTAGAAAAGGGAGATTTCCCTAACTTTAACCGCCACTTAAGTGCTAACCAAGACCTGATTGAAGACCAATTACAGAGCCAGGGCTCCTTCTATGCCAGCCCGGCTTTAGAAGAGGTTGTCAACTCAGCCAGAGAAGCTGGCCTAGCTGCCAAGGTATCGGGTGCCGGCCAAGGCGACTGTGCCATCGCTATCGCTCCCAATCGCTCCAGTGGACAGGCCTTCCTTGAAAAGGCTCAGACAAGTGGCTTGAAACATTTAGCCTTAGATATCTATTCCATATAAAAAGATAGAGGTGATATTTACAATGACTAACCGGAAAGATGACCATGTCAGAGAAGCTGCTGCCAACTATAAAGAAGAAAAGATCAGCGATTTTGACCATGTACGTTTCGTCCACAACAGTATCGGTCAACTGTCAGAAGAAGACATTGACCTGTCCAGTCACTGGTTGGGTCAAGACTTCCCCCTCCCCTTCTACATCAATGCTATGACGGGGGGAAGCGAATGGACCCGCAAAATTAATGGACGATTAGCTCAATTAGCCCAGGCTCTCAAACTCCCTATGGCTAGCGGATCTTTGTCAGCTGCCCTCAAGGATCCTCAACAAGAAGCTTCTTTTCGCATTATTCGTGAGATATATCCGGAGGGCTTCATCTTAGCCAATGTGGGAGCTGACCGGAATGGCCAGGACGCCAAAAAAGCCGTTGAAATTCTAGAAGCAGACGCCCTCCAAGTCCACCTAAACCTCCCTCAGGAAATTGTCATGCCCGAAGGCGATCGCGATTTTCGGAGGATCAGGGACCACTTGCTGGATATCAAAGACCAGGTAAAAGTCCCCATCGTCATTAAAGAAGTGGGATTTGGCATGAGCCGAGAGACCATTAATGAACTCTACCGATTAGGCTTCTCGACCATCGATATTAGTGGGCGAGGTGGGACTAACTTTGCCCAAATCGAAAACCAGAGACGACCTGACCAAGACTTTGCCGAACTTTTTGACTGGGGACAAAGCACCGTGGTCAGTCTCTTAGAAGCCAGCCAGGCACCCTCTGACCTCACCCTGCTAGCTTCGGGAGGGGTACGTCAGCCCCTCGATATGGTTAAGGCACTGAGCCTAGGCGCCCAAGCAGTCGGTATGAGCGGCTACTTCCTCCAGCTCGTTCTCAACCATGATCTAGCAGACAGCCTGCAATATGTCCAAGAATTCACTGACAAGCTGAAGCTGATCTACCTCCTGCTTAACTGCCGCAACAGCCAAGATCTCAAACATTTAGACCTAGTCCTCAGCGCTGGGCCTTGGCACTGGGCCCAAGTCCGGGGTATTGACGTCCAGGCCTTAGCCCAACGCTCACAGCAGAGAGACCTCTAATTCATAGACAAGCAAAAATGCAGACCTTAGAGTCAAAGTCGACTCCAAGGTCTGCATTTTCTTAAAAAATAAAATAAAGTAAACTAATCGTAAGCACCCCGGCTAAAACCGTTTTGATTAAGTCTTTGGTCCTATATGCCACAATAATAGCAAGCAGCGAAGCGATGAGCTTGAGATTGACCAAGGGATTCAAGCTAAAGTCTTCCTCCCAGAAGAAAATATCACAAGTAATCATAGCTGTAAATAGTGTAATCGGTACATAGGGCATAGCCAAGCGAATAGACAAGGGTAAGTTAGCCTTACGGGTCAAAATACCCGGGATGACCCGCATCAAAACCGATAGGACTCCGATGATTAGAATAAGAAAAGTTAGCTTCATAAGGACAGGTCTCCTCTCTCTTCCAATAAATGCCGGTCTATGCGATAAGCCAGGTAGCTCGCTAAAAGCGTCACCAGGACAATCACTAGACTCGAAGGTGCCAAGAACCTTAAGACCAGACTCATCGCTAGACTGATGAGGGTTATTGAGAAAGTCTTGCGGCTCTTAATCTGAGGAAGCAAAAGGCCAATAAACATGGCAATGAGCACATAGTTTACGATAACCGTTGGGAAGGCAAAGAACTGACCCAAGATAGCCCCCGCAACCGTCCCACACAGCCAGGTGAGATAGGTGGTCAGGGCAAGATAGAAGGCCTGGTCGAAGGTCCACTCTCCTTGCCCCTGGTCAGCTTCTTGGAAGTTCACAACGTTGAGGGCATAGGATTCGTCAGCTGTAAATTGACTAAGCCAGGCTAACTTCCAAGTCTTTTCCTGAGGTAAATAGGAAGCTAGGGAAGAGGTCAGAAGCATCTGGCGGGAGTTAAGCAGTAAGACTAAGCCGATAATCACCCAAGTTGAGGCGCCAGCTAGGACCAAAGAAGCTAGCATAAATTGTGCTGACCCACCAAAGATTAAAAGAGAGCTAAGAGCAACCTGCCAGTAAGACAAACCTGCACTGGCTAAGAGGACCCCACAAGCGATGGACAAAGGAATATAGGCAATGATAACTGGCCAAGCCTGTTGGACAGCCTGCTTGAAGTAATGGTTCATACAATCCCTCCTCCTCTAACTTTGTTGGACTTCACGGTCATAGTCCATAAATTTACGGATAAAGGTATAGGGATCCACAAGGCCGATGCGCTTGGCAAAGACAGAAAGAGAGCTTTCCCTCAAGGCTGCTTGGTCGACTAAATCCTCGTTAGAGGTCACATAAACAGGATCTGTATCTGCAATGATTTCCCCTTCTGACATCACGAGACAGCGTCGGGTATAGGCTAAGAGCACTTCCACATCATGGGTGTTCATAATCACAGCAATTCCCTTTTCTTGATTGATCCGGTAAAGGCTACCCATAAAGTCAACCATATGCTTGTAGTCTTGGCCCTCCGTCGGCTCATCAATAATAATGAGCTCGGGGTCCTTCAAGAGCACACAAGCCAGAACCAAGTGTTTGAGCTGGCCATAGCTTAAAAATTTCAAGGGATAATTCTTAAGATGGTCAAAGCCAATTGCAGAAAGAAGCTGGTTGAAGAGGGCTTCCTTATCTAGTGAGAGCTGGCAGCCAGCTTCTTGATAGTTGGCATAGAACTTCTCCAATTGCTCCCATGGGGTCGCCCCAACAATCAAAGGCCTAAAATTCTGAGGCAGATAGGCAATCTTATTTTTAACCTCTTGCCGGTTAGCGGCGGTTACTTCCTGCCCATGCCAGAAGACCTGTCCTTGGTCTGCTTCTAAGCACTGACTGAGAATCCGACTGAGAGTTGTTTTCCCCGCTCCATTGGCGCCAACTACACTAAGCATTTCCCCCTGACAAAGCTTCAAATCAAGGTTTTTAAGGGCATGGTTTTTATGATTGTAGTGGTAGGAAACATCTTCCAAGCGGATAAGTTCTTCCGTCGATTCTTGATAACGAAAACTAGGAATAGAGAGGGCCCAGTCTTCCATAACGTCTTTTAATTTAGGGCCAGATATATGGTTGACATGGGCGATATGATGGACTTGGTCGAGGGGATAGCCGGCATATCGCATGGCTGTCACATAGAGGGGCTCCCGCACATCAAGATTGGCTAGGATCGCATGGTGGAGTAAGTCTGATAAAGAACCATCGAAGACCAGACGGCCGCCTAGTAAGACCAGGACGCGGTCAATATGCCGGTACATCATCTGTTCTAAACGATGTTCAACAACCACAATTGTCGACTGAGTTTTCATATGGAAGTCATCCAAGGCATCGACAAAGTGCTCCGCCGCTCTCGGTGCCAAATTTGCCAGGGGCTCATCAAAGATATAGACCTTCTTATGGTCCTTGATATGGTCCATCATCCGGTAGAGGTCTTGCTCGCCAGCAGACAAATCATTGAAGGAACGTTCTTGGGAATCCTTAGCCAGTAAAGACCAAATTTGCTTGGTAAAATCTCCTTCGTCTTGAGGGGCTAGGTCCACTAGCTCTTGGTCGGCTGAATCTTCTGAAATAAAGTCAGCGATATCCTTCCCTTTAAAGCTTTCCACGTTATGGTCACAGTAGCTCACGCTGCCTTCGATCTTTCCAGGATTAGCCGCTGTCCCTAATTCTTGGTTCAAAGCCTTAAGAAAACTTGTCTTGCCTGACCCATTTGCCCCCAAAACAAGGACCTTTTCTCCCTTTTCAATGGTCAAGTTAATGTCTTTAAGGGCTGGAAACTGTGCCCCAGCATAAGTAAAAGAAAAATTATTAAATTTAATCCAGGCTTCCCCCATCCTTGCCAACTCCTTTCGCCAAATACTGCCAAGGCCTTATTCCTCTCCAGCAGTGATTTAAAATAAAAAACACAAATAAACTTCTCCATGTATTTTAACATAATTTTAACACAGAAGAAGTTTATCTGATTGATTCATGTTAAGTTTTATCTCTAGTCGCGGCCAATAATCCGCACTTCTGTCTCTAAGTCGACGCCATAGCGGTCCTTAATCACGTCTTGAACATGGGCAATGACGGCTAAATAGTCAGTCGCCGTGGCCTGGCCGATGTTCACGATAAAGCCCGCATGTTTTAATGAAACTTGGGCCCCACCAACCGTATAGCCTTGGAGGCCGGCCTCTTGAATCAGCTGACCCGTGTAATGCCCCTCAGGCCGTTTGAAGACACTGCCACAAGAAGGCAGGTCCAGCGGCTGCTTGGATTCTCGTAAGTGGGTCAATTCAGCCATCCGCGACTCAATAGCGTCTGAATCAGCCGAATGGAGCTGCATATGCACCCTAACGACAACCCCGCCATTCTCCTGAAAACAGCTATGCCGGTAAGCAAAGTCAAGTTCTTGAAGAGTGAGCTGACGCAGACTGCCTCTTTGATCGACATAGTCCACACGGGATACAATATCAGCCATCTCGCCGCCATAAGCGCCCGCATTCATAAAGACGGCGCCACCCAGACTCCCCGGAATCCCACAGGCAAATTCTAGCCCACCGAGGCTGTGGTCGGCAGCTAAGCGGCTGACATCAATCAAGCGAGCTCCCGCTTCAACAACCAAAGTCTGGTCTTGGACCTCAGCTGCCTTCATATCTGTTAAGATCATGACAATCCCTTCAATGCCACCATCCCGAACAATTAAATTGCTGGAATTGCCCAATACCATGATAGGAATCTGTTCGGTTTTAGCGTATGACACAAAATCTTGAACCTCCGCAATGGTCTGAGGAAAAACCAGGATATCCGCCGGCCCCCCTGTGCGTGTATAGGAATAAGAGCTCAAAGCTTCATCGAACTTAACCCTTGCTTGAGGAAAATGCTCAAGAAATTTTTCTTTCATCACTTAACGATCACCTTTCCCGCCTAATCGATACTTTCGTCCCTCCATCATACCACAAGTCCAAATAAATGAAAAGATAGCTTAAATATTTGGCCCATCCTAGTCTTAAGCCTTATAATTTGCTAAAATAGATGCATTGACCAGCTCTTAGCCAAAATACTATAAGAAAGGACAATGACTCATGACCAAAGAAAGACGTCAGGCCCTCTTGATGACTGCCCTCAGTCTCTTCTTTTCAGCTAAACAATTGATGGCAGACCCCCAGTCCTTGAACCACTGGAACCTCATTTTGAGCCTCCTCATCCCCATCGTGGGCATCATTTTCTCACTTAATGACCAGGCTGCTCGTTGGCGCTGGGGCCTCGCCCTCTCTAATCTCTTCTTATTTCTCTTCATGCTCGCTATCACCTTTAAAGCATGGTAAAAATAGCCAGGACCCAAGTCCCCTCCGACTTCAGAATGAAGTCCAAGTTGGACCCGGTCACTGGCTATTTTTTATTGGTCTTCGCTGTCATCCACCCGACGTCCCATCATCAAGACATCCTGGTAACTTTCTTGACAGAACATTGCAGCGGGGGTCTTTCCAATCAATTCAAAATCAAAGTGTTCATAGAGCTTGATGGCACGAATGTTCTCCGCATTCACTTCCAAGCGCAGATAGCGTAAGGAAGGGCTCTCCTCTGCCCACTCGATCATATCTTCCATCATCACCCGGCTGAGACCCATGCCCCAGAAGCGACGGAGAAGGCAAATGCCAATCTCACCGACATGACCTGTCTTGGGATTGGTCGGTGCACCAATACTAGCGACCCCGATAATCTCCCCATTAAGGCTAGCCAGCAAGAGACGATTATTGGTCGTCTCTTGAATTTGTTTTAGATAACGTGTCTCCTGTTCTTGGTTAATCCCTAAACCTTCTTCATCGAAGGTCAAGTAAGGGCTCTCAGCTCCAACTTGGCGGTAAAAATCTAATAATTGCTTGGCATGCTTGGCTTGACCATCTTCAAAAACAATTTCGATTTCTTCTTTCTTCATAACTAGCAATACTCCTCTTCTATAATCCGGGCCAGTTGCTTACCCCGCGGTCCAAAGCCTTCAAAGTGGACTTGGCGGTCATCCTCCTGGCCCTTGCTAATGGTTAACCACAAATAATTCGTCGATAAGTCCTCTTCAATAAATTGTGGCCACTCGATAACCGTTAAGCCGTCCCCTTCTAGATACTCTTCCAGGCCCATACCCTCAGCCCCTGTCTCTTCCAAGCGATAAGCATCCATATGGTAGAGCGGAAGCCGGCCAGACTGGTATTCACGGATAATAGTAAAAGTTGGGCTCTTAATATTCCCAGAAATTCCCAGCCCTTCTGCTAAGTAACGAGTGAAGGTGGTCTTTCCTGCTCCTAGGTCTCCAGCCAAGCAAATAATATCGCCCGCTTTGACATAGGAAGCTAAATAATGGGCAAAGGATTGCGTATCAGCCTCTCCCTGCCAATTCAAAGTCGCAGACATCCTATCCACTCCTTTCATTAATTGTCGATTAGTCTTATTTTATCACCAAAGCTAGAAGGGAGCAAAAAGTAAAGGGACTGGTCCTTTAATCCCAGTCCCTTTTGTAAATTCTTATCAGCTCGCTTAGTCATCCAACAAAGCTTGGTTAGCGGTAATGATTGAAATCTTATAAACATCTTCTTCATTACAACCGCGTGAGAGGTCAGAAATTGGTTTAGCCATCCCTTGTAAGATAGGCCCAATCGCTTCGAAGCCGCCGAGTCTTTGGGCAATCTTATAGCCAATGTTACCCGATTGGATTTCTGGGAAGACAAAGACTTTTGCTTGGCCTGCTACCTTAGAATCAGGTGCTTTTTGTTTGCCGACAGATTCAACGAAGGCCGCATCGAATTGTAATTCACCATCGATGTTGAAGCGTTCAGGCGCTTTTTCTTGGGCAATCGCCACTGCTTCAGCAACTTTCTCTTGTTGGGGAGCAGAAGCAGATCCCTTGGTAGAGAAGCTTAGCATAGCCACATTTGGTTCAATATCGAACAATTCAGCAGTCTTTGCAGATTCAATGGCAATTTCAGCCAGAGCATTCTTGTCAGGATCAATGTTAATAGCGCAGTCTGCGAAGACATAGCGTTCATCGTCACGAACCATGATGAAGGCACCTGAAGTGGAACGAACGCCTTCTTTAGTCTTAACGATTTGGAGGGCAGGACGAACGGTATCCCCTGTTGAGTGGACAGCCCCAGATACCAAGCCATCAACCTTGTCTTGGTAAACTAACATTGTCCCGAAGTAGTTTTCATCTTTAAGGATTTCACGAGCTTGTTCTTCTGTTGCTTTGCCACGACGGCGTTCCACGAAGGCATCTACCATTTCGTCAAAAGCATCGTAGTTATTGGGATCTACAATCTCAATTCCAGACAAATCGAAGCCAAATCCTTTTGCCTTAGCTTGTAAGTCATCAGGATTACCTAATAAGATAGGTTCAACTAAACCATCTTGCTTCAAGCGGACAACGGCTCCTTGGATGCGCTCTTCGGCACCTTCAGGGAAAACAATGCGCACTTTTTTGTCTTGAATTTTAGCTTTTAAGCTCTCAAACATATCCATTATTTTGACCTCCTAATTTATTATCATATGTCTACTTTTATCTTATCATACTTTGACCAAAATTCCTCTTGAAGTGGCCTAATTCTCACTCAATTCTTAGCGAACTTGGGCTCCCAATTCCTGACTTAGGGCTTGGATAATAGCGTCCACATTAGCCGTAACCTCGTCGTCTTGGAGGGTGGCTTCTGGGTTCAGGTAAGACAGTTGATAAGCTAAAGATTTCTTGCCTGCTTCAATCTTGTCGCCGGTATAGAGGTCAAAGACTTGGATATCACGCAGGTATTTGTTCCCTGCCTCTTGGATGCAGGCTTGGATTTCAGCGTGACTGACACTTTCATCAACGAGGAGGGCAATATCCCGCTTAATGCCTGGGAATTTTGGAATACTTTCTTGGACAATCCTTTGCTTAGGTAGGTCAAAGAGCCGGTCTAAGGACAGTTCAAAGACGTAAGTGGCTTGAGCCAAGTCATAGCTATCCGCCGTTTGTGGATGGAGCTGGCCGATAAAACCAAGCACCGTTTCTTTTTCCCCAAGATCAGCTAAAATACGGGCAGTCCGTCCAGGATGGGTATCAGCGATATCATGCGCAGCCTGGTAGCGGATGCTGCAAGCCAGGTTCATGGAAGCGAGTAAGGCTTCAACGATCCCCTTCATCGCGAAGAAATCAACTGCCTGGTCTTGACCTTGCCAAGATTGGTCGATGCGGTTACCAGTCCAAACGGCTGCCAAGTGATTTTCTTCAACTGCCTGGCCATCTTCCCAGTAGGAAATGCGGCCGCTCTCATAAATGGCAACATTTTTGATATTGCGTGCGACATTGTAACGGGTGATATCGAGATCAGTAGTCAGCAGATTGGTCCGCATGTAACGGTGGTCTTCACTCATCGGGAAGTCCAGCTCAACGGCTGCTCTTTCTTCTAATTGCAAGACATTTAAAGCCTCCGCACTGACCAAGTTATAGCCAATGACTTGGTTGAAGGAGAGAGCTTGCATGGTCTGACGAGCCCGGCGATCGAACTGTTGGCGCTCAGTCAGGCCAATTTTGTAGCCTTGGGCATTAGGAAGGTGGGAAGGAATCTTGTCATAACCATAGATGCGGGCAACTTCTTCTGTTAGATCAGCCGGAATATGAATATCCCAACGGCGTGGTGGAACAGTTACAGTGAAGTGGTCGGCATCCCCTTCTAAGCCAAATTGCAAGTCGGCAAAGACTTGTTCAATATCCTGGTAAGTTAATGAGGTCCCTAAGACACGGTTAATATAAGCCAAAGAAGAAGGCACTTTAACATCCCCATGATCTAATGTAGAAACTTGGGCAAATCCTGGTTCTAAGTCTCCCGAAGACCAGGCAACCATTAATTGAGCGGCATAATAGCCCGCTTCTGCGATCGTCGCTTGGTTGACCCCGCGTTCATTACGCATACTAGATTCACTTCTCAAACCTAAGCGGCGGGCCGTCTTACGAATATGAATGGGCTCAAACATCGCTGCTTCAAGCAAGACATTTTGTGTGGACTCATCAATTTCCGTATCATAGCCCCCCATAACGCCCGCTAAAGCAATCGGTTTTTGGCCATCTGTAATCACGATATCCTCTTCCGTCAATTGCCGTTCTTCGCCGTCAAGGGTTTGCAGGGCCTCACCCGCTTGGGCCATCCGTGTTTCAATCTTGCCTGTTCCTAATTTATCGTAGTCAAAGGCATGTAGAGGCTGGCCGTATTCGAGCAAGACATAGTTGGTCGCATCTACAATATTATTGATGGGACGAATACCTGACTTCATTAGGCGCACTTGGACGGCTAATGGGCTGGGCTGGATCTTCACATTGCGTACCAAGAAGGCATTGTATTCAGGCACCATATCTGAATCATCCACTTGAATGGAGACATGTTCTGCCAGGTCCGATTGCTTGGCGAATGCGTCAACATCTTCACTAGGAAACTCAGGCTGACGGCCATAAATAGCAGCCACTTCCCAGGCATTCCCTCTAACTGACAAGGCATCTGCCCGGTTAGGCGTCACATCCAAATCAAGAATCGGATCATCGAGCTTGAGATAGTCAACAATCGAAGTTCCGACTGGTGCATCTTCTGGTAAGACAGCAATCCCATTAGCAAATTCTTTAGCTACAACATTTTCATCAAAACCGATTTCTTCTAAGCTACAAATCATCCCTTGGGACACTTGGCCGCGCAGTTTCCCTTTCTTAATCTTTACATTGTCTTTAATCCGTGAGTTAGGGAGAGCGACGATGACTTTTTGATCGCTGGCAATATTAGGCGCGCCACAGACGATTTGATAAGGCTCTTCTTCACCAACATCGACTTGGCAGATATGGAGGTGGTCTGAATCTGGATGGTCGACAACTTCGAGGGTATGGCCGACAACAACTTTCTTCAAGACACTCCCCAGATTTTCCAATCCATCAACTTCAATCCCTGTCCGCGACATCTTATCAGCGAGTTCTTCCGCTGTAATTCCCTCTAGAGAAATGAGTTCATTTAACCATTCAATTGATACTTTCATTTACTTGCTTACCCCTTTTCTTGGAACTGTGTTAAGAAGCGTAGGTCATTTTGGTAGAAGTGACGGATATCTTCAATTCCGTACTTCAACATAGCCACCCGGTCCGGCCCAATCCCGAAAGCAAAACCAGTATATCGCTCGCTATCTACGCCTGACATTTCTAAGACATTTGGATGGACAACCCCTCCACCGAGGATCTCAATCCAACCACTCTGCTTACAGATATTGCAGCCCTTACCCCCGCACTTGAAGCAAGAAATGTCGATTTCAACAGAAGGTTCAGTGAATGGAAAGTAAGATGGGCGAAGACGAATTTCCCGGTCTGCACCAAACATGTGTTGAGCGAAGACTTCGAGGGTCCCCTTCAAATCAGCCAAACCTACATTTTCAGCCACTACCAAACCCTCAATTTGGTGGAATTGGTGGGAGTGGGTAGCGTCATCATCATCACGACGGTAAACCTTACCTGGACTGATCATCTTAAGTGGGCCCTTGGAGAAGTCGTGCTGGTCCATGGTCCGTGCTTGGACAGGTGAGGTGTGAGTCCGCAAGAGGACGTCCTTATTGATATAGAAGGTATCCTGCATATCACGGGCCGGATGGTTTTCTGGTAGGTTCATCCGCTGGAAGTTGTAATAGTCGGATTCAATTTCTGGACCTTCGACAACTTCATAACCCATGGAAACAAAGAGAGTCTCAATATCCGACATAACTTGGGCAATAATGTGCGGCTTACCGAGCTGAACTTCTTGGCCAGGCAGGCTAACATCGATTGTTTCAGCTGCCAAGGCTGCTTCTAGGGCTTCAGCTTGGAATTTTTCCTCTTTCTGGTCCAGTGCGTCCGCTAACTTGGTCTTTAATTCATTAGCGAAGGCCCCCACTTTAGGCCGTTCTTCATTGGACAAGTCCTTCATTCCCCGTAAGGTTTGGGTCAATGCCCCCTTCTTACCGAGATAATCAATCCGTAATTGTTTAACACCATCAAGATCCGTTAGCTGGGATAATTGATCATGCATTTCCTTCTCTAAAGCTTTCAATTGTTCAATGATATCCATGATAACTCCTTTTATTCAATGCCATTTAATTTAATAGAAAACAAAAAAGCCTTCCATCCCTCAAAGGGACGAAAGACCGCGGTACCACCCTTGTTTCAGCTGACAAAAATTACTGCTGACACTCAAAGCCTTTAACGCTGGCTTGCGGACACCTTTTCCATCCGGTCCCGGTGCCTACTCAAGAAGTGAAAGGGCCTAGTCCGTGTAGAAGAAACTCTCAGTCGCTGATTTCTCTTCCTGGCTACACTTGTGACTATTTCCGTCTTCTATCAACGTGATATTACAACTTATTATAAGCAAAATTCAACTTAGCGTCAACTCAAATCCTGTATAAAGCCATTACCAGGCCAAAGTTTTAAAACAGAAGCTATAAGCAACTCTGACTAGAAAAGGCTGAAGCATTTTGCCCCAGCCCTTGATTTTTATATTAAATTTTATCATCTTTAGCCATCCACTCATCAGCCCATTGGTGAAGATTGTTAAGAACAGGTTCTAGCTCCAGACCTTTTTCGGTCAGGCTATAGAGCGCCACCTGGTGGGAATCAATTTCTGTAGTTTTGCGACAAACGATACCTAAACGGCCCAGTTGGCGCAAGCGCTCGATTAACACCCGGTCAGAAATGCCATTGATACTGTCACGCAATTGCCCAAATCGCAAAGGCTCATTTAATAAACTTTGGATGATTAGACCGTTCCATTTCTTACCAATCAACTGAAAACCACGTTCAAATTTAGGACACAGTGTCGGCACGTGTTTCTCTGTTGTCATCTTAATCTCTCATTTCTTCTCTCAGGTCTAAGCCCAAGAAGTATTTATAAACTTTACACTGGAAGCTTGTGCTAAAGTTACGGAAAAGCGGATAAGCAAAATCTTCGCAAGCTACCCACTTATCAACCATGGTCACCACATAAGATTCCCGATATTTAGGAAGTGCAGCCGTTGCCAACCACATATGCTTAACAATAATATCTTCTTCGATTGGATTGAGGCTCGTTAAAGCACGTGCATTCTGCAAGGCAATGTAGGGATGGTTGCTTAAGTGATTGCCGTGTGAAAATGATAACTCGCCAGGCATATAATAGAACAAGTCATGCATTAAGCCTGCACGTGCCACCGACCGGTAGTCTAAACCTAACTTACGCGCAATCTTATAGCTCTTGTAGGATACTTGAAAGGAATGAATCATCCGGTTTCCATGAATATGTTGGGGGAAGCGTTCCAAATCTTTAATAAATTGATGGTCTTTAATATCGGCTACGAGCTCTAAGTAGTCGCTGTCAGATTCCCATGGTCGTGTGTGTTTGTGCATTCACTCATCACTCTTTCTACTTTCTAAATCACGGGACGATATTCGTACATCATAATTGCAGCTGCAATGGCGACATTTAAGGATTCAGCCTGCCCTGTCATAGGAATATGCAGACTGACATCCGCCAATTCAATACAGTCAGGGCTAACCCCATTACCCTCATTACCTAATATAATGCCCCATTTTTTGCCATCTGTCAAACGGTAATCCCTGACACTCTGTGAATCACTGGACAGGGTGGAAGCAGCGATCTGGTAACCCTGGCTCTGCAATTGAGGGATGGCTTGGTCCAAGTCAGCCTGGACAAGTTGGAGTTTGAACTGGCTCCCCTGCATGGCGCGCAAGGCCTTACTATTATAAGGATCAACGCTCCCTTTACCAAGGATCAGGCTGTGGTAACCCAGGGCATCTGCTGTCCGGATAATGGTGCCCAAATTACCTGGATCCTGGAGGCCATCGAGAAGGAGAATGGCAGAAGATGTCAATTGTTCAAGACTAAGCGGCTCAGGCAAGGGCATCACCGCAAAAACCGCCTGAGTGCTTTCCGTTTCTGCCAGATAGTCGGCTAACTGTGGACTGATCAATTGATAGTTATAGTTCGCATAATCGGCCTTAAAGCTAGCCTCCGTGCACAAGATTAATTCAGGCTGTTTTCCCGCCTCTAGGGCCATTTCCAGTAAGTGAGGCCCTTCCAGAATATAACGCTTCGCCTTCCGTCTCCCCTTCGCTTGTTGCAATTTCTTAATGGCTTTAATCTGCGGGTTCTGTTTGGATTCAATCATCATCTTATTTGATTAAGCGGTAAATGGCTTCAGCATAGATAGCCATCGCCTTCTCAAGGTCTTTGAGGCGAGCAAATTCATTGGCTTGGTGCATGGTATCTGGTGAATCAGGGAAAAGCGCACCGAAGGCCACGCCACGTTCGAAGAGACGCCCGTAAGTTCCGCCCCCGATCACTTTTTCTTGGCCAACTTCACCAGTATATTTCTCGTAAACATCGAGTAAGGTAGTTACCAATGGGTCATCAGCTGGCACATAGTGGGGAGCCTTATTCGACTTGCCATCTTCCCGGCTAAAGGCATAGTCTTGGCCGAGCTCATCCAAACGGCTGCCGATCTCTTCATAGCTAATACCTTGTGGCACCCGCATGTTTAAAGTGACCTTAACTTGGTCGCCCTCAACTGCAAAGACACCTGGATTAAGGGTGAGATCTCCCATCACGTCATCATGGTGGGCAAAGCCTAATTCTTTCCCATAGAAGTCTTCATGAAGGCGGTCTGCCGTAAAGCTGATAAAGCGATTCTTAGCTAAATCGTCACTCAGTCCCTGCAAGAAAAGAGCCAGGTAAGTTGCTGCATTTTCTCCTTGAGAAGGGTCCATAGCATGGGCTGCTTTCCCTTCACAAGCGACAAGGATTTGTCCTTGGTCTGTTGCTTCAACCGTTAAACTGGCAGCTGGATGATCATTTTGGAAGTCTGCTGCAGCAGCTTGAACTCGGTCGAGATCTTGGTTCGCCAAACGGGCTTGGGCTTCAGCAGGCACCATGTTCTCACGTTGCCCACCTTCAAAGCTGACTAAGTCCCCTTGGAAAGGTGAAAAAGTGAGATGACTGGTGTACTGGCCCTTTTCCCCATTAATAATAGGAAATTCAGCATCTGGCGAGAAGCCAAAGTCCGGTTTCACTTCGCTTTCGAAATAGCGGTCCATGCACTTCCAATCGCTTTCTTCATCGGTCCCTACGATAAAGTGCACCCGCTTAGAAACAGGAAGTTCCAAGTCTTTAATAATCTTTAGGGCATAGTAGGCAGCCATGAGAGGCCCCTTGTCATCACTTGCTCCCCGGGCATAGAGCTTGCCGTCCTTAATCACAGGATCAAAAGGATCCGTCTCCCAATATTTATCCACAGGCACCACATCCACGTGGGCTAAGATACCCAGGATTTCGTCGCCCTCACCAAATTCAACCCGGCCGGCAATATTATCGATATTAGCTGTTTGGAAACCATCGCGCTCAGCCATAGAAAGGAAGGTCTCTAAGGCCTTTTTAGGGCCTGGTCCAACCGGTGCTTCTGCACTAGCCTGGCTGTCATCTCGTACACTATCCACTTTCAGTAAAGTAAAGAGGTCTTCATAATAAGCCTCATAGCGTTTCTGTGCTTCTTGTGTCCAATGAATTGTCATAAGGTAAACGCCTCCATCTTTTTTATCAATTATAGCATATTTCCTTTCAGTTTAAAGCCACTTACTATATGAAAGCTTTAAAAACTTTATAATTTTTATCTTTTTTATAAAAATAAAGAGGCAAGTTAGTCTGCCTCTTTATCTGAATCAGGCTGAGGAAAAGCTCCAGCCTCCTATTAATTAACGAACTTTTGTTACAGTCTCCTATTTAATCACTAATTGGTCACCAATTTGTAGGAAATCAGATGTCAGATGGTTCCATTCCTTCAATTGGTCGACACTAACACCATGACGAACCCCAATCAACCAAAGCGAATCCCCTGCTTTGACGGTATAGTTCGTCTTTTCGGGGCTAGTATCAGCCATCTGTTCTTTAACTCCTGGCTTCATTTCCCAATCGATCACATAGTGGCCATTATCCCAGTTGACATAGAATTCTTTGTGGCGCTTGTAATCAAAATTTTGACGGCCGTAGCGGACTGCATCATTAATGCTTTGGAAATGCTTGGCATCTCTGACATAAGGACTTGTACTCTTTTCTGCTTGAGCAGGTCTTTGATTCTTTTGGGTGGCTGCTTTCTTAACAATCAGTTGGTCACCAGGATGGATCACAGAATTGGCATCCAGTTGGTTCCACTTCATCAGATCATTAACCGTTACGCCTTCTCTTTGACTAATGGCCCAGAGTGAGTCGCCTGCTTTGACTTTGTAATTGTCCTTGCCTTGATGGCTTGTTTTCACTTCTTTTGGCTTGGCGACTTGATCCTTCATTTCCCATTCGAGAACATAGCGGCCATCCTTGCCTAAGTTTACATAAAACTCTTTGTGCTTGGTGTAATCAAAGTGGCCCCGTCCATATTGAACCGCTGTCTTCACATCATCAAAACGTTTAGGATCAACTAAGCGTCCTTGTGCTGTGACTTCAGGAGCAGGAGTGGGCTTTGCTTGATGATTTGCAGCTACTTGAGGGGCTTGAAGGACTAGCTTTTGTCCAGGATGGATAACACTTTGAGCGGTTAAATGGTTCCACTTCATCAGGTCTTGGATGCTGACACCATAACGTTGGCCAATTGCCCAGAGTGAATCTCCCGCCTTCACAGCATAAGTGGCTGCGCTTGGGAGCTTCTTATTATCTTGACGAAGGTCAGGTTTTTGTCTTTGACCCGCTTGCATTTCCCAATCGACCGTGTAAGTGCCATCTGCTTGCCAATTCACATAGAATTGTTTATGGCGCTTGTAATCAAAATGGTCGCGGGCGTATTTAACTGCTGCATTGACATCCTTAAAGGTCTTTTGGTCACGAACATAAGGCTTTCCGGTCTCTTCAGCAGCTTGTTCTGTTTCTTTATTACTTGCTATTTCTTTGCTTGGTGCTTTAGCCGGAGCCTTGACCACGAGTTGCTTACCAGGAAGAATCAGGCTGTCCGTCTTGAGTTGGTTCCATGCCAATAAATCCTCCAAGCTGACCCCATTATTCTTAGCAATCCGCCAGAGCGAATCGCCTGCCCTAACTTGGTAAGTTGTTTCCGCAGATTCAGCTTGTTTTGCTGTCTCAGTTTTTGGCGCAGGACTTGTTGGTGTGCTCGTGCTAGCTGGTGCTTGATTTTCTAGCTGGCTAGCAGGCTTTGCGGGTTGACTAGCTGGCTCTTCTGTCTTAACTGCAGGGTTTTGGTCTTGAATATACAAGGTATCCCCTGGGTGCAAGACATAGTTATCCTTCAGTTGGTTCCAGTTCTTCAATTGGTCAATGCTGACGCCATAAGTATTCCCAATCTTCCAGAGCGAATCTCCCGCTTGGACCTGGTGTTGGTTAATTTCATCAGCTTTTACACTTTCTCGACATAATTGATAAGCGGTAGTAGATACTAAGGCAAGTGATGCAAGTGATAATTTCTTAATAACTTGTCCTTTGTTCTTTGTCATTGCTTCCATTGTTAAAACCCCCTCGCTTTAACATTTAATCTTCTAAGTGCTTCTATCATACCGCTAACCAAGAGGAATAGGAAGGCTTTTGTTACAAATGTTTCATAGTTATTGTAACATTTGTAACATTAATTAAATTTATAGGGAGACTTCCCTTCCTATCCCTATTATAACGTAAAGCAAAATTTAATGCTAGCGCTTTCATATTTAGGATAAATAAAAACACAGCGAACTTTAGAAGTAGTTCGCTGTGTTAAAAAAACTAGCTAAGCCCTAACTTGCGGCGCAGGTCTTCAGCGCGTACACCGAGAACCAGGTCTAACTTGTGGCTCTTAAGCATTAAGAGGAGGTACACCCATACCGCAACGGCAACTACCAAGAGGCTAATGACAATTGAGCCGAGCAGATTAGGCATGGGCAGGAGATAAGCTAGAATCAAGTAGAGCAGCCCTGCCACAAGGAACATAATAAAGGCAGAGAGAACAATCGGTAAACTTTCATTTAGGAGTTCCCGGTAGCGGAAGCCAACTAAACGATGGATGTGGTAGAGATAGTAGAGGGAAATCGTTGTGAAAGAAATAATCGTTGCTAGCATAGCCCCAGGTGTTCCGAGGAAGAAAATCAAAGGATATTGCCATACTAACTTCATCACCAAACCCAAAGCTAGGCCGATTACCGCTTGCTTATGGTGGTCCATTGCCTGTAAGACGGAGACTAGGACCGAGTAAGCGCCCATTCCCAGAGCGGTGAAGCAAGAAATTCTCAAATACATGCTCCCCAGGGCATCCGGCCGATAAACTAAATTATAAACGGGGCCGGCCAAGATAAAGAGACCTAGCGCTACTGGCAACATAACCATTAAGAAGAGTTGCAAGTTATGAATGACCAAGTGGCTAGTCTCGCTTAGAATAGGTTGGCTAGTTGATCGCTCCTGGTGGTCTAATTCCCGTGAATAAGTATTCGCAATCACTGGGATAGATGTTGCTCCAATAGCCAGGGCCAGGGAGACAAGGACAGTCACTAATTTATTAATATTAGCGGAAAAGATCCCGTATTCGTAAATGATATCAGCCTGCCCTAAATTGCTCACCTTCTCCATGATAGGCATGAAGGTATTGGTATCGATCAACTGGGTTAGTTCGATACCAGAGCCTGTAATGATAAAAGGAATAGCGATCATAATAATTTCTTTGATCATCCCGGACGTTTTGACCTGGTAGCTGGCCTTCTTAGTCAGTGACACCGGATACTCCTTGCGGTGGCGCAAATAATAGAAAGCTAGGGTCAAAATGGCCACTGCCCCACCGATAAAGGCGGCAAAGGTCGAATGGCTAACCGCCGTGACAACAGAGCCATCGAAGATGCGACGGATGACATAAACCGAAGCCAGCATATAAGCCACACGGAAAAATTGTTCCGTAATCTGGGAAATGGCACTTGGCTTCATATCCTGATGTCCTTGGAAGTAGCCCCTAAAGATAGAAAGTAAGGGGAAGAGAACCAAAGCAGGCACTAAAGACCGAATAGTAAGAACAGCATGGCTGACCTCCCGTGTTGGCGTCGATTCTGCCAGCCAGGGCGCTGCGAAGAAGAGGACGAGGCCCGAAACGAGGCCCATCACTAACATTAGAATGGTCCCACTCCTGAAGAGCTGCTGGCTCGTATCATATTGCTTACGAGCATTGTAGTAGGCCATCTGTTTAGCGATGGCTGAAGGCACACCGGCTGTAGAGATGACCAAAAAGATTGAATAGTATTTATAGCCGATATCATAAAGGGCATTGGCTTCGGCCGCGGTTTGGGGATCTCCCATCCAGCGGACCCAAGGAATAATATAAAGCAAGCCGAGTAATCTGGAAGCAAAGGTCCCCACTGTCATCCAGGCTGAGCCCGAACTCATGCGCTCGGCAGCATCCGAACGAATCGGAGCTTGTTCGTTTTCCATTTAATATTCCAACTCTCTTTCATTGGATGAACCAAAGTTAATTTAAACATTAACTACATGATATATAATTCAATTTCACTTTGCAATAACTTGCCTGTCAAATTTACAGAATTATAAGGTCAAGAGAAAAGATATGAGAGTGTGACAAAAGTCGATCAGGCCTGAACCACTGGAGCGAACTATGAGAAAACGTTTACTAACGATTTCTCATAGTTCGTGAAGTGGATGTCAGGCCTGACTTTTGGAGCAGGTTTTTGAGAAACGTTCGCTATTTAAAAAGAGGTTGGAACTTTTGTCCCAGCCTCATCATCTCATTTAAGTTATGCATTTGCTTTTTTTTCTTGGCGGACCATGGCAGACAGGTCACCGAGCAAGGTCTCAAAGGCCAAACCTTCCCGGTCCACATCAGGTTCATCAATGGAACGGGCCAAGGCCTGACTAACCTTCCTGACTGCTAGAGCAGAAGCATCAGCCAAGCTAAAGCCATTGACCAAAGCTCCCACCAAGATACTACCAAAGATATCCCCTGTGCCATGAAGTTTGCGACCAATAAAATCAGACTGTTTGAGCCCTTCTTCATCCTTATCGGCATCATAATAATGGGCACCGGTTTGCCCCTCCCCATCATAGCCTGCCCCCGTTAAGACCAAAGAAGTCTTCTTAACCTGGTTGCAGGCATGGACGAATTGCTGGAAGAGCTCATCTTCAACTAAGCCTTCTTGATAAGGCAAGCCATAAATCAGGCTGGCCTCCGTCTGGTTGGGCATAATCAAATCAGCAATATCGCATAAGCTGCGCATCTTATCGGCATAAGCCTGGTCAAAACCAGGATAGAAAGCCCCATCATCGGCCATAACTGGGTCTAAGTAGAACTTCCCCCCTTCAGTCAGCAGGTCCGGAAGGGTCTCTAGTAAGAAATCGATCTGCTGGATATTTCCCAGGTAACCGACATAGACTGCATCGAACTTAAGGCCGTAAGTCTGCCAATTTTTAACAATTTTAGGCATTTCCTGGCTGAGGTCGAGATAGGTATAATTCTCAAAACCAGGTCCAGTATGGGTGGACAAGAGGGCCGTGGGAAGGATAGTCCCAGTCAACTCCATACTAGAAAGGATAGGCAAGGCAACAGTGGTTGAACACTTACCATAGCAGGAAATATCATGAACAATTAAAACCTTTTTCACACAATCTCCCCTTAGTTGGCCACAATATTAACCAGTTTATTTGGTACGGCGATCACTTTGCGGATGGTTTTCCCTGCGATCTCAGCTTGGATCAGTTCGTGAGCTTGAGCACGTTCAGCCAATTCTTCTTTCGGCAAGTCTGCAGGCACTTCATCATGGGCCTTGATCTTACCATTGACTTGATAAACCACTTCAATTTGGTCGTCTGCCAAGAGGCTTTCATCATATTCTGGCCATGGCACATAAGAAATACCAGCTTGGCCAGTCAAACGTTCCCAGAGCTCTTCGCCCAAGTGAGGGGTAATTGGTGCAAGTAATTGAACAAAGCCCTTCATGTATTCAAAAGGTAGGGCTTCTGCCTTGTAGGCTTCGTTAATGAAGACCATTAATTGGGAAATTGCTGTATTAAAGTGCAATTTCTCAAAGTCTTCTGTGACCTTCTTAACGGTTTGATGGTAAACCTTGTCTAGTTCGCCCGTATTAATGGTTGTGATCCGGTCGCGCAGCTCGCCTTCTTGGTCGATCATTAAACGCCATACCCGGTCTAAGAACTTGCGGGAACCTGCTAAGCCTTCTTCACTCCAAGCGATAGAAGCATCTAGAGGGCCCATAAACATTTCATAAAGGCGGAGGGTATCTGCCCCATAAGCTTCCACCACATCGTCAGGGTTCACCACATTGCCTTTTGATTTAGACATCTTTTCATGGCCTTCACCCAGGATCATCCCTTGGTTGAAGAGTTTTTGGAAGGGTTCCTTGGTTGGGACAATGCCTAAGTCGTAGAGGAATTTATACCAGAAGCGGGCATAGAGCAAGTGGAGAACCGCATGTTCTGCCCCACCGATGTAGAGGTCCACATTGAGCCAGTAGTCAGCTGCTTCTTCGCTAATCACGGCTTGGTCATTATGAGGATCACAGTAACGTAGGAAGTACCAAGAAGACCCTGCCCACTGTGGCATAGTATTGGTTTCCCGTTTGCCCTTCATCCCTGTTTCTGGGTCTGTGACATTGAGCCAATCTTCAAAGTTAGCCAGAGGAGATTCACCTGTCCCACTTGGTCGAATATTTTCGCCCTTAGGTAAGAGCACAGGCAGGTCTTCTTCCTTAACTGCTGTTGTCGTTCCGTCTTCCCAGTGGATAACAGGGATGGGTTCGCCCCAATAACGTTGGCGTGAGAAGACCCAGTCGCGTAGACGGTAAGAAACCTTGGCTTCGCCCGCGCCTTTTTCTTCCAAGACTTCAATGGCTTTCTGGATGGCTTCTTCCTTATCTAGACCATCTAATTCAGCGGAATTGATATGTTTACCGTCACCGGTATAAGCTTCTTCATCGATATTGCCGCCTTCAATGACTGCTTTAATCGGAATATCGAACTGCTTAGCAAATTCATAGTCCCGGCTATCGTGAGCAGGAACAGCCATAATAGCACCGGTCCCGTAAGACATCAGTACATAGTCCGCAATCCAAACTGGAACCTCTTCTCCACTCAAAGGATTTATCGCATAAGCACCCGTAAAGACGCCGGTTTTTTCCTTAGCTAGGTCAGTCCGTTCCAGGTCCGCCTTGTGAGAAGCTTCTTCCACATAAGCTTCAACTGCTTGGGCTTGGTCAGCCGTCGTAATCTTCTTCACTAAGGGATGTTCAGGGGAGAGCACACAGAAAGTTGCTCCATATAGGGTATCTGGCCGAGTAGTAAAGGCTTCAAAACTTTCATCACTATTCTTAATTTGGAAGTTGACTTGGGCCCCTTCTGACCGACCAATCCAATTGCGCTGCATTTCCTTGATGCTTTCTGGCCAGTCGAGGTCATCTAAGTCTTCTAATAAACGGTCCGCATAAGCCGTAATCCGTAGCACCCATTGTTTCATAGGACGGCGCACGACTGGGTGGCCCCCCCGTTCGGAAAGTCCGTCGATGACTTCTTCATTGGCGAGCACAGTCCCTAAGGCCTCGCACCAGTTGACCATAATTTCATCTTCATAGGCCAGCCCCTTCTCATAGAGCTTAGTAAAGATCCACTGGGTCCACTTATAGTAATTGGGGTCCGTCGTGTTCACTTCACGGTTCCAGTCATAACTAAAGCCGAGTGATTTAATTTGATTCTTAAAGGTTTCAATATTTTGTTCGGTAAATTGGGCCGGATCATTCCCCGTATCCAAGGCATATTGTTCAGCTGGCAAACCGAAAGCGTCCCAGCCCATAGGATGGAGCACATTATAGCCCTGGGCCCGTTTCATCCGTGAAACAATATCTGTGGCTGTATAACCTTCTGGGTGACCCACATGGAGGCCAGCCCCAGATGGGTAAGGGAACATATCCAAGGCATAATATTTAGGCAAGGAATGGTCCTCTAAAGTCTTAAAACTGTCATCTTCTTCCCAATAGTCTTGCCATTTCTTTTCAATTTCTAAATGATTAAATGTCATCTTCTTCTCCTTTTCTATATCGATACAAAAAGCCCTAGCAAATTTTGCTAGGGCGTCTTTTACGCGGTACCACCTAAGATAAAACAACTTCTCATGGCCTTAACGCGGACGAAACGCCATAGCTTCGCCAGTCGCTTAGCTATGGAGGTCTGTTAGATGAGTTCAACAAATGCCATGATATGCTCCCAGCTAACGCATACTCTCTTGACATGGCAAAATTGCCTACTACTTCTAACCCTTTTATCATATGGACTCATTGTATCACAGGATCGTCTCCCATGCCAAGGCCAAGTTTCTTCTCATAAAAAAGCCAAGCCCAAGTTAAGGACCTGGCATCACAACTTCTCTCGCCTCAGCCTATTTACCAGGAATGGTTAAGCTTTGACCAGGCAGGATCAGTGAATCTTGTTTCAAATTATTAGCTGCTAAAAGCTCATTTAGCCCTACCCCATGGTTAACTGAGATCCGGTAGAGATTGTCTCCCGCCTGGATAGTGTAGGCTTGGCTTTGAGCTGCGGCTGGACTGCTACTTGTTTGGCTTGGGCTGGCCGCATTGACTGACGCTTGGGCTGGAGTCTGTGCTTGGCTACTTGCTTGAGCTGGAGCTGCCTGGCTAGTCACTGCTTGAGAAGCAGGAGCAGCTTTAGCAGGCGATTGGCTCAATTTCAATTCTTGGCCGACATAGATGTTAGCCCCAGTGAGTCCATTCAATGCCTTCAATTCTTGGACCGTCATGCCATTAGCTGAAGCAATCCGCCAGAGGGTATCACCCGCCTGAACCTTATGCCCGATAGCAGCCGGTGTCGTTTGGCTAGATGGTGCTACAGGACGGCTTGTCGCTGGTGATTGTGTCGTTTGCTTAGCGGTCGTCTGACCACCAGAAGTGGAGAAGACTTGGCCTGGATGGATTAAGTTAGACGATAAGCCATACTGCGCTTTAAGAGCTGAAACAGTCGTTCCTAGATTACGAGCAACGGTGTAAAGGCCATCACCTGGCTTAACCGTATAGGACTTGCCAGTCGACTGGCTACTTGCTTGCTTAGGCGTTTGCTGACTTGGCGCTGGCTTAGACGCTTGGCCGGTATTGGCAGACCCTACACTGAAAACTTGACCTGGATGGATTAAGTTTGACGTTAAACCATATTGGGCCTTGAGGGCAGAAACGGTCGTCCCCAAGTTTTGAGCGACTGTATAAAGGCCGTCGCCTGGCTTAACAGTGTAAGATTTCCCAGTAGATGGCGTATTTGTCTGCTTAGTAGCTTGACTACTTGAAGCTGGCTGAGCCTTTTGATTGCTAGTGGAGGCTCCCACGCTGAAAACTTGCCCTGGATGGATTAAGTTTGACGTTAAACCATATTGGGCCTTGAGAGCAGAAACGGTCGTCCCTAAGTTTTGAGCGACTGTATAAAGACCGTCGCCTGGCTTAACAGTGTAAGATTTCCCAGCAGATGGCGTATTTGTCTGCTTAGTAGCTTGACTACTTGAAGCTGGCTGAGCCTTTTGATTGCTAGTGGAGGCTCCCACGCTGAAAACTTGCCCTGGATGGATTAAGTTTGACGTTAAACCATATTGGGCCTTGAGGGCGGAAACAGTTGTCCCTAAGTTGCGCGCCACTGTATAAAGGCCATCCCCTGGTTTAACCGTATAAGACTTGCCAGTACTTTTCTTTTGACTAAGGTTTTGACGGGCTTGGGTCTTAACGGAAGCTGTACTGCCTCCTTGGTCATAGGCAGTCAGGCCATACGTTTCGATCAAGTTGTTTAGCTTGGGACCATAAGAGGTATCCGTCGCATAGCGGCCGGTTAGCCAAGCTGTCGCATCACGATAGGAGTTGGTATTCGATTTCCATGCCCCACTGTAGAAATTAGAGTTAAAAGAAGGGCCGTTCTTCAAGAGACCCACATAGTCAATTAAGGACTCACGATAAGATGGATAAGCTCTAAAGCCGTCACGGATCCCATAATAAGAACCTGAGCCATTATCTTCAAGGGTATTCATCACGACTGAATTGCCTTGGTAGTTTCCTTTGATACCGAAGAGATTGTTATAAGGTGCTTGAGATAAACTACTTGATCCCCAGCCTGATTCAAGGACGGCTTGAGCAATCATCACAGAAGCATAGAGATCATTTTGACCTGCAAGTTCGGTGGCGTGGGGAATCACTTTGTTTAAGAATTGATTGCTTCTGGTCGAAGTGGCTGTGACTGCGACTTGGTCTGCAGACACGGTTTCTGTTAGGTCGGCACTGACTGCTGCCACAACAGCTGCAGACCCACAGATTAAGGCACCAGTTTTCAAAAGTTGAGCTTTATTTAATGTCAATTTCAACGTGTCAGCCTCCTGTTTAAATTTACTTGTTTCTATTATAATTCAAATCTAGCTAAAATGGGGTGAATTTAATAAAAGTATGGACTTTTAATATTTGTAACCTTTTTGTAATCTAGGAGGAAATGCTATAATAAGCCTAAGCTTTGAACTCCAATTTAGAATCGAGGTTGCAATTCATGCATAATATTATCCAAATCTACCACCACATCATAGAAGAGAGCCTAAGTCCCGGTATGACAGCGCTCGATGGCACTGCTGGAACAGGCCAAGATACTGCCTTTTTAGCTCGTCTAGTTGGCCAAGAGGGTAAGGTCTATGCCTTCGATATCCAAGCTGAGGCGATCCAACGCAGCCAAGAACGCTTAGAAAAAGAAGCATTGGACCAGCAAGTGACTCTCATCCAAGCGGACCATGCCTGCTTGGACCAGTATTTGCCAGAAGGCCTTGCTGTCGATCTGGCTTGCTTTAATCTAGGCTACCTGCCCGGTACGGACAAGGCCATTATCACGCAGGGCCAATCAACTTGTCAAGCCTTGGATCAATGTTGCCAGTATCTTAAAGCAGGGGCTAAGATTCTTGTCGCCGCCTACCTAGGACATCCAGGAGGTATGGAAGAGTATGAGACGGTCTGCCAACACCTGAGCCAGTATCCTCAGGAGGCTTTCAATATTAGCCAAGTTCAGTTCATTAACCAACGCAATCTCCCACCCCGGCTGATTATTATTGAAAAGAGAGGAGGAAATGCGCATGACAATCATTAAAAAGCTAGCTAATTTTAAGGTCTATAGCTTGGTTTTAGCCAGTCTATCAGCCCTAATCCTGGCCTTCCAAGTGGACCAGTGGCGCTGGCAAGCCTGGGCCTTGATTTTGCCCTTCCAATGGCTCTTAACCGAACTTTTCTATTGTTTTACAGACGGTAAAGAACTTAGTCTAGTCAAGAACATCAAGGGGCTCATCCTTGCCGAAGTTCTTGTCTGGCTGCTCTTCATATTGGCCTATTTTGAATTTGGTTGGCCGGTTCCTCGCCTCCTCATCCTCTCCTACCTTTTAGTCCACTCCAGCCTACTCAGCCATAAACTGGTCAAGTTAATGCCCCACCTGGCCTATGTTGCTAGCCTCATCATCTATACTTACCTTATTCTCTATACGAATAGCCAGCTAGTTAGCCACCAATACACCGCTTTCTACCTCGCCCTCTTTCTAGGCCTGGCTGCTCTCTTCACGCGCTCGGAAGTCCAAGATCCTATCTTTGTTGGTGAAAAGAGCTTCTATCGATTCTTGGGCATTCTTAGCCTCATCTCGAGTTTGATCCTGGCTAGCTTTCTTCTTCCTCAAGGCGCTTGGTTTATCCTCATCGCCTATCTTCTCGCCCTCCTTATCCAGTACGACCACAAACAGGCTCTCAAAAAGAGAACTGCTAATCAATAAAAAGTTTTGGGTCTCCTCAGCCATAGCTGGGGAGATTTTTGTTTTTATCTTTTTGATATCTCACTTGATGAATTAATGGATCGATGGTTTATATATCTATAAGGAGGCAGAAAAATGACAGATAACTTACCCCTCATTCTTCAATTCAAAGACCTTGATAAAGAATCCCGGCCCCGTGAACGACTGATTGCTGGTGGAGCTGAACGCCTTGCTGATTATGAATTGTTGGCTATCCTCTTAAGAACAGGAAGCCGCCAAGCCTCGGTCTTAGACTTAGCCGTGCGCGTCCTGAAGTATTACGAAAATCTCTATGACCTGCGTTATGCGTCCATCGAAGAGCTCACTAAGATTCCTGGCATTGGCCAAGCCAAGGCGGCCGAACTTCTGGCTGCCCTTGAATTTGGCAAGCGGGTCAACCAAGCCCAGTGTCCAAAATTTGGTCAGATTGGTTCTAGCCAAGAGGCAGGCAACTGGTTGCTCAATGAGATGCGCCACTACAAACAAGAACATGTCTTGGTCCTCTTTCTAAACACTAAGCATGAAGTAATCCGCCAGCAGACCATCTTTATTGGCTCCTTAAACATGAGCGTGGCCCACCCCCGAGAAATCTACCACGCAGCCGTTCGCTGCTGCGCAGCTCGCATTATCGTTGGCCATAACCATCCTTCAGGCAACCCCTCTCCTTCCCAGGCTGATATCGACTTTACCCAGCGGCTCCTAGACTGCGGCAGCTTACTAGGCATTGACCTACTCGACCATATTGTGGTAGGGAGTGAAGACTTTGTCAGCCTACGCGAGTTCGGTATTTTTTAAAATAAATCTAAATTGGGGTCTTATGATTTGCCCAACTTATAAACTACTGATATAATACTAGTCAGTGACCTTTAGGATTTTAATTTAAAAGTTTTAACTAGCATTAAAACGGCTAATTTTTCCTCTTAAGCTTCACTAAATATTTTATTGTGCCAAGGCACAGGGAGGATTTTATATATTATGGAACAAGGAACAGTTAAATGGTTTAACCCAGCAAAAGGTTTTGGCTTCATCGAACGTGAAGGTGCTGACGATGTCTTCGTACACTTCTCAGCTATCAACGATGAAGGCTTCAAAACACTTGAAGAAGGTCAATCTGTTGAATTTGAAATTGAAGAAAGCGACCGTGGCCCACAAGCGGCTAATGTCAACAAATTATAATTCTTCAAAAGGGCTCTCAGGAGCCCTTTTTTATGCCCAAAAAGGCCGCAGGAGAAGGTACTAAGCCCTTTCCTGCGGCCTTTTTCTAAATTTATTGCTACCTCGTCTATTCAACGGTTACGGATTTGGCTAAGTTTCTTGGTTTATCCACATCATAGCCTCGTTCAATGGTGGCGTAATAAGCGAGAAGTTGAGCGTAGACAATGCTCACCAACGGCAAAAGACACTCTTCTACCTGCATCACCAGCAATTGGTCCCCCGGTTTTTGGCAATTTTCGCTGGCAATATGGATAACTTGAGCCCCGCGCGAGCGGACTTCCTCCACATTACTCCGCACCATTGCAGCCGTTTTCTCTTGGCTAATCAGCGCAATGACCGGCGTTCCTTCCTCAATTAAGGCAATGGTCCCATGCTTCAATTCACCAGCCGCAAAGCCCTCAGCTTGGATATAAGAAATTTCCTTTAATTTAAGGGCTGCTTCCAAGCTAGAATAATAGTCCAATGACCGCCCAATATAAAAGGCAGTCGATTGGTCGGCAAAATACTGACGGGCTAGGTCATGGCAGCGGTCTTTCTCACTCACAGCTGCTTCCATGGCCTGGGCCACCCGTCCCAATTCCTGCTTCATGTCGAAGGCGAGCTTTTCGCCTTTTGCTTGGGCCAAGGCATCGGCAAGAATGGCCAATACCGCAATTTGTGCTGTGTAAGCCTTAGTCGAAGCAACCGCAATTTCTGGTCCCGCATGGAGGAGGAGGGTATCGTCCGCTTCACGCGACAAGGTAGACCCTGGCGTATTGGTAATCGTTAAAGAAGGATAGCCTTCTTCATTAGTCTGAACCAAAACTTGCCGGGAGTCAGCAGTTTCCCCAGATTGAGAGATATAGATAAAGTAAGGCTTCTCACTCAATAAGGGGCGGTCATAGGCAAATTCCGAGGCGATACAAACCTCAACCGGAATCTTAGCCAAGGATTCAATCAAGGCCTTACCCATTAAGCCAGCATGCATCGAAGTCCCCGCCGCAATGATATAGAGGCGGTCGGAAGCTTGGATCTTTGCCAGAATATCAGAATCTACACTTAAATTCCCCTGGTCATCACTGTAGGCTTGGACAATCCGGCGTAGGACTGCGGGTTGTTCATCGATCTCCTTGAGCATGTAATAAGGATAGGTTCCCTTCTCCAAATCATCCGCATTGAGACGGGCAGTGTAAGCTTGCCGTTGGACCGGCTGACCAGCTGCATCTTGGATATGGTAGGCGTCGGCTTCCAGGTCAATGACCTCTCCATCATGGATTTCTAGGTATTGGTCGGTCAATTGAATGGCCGCCATAGCATCAGAAACCAAGCAATTAAAGCCTTGACCGAGCCCCAATAAGAGTGGACTCTTGTTCTTAGCCGCGTACAAATGATCAGGATTCGTTTTATCCAAGAGCACAAAGGCATAAGAGCCCTCAACTTCTTTTAAGGCACGTAGGAAGGCTTCCTGACCGGACAGCTGATCTTTTTCGGCGAAGTAAGCGATCAGTGCAACGACCACTTCCGTATCCGTTTGGCTCTTAAAGGGATAATCTGCTAGATATTTTTCTTTGACTTCCTGGTAATTCTCAATCACTCCATTGTGCACGAGGCTAAAACGACCATCCGCAGATTGATGGGGATGGGCATTGGCCTCGCTAGCCACACCATGGGTCGCCCAGCGGGTATGCCCAATCCCAGCACTTGCTGACGGGCCAGCTTCGACCTTATCCCGCAAGGCTTGGATCGGTCCAGCTGCTTTAAAAAGCCGACCTTGACCTTGAGAATTAACAGTAAAAATCCCCGCTGAATCATAACCTCTGTACTCCAGACGTTCTAGCCCGTTTAAGAGGGCCTCTGTGACGTCCCCCTGACCAATAAATCCAGTAATTCCACACATATAAATTTCCTCCTAAAGTTTAGAATAACTAGATCTTCCAGCATCTGGCCTGCCCCTTGTGTATTTGAGGGCCTGCCTATAGACCATGCAGCCTCTGAACCATCCGCCGATTATTCGATAAGTTCAGTCCTCGTCACCTATTCCTAGGCCTGGCGCTATCCCTATAGGATTTCCTTAAATGAATTAGAAGATCCCTTCTATTTTATACTAAGCTTTTTTAGCTTGTCAATCAATTGCCATAAAGCGTATTAATTGAAAAGGCTGGGAGCTTCTGTCCCAGCCTTTTCATTATTATAAATCTAAGCTTTTAAATCTTCGATACGTTCCAGGGTAGCTTGAAGTTTTTCTTGGTATTGGCTACCTTTTTCCCGTTCCTTAGCGACAACTGCTTCAGGAGCATTATTAACAAAGCCTTGGTTGGCTAATTTCTTCTCAACTCGGGCAACTTCATCCCGCCATTTATCGGCTTCTTTTTCAAGACGGGCAATTTCTTCGTCGAGATTTAAGAAACCAGCTAGAGGAAGGTAGACTTCCCCTGCATCAAAGAAGAGAGTCATGGCCTTATCGGGAACTTCTAGGTCTGTCGCAATGGTAAGGTGGTCAGGGTTCAGGAAGCGGTCCAGATAGGCGCCATTAGCCTCTAACGTGTCCTTAGTGGCCGGACTATCCGCCTTAATTTGGATATCGATCGCCTTAGAAGGTGCCACATTATTCTCATTCCGTGCATTACGGACCGCACGGATGAGGCTGATTAGAGCCTCCATTTGCTTGGCTGCTTCTTTATCGATTTGATCCGCTTGAACTTCGGGATAGGCCGCAGTCACGATGCTACTACCTTCATGGGGCACATTTTGCCAAATTTCTTCCGTAACAAAAGGCATGATCGGATGGAGCAAGCGCAGGATTTGGTCAAGGGTATAGGCAAGAACTGACCGGGTCGTTAACTTAGCGGCTTGGTCATCGCCGTTCAAGACTTCCTTACTCATTTCAATATACCAGTCACAGAAGTCATCCCAGATGAAGTGGTAGAGTGAGCGTCCAGCTTCTCCGAACTCAAAGTTATCGAAGTTGCGGGTGACTTTTTCAATGGTTTCATTTAAGCGGGTGAGGATCCACTTGTCGACGATGTTCGTCACCTGGCTCAGATCAATCTCATCATAGCTGAGCCCGTCCAGGTTCATCAAGGCATAGCGGCTGGCATTCCAAATCTTATTAATGAAGTTCCAGGCAGCCTCTAGTTTTTCTGGATAGTAACGGATGTCCTGACCAGGTGTCGACCCAGTTGCTAGGAACCAGCGAAGGGCATCTGCTCCGTATTGGTCCACCACATCCATTGGGTCAACCCCATTACCCAGAGACTTAGACATCTTGCGGCCTTCTGAATCGCGGATCAAGCCATGGATCAAGACATTTTGGAAGGGACGGCGACCAGTAAATTCCAGGGATTGGAAGATCATCCGGCTGACCCAGAAGAAGATAATGTCATAGCCTGTTACCAGGGTGTTGGTTGGGAAGTAGCGTTGGTAGTCCGCTGCATCTTCATCCGGCCAGCCCATAGTAGAGAATGGCCAGAGCGCACTGGAGAACCAGGTATCGAGGACATCTTCATCCTGGGTCCAGTTTTCTTCGTCAGCAGGAGCTTCCATGCCGACATAGATTTCCCCTGTTTCATTGTGGTACCAGGCTGGAATTTGGTGGCCCCACCAGAGTTGACGTGAGATTACCCAATCATGGACATTCTCCATCCAAGAAATAAAGGTTTGTTCAAAACGTGGAGGATAGAAATCTACGCGGTCTTCCGTTTTTTGGTTGGCCAAGGCTTTCTCAGCCAGCGGCGCCATCTTCACAAACCATTGGGTCGATAAGCGTGGTTCAACAACGGCATCTGACCGTTCGGAGTGCCCCACACTGTGGACCATTTCTTCAATTTCAACCAAGCTGCCATCCGCCTTAAGGTCCTCAACAATGGCCTTGCGACACTCTTCCCGGGTCATGCCCTGGTACTTGCCGGCCTTTTCGTTCATGCTACCATCGGCATTCATCACATTAATCCGCTCCAGCTGGTGGCGGTTGCCGACTGCGAAGTCATTCGGATCATGGGCTGGTGTAATCTTAACCACCCCGGTCCCAAATTCGCGGTCTACATAGCTATCTGCGATCACAGGAATTTCCCGACCGACTAAGGGTAAAATGACCGTCTTCCCGATATAGTCTTGGTAACGTTCATCGTCAGGGTGGACAGCTACAGCCGTATCCCCAAGCATGGTTTCGGGCCGGGTAGTTGCTAGGCGGAGGCTGCCAGAGCCATCAGCCAGGGGATATTCCAGGTGGTAAAAGGCCCCCGCATCATCCTTATAGACCACTTCGATATCGGACAGAGCCGTCTGGAAGACCGGGTCCCAGTTGATAATATATTCGCCGCGGTAGATCAGTCCCTTCTCATAGAGGGTCACGAATACCTTACGAACTGCCTCAGATAAACCGTCATCTAAGGTAAAGCGTTCGCGGTCATAATCAACTGAAATCCCCATTTTGGCCCATTGCTTACGGATGGTTTCAGCATATTCTTCCTTCCACTCCCAGGTCTTATCGATGAAGGCTTCCCGACCTAGGTCATAGCGAGAGACATTTTCTTCCTCGCGCAATTTTTGTTCGACCTTAGCCTGGGTAGCAATCCCGGCATGGTCCATCCCAGGTAGCCACAAGGTGTCATAGCCTTGCATCCGTTTCTGGCGGATAATCATATCTTGGAGGGTCACATCCCAAGCATGGCCCAGGTGGAGTTTACCCGTCACATTGGGTGGTGGAATCACAATCGAATAAGGCTCTACATCAGGATTGGCATTGGGCTCAAAAACCTTGGTATCCAGCCATTGGTCATAACGGCCAGCCTCAACTTCATTGGGCTGGTACTTTGTTGGCATATCAATTTCTTGCATGACAGACTTCCTTTCTTACTTGACAAGTTCTCCGACAGGCAGGTGTCCCTTCATAAAGAAAAACACCCCATCCTCCGAAAGGGATAGGGTGTAAGTTTACACGGTGCCACCTAATTTTTTGACTCGAAGATAACGGCCTTAAACCGGACAAATATGTCAGTTTGCAAGCTACACCCTAAAGATCTGCCATGGGTTTCCACCAAGCCCCACTCGCTTAGGACAGATGATTTTAAGGCCTCTTGCGCATTACTTTTTTCATATCACTATGCTAAATTGTAACAGTTTTTTAGTTATTTGGCAATTCTTCTTTCCAGGCCTGGGCCAAGTTGGACTGGCGCTTGGGCATTTTAGAGACAGCAGGATGTCCCTCGACATAAAAGCGTAAGTGCTTATCTGTCCAGTCCCCTTTATTAGGAATCCCAATACGAGCTGATGAGGCGATTCGCCGAGGATAGCGCCGCTGATCGAGGTCTATATAGAGAGGACGCTCTTCTACTGATGTGCCATAGTCTCGTTCTTTGTCAACTGCAAGCGCTTGGCAAAGCTTCCCCGGGCCATTAGCTAATTCAAGGCCTGTTTTCTGACGGCGCTCGGTCATAAGGTCAAGCCCTTGTGCTGGCTCCAGAGCACGGATTAAGACTCCTTGTGGAATGCTTGGAGATTGGGTGATCA
The DNA here is from genome assembly GCF_001809535.1 of Aerococcus sp. HMSC062A02. Taxonomy (GTDB): domain Bacteria; phylum Bacillota; class Bacilli; order Lactobacillales; family Aerococcaceae; genus Aerococcus. The sequence goes on along the minus strand of NZ_KV797910.1, from coordinate 92,249 downwards.
TATTTAGACATAATTGACCGTGGATATTATAAATATAGAAAATGCCAGCCTCGTGGTAGAAGGCTTCCGTGCGCGCTGTCCGCTTACCTCCATAAACATGGGCTGCTCGGTCGTTATGACCCAAATAGGCCTCCGTTTCCACGATCCAACCCGCAGTCCGTCCCTCTGCTAGGTCGCTAACCAATAGGCAACCGAGGAGGTCTTGTGCTATGTCAATCGTCGTCAGATTAGGATCTTTAAAGAAGGTCGCTTCTCCCACTATGCATCACGGCGTTTAATCCGCCCGTCCCATTCTCTGAAGCCCCCTTGGAGGATATAGAGATCAGTAAAACCGGCCTTATAAAACTTAGCTGCAGCTCGGCCGGCTAAGGCTACCCCATCATCATAAAGATAAATAGGTTGGCTCTTGTTGAATCCTGGAACCCCTTGTTGGAGACTGGAATAAGGGACATTCCGTGCCCCAGTAATATGGGCCGATCGAAACTCATTAGCTTCACGCACATCCACCACTTGGGCCTGGCGCATGCCGGCTTCAAAATCTTCCTGGGATAGGGTAGTTGCTACCTGTTTTCGCTGCCACCACTGGTAGGCAAGGTAGATCCCGTAGCCTAGGATAATGGCTAATAAAATGTATAAAATAATATTTTGACTCATAGTATCTTACTCCTTTAGATCATTTTGGATAAGGGAAGCTGCTCCGATCATTCCCGCATCATTGCCCAGGCTGGCAATCTTAATCTCAACGCTTCCCTTAATACCTGGGTAGAGACCAGCTTCAAAGGCCGGTTTCAGTCCCTGGATTAAATAATTTCCGGCTTGGGCCACCCCGCCACCTAAGAGAATACATTGAGGATGGACGGAGTTAGCGATTTGACTGAGGCAGCGCCCTAAATAAGTGAGACATTCTTCCACAACTGCCTGAGCAAAAGCATCCTTAGCCCTAGCTTTTTCAAAAATTAACTCGGCATCAATTCGGTCAGGATGGGCTTGGACAAAGCTCTTGAAGGAACTTTCAGGGCTTTCCTCTTGTTTGGCACGGGCCAAAGCTGTTTGACGGAAGCCGGTTGCTGAAGCAATGGTTTCAATACAACCCCGGTTGCCACAGGTGCAGAGAAAGCCTTCCGGATTAGCCTGGATGTGTCCGATTTCCCCGGCGTTACCCGCGCCAACCAGTAATTGGTCGTTAACAATTAGGCCTCCACCAATGCCCGTACCCAAGGTGACTAGTAAGAGGTGACGGTAGTCTTTACCAGCTCCCTTGGCATGCTCCCCGAGGGCTGCCACGTTAGCATCATTTTCCAAGGCCACTTTCACCCCAGGAAAGACCTCCTGGAAGGCCCCTCTGATGTCTTGGGCTTTGGCCCAGCCCAGGTTAAAGGCCCCTTGTACACTACCGGCTTGGCGGTCAATGCTGCCAGGGGTCCCCATGCCAATCCCAATCAAATCACTCGAAGCTAACTTGTGTTCCTGAAGTTCGCTTTGGATAGAGGCAATTAAGTCAGGGATAATGGCTTGCCCGCCATTTTTAGCATTTGTCGCGACTTGCCAGCGCCCCACTTTGTCAAGCTGGCGGTCAAATAAAGCCAGTTTAGCAGAAGTGCCTCCCAAGTCTATTCCTACAATATATTCAGCCATTTGAATGTCCTCCTCTTTCAATCAACACATACTAAAATAATAGCTGGTAAATGCCAGTCTTGGCAAGAATGAAATAAACGATGGCCACATACACAGCGAGTGCTAAGACGATTTGCCAAATTTTAACTTCATTTTGCTTCTGAGCAAAGATAAAAGAACTCAACAAGCCTCCCAAGGCCCCGCCTAAGTGCCCTGCAATATCCACATTAGAAGCCAAAAGATTTAAAACAATGTTCATAGCAATAAGTGTCTTATAAGTTCGTCCTAAAGCTTCATAGTAAGGATTATTGGGATGCATGTAGGCTTTAACAATAAAGAAGGCAAAGAGGCCGAAGAGGGCCGTTGATGCCCCGGCTGAGATAGCAGCTGAGAACTGGTAGCTCATCAAGTTCCCCATCAATCCAGAAAGTAAATAAATTACCAAAAACCGCCAATGACCCACGATACTTTCGACCATGGGACCCAAGTAGTATAAGGTAATCGAGTTAAAGAGCAAATGAGTAAAGCCAATATGGATAAAGATAGGGGTCAGCAGTCGCCAATACTGGCCGCCCGCAATCAAGGCATTCACCTTGGCTCCAAATAAAACTAAAATGTCCGCTCGCTCACTGCCTCCCAACCAGGTCATTAATAACCAAACAATAATTTGGATGGCTAGTAGGCTATAAGTAACAATGGGCTGCTTTTGCTTCATAACATCCTGCCTTCCCTTTAAGGTCCATAGATTTATTATAGAGTAGCTTCTTGTGAAGGTAAAATAAAAAGAGGGAAAAGCACTCTCCCTCTTTGCACCGGCTCATCACAGAGAGGAGCACGGCATGACTTGTCTGAAACTTATTTCTTAACTTCGCGGAATAAGCAGACACGTTTTAATTTTGGACTATATTTCTTTAATTCTAAACGATCAGGATTGTTACGTTTGTTTTTTTCAGTTAGGTATAAACGTTCACCCTTGCATTCAGTATTTTCTAAAAGAATGTTAACGCGCATTGGACTACCTCCCATTGATTTGATTTCATTTGCTCTTTTTTAGCATACCACAATATTTTAGCATATGATTTAAGACTTTGCAAAATGATTTTTCTAGTTGTCTGATCCTTGGCTGGCTTCTTGACTCTGGTCTGCTTCATTTTGTTTTGTATTGTGACCAAAGTAAGCTGATAAAACATCATAGCCTACACTTTGAGCGTCGACATCCGCAGCCGATGAAGACTTGGCAGGGATAACAATTGAAATGGCAATGCGCGGATTGTCATAGGGAGCATAGGCCACAAAGGTCGAATTGACAATTCCGCGTTCATTGGTTTCTGCTGTCCCGGTCTTAGCGGCGACAGGCACTGGGAAGCCCCCAAAGAGATCATTACTCAAGCCATCTGGATCTGCTACAACCGCCCGAAAGCCTTCTTGGATGGCTTGGATGGCGGCGGGTTCGACCTGGACTTCATTGAGAAGACGGGGTTGGCTCTTGTAGATCAACTGGTTAAAGTTTTCTTTAGCGTTTTGGCTGGTATCCGTCTTTTCAATCGACTTCATTAAATGGGGGGCATAGCGTTTACCCCCGTTGGCAATGGTTGCCACATACTGGTTGAGCTGCATGGGGGTATAGGTATCGAACTGGCCGAATGACATGTCTAAGTAGTTCCCTGGAGCAGATTCTCCACCATTCAGACCGGTGGATTCATTCTGAAGATCAATACCGGTCTCAACTCCTAGGCCAAATTGAGCATAAACATGACGCAATTTGTTCCCTAAATTAGGATCAAGGTCTACCAGAGACATCCCATCTGTGTATTCTTGCATGCCACCGATCGCCATAGCCACCCGAATCATGTAAACGTTAGAGGAGATAGCTAGGGCCTTGCGGTCATCCAAAACGACCCGGCGGCTTGGATCAAAAGCATACCACCAAGACGCTTTGATTGGCGTCCCTGAGAAATTCAAGGCCTGGTCGACAAAAGTATTATCTCCCCCTGGTTCAAGAACATCATAGTAGTAGCCGGCCGCAATGGTAGCTCCCTTCACGGTTGACCCCATTTCAAAGGAAGCGTTGATTGTTCCTAAAGCATCATCGTAGAGCTTACCATCTTCACCCCGGCGCTTGCCGCCCAGAGCCAGCACCTCGCCATTGCGTGGGTCTGTTGCGACCACATAAATCTGATTATTTTCGCCAGTAGACTTATTTTCTAAATAGTCTTCGGCGATGGCTTCGACTTGCTTCTGTAAGTTGGTATCGATGGTTAGGCGGAGGGTGTTTCCGATATCGCCAGAGTATTTTTGCCGATTTTGGACCAATTCACCATTCTGGTTGACCTCGGTCTCATACTTGGCCTTGGCCCCTCGCAAGTCTGCTTCATACATTTCTTCGAGATAAGATTGGCCGACCCGGTCATTGCGGGCATAGCCCTTGGCCAGGTAGCGATTAGCCCGATGACTTGGCAGCCCCTCTTTCTCGGTCGTAACAGAGCCTAGAACACTGCGCAGGAGGTCTTTTTCAGGGTAAACCCGCTTCCAATCAATGGTTGTTGTCACCCCAGGCAGGTCAGCGCTGTGCTCGCTGACTCGAGCTACTTCTTCATTAGTCACATTCTCATGCTTAATCAGGGTTGTGCTGAAGGCATAGGCGCTATTCATTTGCTTATAGATCGCGGCAGCTTCCTTATCTTGGTCAGATAACTTGTCCAAGTCTTCTGACTGGATACGGTTGAGCTGGGCATCATAGAGTTGTCCGCCCTTCAAGCGTTTCTCCTCACTGGATAAACGGTCATTAAGTTCATCTTCATGACTTGCTGCCCAATAGTCTTTCAGGTCACGTTCGGTTAAGGCTTCCGTATCCATTTCAATGAAGTCGGCTAACTTACGTGCCGTCTTAGCCATATCTTCCCCACTGGTATTCTTGCCCCGTGTGTAGCCGATTGCCTGTAAGCCTTCATTATCAACTAATTTATGGCCATCTCGGTCGACAATATAACCACGAGGCACACCCTCTTTAGCTACATTTGTCTCCGTTAGATGGACCAATTCCTCGAAGGTCTGACCATTGACTAACTGCAAATAACCCAAACGGAAGATCAAGAGGGCAAATCCAGCAAAAACTAGGACCAAAAGAATATTCAATCGATTTAAATAACGATCCCAGTGCGTTTCTTTGCGCTTAACTTGCTGCTTGTCCAATTCTTCACCTTCTTTCAGACATTTATTATAGCAAATGGACCGTTTGAATGAAAGCCGCAGGACCCATTTTTATCTTAAGCTTAAAGGATAAAAGGTCTTGGCTATTCGCCCTGCTTATATTAAGATTAAATGAAGACGTGATTCTAAGAAGGAGGTCCCCATGAATCTGATCAGTCGCTACTACCAGACCCTGAAAGAAAATATCCACCAGCATCCCCTAGCCTGGTCCTTAGTGGCCAGCTTTGGCTTACCTTTTGTCATCCTTATGGTCTTTTATTTCTTTGGTCTAGGTCTTTTTCCTTTCGGGGATGGAAGTCTCTACACTGTTGATTTGGGCCAGCAATATATTGACTTCTATGCCTATTACCGCAATGTTCTCTTGGGACAATGGGACCAAGCCCTCTACAGCTTCCAGAAAGCCCTAGGAGGAGAAATGATTGGGACCTGGACTTATTATTTAATGAGCCCCTATCTACTTATCTTGCTCCTCTTTCCCAAGTCTTGGATGACCCTGGCCGTAGCCCTAATCATTGCAGCTAAAATCGGAACGGCTGGTGCCAGCTTCCAATACCTCCTGGCTAAGCACTACGGCGACATCTCCTGGCGGTCGCTTAGCTTTGCCTTTGCTTACGCTCTGATTGGCTATGTCTCTGCTAACCAGCTAAATGTCATGTGGTTAGACGCCTATGCCTTCCTCCCCTTAGTCGTCTACGGCTTGGAGAAGCTCCTAAAGAAAGGTTCATGGCCCGTCTATATCCTGAGCCTGGCCTATATCCTCATCGCTAACTATTACATGGGCTACATGGTCTGCCTCTTCCTAGCCCTATACATGGTCTATGCCCTCATCCGCGACTTTTCCTGGCCCAACTGGCAGGCCAGCTTGAAACAAGTCTGGCGCTTTACTTGGACTTCTCTAGCCGCAGCTGGCCTAGCTGCCCTAGTCCTCCTGCCGAGCTACCAGGCACTCAGTCTAAGCAAGGGCACCTATGCGAGTGAGGTTAACTGGGAATGGGAACTGGCCTATCCAATCCAGGATCTTTTGAGCAAATTTTACCTGGCCCCCTTTAACTTCGACCAGATGCCTGAGGGCCTGCCCAATGTCTATATCGGTAGCCTGGGCCTAATTGCTCTCGCCCTCTACTTTAGCCAAAAGAAGATTCCCCGCCAAGAAAAATGGGGGGCTGGGCTGGTCCTCTTCCTAGTCATCCTATCGATGAATGTCAAAGCCCTCAATATAATTTGGCATGGCTTCCAGCCCCCTATCTGGTACCCCTACCGCTTTAGCTTTGTCTTCAGCTTCTTTTGTCTCTTCCTGGCCTACCGGGGCTACCGACACTTACGCACCTTCCATCTCAAGACAGCCCTTATCCTCTTGGGGCTTTTCACGGCGTCTACGGTCTATGTCCTCAGCCAAGGCGAGCGTTTCGACTACCTGCAGGGGCCCTATATCCTAGCTAGCTTTGTACTCTTCATTCTCTTTAACCTGATGCTATTCTTTATCGACCGCCGTCCTACTTGGTCAACTTTTCTCATTTATTTGCTCACGGTTGTGGAACTTTCCGCTAATACTTGTCTGACTCTGTCAGCTATCTCTTATCTCAGTCATTCTGAAGTCGCGGACTACAATCAACTGACCGAAGACTTCATTGAAGAGCTCAATCCTGCTAGTAAGGACTTCTACCGCATCAGCAAGCTCTTCCAGCGAACCAAGAATGATCCCATGCAGCTCAACTATTACGGCCTCAGCCATTTCAACTCCACCATCGAAAAGTCAACCACTGAGCTCTTCCGCTATCTGGGCCTCCCAACCAGTGAAGGCTTTGTGTCCTATAATAACGGAACTCTAATTACTGATGCCTTCTTTGGTGTCCGTTACTTGGTCGAAAGTAAATCTCAGACGGCAGATCAAAGCAGTAACCAGATCCATCTCCAAGCCGCTAGTAGCCGACCTGATACCAAGCGCTATCCCCTAGTACAATCCGACTCTTATTTAATGGCTTACGAGAACGATAGTGCCCTCCCCTTGGCTTATAGTCTACCTAGGGAGATCTTAGATCTTAAGCTCCACAATGCCTATCCCATCTTGCTCCAGGACCAGCTCCTGCAAGTTGCCAACCGCCAAGCAATTAAGGATTACTACCAGTATTTCCAAGTGGCCTCTTTTGCTGGTCTGGAATTAGATAAGGTAGAGAGTGCAGATCCCAAACAGATCAACACCCACTACCGAAAGACCTCAGATAAGAGCGATGCCTGGATTCATTTCGATATCCAGCTTAATTCCAATGATTCCTATTACTTGACGGTACCTGGCCATCTGAACGAAGATGACCTAGTCTTCTACCTGGATGGCGAGCCCATGGCCTATGAGAAAAGCTTCAATAGTGTCCAAGTCTATAACCTAGCAGCCAATGAAGCTGGTCAAAGCCACCGCTTCTCTATCAAATTGCTGGCGGATGACCTGGACTTAAACAATGTCAACCTCTACCGACTCAACCCAGACCATGTTCGCCAAATGGCAGGTCGACTCCAGGCTTCCGGCCTCAAGATTGATAAGTTCAGCAACCGCCAAATCCAGGGACAGGTCGAAAGCCAGGAAAACCAAGACTGGCTGGTCTTCACCCTTCCCTACAACCAGAACTGGACCTTCTCCGTTGACGGTAAAAAAGTCGCTAGCCAGCCCGTCCTAGACGGCGGTTTCACTGCCATCCCCCTTGGCAAGGCGGGTAAGCACCAGATTAGCTTATCTTTCTGGCCTAGTGCCCTGACTACCGGACTGATCGTCTCAGCAACAACAGCAGGCCTCCTCATCCTCCTCTACTGCAGAGACAAGAAGAAATAAAAACGACAAAAGAGAGGGTGACAAAAGTCGATCAGGCCTGACTTT
>NZ_KV797910.1:21956-84459 GCF_001809535.1 Aerococcus sp. HMSC062A02 | reverse complement strand
AAAGGAGGCCGGAACTTTTGTCCCAGCCTCCTTCCTGTCTGTCAATTAAAGAAAAAGGAAACTTGCCAAGCTAGTCAAATGCAACCTGCCAGTCTTGGCCTGCGTCTTTAGCCTCATAGCACTTAGCCAAATGGGCAGGAGAGGTGCGGTAGACTGATAAGTCCGGCAAGTCATCTAGGGCAAAGAAGGCACAGGCAGAGGTTTCATTATTGGCCTGAAAATCCACACTCTCCAGCTGGCACTCGACGAATACCTTCACCACCGTAAAGAAGGTATCATTGGCATGACTAGTTTCAAGAAAGAGCAGGCGGTCAGCATGGACCTTGGCTCCCGCTTCCTCCCAGGCTTCTTTTTCACAATTCGAAGCCAAAGTCTCCGTAATATCCATCCAACCCCCGGGCAGGGCCCATTGCTGGTTTCTTTCCTTAACCAAGAGAATCTTATCGTCTTGCCAGATCACCGCCCGGGTGTCAATCTTAGGCGTCTGATAGCCCTCCTCTTCGCTAAAAACCATGGCAATCTCTTCTGCTGAGGCATCCGTCAGCTGGTCAAACATCTCCTGTGAAATGGCTCGGATCCGTTCGAATCGTTCCAAGTCAAAATCATTCGCAGTATAATAACAACCTGCCTGGCCCAGAGCCTGGAGCTCCTTGGCCCATTTCATCCATTTTGACATCTAATCCCTCCCTTGCATTGATTATACCTGACTAAATTCTCTTACAAAAGGGTCAAAAAAAGAAGCCAGGCTCAAACCTAGCTTCTCAATAAAGAATGAACTATTTAGCAGCTGCGTATAATTCGTTAACGTAGTCCCAGTTCACAAGATGCCAGAAAGCATCGATGTAATCAGCGCGAACATTGCGGTACTTGAGATAGTAAGCATGTTCCCAAACATCCAAGCCTAAAACAGGCGCTTGACCATCCATAACAGGTGAATCTTGGTTAGGGGTTGAAACGATCTTCAATTCACCGTTTTCAACAACGAGCCAAGCCCAACCTGAACCAAAGCGACCGCTTGCTGCACTGGCAAATTCTTCCTTAAACTTGTCGAAAGAACCAAAAGTCTTATCAATAGCTTCTTTAATTTCGCCTGTTGCTTCGCCACCAGCATTAGGAGCCAGCATCTTCCAAAACTCGCTATGGTTGTCGTGGCCACCTACATTATTGATGACTGCTTGACGAATATCTTCTGGCACTTGGTCGATATTGGCTAAAATTTCTTTAGCAGACTTGTTCGCAAATTCATCATGACCTTCCAAAGCTTTATTGGCATTGGTCACATAAGTGTTGTGGTGTTTGTCATGGTGCAATTTCATTGTTTCTTCATCAATGTAAGGTTCTAAAGCATCATAAGCATAAGGTAATTCTGGTAACTCAAATGGCATATTTAACTTCCTCCTTTTTTATTCTACTTAGAGTGTAACAAGTCTTAGCTCAAGATTCAAAACATCCGCTCAAGCCTTTTAAATTTCGCTTAAGCCTGGAAGTTTTTTGCCAGCCTTGCTTGGATTTTGCTATACTAAATAAGAAGTACAGAAGCTAGAAAGAGGCATCCTATGATAGCAACTTGGAAATTATTTATCTATAGTATCTTTAAAATCGAGCGTACCATCCCAGCTCTAACCATGAAACTAGGCAAGAAAATCGCCTACTTAGCCCTCCTGACCCTGGTCAGCGCAGCGGCCCTCTTTGCTAATATTTTCCCCGTTCTTGAACTGATCGAAGATAATGGCGAGCAAGTGGCCCAGTCTATCCCTGCTTTTGAGATGAAGGAAGGACAGATTACTCAGTCCGAATCAGAAGGTTTCGTGAATAAGACAGACCTCATCACCTTCGCCTTCGACCCTAAAAACCAGATTTCTGACCAAGAGATGCAAAATATTGAGAAGAAACCCAAACTGGTTATTCATGCCCAAAAAGATCAAGTCACGATTGCTGCCCTCAACCAAAACTACCAGCTTTCCTACCAGGACCTTGCTGGACAGGGCCAGGACTTAAACCAAGCCAATAGCCAAGCGATCATCCGCCAACTGACCCAGATTACTGGTCTCACCATGGTTCTCTTATTTGCCAGCTTATATATTTCTTCATTCTTCTATGTCGCTTTCCTAGCCCTAATGATCAGTCTGATCGCACAGATCCTTAAATTAGGAACGACCCTCCATTTAAACTTTGCTGACCGATTTAACCTCGGACTCTTCAGTATGACCCAGCCCCTGCTAGTCTTCAGCTTGCTTAATATTTTGGGCCTGATGATTCCTTTCCAATCGGAGCTCATCATTCTCCTAGCCCTCTTCCGTTTCTGGATTATGACTCTGAGAACCCATGTGGTAAAACTAAGTGAAGATGAGCTCAAAGAAAAAATTAAAGAAATTGAAAAATATTTTGACGATAAGAATAAATAAGAAAAATCCTAAAGGCTAGCTCCTTCTAGAGCGCCTTTAGGATTTTTATTTTAAGCTAGCAAACTGCTAGACTTTGCTGTGCCCCACAATCATGCAAGATGAGTTCGATGGAGGTGTTAGTGACCAAGAGAATAGGGGCAACTTGTCTTTAAACCAAGCCTTTGCGCCATTCTATTTACTAATCAGTCTATCGATCATCATGCTTGGTATTACGATAGTAGCCGGCCTCTTTGCTTACTTATACTTCCACTCTAAAGAAAGCTATGAGTCCGACACTAACTTAGGCGCTTCGATTAATCGGGCTGTCTGGGAGGATTCCCTAACACCAAGTATTTCAACGGTTGCTTTCCTCATGATTTCTAAACTCCTGGTTAACTGGGGATAAAATACGGCAATTGCTTTAGGTCAACCTCCTTGGTCTATGCAGCCATCGCACCCTTGATCGGAATTTTCTCCTCCTTTATGACCTCTTCAACGACTTCAGGGAATATTCTCTTTATCCTGATCCATCAATCGATTGTCCAAACCATGCCCCAGCTCAGTATCAACCAACTGGTGGCTAGCCAATCCGCTGGTGCCTCGACAGCTAAAGCCGAAGATGAAACAGGCTTAATTTATAAGTGGTGCATTATCTTCTCCCTTCTTGTCGGCTTATTCATGGCCATCTTTGCGATCATTATGCATGTCTTCCTAGCTGGCTAAGCAAGCTGTATATTTACATATTAAAAACGCCTTTCAGTATAAGCTGAAGGGCGTTTTTATGAAGTCGATTAAAAAGAGTTACGGTCCTTATTGGCCTTGCGTTGGGCCCGAAGTTGTTGGCGGCGCTTCTCCCTAGCCTTAGTAGACTTATGCTTCTTAATTTGCCGGTCCAACTTCTTCTTATAACCGGGTTTAACTTTCTTTCTTTTATTTTTGGCAATCATGCCCTTCACTGTATGGTCCGTTTCTTCTTGGTGCTGGGCCTTGCGCTGGCGTCTTTGGTCATGGTGACTAACATCTCGCCACTCGCCGTTCTTCAAGTCCATCACTTCAAATTGGATGCCCTTCTTTTCCAACCATTCAACTGCGGGCTGCTGGTCGGGTTCGTAGAAGGTGATTGCGGTGCCAGGCAAGCCTTGCCGGCCGGTCCGCCCTACCCGGTGGATGAAGAATTCCAATTCATGAGGGATTTCATAATTAATAACATGGGAAACGCCATCGATATCAATCCCCCGAGCAGCTAAGTCCGTAGCTACCACGTATTGGAAGTCTAATTGCTGGATTTGCCGCATGACACGGCGGCGGTCGCGGGCAGACATATCGCCGTGGATCTTAGCCACCAACAGCCCACGTTGGCGCAAGTCCTCATAGACCTGGTCAACTTTGTCAATGGTATTCGCAAAGACTAGGGCCAGATAAGGTTGGCCCACGGTGAGCGCTTCATAGAGCAAGTCTTCCCGCTGGCGTCCACGCACAGGCAAGAGGATATTACGGATGGTCGGTGAGATCAAGCGTTCATTCTCGATTGTCACCCATTCCGGAGCAGCCATATACTTTCTAAGAAAAGGATGGAGTTTCTCTGGAATAGTGGCTGAAAAGACATACATATGCAAGTCTTCAGGCATCCGGCTGGCAATCTGATCAACGGTTTCTAGAAAGCCCATATCCAGGGTCATATCCGCTTCATCTACAACAAAGTGCTGGCAATGATGGAGGTTGACTAATTGCTGTTGGACCAAGTCTAAGATTCTTCCGGGCGTCCCTACAATCACATGGGGGGCGCGGTGGGTCAGGCGTTCAGCCTGGCGCTTAGTATCTGTCCCCCCGAAAGCCCGCTCTATCCGCAAATCAAAGGGGGCAAATTGGCTGATTTGACTGGCATTCTTATAAAGCTGCTCGCCTAATTCGCGAGACGGCGCCGTAATCACTAACTGGGTCCGGTCCCGGTCTTCAAGCTTATCAAAAAGAGGCAGTAGGAAGGCATGGGACTTTCCCGATCCCGTCTGGCTCTGTGCCACCAAGCTCTTGTCTGCTTGGATCAAGGGGATGACCTCTTCTTGAATCGGGGTAGCTTCATGGAAGCCTAAGTCTTGGATGGCTTCTTCAATATAAGTCGCAAAATTATAGTCTGAAAATGTCATTATGGACTCCTTTCACACGGGCTAAGCTTGGCCTAGCTGGTCCTGGTAAGTCTGGGCAGCATCATGGAGGGCTTGGAGGACCTTGACCTGGTCTGCAGCTGAAGGGATGCTCGCCCCACTAGCTTTTGGATGGCCGCCACCATCGAAAGCCTGGGCCACTGTATTAATGGTCGGACCCTTCGAGCGAATCCGGCAGCGGTAAGTGCCATCAGCTTGTTCGACGAAAATGACCCAGGCCAGGACACCTTTGATTTGACCAGGCATTTGCACAATGCTGTGGCTCTCCGCTTCAGATAAACCAAGTTCACTAAGGCTTGCTTGGCTCAGGCTGACACTAGCAACGAGACCATCTTGACTTCTTTGTGTATGGTCGAGGACATAGGCTTGGAGCCGGGCTTGGCCAGGCGTTATCTCCATGGAGGCCTGCATCAATTGACTAGCCGGGAAGTCAAAGGCCAAAAGTTTACCTGCTATAGCTAAGGTTTCTGGACTTGTATTGTCGAAGAGGAAACGTCCGGTATCTCCTACGATCCCTAAGAAAAAATTCTGAGCAGCTTGATCCGTCATTTTTAAGGCATTTTGCGGGTCTAAGACCGTCCGCGCCCAAATTTCTGAACAAGAGCTCGCTGTGGTATCCACATAAGAAAGATCTCCATAAGCTTCATTATCGGGATGGTGGTCAACTTTGACCAAGCGTTCGCCCGAGCTATAGCGGTCATCATCGATGCGAGCCGTATTGGCTGTGTCGTTAACAATCACTAGGGCCTGATTAAAGGTCTCACCATCTACCTGGTCCATGGCCCCAAACTGGGCTAAGGAAGGCTCCGTTTGCCCAACTGCATATATTTTTTTTTCAGGATAAGTCGCTTCCAGCACTGCCTTTAAGCCGAGCTGGGAGCCTAAAGCATCAGGATCTGGCCGCTGGTGGCGGTGAATAATTATCGTGTCATAGGCTTCAATAGCTTGTAAAATATCTTCCATAAAGAATCTACTCCTTCATATCCAAGGGAATTTGCATGGTTAAAGTGGCTTTGGCCATCAGCTGCTGACCATGGTATACATGGACCTCAACATAGGCATGACGGCGGCCCAAGGTCAAGATACGGGGGTGGATTTCCAAGGTACTATTCAATTGCACCAACCGCAAGTTAAGAAAATTAACACTTTCAATAATGGCTGTTTTTTGGACGACATCGGCAAAGTATTGTTCAACCACTAATTGGATGACTCCTAAGAGCAATCCAGTTGATAGGGTGCCTAATTGGTTAGACATGGTGGCATCTGACAGCATTCGGTAGCGTGGATTTTCTAGGCTATCATCGAGGCATTCTAACTTCTCTTCGAGCATAGACTCCAGGCGACTATTGCGGTTGACCTGGTGTTGCTTGTATTCAAGAGTTCGCAAGACATCTTGGCGGGAGACAATCCCTAGGAGACGGTTGCTGTCATCCACTACCGGCAGGAGCTCCAGACCATCCCATACCATCATGTGGGTCACACTGACCACACTCATAGAGAGCTTAGCTACCAAGGGATCAGCGGTCATACAAGATTCAATAACTTCCCGGTCTTCCTTGCCGAGCAAGTCCTTAGCTGTTACAATCCCCTGCAATTCATAGTTCTTATTCACTACTGGAAAACGACTGTGGCGGGTTTTCTCATTGAGCTTACGATAGTCAACCACATGGCTATCGGTAAAGAGATAAAAGGTCTTCTCAAAAGGAATAAAGATGTCTTCAACTAAGACAATATCTTGCTGGATGGCCCGCTCAATCATGGCCTTATTAATCACCGTCGCTGTAGAATAGGTGTCAAAAGCCACGCTCATGATAGGGATCTGCTTCTGGTTGGCCAGGTCGATGTTAGCTTGAGAGGGTTGGAAGCCCCCGGTAATCAGAACAGCCATTCCATGCTCTAGGGCCACTCGTTGGATATCTTCCCGGTCCCCGACAATCATCAGGGCTTCAGGTCTCAGATAGGTCATCACAGCTTCCTCTTGCATGGCACCAATAATGAATTTGGTAATTTCGCCATCCAGGCCTCGTTCGCCCCCATGGACGGTACAATCCGTCAAGCGGACAATTTCGCGGATGGTCAAGCGCTTGGTTTGGTCGTAATCATAGGGTTCAATCCGAACAGTGCCGACTCGTTCGACAGTCCGGACGAGGTTTTGATTTTCGGCCTCTTTGATGGCCCGATAGGCGGTACCATCGGATACCTTCAAATCACGAGCAATACGCCGCACGGAAATCTTCGTATCAATTGGTAAATCGCGGATATAATTCAATATTTGCTCATGCTTAGTCGTCATCTTTCTTCTCCTTTGTTTCTGCTTGATAGTCTGGAGTTGGCGGCTTAAGGGGCAGGCTCAGATTTTCAAAATCTTGAGCAGTAAGTTCAGACAAACCGACCCCCAAGAGGCGGATGCCCTGGTCAACTTGGCCAAATTCCTCCCATAAGTCTTCGGCGTGGAAGGCGATCTCCTCCGCATCAAAGATAGGCGTCTGCAAAGACCGCTGCCTAGTCATAGTAGCAAAATCTGGGTAACGGAATTTAAGGGTGACCACCTGGCCGTGGAGCCCTTTATCTTCTGCCGATTGACTGACCTCAGCTGCTAGTCGCTGGAGCTGCTGGCGAACCTCATCTTCATGGTAGAGGAAGGGATAGAGTGTGGTTTCCTTACTAATTGACTTGCGTTGGCGCTTGACCCGGACTGGCCGCTCGTCAACGCCTCGGATCCGTTCGTAGATCCGCAAGCCAAGTTTCCCAAAAATGTCCAGGCATTCTTCCTGACTCAAGGCCCGCAAATCGCTTCCCTTATGAACCCCTCGCTCATGGAGGCGCTCAGCTGACTTTTTGCCGATGCCATAGAAGTCATCGACTGGCAGCCCGTCCAAAAAGGCTAGCGCTCGCTTGGGCGTAATTACCGTCATTCCCCCCGGCTTCCGATAATCTGAAGCGAGTTTAGCTAAGAACTTGTTATAAGAAACACCAATACTGGCAGTCAATCGGAGCTCCTGGTAGATACTTTCTTGGATATCACGGGCCAAATACATAGCATAGGGCTGGTTGAGCTTATTCTCCGTCACATCTAGGAAGGCCTCATCAATGGACAAAGGCTCAATTAAATCCGTATAGCGGGCAAAGATTTCCCGGACTTGGGCTGAAACCTCCCGGTAATACGCATGACGGGCAGGAACAAAAATCGCCTGGGGACATAAACGGTAGGCTTCTGCCGCACTCATGGCCGAATGAATGCCAAATTTACGTGCTTCATAGCTGGCCGTTGCGACCACTCCCTTACCGCTATTCTCTTTGGGATGGCGGGCAATCACTAAGGGCTTACCGCGGTAGCTGGGTTCATCCCGCTGCTCGATGGAAGCATAGAAGGCATCCATGTCGACGTGTAAAATTTTTCTTTTAGCTTCAATTTTGGGTTCCTCAAATTCTAGAATCCCAATCGTCCGCATACTAGCCCTCCATTCTCCCTAGACTTAAAAACTTCGGCCTCTTTTTTGACTAAGGAACTTTCTAGCAAAAAGCTGTTCCAAAAATCAATCCTGACACCCAGTTCCATAGTAGGCTCCAATGGTCTAGGCCTAAGCAGCTTTTGTCACAGGCTTACTTCCACAAATATATTTTGACTAGCTCCAGCATTTAAACGTAAGCTCTGCCCTTGGTCTAAATCTTTCAGGACCAGGTCATTACTATAGGCTTCCCGGTCAACAAGTTCATAAGCTTTATTCATGCGCAGGCCATGTTCATCCAAATAGGCTAGGAGCTGGTCATCATCTACCACCCGGCGCACGATAAAGGAAGTCCCTAAGTTAATATTTGCCAAGGCCTCCATGGCTTCATGTTCTGAATGCCCTTCTTGGTCAGGAATCGCACCACCATGAGGACAGTACTTTGGGTAACCCAGATAGGCCTCTAAGCGGTTGATGAAGTCGTCCGAAACATAGTGCTCTAAGACTTCGGCTTCGGGGTGGACTTCATCCCAAGGGTAACGCAATTCATCGTGTAAGAAAACTTCCCAGAGCCGGTGGCGGCGAATAATCTGCGAGGCAAAATAGCTTCCTTCCTCCGTTAAACGAACGCCCTGGTAGGGAACATAGACAAGATAGCCTTCAGCCTGCAGCTTGTTCAACATCTCAGTGACGGAAGCGGCTGAGACATGGAGCGCTTGACTAATTTCCTTATTCGAGATATTACGCTCATCACCCTTCAATTGGTAGATTGCTTTCATGTAATCATCTTTACTTCTAGACATAAGACCTTCATTCACTCCCTCATTTGATATGGTTCAACTTGGCCAAGCCCATAAATTATCTACCCTCTATTATACATGAAATTAATAATTTTCAGAACGATAGAAATTTCCTCCGTCTTGAAATTTAACCAAGAAAAAACAGGATGACCAGCTGGCAAAAGCTTCCTTCTGGCATCCTGTTTCCGACTATAAAAGATTAGAGATATCCATATCATCAAGCTTAGGAACCGACAGTGTGGACGCTTCCAGATAGGCGTAATCGAAGTAGTCATTGGCCGTGAGCGCGTTCACAGCTTGGCGTTTCTGACGAATACGCTTGGGTTTCTCCTTCTTCCAGGCATAAGTCGTAAAGTAGGCTTCAATATCCTGACTCCTAATCTCTGGATAGCCTTCTTCTTGAAATTGCTTGGCCTTACGCTCAAAGGCTGCTTTCAGCCAGAAGCGTTCCCAGTCACTAAGTGCGATCGCTTCCGCTAGTGGCATGTTTCCCTATTCCTCGTCTTGAGGATCCGCTTGACCTTCGCGCACTTCAAGTCCATCCTTTTCTTCAACTTGGTCGGCTTCCTGAGTTTGGACTGTTTCTTCTTCTGCTTTTTCAGCAGCTTGAGCCTCAGCAGCATTAGAAATAGCTGCATTAGCCGCTTCAGTCCCCGCTGGATCCGCCTTTTGTGTCCGAGCAATCGCTGAACGTTCGAATACGAGCAGGACCCCTTCACAATCTAAGGTAATGGTGTTCTTCACTTCATCGATCTCATAGATGACACCATGAAGGCCGCCAATCGTTACCGCATGGTCACCGACGCCCATAGAGGATAACATGTCCTTATGCTTCTCTTGGCGTTTTTTCTGTGGACGGATCATTAAGAAGTACATAATCCCACCAACAACAATAAAGTATAACAAGAGACTCATTAAGCCTCCGCCAGATGCTGCAATATAATATGAATTCATTCTAATTAGTCGCTCCTTTCAAAAGTAAATGCCGTTAATACGTCTATTCTAACATAGCTCGTCTCCTAAGAGGCTAATTAGCCCTTTAATTCCTAAAAGTTTTTAGGATTTTTAGTATTTAGGCCATATGCTTCGAAGAATTCTTCCTTGAAGTCTAAAAGATTATCATCACGGATCGCTTGGCGGACCTGGGCCATGAGATCTAAGAGGAAGTGGAGGTTATGGATAGAAGTTAGGCGCAGACCAAATGTCTCATCCGCCTTAAAGAGGTGGCGGACATAGGCCCGGCTGAAATTCTGGCAGGTATAGCAAGAACAGTTTGGATCGATGGGGTTAAAGTCCCTCTGATAAGGGGCATTCTTAACCACCAAACGCCCTTGACTAGTCATGCATGTCCCATTCCGAGCAATCCGGGTTGCCAAGACGCAGTCAAACATATCGACGCCACGAATGACACCTTCAATTAAGGCATCTGGGCTCCCTACCCCCATCAGGTAACGGGGTTTGTGTTCGGGCATGACGGGGGTCAGATAATCGAGGACTTGGTACATCTCGTCCTTGGATTCCCCTACCGATAAGCCACCAATGGAATAACCTGGGAAGTCCAGACTGATCATATCCTTAGCGTGTTGGAGGCGCAGATCCTTATAACCTGCGCCCTGGAGGATCCCGAAGAGAGCCTGGTCGTCTGGTCTCTGATGGGCCTTGAGCCCCCGTTCAGCCCAGCGTGTCGTCCGATCAATGCTGTGTTTAACATAGTCATAATCATGGTTAAAGTCCGGACACTCATCCAAGGACATGATAATGTCTGCGCCCAAATTATTTTCGATTTCAATCGCTTTTTCAGGGCTCAAGAAGAGCTTACGTCCATCCAAGTGGCTCTTAAAGTGGACCCCTTCTTCGGTCAATTTCCGGCTGTCGCTCAAAGAAAAAACTTGGAAGCCACCGGAATCTGTTAAAATGGGCCGGTCCCAATTCATAAACTGGTGGAGTCCGCCTGCCTCTTTAACAATATCATCACCTGGCCTTAACCAGAGATGGTAGGTATTCGATAGAATAATCTGAGCATTCATAGCCTTTAATTCTTCCGGTGACAAGCTCTTCACCGTGGCCAAGGTACCTACTGGCATAAAGATAGGCGTTTCAATAATGCCGTGGGGGGTCTTAATTTCCCCCAAACGGGCCCCTGTGTGTTTTTCTTTTTTGATTAATCGATATTCCAAAGCTGGCATGGACTGGCATCCTTTCTATCAAAGCTAAAGCCTAGCATTCATTGCTTCAATCATCATTTAATCCTACCACATTCTACGCCCCAGCTGCAAGCTCGGGACATATGTATAAGAAAAAAGAGAGTGTGACAAAAGTCGATCAGGCCTGAACCACTGGAGCGAACTATGAGAAAACGTTTACTAACGATTTCTCATAGTTCGTGAAGTGGATGTCAGGCCTGACTTTTGGAGCAGGTTTTTGAAAAATGTTCGCTATTTAAAAAGAGGTTGGAACTTTTGTCCCAGCCTCTCGCGCATTGGCGCTAATTAATCAATTTTAACAGCTTCCTTGACCAGAGCCACAACTTCATCTGCTGTTGTAGCTTCATTTAAGGCTTTATCAGCCAGAGCTGCCATTTCCTTGGTATCTAATTCCGCCATCAAGGCCTTGGTTCTCAGGATGCTTGAAGCAGACATGGAGAATTCATCCAAGCCCATACCAACGAGCAATGGTGCAGCGATTTGGTCGCCGGCCATTTCCCCACACATCCCGGTCCATTTACCTTCTTTATGTGATGAATCAATCACATGCTTGATCAGACGAAGGACAGATGGATTGTAGGGTTGGTAGAGGTAAGACACATGCTCATTCATCCGGTCTGCTGCCATAGTGTATTGGATCAAGTCATTGGTCCCGATAGAGAAGAAGTCGACTTCCTTAGCGAACTGGTCAGCAAGAACAGCTGCTGCAGGGATTTCAATCATGATACCGACTTCAATATCTGAAGCTACTTCATGGCCTTCTCCTTCAAGTTCTTGGCGCACTTCTTCTAGGAAGGATTTAGCTTCACGAAACTCTTGCAGGCTAGCAATCATTGGGAACATGATCTTCAAGTGACCGTGTGCTGAAGCACGGAGCAGGGCCCGAAGTTGGGTGCGGAAGAGATCCTTTTGGTCGAGGGCAATCCGGATGGCCCGGTAGCCCAAGAAGGGGTTCATCTCTTCAGGCAGGTCCATATAAGGCAATTCCTTATCACCACCGATATCCATGGTCCGGATCACAACCGCCTTGTCGCCCATAGCTTCTAGGACTTTCTTGTAGGATTCATACTGGGCCTCTTCTGTTGGCATTTCATCAGAATCCATGTAGAGGAATTCTGTCCGGTAGAGGCCAATCCCTTCTGCCCCATTATTGAGGGCCCCGTCCACATCCTTAGGGGTCCCAATATTAGCGCAGAGTTCAAAATGTTGACCGTCTTTCGTTACGGTTTCAGCATCTTTTAGGAGTGCCCATTGCTTGCGTTTTTCTTCAAAAGCAGCCGCCTTTTCACGGTAAGTGGCGAGTTCTTCTTCAGTCGGGTTAACAATAACTTCCCCATCTAAACCGTCAATAACAACGATATCGCCATCATTTACGGATTGGGAAATCTTAGCTGTCCCTACGACAGCAGGAATTTCTAAAGAGCGGGCCATAATCGCGGAGTGAGAAGTCCGGCCCCCAATGTCTGTCGCAAAACCGAGCACGTATTGCTTGTTCAATTGCGCCGTATCACTTGGGGTTAAGTCGCGGGCGATCACAATGGCTTCTTCATCGATCGTCGCTGCATTGGGGATGTTCACCCCTAATAACTTAGCTAGGATCCGGTTAGAAACATCACGCACGTCCGCTGCCCGTTCTTGCATATAGGCATTATCTACCATGGCTTCAAAAGTTTGAATAAAGAAGTCTGCCACTTGGCGTAGGGCCGCTTCAGCATTGACTTGGTCGCTCTCGATCTTCGCTGTAATCTGTCCGTTAAATTCAGGGTCATCGATCATCTGTAAGTGAGCATCAAAGACAGCCGCGGCTTCTGGTCCAACATTTTCTAATGCTGACTCATAAACTTTTTCAATTTCTTGACGGGCTTCTAAGCGAGCCGCTTCAAAGCGTTGCTGTTCGGCTTTGATATCTTCAATGGTTTTTTCTTCGAAACTTAAGTCTGGTTCAGCTAGTGAGTAGGCCTTGGCAATTGCAATCCCATCACTTGCTGCAATACCTGTTAATTGTAAGGTCATAGGTCCTCCTTAGTTAAAAAGCTTTTTAATGCGTTTACATATCTATTTTACTATATCTTTCGATAAAAGCCCATAGGAATTACTTAGCTTTTGGGTCACGTTTGAGGAAGAAGTTTAGGAGTAAGGCCCCAACTACAGAACCAACTAACCAAGCAATCACATATTGAACGGGGTTAGTCACACCATTGGTCAATACCGCAAAGATCCCACCGTGTGGTACATAGCTGACACAGTTAAAGAACATGCTCAAGGCACCGGCTACCCCAGCCCCAATGGCTAAGGAAGGAATCACGCGGACTGGGTTAGAGGCTGCAAAAGGAATAGCCCCTTCAGTAATGAAGGCTGCCCCCATCACATAGTTGACCATAGCTGAGTTGCGTTGGGCTTCTGGCCATAGGTTACGGTTTAGGGTTGCTGAGATAGCAATAGCCATTGGTGGCACCATCCCACCGACCATAACGGCAGCCATAACATCTGAACCTGCCCCATTAGCCTGAGTAACTAAAGCTGTCCCTGTCACATAAGCTGCCTTGTTTAAAGGACCACCCATATCAATAGACATCATGGCACCGACGATGAAGCCGAGGACAACCCCTAATTCGCTAGGAATAGAAGCCAGGCCATTGGTTAAGGCATCCATGATCATGCCCATTGGCGTATTGACAACAAAGAACATGGCTAAGCCCATGAGCAGGACACCGAAGAGTGGGTAGATGAAGATTGGTTTCATCCCTTCCAAGGACTTAGGTAACCAAGCGAAGGCTTTCTTCAAGAGCCAGATAATCCCACCGGCTAAGAAACCTGCAACTAAAGCACCCAAGAAGCCAGATGGCGCTGCAGTGGCGAAGTAGCCTTCTTGGTTAAAGGCAGTCAAAATCCCTGGATTGGCAAAGACGCCCCCCATAGCCCCTACAACTAAACCTGGCGTATCAGCAATAGATTGCCCGATAAAACCAGCCAAGACTGGGAGCATCATGGCAAAGGCTAAACCACCTAGGGTATTTAAAAAGTGGGCGATTGCATTAAAGCTTGGGTCTGCTGGGTCTGCAGAATTAATCCCCCAGAAGAAGGAAATGGCAATTAACATCCCCCCTGCCACAACAAATGGCAGCATGTGGGAAACCCCATTCATCAAGTGCTTGTAGATTTGACGGCCGAGTGATTCATTGCTTGAATCTTCCTCTTCCTCATGGGTAGATTCACTAGCATGGAAGGTCTTCGCTTCCCCTTCTGCTGCCTGACGAATCAATTCATCTGCCATATTAATCCCATCCGCTACCTTACGGAAGATGACAGGTTTACCATCGAAGCGATTAATTTCTACTTTACGGTCAGCAGCTACAATAATAGCTGTGGCTGCATCGATATCCGCCTTGGTCAAGCGGTGGTTAACCCCCCCCTGGCCATTGGTTTCAACTTTGATCTTGTAGCCAGCTTTTTCAGCGGCCTGTTTGAGTTTTTCTTCGGCCATATAGGTATGGGCAATCCCGGTTGGGCAGGCAGTAACGGCTAGGATGTACACATCGTCATCAGCAACAGCTGGTGCGGCTTCCACTTCCTCTTCTTCAGCCTCTTCTTCCTTATCCGGATCAAATTTGTCCATGATAGCAACCACATCGGCAGTTGTTTCAGCTTCTAATAATGCTGCCTTGGCTTCAGGTTTCATCAAGACACCAGATAATTTAGAGAGGGCTTGTAAGTGCTCATTGCCTTCGCCTTCAGGTGCTGCAATCATGAAGATTAATTTAGCCGGTTGCCCGTCCATAGATTCCCATTCGATGCCTTCCTTGCTGCGGCCAAAGATAACCGCTGCTTGCTTAATGGAAGGATGTTGGGCATGCGGAATCGCGATCTCATCGCCTACCCCAGTGGTTGACATTTCTTCGCGGGCCTCTAATTTTGCCACATACTCATCGACATTGGTCACACCGCCAGCTTGGGCAAATTTTTCTGCCAGGTGCTTGAGCGTGTCGGTCTTCGTTGTTGTCTGTAAGTCCAAGTCCATTGCGTCTTGGATAAATAAATCTGCTAATGCCATAAATAACTCCCCTCAAATGCTTCTATTAAATTTCTTTGACATTAATTTCTTGGTAAAGTGCATAAACTTTGTCGGCTGTTGCAATCCCTGCGGAATAAGTGGTGGCAGAGCCAGAAGCCGCACCTTGTTGCAAGCTTTGGGCATAGTCTTCTGTTTCCAAGTACTTGGCCATAAAGCCAGCCAGCATGGAATCCCCAGCACCAGTTGGGTTGACCACTTGGCCATTTGGTACGTCTGACTGGTAAACTTCCCCATTAGCTGCTACCAGGAGGGCACCCTTAGCCCCTAAGGAAACCAGCACATTCTCTGCACCTTCCTCTTGAAGCTTCTTAGCATAGTAGATGATGTCTTCAACACTTTCAATCTTGACATTGAAAATTTCACTCAACTCTTCATTATTCGGCTTAATAATGAAGGGCTTAGAAGCGAGGCAGGCACGCAAGAGATCGCGGTTAGTGTCTAAGACAAAACGCGCGCCCTTGTCCAAGCAAATATCGGCAATTTTCTTGAAGTCATCAGCTGTCATCCCGGGTGCCTTGTTGCCCATTAGGAAAACCACATCACCGGCCTGGAGTTCTTTTTGGAAGAAGACTGCTAGTTCCTCGCGTTTTGCTTGTGGAATCTGAGGGCCTTCGCCGTTAACCTCTGTTGCCGTTGCTTGACGGGTATTGATCTTCGCATTAATCCGGGTAAAGCCATCGACCTCAATAAAATAAGGATCGATGCCTTCAGCTTGGAGCTCATCTTTAATGAACTGACCGGTAAAGCCACCTAGAAAGCCCGTTGCCCGGTTCTCATGACCCAAGCGCCGTAAAAGAATGGACGCATTGACCCCTTTACCCCCAGCGACATAGCTTTCTTCAGCTGAGCGATTCAATCCGCCTTCAACTAATTGATCAAGCTGGTAGACCATGTCGACGGCCGGATTGAAAGTAATTGTATAAATCATCCCTTCACCTCTCTTAAATTAATTTGTTCGCTACATTGTTGCTTGAGCTCAGGGCTCAGCTCGCTCGTTATCACAATTCCTGTGTCCGCATCAGCTACCTTGGCAAAAGACATCTTGTCCAATTTGCTGCTGTCAGCGAGGAAATACACCTGGCCGCCTTGGCTGATCGCCTCTTGCTTAATATTAGCCTCCTCGATATCTGGAGTCGTCATGCCAAAATCGGGGTGGATAGCATTGATCCCCATGAAGACCTTGTTAAAGTGATAATTCGCAAGTTGCTGAAAAGCTTGGGAACCGACGACAGCCCGCGTGTTTTTTTTCAGATTACCGCCCAACATAATCGTATCGATAGCTAAAGCATTCAAAGCCATGGCTTGTTCAATTCCATTGGTAACCACCAAAATATCGAGGCCCGCTAAATGGGGAACCATCTGCAAGGTGGTTGTCCCAGCATCTAAATAAATAATATCCTTATCTTGAACCAAGTCAGCTGCTGCCTTAGCAATCGCTTCTTTCTCTTCAATATGTTGGGTCAACTTCTCGTCGAGTGACTTCTCATTATCCAATGAATAATGCCGTCTAGCGCCACCATGAACGCGGGTTAGCTTCCCTTCATCTTCTAAAGTGGATAAGTCACGTCGGATGGTCGCCTCAGAAGCACCGAGTTGGTCAACCAGACTGGTTACCTTGACTAGGGACTCTTTCTCGAGCATCTCCACAATGAGTTGCCTTCTTTCTGTCGCAAGCGTTTTCAACACCCCCTCTCAATTAATAGAATACCATGTTCGAAGGATCGTTTCAATCATTTTCGATCATATTCGATCACTTTTTTTGATAGTAAAGCCCTTAACTGGTCAATTATGGTCACCATCAATCATATATCGCTCGACATAAAAAGAAAATTATGTAAAAAGAGGCTGAAAATTTCAGCCTCAATCTTTCAAATGATAGTATAAATAATCCTTCAGGCAATGGCTAAAGAGCTTCTCATGCGAGAGGAAGGGACTGTGGCCTGCTCCAGGGATAATACGGAAAGCCTTCTGGGGAGCTTGGACCTGGTCAAAGAAGTCAAAGACTTGGTCTAGGGGGGCCTGCCAGTCCAGAGCTCCTGAGACTAGGAGCAGGGGGACCTCCAAGCGATCGATAGCTGTTAAGTCCATACGCTGGGCCTCTTCCATCAGGTCAGCTTGGATCTGGGTAAAGCGCGTCCCTTGGCAGGCCATAAGCCCGTACCAACGCAGGTCGGCCCAGCTTAGATCAGGTGAGCTGAGAGCTTGCCAAAAGACCTTTGCTTGGGCCTTCCAGGGAATCGTCCGCAGATAATCTTGGGCCAAGCGCTCCACCTTAAGATAGTTCTTCGCTTCGATATAGCGAGACTGAAGGGCATGGCGGGTGGCTCGCTTGGCCTTGGTCAAGGAAGCCAGGGCCTGGCGGTCACCAAGACGGTTGATGACCCCCTCAGCCATATCCAAGATGAGGAAGTTACCGGCAATCATGTCCGTAATCTGACTGATCCCCACATAGGCTAAGAGCTTGCCTGGATGGGCCTTGGCATAGCCTAGACCCAAGATGGACCCAAAAGAATGGCCGACCAAGATCAGCTTATCCTTACCGTAACGCTGGCAAAGTTTATCGACTAAGTCATCCAGGCTCCCTTCCAATTCCTGGTAGCTGGGGCCCTCTTGACAACGGTCCGGATTAAGGTAGTAAGATCGGCCAGATCCAGCCTGGGTCCAGTAGCAAATAATAAAATCGTCTTCCAATGCTTTCTGGTAGCTATAAGTAAGCGCCGGATTAGGAAGACCTGGCCCTCCGTGGATCCATAAGATAAGGGGCTTGGTCCGGTCTTGCCCCCGCACCTGGACTGCCTGCCGGTAAGCTCGAGGTCCGAGGTCAAATACCAAGTCCTCAGCCAGTTCAGCTCGGTAGAGACGCTGGTTGACTTTTCGATAAATATAGAGAAAAGCAAAGGCGAGGACGAGACAAATCAGGCAAATGATCATAAATGAGCTCCTTTTTAGGGCGGTCAGGCTAGGCTTGGTAGCGGCATTCTCCCTTGAGATAGGTAGCTTTAAGATCCAAGTTTTCGTCCAGAATAATGAAGTCCGCATCCAGGCCAGGCTTAATTTGACCGCAGACATTTTCCAAACCTAGCGATTTGGCTGGGTAATAGGAAGCCATCCGGACAGCTTCGGGGAGCGATGCCAAGCCCCATTCCACCACATGCTTAACGGCTGTCTTTAGTTCTAGGATGGAACCAGCCAAGTTACCTCCCTCTTTCAAGCGGGCCGCTCCATCTTTAACGATGACTTCAAACTCACCTAGCTTGGAAGGCCCATCTGCTAAGCCCCCTGCTCGCATGCAGTCGGTTACGAGGAGGCTTTCTTTCGGTCCACGTTGATCGACTAGAATTTGAGCAGCGCGCGGATGGACATGGTAACCATCACAGATGAGTTCGGCATAAACCTCCTTGAAGCTTAGCGCCGCCCCCACCATACCTGGTTCACGATGATGGAGGCCAGACATGCCATTGTAGGTGTGAACGAAGAAGTCAGCCCCCGCTTCATGGCAGGCCTTGGCTTGGTCATAGGTCGCATTAGAGTGGCCTAAGCCAACATGGACGCCCAGTTCTTTGGCAGCTTTGACAAAGTCAACTGACCCTTCACGTTCCGGTGCAATCCCGATCCGGTTAACTAAGCCCTGGGAAAGTTGCCGCCAATTTTTCAGCTGGTCAATTTCTGGATCTAACATGTAATTAGGGTTCTGTGCGCCCTTGTATTTCTCAGTGAAGAAAGGGCCTTCTAGGAAAATTCCTTGAACCCTAGCTCCACTTAAGTGAGGTGCTGTATCACCAATCATCTGGCAAACTTGGTTGAGTTCTTCCGTCGGTGCAGTCAGGGTCGTTGGCAACCAAGAAGTGACCCCACAAGACAATAAGCCTTCCGCAATCGCTGCTAGGCCTTGGGGATCTGCATCCATTACATCATGGCCCAAGAAGCCATGGATATGGAGGTCAAAGAGGCCCGGTGCCAGGGTGACTTCCCCTAGGTCCACATAGTCTCGCCCCTCCTCAAGTTCAGTGTAAATGCCAACGAATTTGCCGTCTGCTACTTCAATATAGGCATCACTTAGGTCTTCCTGGCTGAGGATCACCCGCTTGGCCCTGTAAATTTCTGACATCTCTGTTCATTCCTTTCTCATATCTACCCCGATCACTTATCACATGGCAGAGCTTATTACTGACCTTTATTTTACTCTGTCCCCCTAGAAATTCAAGGCTCTTTCACCCGCTAATTTTTCTTTAATTACAGAATGAAAGTTTTTTCACCGGCATTCATGGTAAAATAGTCCTAAAGCTTAAAATAGAAAGAAGGACTTAGACATGCCCTACCAAGTATATGCCGACAAAGAGACTGCCTCACAAGCCGTATTTGAGCTTTTTAAGGAAGAGCTCAGCACTAATCCGCAGACCGTCTTTGGCTTAGCAACCGGCTCAACGCCAGAAAAACTCTACCAGTTACTCAGAGAATCTGATCTTGATTTCAGCCAGGCCACTTCAATCAACCTGGATGAATACTACGGTCTGCCGGCTGACCATCCCCAGTCCTACCATTATTTCATGCAAAAAGAACTTTTTGCTGCCAAGCCATTCCGAGCTTCCTACCTTCCTGACGGTAGTACGGATGACCCTCAAGCAGAAGTTAAGGCCTATGAAGCCATTATTGACCAAAACCCCATCCAGGTCCAAATACTAGGCATCGGCCACAATGGCCACATTGGCTTCAATGAACCAGGTTCACCTTTCGATAGTTTAACCCGCCTAGTTGACCTCACCCAATCGACCATCGAAGCTAACCAACGCTTCTTCGATAGCATTGACGAGGTCCCCACCCAGGCTTTGAGCATGGGGATTGCGAGCATTATGAAGGCGGACAAGGTTATTCTCATGGCCTTCGGTGAAGAAAAAGCCAAAATCGTCCAAGCGGCATTAGAAGGGCCGGTGACCGAAGAGGTGCCAGCCAGCATCCTCCAAAACCACCCCAATGCCCTCTTCATCCTCGACCAAGCTGCCGCTAAATACCTAAAGTAAAACTTAATAGGCGATTAAAAAGGCAGCCCGCAAATTTTCTGTGGGCTGCCTTTTTTCATTTAATCTAGCCATCGTGCCCCCTCTTCGTCGAGGTCCAGTACACGAATTTGAGCATCTTGGATGTCATGGCTGAGTATGTCAGCTAAGTCTTCGGCATTCTCCTTATGGGCCAGGGTCATGATCGTTGGACCGGCACCACTTAAGTAAGTACCATAAAGACCAGGCTGTCCGTCTAAGGCTTGGCGCACTTGCTTAAGTTCAGGAACCAAGGGGCTACGGTAAGTCTCATGCAAGAGGTCCATCTCCATAAGATGGCCAGCTTCTTCCAATTCACCGATAGCTAGCTTACTGGCTAGGACATTGCCAATACCATTAGCTCTCACGGCTTGGGCGAAGTCCAATTTTTTGGGGAGGACAGCCCTTGCCTGACTAGTTAGGAGCTGCTTATTAGGAATGGTCACCACGAAGGCAATGTGGGGGAAGGTATGCTTGGTCCATAAGACCCGGTCGGCTTCCAAGGCCACCCCTATCACTAAGCCCCCTGCAAGAGCGGGCGCCACATTATCCGGGTGTCCCTCAATAGCATTGGCCATATTAATCTTCTCTCCTTCTGACCAGCCTTTTTGTCCCAAACGGTCGGCCAGTTCAATGCCTGCAATAATGGCACTAGAACTTGAACCTAAGCCTCGTGCTGAAGGAATGTCGGAATGCATGGCTAATTTATGGGCAGGCACTTCTGGCGCCAATTTTTGGATGGTTTGGATGATTAGGTTGTCCTCACCGTGAGGAATATCATCGCCCAAGTCATGGTCAATCCACCAAGCATCAGCCGGCTCTAATACATCCATGGTTAAGTAGAGGCTAACCGCTACACCAATTGAATCAAAGCCAGGGCCCAGATTAGCTGACGTCGCAGGTACAAGTAAACGCGTCATCATCTGCCTCCCCTAGTCTAAGACATTATAAGAAGCAGCGCATGCCATCTGGTCAGCTTCCTCAACGAGTTCAAGCAAATAGGCCTTCTCTTCCATAGTCATCAAATCTGTCACCACAACTACTTCAGCTTCTTCACTTTCGCTAGGCAGTTGGAGGACATGAGCTAGGCTGATATTCGCCTTGGCAAAAAGTTCCGTCAAACGGGCAAAAGAGCCAGTTTGGTTGACCAATTTAAAGCGGAAAAAGGCTCTTCCCGTCACATCCTTGGCTTTTGACCAAGTGCTTGCTCGGTTAAAGCGGGCGAAAGGTGCGCCAACTGTGCTTTCATTCATGTTGCGGCCAATCGCAATAATGTCAGCCACAACTGCAGAGCCAGTTGGTAGGGCGCCAGCCCCCGCACCATAGAACATCAATTCCCCACTAGCTTGGCCAACCGTATAAACAGCATTCATTTCTGCATTAACCGTAGCAAGGGGGTGGCTATTAGGAACAAGGGTAGGAGCCACTTCAGCATAAATCTGGCCATCCTGGCAAGAAGTCGAACCTAATAATTTGATGGTATAACCGAGCTGCTTAGCCACTTGAATATCAGCTTGTTTAATTTGACTAATCCCTTGAATGGGAAGGTCATCTAAGCTAATTTCAGCTCCAAAAGCCATCTTAGTCAGAATAACTACCTTACGGGCTGCATCCAGACCTTCAACATCAGCGGTTGGATCAGCTTCTGCGAAGCCAAGTTCTTGGGCATCCTTTAAGACCCTTGCATAGTCTGCCCCCTCTTGGGTCATCCGGCTGAGGATATAATTCGTGGTTCCATTGAGGATGCCCCGCACCTGGACCAATTCATCAGCCACAAGCGAATTAGATAGGGCACGGAGAATAGGAATACCCCCAGCAACAGCCGCTTCGTAATAAAGGTCGAGACCTTTTTCTTGGGCTAAGTGACTGAGACTTGCACCATGGACAGCGATCAAGTCTTTATTCGCTGTCACCACATGCTTGCCGGCATTAAGGGCCGCTTCAATACAGTGTTTAGGGAAATCTATCCCCCCCATCAATTCAGCTACAATCGCAATTTCAGGGTCATTTAGGATATCATCCAGCGATTCTGTTAAAGGAATTTGTTCAGCTAAAGGCCCAGTGACTTCATCCACAGACTTCACCAAGGCCGCCTTCACAACAACTTCCTTACCGAGGATAGCTTGCATCTTCTCCTGGTGTTGGAGGATAATTTCTGCCGTTCCTCCCCCTACTGTCCCTAAACCTAGTAATCCAATATATAGTTTATCCATCTTTCGGACCTCCTCTTTCTCTTACTTAGAAGCTGACTGCGCTTTATCATAGGCTTTCAGTTCAGCCTGGGCATAGTGCACATCCCCTAAATAGTCTTCTTTATTACCATTAATCTTCATAAAACATTCATCGCCTTTGCCGGCTAAAAGAACTACATTTGGCGCTTGGTCAGCCGCTGCATCCACAAAAGCTTGGTGGATGGCTTGAGGTCGGTCCAGTATAATCTCTGCTTGGCCACCAGCCTCTAAGACATGTTGGTGGAGAGTTTGGCAGATCGCTTCAACAGACTCGGTATCCGGATCATCCATGGTCAAGTAAATGGCGTCCGCCTCCTGGGCAGCAACCTGGGGCAAGTCTTCGCGCCGACCAATCCCGCGATTACCCGGTGCCCCAAAGACAATCCGGTAGCGGTGGTCAGGAAACATCTGCTTAGCGGCGTGAAAGAGCTGCTCAAAACTCAAGAGATTGTGGGCAAAGTCCACGATAGCCTTCAGCTGGCCATCAGCTGACTGAAAAACCTCCATGCGTCCTGGTGCTTTAATTTGAGCCAAGGCTTGGTTAATCAAGGCATAAGGAACACCGTAATGACGGGCAATGGCGATAGCGACCAGGGCATTTTCTACATTGAAGATTCCCTGCATGCTCATGGTCATTTCTTCCTGGCCTTCCGGATCGTGGAGGGTAAAACGCTGGCCATCCGTTTGCGCCTGGATATCTGTCGCATAATAATCAGCGCTCGCATCATTGAGACTTACTGTAATAATTTCTTCGACTTCAGGACTCCTTTGGGCACGGTCTAGAATACGGTCATAGTGGTCGCTATCTTTAGCGAGAACGGCACACTTGGCCCGGTCAAAAATTTTAAGCTTACTTTCAAAATAATCCTCAAAATTAGGGTGTTCATTAGGGCTGATATGGTCCCTTGAAATATTTAAAAAGGCTGCCACATCAAATACAACTTGATCCACCCGACGATACTTCAAGGCCTGGCTGGATACTTCCATGGTCATGAAATCGCGCTGGCTCTGACGGGCATGGTCGAAGTGCTTAAACAAGGGCAAGGATTCCGGCGTCGTTAGCTGGGAAGCGCCCCGATCAACCCCATCATCGAAACGATTAGAGGAGAGGAAGGCTGTTGCTGGCTTGCCCTGGTCCTCCTGGTAGGCATCGAGGATGGCATGGAGATAGGCTGTGGTCGTCGTCTTGCCCTTGGTTCCCGTAATCCCAATCAAGTCAAAGGCCCGGTAGGGAGCCCCATAGAAAGCGTCAGCCACTAAGGGCATCGCCCGCCGGACATCGTGCACCTGGCAGTAAGGAAGGTCAACTTGGGGATAATGATCTTCCGCTATATAAGCGACCGCTCCCTTGGCCTTAGCCTGGTCAAGAAATTTCGGATCAAAATGTGCCCCCTTACAAAAGAACAAGCAGCCCGGCTCAACCTCTCTGGAATCATAGCTAATTTGCTTAACTTCCAGAGCTCCCGGCCAATTCAAGTCCACAATTTCATCTGCTTCAGCTAGTCTATCTGCCAGCTTATCCAAGTTCAATGCATTCACTACCGCTCTTCACCCTTCCTTATCCGCTTCAAAAAAAGAGCCGTGCCAAACACGACCCAGCGTTTCAGCAGTTAACTGCCGATAATCGGATTTCGTTCTATTGCAACAATTCAAAGATTTCAATGGCAACTAAGTCAATATCGTCAAATTGGAAGCTTTCATTAATTGTATGGTCATGCAATTCAAAGCTCTCAGTTTCACGATCATAACGAACTTGGCAGCGTTCCTGACCTTCAAATTCGAAACGTCTTACCTCAATCTCAGAATCATCTGCCGTCATCGCTTCTAAACGGTTAAGAATCGCTTTTAACTGTGATGTTTTCATAAGAAAACTCCTTTCACTATATCCCAAATTACCCTATTAAATATAAAGTAACTTAGCTAAAATTGTACACTAAATCCTTGCTTCTGTGAACAATTATTCTAAATTTCTTAGCCAGAGCTATCCATTCCTCTAGCGTCTTACTTTATTCTAGCATAGTCTCCTAGAGACTTCTCGAACAATGCATGAAAAAATCCCTAAATTATTAGAAATTAAGAAAAAAGGTCTTGCGATAAAAGTTGATAATTGAATGGATAGAAGTCGAAGAGCTCGGGACAAAAGCCCCAGCCTCTTTAAAAAAGGAGCTTTTTCAAAAACAGTTCCAAAAGTCAGACCTGACATCGGTCGTGAAGTAATCCAGGCCTAAATGACTTTTGTCACACTCTCAATTTTTATAAAGGAGCAAAAAAATAACCGGTGCGAGCACCGGTTAATGAAAGTTTTTTATTATTCAGACAAACCTTCGTTTGACATCGTTTCTTTAATGGCTGCGATAGCTTCTTCTTCGTCGCTACCTTCAGCAGTAATTTCAACATCTGCGCCTTTACCAACACCTAAAGACATAACGCCCATGATGGATTTAAGGTTAACAGATTTACCTTTATATTCCAAGTTGATTTCAGATTCAAACTTGCTAGCAGTTTGAACTAATAAAGTAGCTGGACGTGCGTGGATACCAGTTTCAGCAGTAATATTGAAAGTTTCTTTTTGCATAATAAATATCTCCTTAATCTATATTATTGACTTCACTTCGTAGCAGAATACTCAAACTCAAGAGAGATGAACATACTCCTAAATAATAATTTACCACGTTTGCGCACTTGAAACAAGGCCCTGTGGTAAAGATTACTTAATCATATGATACCGCTATCAGTTTTTTTATGCAAGTCTTTGCTTAAATTTTTAGCAGATTCACATCTTTATTTTTTTCAGATAATTTGTACACTTACCGGGATAAATTTAAGGCTTAAGACTTGAAAGTCAGTAAAGGTCAATGTATAATATGGGTATAGTCAGTATTGGTCAAGATATTTTGACTAGGTACTTGACCAAGTATTTGTAAAGATAAAGGAGTGACCCTATGATTTGTCAACGCTGTGGCAAGCGCCAAGCCGCGATCCATATGTATGCCAATGTTAACGGCAAGCGCCAAGCCATCAACCTCTGCCAACATTGTTATCGCGAAGTCATCAATGATGGCGGCTCCCAAGAAAACTATAAACAAAATAAGCCAAACCAAGACCTCCCCTGGAATGACCTTGATAGTATTTTTAGAAGCCTCCGCCAGAACCCGGCAGGCTTCCAAGCCTCTTCTAAACAGGGAGAGAATCCCTTTGCTAACTTCACCGCTGGTCAAGGGCAAAGTACAAATAATGAACAGAGCCTGCTGTCAACTTATGGCACGAATATGACGGACCTAGCTCAGAATGACCACTTCGATCCCATTATTGGACGCGACAATGAAATTCGCCGAGTGATCGAAATCCTCAACCGTCGGAACAAAAACAACCCTGTCCTAATCGGAGAAGCCGGTGTTGGGAAAACGGCGGTGGTTGAAGGCCTCGCCCAAAAAATTGTAGCGAAAGAAGTTCCTGAAAAACTTCAAAATAAGGAAGTGATTTCCTTAGATGTGGCCTCCTTGGTCCAAGGAACCGGCGTGCGCGGGCAATTCGAGGAAAAAATGCAACAATTAATCCAAGAAGTCAGTGCCAATGATGACATTATCCTTTTCATTGATGAAATTCATGAAATTGTCGGTGCCGGTAGTGCTGAAGGCTCCATGGACGCAGGCAATATCCTCAAGCCAGCCCTAGCTCGGGGTGAGCTCCAATTAGTTGGGGCTACCACCCTCAATGAATTCCGCCAAATCGAAAAAGATGGGGCCCTCGCCCGTCGCCTCCAACCCGTTTATGTGGAAGAACCAAGCGTGGAAGAAACCCTTGAAATTATCCAGGGCATTACGGATAAGTATGAAAAGTACCACAATGTTATCTACAGCCCAGAGGCCATTGAAGCCACTGTCCGCCTATCTGACCGCTACATCACTGACCGTCAGCTCCCGGACAAGGCCATCGACCTCTTAGATGAATCTGGGTCGCGTAAGAATCTTACCATTCCTTTTGTGGACTTGGAATCGCTCGACAAGCAAATTACGCAATTGAATGACCTGAAGCAGATGGCAACCGAAGCCGAAGACTATGAAAAAGCGGCCTACTACCGGGACCAATTAGCCAAATACCAAGAAATGCGCGACAACCATGTGGATGTCCCTGAAAAACGCCCCCGGGTGGAAGTCGAAGACATTCAATCCATTGTGGAAGAAAAAACCGGCATCCCTGTCTCTGACCTCCAAGAGCAAGAACAAAACCAGCTCATCAACTTAGAGGAAAACTTACAGTCCCGTGTCATCGGCCAAGATGAAGCGATTGAAGCTGTCAGTCGGGCTATCCGACGCAACCGGGTTGGCTTGACTGCTGGTGAGCGTCCGATCGGTAGCTTCCTCTTCGTCGGGCCAACTGGTGTGGGTAAGACAGAACTTGCCCGTCAACTCGCCCGCGAACTCTTCGGCAGCAAGGATGCCATGGTACGCTTTGATATGAGTGAATACATGGAGAAACATAGTGTCAGCAAGCTGATTGGTTCACCACCTGGCTATGTGGGCTACGAAGAAGCTGGTCGCTTAACCGAACAAGTCCGGCGCCGCCCTTACTCCCTGATCCTTCTCGACGAGATTGAAAAGGCCCACCCCGATGTCCTCAACCTCTTCTTGCAGATCATGGATGACGGCCGACTGACTGATTCCCAAGGTCGGGTGGTTTCCTTTAAAGACACCATCATCATTATGACTTCTAATGCGGGATCAGCCGGTGTCGAATCCAGCGTCGGTTTCGCCGCCAGCCAGCAAGGTAAGACCAAGACGGTTCTCGACAAGCTGGACGACTACTTCAAGCCGGAATTCCTTAACCGCTTCGACGCCATTGTCGAATTTGAACCATTGACTAAAGAAGAGCTCATTGTCATTATTGACCTCATGATCAAAGAAATGAACAACTTGCTCAAAGGTCAAGGCATTCAGGTTCAAGTGAGTCCAGAAGCCAAGGATGAACTCGTGGAACTGGGTTATAATCCTAAACTCGGTGCTCGGCCCCTCCGCCGTGTTCTCCAAGAACATATTGAAGACCAAATCGCGGATGCCTACCTCAAGCACCCAGACCTGAAGGAAATCAGCTTTGACCTCGATGGTGACAAGAAGATTACCGTCAGTGACCTGGAGGAAAATAATACGTCTGACTCGGAATCAGGTACTGATAGTGCGAGTGATGACGGAGAAACTGAATAAGTTCAAAAGATAAAAGTGCAGTCCTGAAAATTTGGGACTGCACTTTTTGATTGTTAAAATTTTTTCTTAAAGCAAGCTCTTCAATTCGACATCCGGATACTTATCTTGGAACCAACGCTCAGCGAAATTGTTTTCAAAGAGGAAGACAGGCTGGCCGTAGCGGTCCTTGCAGAGCAGGTTCCGGCTCGATGACATATTCGGGTCGAGATCGTCTTCGTCAATCCAGCGCGCGGTCTTAGAGCCCATAGAGGACATAATAACTTCTGAATTGTACTCGTTCTTCAGGCGGTCTTCAAAGACTTCAAACTGCAAGTGACCCACAGCGCCAAGGATATACTCTTCGGTAAACCAGGTCTTATAGAGTTGGATGGCCCCTTCTTGGACCAGCTGCTCTACCCCCTTGTGGAAGGATTTTTGCTTCATCACATTCTTAGGTGTCACCTTCATAAAGAGCTCTGGCGTAAACTGGGGCAGGGGCTTGAACTGAACCTTCTGGCCGCCTGCATAAATAGAGTCTCCGATCTGGAAATTCCCCGTGTCATAGAGACCGATAATGTCTCCTGCAACCGCTTCGCTCGCGTTCTCCCGGCTGTCGGCCATAAAGCGAGTCGTATTATTGAGTTTCAGCTTCTTATCATTGCGGGCCAATTTGACGGTCATCCCCTCTTCGAAACTCCCCGAACAAATCCGTACAAAGGCAATTCGGTCACGGTGCCGGGGATCCATATTAGCTTGGATTTTGAAGATAAAACCAGACATCTCTGGATCTAAGGGACTGACCATTTCGCCATCCTGAGTCTCCACTGGAGCCGGCGCTGGCGCGAAGTCAACAAAGCTATCCAGGAAGGTTTGGACGCCAAAACCGGTCAGGGCAGAGCCAAAGAAGACAGGAGTCAGCTTCCCCTTAAGGATGGCTTCCTTATCAAAGTCATTGCCAGCTTCCTGGAGCAATTGGACATTCTCCAAGGCTTCTTCGTAGAAGATAGAAGACTGGATCGGATGACTTTGGGCGAGATCGCCGGATTCATCCAAGGCGAGGAAAGGATCCTCCGCTTCTGGATGGTTGAGCTCGATCCGTTGGTTATAGATATCATAAATGCCTTCCAGGCTCTTACCCATGCCGATTGGCCAATTCATTGGATAGGCATCAATCCCTAAGATATCCTCCAGTTCGGCCACCAAGTCCATGGGCTCACGGCCATCACGGTCCAACTTATTCATAAAAGTAAAGATAGGAATGCCCCGCATGGCACAAACTTGGAAAAGTTTTTTAGTCTGGGGTTCGATCCCCTTAGCTGAGTCGATCACCATGACAGCCGCATCCACAGCCATCAACGTCCGGTAAGTATCTTCAGAGAAATCCTCGTGCCCAGGGGTATCTACAATATTGACCTGGTGACCATCATAATCGACCTCCATAACGGAAGAAGTAACGGAAATTCCCCGTTTCTTCTCAATATCCATCCAGTCAGACTTGGCATATTGACCAGTCTTTTTCCCTTTGACGGTCCCAGCTTGACGGATGGCCCCAGAGAATAGTAAGAGCTGCTCAGTAATCGTTGTTTTCCCCGCATCCGGGTGGGAAATAATGGCAAAAGTGCGCCGTTTTTGAACTTCTTCTTTAAGATTCATCTTCTTCATCCTTTATATTTAACACTAACTGTTTTTTACATCCCCTCATTCTATCATAACTTCCAAGCAAGTAAAATATTAGTCGCTAGATATTTTATTAGCTTTACCCAAAGCTTTAGTGCTAGAATTAAGCAAAAAAAGGAATGATGCGCATGAAATTTAAATGGACCCAAGACCTCAACTCCCAAACTTACCAGGATGCCCTGGCAATCCGCAAAGCCGTTTTTATCGGTGAACAAGGGGTCAACCCCGCACTGGAAATCGATGATAAGGAAAAGCTAGCCAGACACCTGGTGGCCTATCGAGCTGGTGAGCCCTTAGCCTGCGCCCGACTCCTCCCCCTCTCCGAAGAGACGGCCAAGGTCCAACGCGTCGCTGTCTTGAAGGCCCAGAGAGACCATGGGATCGGGCGAGAACTGATGGCTGAATGCCAAGCTTATAGCCAAGAACAAGGCTTTAAAGAACTTATCCTCCATGCCCAAGCCGGTCGCGAGAACTTCTACCAGCTATGTGGTTACCAAGGGGAAGGGGACTACTTTGAGGAAGCCGGCATCCCCCACCTGCAAATGCGCCTCCCCTTAGCTGAAAAATAGAAAGAACAGGAAAACAGTTAAACTGACTGCTTTCCTGTTTTTTCTTTGAGGATATATTTTTATCTATAATGCATCACATATAATATATAAGCTCTAATATCACATAAAACATTTGTGAAAAAAAAGAATTTATCCTTCATAGATTTGCATTTTAAAAGCTATTCCGCTCCCTAAGTAGCTATTCACAATCAAAAGAAGCGCTTGCAATTATATATGATGCATTATATAATCTTTGTGACGTATCACTTAGCAGTCAAAGGAGGCTATTATGTCACAAAATGTTTATGCTTTCACAGAAGGTCATGCTGGAATGCGCGATTTACTGGGCGGCAAGGGAGCTAACTTGGCCGAACTCTGTCGTTTGGGACTCCCTGTTCCCCAAGGTTTTACCATCACGACCCAAGCTTGTCTCGCCTATCTCAAAGACCCTAAGCAGGATCTGAGTACTGACCTTAAAACGGATATTCAAAAAGCCATCCAAGATTTGGAAGCACAAACCCACAAACAATTTAACCAAAAAGACCAACTCTTACTGGTTTCTGTCCGCAGTGGGGCCAAAATCTCCATGCCAGGGATGATGGATACCATCCTGAATGTGGGCTTAAACGACGAGAATGTGGAGGCTTTAGCCCAAATGACGGATAACCCCCACTTCGCCTATGACTGCTACCGACGGCTCTTACAGATGTACGCCGATGTGGTCTACGGCTTGGACAGTCAATTATTTGAAGACCGACTCAGCCAGGCCCGCCGCAAAGAAAAGGTCACTGCCGATTACGAGCTCAGTAGCCAGGCTCTAAAAGATTTAGTGGAAGACTTCAAAGCCATCTACCAAGAAGAATTGAACTTCCCCTTCCCCCAAGATGTCCACCAACAAATCTATGATGCTGTCGAAGCTGTCTTTAAATCTTGGAACAATAAGCGAGCCCGCGTCTACCGCCAGCTTCACGATATTCCAGATGACCTGGGCACAGCCGTCAACATCCAAGAGATGGTCTTTGGTAATCTGGGACCTCATTCAGGCACGGGCGTTCTCTTCACCCGCCATCCTGCAACAGGGGAAAAGGCCCTTTTTGGCGAATTCCTAGTCAATGCCCAGGGAGAAGACGTGGTAGCCGGTATCCGAACCCCTCAAGCCCTCGATGAAATCAACCAAGAAGCCCCTCAGATCTACCAAGAAATTGAAAGCTTAGCGAATAAACTCGAAGCCCATTACCATAATATGCAAGATATCGAATTTACGATCGAGGAAGACAAGCTCTACTTCCTCCAAACCCGGGATGGGAAGCGGACTGCCAAGGCTGCAGTTAAAATTGCGGTAGATATGGTCAAGGAAGGACTCATCACCAAGGCCGAAGCTCTCCAACAAGTCGACGCCAAGAGCCTTGACCAATTGCTCCACCCTAGCTTTACAGAAGAAAACTTAAGCCAGGCAGAACTCCTATCAGAAGCTGGACTAGCAGCCAGCCCAGGAGCCGCCAGTGGGGCGATTGTATTCACGGCAGACAAGGCCAAGGCCTGGGTCGAAGCTGGCAAAGCTTGTATCCTCGTCCGTCAAGAAACCTCGCCCGAAGATATTGAAGGCATGACGGCTGCCCAAGCTATCCTCACTTGCCATGGTGGCATGACCTCCCACGCAGCGGTTGTCGCTCGCGGCATGGGCAAGTGCTGCGTGACCGGATGCCATGACTTAAGCGTTGATGAAGGTCAAGGCCTTCTCCAATGCGGTGACCGTTTGCTCCACGAAGGCGATAGCATATCCGTCGACGGCAATACAGGCAAGGTCTACCTGGGCCAAGTTCCAAGCAGCCCCAGCAAGGCCGGAGCTGACTTCGAAGCCTTAATGACCTGGGCCCGTGAAGAGAGCCGCCTAGCCGTTCGCATGAATGCTGAAAATCCCCAAGACATCCAGACAGGCTTGGCCTTCAAGGCACAAGGGATTGGTCTCGTGCGCACTGAGCACATGTTCTTCCAGGCTGAACGCCTCTTAGAAATTCGCCGCTTTATCCTTTCTTCTAACAACGACGACCGCCATGCGGCACTAGAGAGAATTGCCGGCTACCAAGAAGCAGACTTCAAAGCTATCTTTGATCTCAGCCAGGGGCAAAAAACGGTCATCCGCTTACTGGACCCACCCCTCCATGAATTCCTGCCCCAGGATGAACAAGAAATCCAAAGCCTGGCGCAGTCGCTTGAACTCTCTGAAGAAGCACTCAAGGACCGGATCCAACAATTGAAGGAAGTTAACCCGATGCTGGGTCACCGGGGCTGCCGGCTCGCCATGACCTATCCCGAACTTTATGAAATGCAAGTTCACGCCATCCTAGCTGGTGCTCTGGCCAGCCAAGAAGCCGGTGGCCAGGACTTAAAAGTGGAAATCATGATTCCCCTAGTTAGCCTAGGCAAAGAATTACAGTTTTTAAAACAAAGACTAGAGGAAACAGCAGACCGCTATCTAGCTGAACACCAGATGACTTTATCTTATAAAATTGGTACAATGATAGAGATTCCAAGGGCTTGTCTAACGGCTGACCAAATTGCCCTGGATGCCGACTTTATGAGCTTTGGGACTAATGACCTGACCCAAATGACTTTTGGTTATTCCAGGGACGATGCTGGCAAGTTTATCCACCAATACCTGGCAGATGGCACCCTAGCCAAGGATCCCTTCCAAAGTCTCGACCTGGAAGGCGTGGGAGCCTTGATCAAGCTTGCTTGTCAAAAAGCCCGGTCCGCTAAAGCTGATATTCCGATTGGGGTATGTGGCGAAGTCGCAGGAGATCCCGCTTCCATCGCCTTCTTTGATGCGATTGGACTCGACTATATCTCCTGCTCGCCCTTCCGTCTCCCCATTGCCCAATTAGCAGCCGCCCAGGCCAGTCTTCGCAACCGGGCCTAACCATTTGTCGTCGCTAAGAATTAGAAATTGAGGAAGATGCATGAAATTTAGCCAACGCCAAGAGGAAATTATCCGCATTGTCAAGAAGAAACAGCCCATCACAGCTGATGCCATTGCTGACCATTTCCAGCTCACCAAGTCTACCCTGCGTAGCGACCTAGCTGTCCTCACCATGGTCGGGATACTAGACGCTAAACCAAAAATTGGTTACTTCTATACCGGGCAAAATGTTGAACCGCTCTGGTCCGACCAATTTGCTGACTTGACAGTGGCGGATGTGATGGGATCTGCTATCCAAGTGAGCCCAGATAGTTCCGTCCAAGAGGCAATCACCCTGCTCTTCCTCTATGATTCCGGTTCGCTCTATGTGAGCCTTCCCGAAGACCAGGAGCTCTTAGGGATTGTCTCGCGCAAGGACCTCCTGCGGGCCAGCCTTTCGGGAGGCGACCAAGGTCAAACGGCTCTAGCGGTCATTATGACCCGGATGCCCAATATTCTGGTCACCCGTGCGGATACCCCCCTCATCGAAGCGGCCAAAATCCTAGTTAAACACGAGGTGGACTCCTTGCCCGTGGTCGAAGACCTAGAACACTTTAAAATTTTGGGAAAACTATCCAAAACCCATCTTGTCCGTTTATTTGTTCAATCCCTAGTTAGCGAGGAAGATTTATGATTCACAAAAATATCTATATCCTATCAGATGCTGTTGGCGAAAGCGCCCGCCTCATGGCCCAAGCTGTTCTTGCCCAGTTCCAGCACGGTCTCAAGCCCCAGGTTAAACGCTACCCCTTCATCCAGGAGACAGAAGACCTCCTCCCCATCCTGGAAGACGCTAAGAAAGAAGAGGCTCTTTTGGCCGCCACCTTTGTGAATCAAACGCTCGACCACTGTGCCCGCAACTTTGCCCAAGACCAGGGTCTGGCTTATGTCAACTTTATGCAGGAGATGATTAACCAAGTCAGCCAGACCACTCAGTTAGCGCCGAGCCAAGAAATCGGGGCCCAGCGCCGGGTCAACCAAGATTACTTCAACCGCATGGCCGCCATGGAATACGCCATCAAGCATGACGACGGCAAGCTCAGTCAGAAGAGCCTGCTGGAAGCAGATATTATCCTCCTCGGTGTTTCGCGCTCGGGTAAAACGCCCCTCTCCATGTACCTGGCTAACCATTCCTGGAAGGTTGCCAACTTCCCTCTCATGCCAGAACTTCAGCTCCCGGAAACCCTCCGTCAAGTTCCCCCTAAGAAAGTCTTTGGTCTGATTGCTTCCCCGCGCTACATCCTCAATGTGCGTACCCACCGCTTGAAAGACCTGGGCTTAACCGGGGAGGCCCCTTATAGCCAGCTAGACCGTATCAAGCACGAACTCCAACATGCCCGGTCCATCTACCAAGAACTCGGCATCCAGGAAATCTCCATTGAATACAAGTCCATTGAAGAGAGTGGTTCCGAGATCGAACACTTGCTTAACCTGTCCTAAAGATAAAAATCGATACATAAAAAGGAAGCCAACAGTTGGCTTCCTTTTTGTGTTGATTTCATTCCGTCGACATTTAGTAGACCCTATTCCTTAAATAGCGAACTTTTTCAAAAACGTATTCCAAAAGTCTGGTCTGACCGACTTTTGGAACACTCTCTATTTCTTAACCCGCCATTTCTCCGGAATCTGTTCAATAACAAATGGCGTATCTTGGTAGACATAATAGTTCAGCCAGTTGCTAAAGAGCATATTAGCAGCTGTCCGCCACTTCAAGGGTGGAGCTTGCTTGGGATCATCGTTTGGATAGTAATTACGGGGCATCTGGATGGTCTTCCCCGCATCAAGGTCGCGGCGGTACTCCTTGTCCAAGGTATCAGCATCATATTCCACATGGCCAAAAATAAAGACAAAGCGCTGGTCCTTGCTGTAGGCGACACTCACGCTGCCATCTTCCGAATAAGCGAGAACTTCCAGCTCATCCTGTGCTTCAATATCTTCACGACGAACTTCCGTATGCCGGGAATGAGGCATGAGGAAGACATCATCCAGGCCCCGTCCCAGACTATTTTCCCGGTCATTGAGCCGCTGCTCGTAGATACCGAATAGCTTGTCCTTGAGAGGGAACTTATTGATCCCATAATGATGATAAAGGGCAGCCTGGGCCCCCCAGCAAATGTGCATGGTGGAGAAGACATGGCCCTCACTCCAATTCATAATGGCCTCAAGCTCTTCCCAGTAATTGACTTCTTCAAAGGGCATGGTCTCCACCGGCGCCCCAGTAATGATCATCCCATCAAAGTAACGGTCCTTAATATCTTCAAAAGTCCGATAGAAAGTTCGCAAGTGCTTTTCCGAAATATGCTTAGAAGTGTGACTAGCCGTATGAAGAAAAGTGATATTGACCTGCAAGGGCGAGTTACTCAATAGACGGAGCAGCTGCTCTTCGGTCGCTTCCTTAGTCGGCATCAGATTCACAATCACAATTTCAAGGGTACGGAAGTCTTGCATCTCCGCCCGTCGATCATTCATAACAAAAATATTTTCCTCTGCTAAACGGTGAATCGCTGGTAAATTACCCGCAACTTTAATCGGCATATCCTCAACCTCCTAATATCATTCGAAACGTTGCTACTGCTCACAAGTCATTGATATGAAAACTATTCTTTAACCACTAGCTAGCCAGGCTAAACATCAGGTCAGCTTTTTGAGCTTCCTATCAAATAAAAACGTCCCTACAGTACTCCACTGTAAGGACGTTGATAACGTGTTACCACCTTAGTTTACAGGCTTAGACAGCCTGCCTCATTCGCCATAAGCTATGGCAGTGCTTTAATGGGCACTAAACAGAAGGACTCACGAGCCTAAATACGGCTTATTCTATCCTTCCCTGCTCACAGACCATATTCAATCGCTTCAACGCATCCGTTCTCAGCTTATCGGATTCTCTGTGCCGCGCCACCATCTACTCATCTGTTCTTCGCTTTAATCTTGATATCACTAAACTATCACTATTTTAATCTATTTATAAACTAAAATCAAGTTTCCGGTCTTAGCTCGATAATTACATCAACAAAGGCAGGAATTGCGCCGCGATCGTAAAGTAAATTAATACCGAAGTCAAGTCACTCAAGGTCGTAATAAAGGGACCCGAAGCAACGGCGGGATCGAAGCCTAAACGGTCCATTAAGATGGGGATCAAGCTCCCCGCTAAGTTGGCTACAGTAATGGCACAGAGCATAGCAATTCCAACCACAGCCCCTAAGACAAAGTTAGACTGCCAGAAACCAACAATCAACATAATGGTCAGACCTGTAATCGCCCCACAGAGGAGCCCCGTTACAATTTCTCGCATAATCATCGAAAAAAGCGAGGTCGACTGGTCATCAGGCAAGGCAAGCTTGCGAACCGCCACGGCCAAGGACTGGGTCCCCGCATTCCCTGCCGTCCCTGTGATCAGGGTGATAAAGAGGGACAAGGTAGCGACTTCTGAAATCATGCCTTCAAATTGGCTAATCAAGCTCGATGTCCCCATACCCAGGCAAAGCAAGGTAATCAACCAGGGTAACCGGGACTTGGCAGACTTGGATGGACTCTCATACTGCTCATCCACGTCCACCCCTGCCAGACCAGAATAATCGGCCATGGCTTCGTCATCCATAACATCGAGGATATCATCAACGGTAATAATCCCCAGCAATTCGCCGGTTGCTTCCACCACCGGAATGGCGAAGAAGTCATAGTCCTTAATGGTTCGGGCCACCTGGCTCTGCTCCTCATCGACATCCACCGAGATCACCCGGCTAGACATGACATCAGAGACTAGGACATGGCCTTCACTGAGGATGAGGTCACGCAGGGAGAGAACGCCCACTAAGCGGTTATCATCGTCAACAATATAGAGATAGTAGATACTCTCCGCATTTTCGGCCTTGGCCCGAAGCAGGGTCATAGCTGAACGGATGGTTTGGTTGGCCTTAATCGAGACAAACTCCGTGGTCATAATCCCCCCGGCCGTTTCATCCCCATAATTCATCAGGACCTTAAGTTCATCCGCTCGCGCTTTCGGCATCAGGCGCAGGTAGGTTCGCATCTTCTCCGGTTTCAGGTCATTCAAGATATCCGCAGCATTATCGGTGTACATCTCGCCCAGGACCACTGCCGAATACTGGTCATTCATTTCATTCAGGAAGGCTAAGATCAGGCTTTCATCTTCATCATCGATAATATCATAGATTTCAGCCAGCTCCTGGGGCTCCAGGAATTCATGGACGAGCTGGCGGTCAGCAAATTCCAAATTCAAATAAATCTGAGCTTGAACAAAGGTATGGTTTTTGAAGAATTCTTCACGAAAAGCCACCCGGTCATTTCGCCTCAAACAGGCCATGACCCCTTCAAAAACCTCTTCATCGGTCATTTGTTGACTTTCATAGATTTCAGGATTTTCAGCGTTTTGGACTTCTTTTTTATCTACCATCTTCACACTCTTTCTCTTGGTCTTCAAAATAACGCATCTGCCAATCCGACAATTCATCAGCTAAAGGGGCAATAATCTGCAAGTGGTCGCCGGTCAAGGGGTGGTTGAAGGATAAGCTCCGGCAGTGGAGGGCCTGGCGGTCAAGACCGGCTGCCAGGTCTCCGCCGTATAGGCTG
The DNA here is from genome assembly GCF_001809535.1 of Aerococcus sp. HMSC062A02. Classification (GTDB taxonomy): domain Bacteria; phylum Bacillota; class Bacilli; order Lactobacillales; family Aerococcaceae; genus Aerococcus. The sequence goes on along the minus strand of NZ_KV797910.1, from coordinate 47,170 downwards.
TCACCATACAAGGGCGCTCCCGCATAGGCAAAGTGGACACGGATCTGATGGGTGCGCCCGGTATGGAGGCGGACCCCATAGAGGTAACCAGCTGCCGTCTCCCGCAAGAGCTGGTATTCCGTTAAGGCCGGCTTACCGTCTGGGTCAACCCGACGTTCAATGATCGAGCCCGGCTTCCGACCAATGCCCGCTTCAATAAAACCCTGGTCCTTGGGCTGCAGAGGGTCAGGGGTAAAGGCCCAGTAACGCTTATCAATCCCGCCCTGACGCAAGCTCTGGTCCAGGAGCGAATGGGCAAATTGGTGCTTGGCAAAAAGCATCACGCCGCTGGTATCTCGGTCCAAGCGTGTCACGACATGGATGACCTGGTTATCATAATTCTGTGCTTGGTAATAGGCCTTCAAGATATTCGCCATCGACCCCTGGGGATTATGGAAAGAAGGAATCGAAGTATAATAGGCCGGCTTATTGACAGCCAAATAATGGTCATCCTCAAAGAGAATTTCCAAGGGCCCTGGCATCCCCTCAATCTCCTCCTGCTTCCCTTCATCTGGGATTAAGACTTTAATCCGATCACCCACCACGGCCTGGGTCCCCACATAACGGGGCTCATCATTCAAGAGGACCTCCCCGCCATGGTATTTAATCCGAGCTAGGAGACGGCGCGAAATCCCCTTCCCCCGCAAAAAAGTACGAACATACATGTCTTGGTGGACCGTCCATTCAAAAGATAACACAGTGCTTCATTCCTCCCTCGTGTCCTATGCAGAGCTAACCAATAAAGCTTGTCTTGACACGGTTCCAAAAGTGTAAGTGACGGTAACGTGCAAAATGAATCCGCTCTTCGGCAATCCGAAATTCAATCTGCTTAACCTCCTCCAGAGGGGCTGAATATTGGTCAACAAACAAATAGACGCCTGAAATCTCCCCATCACCTGGTCGGAGCACAATCCATTCATCCGGTGCAATCAACATCGAAGAGCTCAAGGTACGGAAGACCCGGTTGTTGAGCGAGGCGATCTCTGTCAGCTGGAGGGTCTGCAAACGCGGATGGACCACAGCTCCCCCTAAGGATTTATTGAGCCCAGTTGAGCCAGTGGGAGTCGATACACAAAGGCCATCCCCTCGAAAGACTTCAAAGAGCTCATCGCGGATATAAACTTCGCAAGTCATGGTCCCCTCATAACGTCGAATAGCCGATTCATTCAGAGCCAAGCGTCGGCTGCTTAGCCCATCACTATGAACGAGGCGCACTTCCAAGAGGGGGTAGGAGACATGCTCACCCTGGTCCCGGCTGATGGCATCGACCAGTTCAGCCACTTGGTTGTCCTTCCAGTCCGTATAGAAACCTAGGTGGCCAGTATGTAAGCCGATAAACCGCACCCGGTCAAGCTGGTCTTGGTAGGCATGGAAGGCATGGAGCAAGGTGCCATCCCCGCCTATACTGATCACGATATCCGGTTGGTCTTGGTCAAGCAAGATCCCCCGCTCTAAAAACAATTCTAGTATTTTTTCTTTTACTGCCAAGGACTGTGTCTTTGGATTATTTACAATAGCAACTTTCATGCGAGCCAGTCCCCCTTTCTTTTCAAACAAACACCCCTATTTTATCATAAAAAGCTTAATAAGCTAGAAAAAATCCCTCTCTCATGAAGACATAAACCGTGACAAAGTCGCTTTCTTCTAGCTCATTTTCCACTAAAGCCCTGAGCAATAGTCTTTATCTATAAACTTTATATTCAATTATAATAAGCGCAAAACCTTGCCTAGTCCTTCTTTATCAGTTACAATTCATATGATTAAAGATTATTTTTTGGTCATCCTAAATTTAATCTTATGAGACTTCAGCCAAGCACATTAGTTTCTATCTCCCCTGAGAATTGCTATAATGGCCTTGAAACAGGGAAGGGAAGGAGCGATCAAATGGAAGAAGAAGTTGAAATCGAATATAAGAATATCCTTTCCCCAACTGAGTACCAGACGCTTATCAGCGAATTTGAAGATTGCGAGCAAAGGATCAAACACTTACACAATATGTATTATGATACGGCTGACCGGCAACTCAAAGCCAGGGGAATGGGCTTACGTATTCGCCAAGCGGATAACTACCAGCACCTCACCCTTAAGGTCCGCCAAGCTGACCAAGAGATGTGGGAATATACGGAGATACTCTCAGTAGAAGAAGTTACAGCCAGTCTAGCCCAGGGACGCCCCGTCATCAAAGAGAGCCTCAAGCAGGTCCTCAATCAGGCTGGTATCACCTGGCAAAGCCTGGAAATGATTGGGCACTTCCAGACCTTGAGGCGGGAGCTCCCCTACCAAGGCCAGCTCCTTGTCCTCGATGCCTGCCAATTCGACCACTACCAAGACTATGAACTTGAGATGGAGGTCAACAATTCCCAAAAAGGCTGGCAAATTTTCCAAAACTTTTTAGAGGAACGGCAAATTGAACGGCGACCTGCTGCCGTCAAAGTCGCCCGTATGCAAGCGACTGTTCCGGATTATACATTTTAGCATAGGCTCAATTGGAAGGAGGTTATCAGCCTTATGAAGCAATTTCAGTATTCTCACAAGCAGACGACCGACCTAACCGCAGAAGACCACGACCATGTCTTCGAGCTCTTCCTATTCGTTAACCCAATGGGAAGTAATTGCCATTCTTGTGAAGAGGAAGTTCTAGACTTTATGGAGCATACCGACAAGCGAGTGTACTATCGCTTCATTGCCTGTAATGACTTCCGCTTATTCAACGAATACTTAAAACAAAAAAACTGGACCAAGCTTAGCCTGGGCGAGCGCAACCGCCTCTACTGCCACATGCACCAGATTGCAGTGGGCTACAAGGCTGCCTTGCTCCAAGGCAAGAGAGTGGGCCGACAATTTCTCATGACCATGCAGGAGCACTTTGGTCTCGCTGAAGAAGAATTTACCAAAGAACGAATGCTTGAACTCGCCAAAGAAGCCCGCGTCGACCTCGGGATGTGGCAGGAAGATATTTATTCTGGTTCTGCCCTTAAGTCTTACCATACAGATCTCAAAATCGCCCAGCAGATGAAGATTCGTTCTAACCCTAGCCTGGTCATCTTCGACAATTTGGATTTTCGCTACGGTCTCAAATTAGACCAGGATATCACTAAGGACAACCTGGACTATATCACCGACCAAATGATTCATCCAACAGAAGATAGTTTATTCAATTACCAAGCCAGCCATTATCATAACAAGGCCAACAAAAGCCAAGTGTCCACCATTAACACCGGCAACCTGCGCCTACTCAATAAATAAAAAAAGAGACCCCTTGAAAAGCCAGCTTAACTCGCCAGCTCTTCAAGATTGGGTCTCTTTTTTTCTTGTTCTCTATTTTTAATAAAGGAAGCTTTTTTAAGCCATTAATTGTTTCAGTTCTTGGAGGCGAGCCTTGAATTGGACAAAGGCAGAATCCAAGTAGTCACCCTTGGTCATATCCACACCAGCGCGCTGCATCACCTGAATCGGGTAATCGCTAGAGCCCGCTGATAAGTAGCTTAGGTAAGCACTAACAGCCCCCTCTTCCCCACGACTAATCCGTTCAGCCAAACGATTGGCAGCAGAGAAACCTGTCGCATATTGGTAGACATAGAAATTATAATAGAAATGCGGAATCCGTGCCCATTCCATAGCAATCGTCTGGTCTTCAGGATCAACAGCTGACCCGTAGTAGCGTTGGTTGAGTTCGAAATAGGCCTTATTGAGGGTCTCTGCCGTCAAACTTCGCCCTGCGGCTGCCTCTTCATGCATCCACTGTTCGAATTCAGCGAACTGGGTCTGTCTAAAGAGCGTCCCCTTCACGCTATCCAAGTATTGGTTGAGAATATAGATCCGGGTCTCCGTATCTTCCACGGTCGCTAAGAGATATTCAGTTAAGAGATTCTCATTCGTGGTCGAGGCAATCTCAGCCAAGAAGATCGAATAATCTCCATAAACATAAGGCTGGTGCTTGCGGGTGTAGTAAGAATGCATACTGTGACCCAGTTCATGGACCAGAGTATAGACATCATTTAAGGAATCTTGCCAGTTGAGCAGAACATAAGGCTTGGTGTCATAGGCACCAGATGAATAAGCCCCTGACCTTTTACCGATATTCTCATAGACATCAATCCAGCCTTCCTCAAAGGCCTGTTCCAGATCAGCCAAATAAGCCTGGCCGAGGGGCGCTAGGGCCTTGCGGGTAAGTGCCTTAGCCTCTTCAAAAGTAAAGCGGATAGGCGCCTCACCAGCTAGGGGCGTATAGAGGTCATACATCTGCATCTTTTCCAAGCCAAGTTGGTCTTTACGGAAGTTTAAGTAGTCGTGGAAGTCTCCTAGGTGGTCGTTCACCTTTTCTACCAGACGATCATAGACAGCCACGGGAATATGATTTTGCGCCAGAGCAGCTTCGCGTGCACTATCATAGTGACGGAGCTTGGCCTTGTAATTGTGGCTCTTCACATTATTACTCATATTCTCGGCCAGGGTATGAATCAAGCCTTCATAGCCCTGGTAGAGATTGTGGAAGGCCTGACGGCGCAAGTTGCGGTCCGAGTGTTCTAATAAGCGGCCATAACTCCCATGAGTTAAGGAAATTTTCTGACCATCCGCCGCTTCAACCGGCTCAAAAGTTAAGTCAGCGTTATTAATCATGCTAAAAATCCGTCCTGGGCTAGAGAAGATTTCACCCGCTGCTGCTAGGGCCTTTTCCAATTCAGGATCAAGGACATGGGCCTTCTGGTCTCTCAATTCCTTAAAGAATTGCCCGTAATCCTCACGCTCAGCGAGGCGGTCCAAACTGTCATCGGGCAAGGCCAAGACTTCAGGCTCAAACCAAGACAGAGCACTTGAGACCTCAGTCAAGAGACCACTGGCTTTGTTATTATAGTCCAAATACTTGGCGTTAGTCGTATCCTGGTCGTGCTTGAGATGGGCATAGACATAGAGCCGTTCCAGTTGCCGGCTAATCTCTAAAAGAACCTCTAGGGCGCCAATCACCTGGTCTTCCCCCTTATGGAGCTGGCCTTGGTAAGGGGCGAGACGGTCTAAATGTTGGCTAAAATTAGCTAAATCTTTTTCAAAGTCTTCATCTTGGGCATAAATTGAGCTCAGGTCCCACTGGTAGGCGGGATCCATAGCCTCTCTGGCTTGGGCTTCTTTAATTTCTGACATATGATATCCTCCTTTATTCTCTCTTCCTATTCTAGCATAGTCTCACCCGCCTTCAAAAACTGAGGCAAGCTCTGGAAGAGATAGTTCAAAAAATCTTCTCTTAATGCTAACTCAAAAACAGGATGCGGGCGCCAAGACAAGGCTTGGGCCAAGTCCTCTCGAGTCAAAAAGCCCTGGTTAACCAAGTAAGTATAGGCTAAAACTAGCCAAAAGGGCTCTTCAGTGAGTAAAGATTTGTCTGTGACTAAGACCAAGATCTGGGGCAAATCCATGAGAGAGAGGCCGACCTGATAGAGGCAATTGAGCAAACGCCGCTCCGACTGGCTGGGCCGCCTTAGGATCTCCAGTAAGCGACGCTGGTAATGTGAGGGAGACAGACTATGGATGGCCTGCTTAGGGATCAGTTGACTAAAGTTGAAATCCTCCTCCCAGCCTGTCAACTGACAGAGGGCGAGGTAGTCCGGGAGCGATAGCCGGTAGACTGTCCCGAGCCTCCCATAATAATCAAGAGCATATAGACGAACATCAGCCGCTTCCTCGTGCCAATAAGGCAGGCAGAGGCCTAGCTGGGCAAAGGGCTTGAGGAAGGGCCACAAACGCTTTAAATAAGCTGGTCGCAGCTTGAAGTGGGGCGACTGGTGGCCGAGCAACCAGAGCAAATTAAAGCCTGCAAAATGATAATCACTAGTCCGCTGCCCTGCTTCCTCAGCTGACATTTGCGCATATTGGATCTCTAAAACCCAGCGCTTATCTACGCATAAGTCAGCCCGTCGTTTAATCGTATCGATAGGCAGTTCCGTCAAGACCTCATAGCCTCCTGCCCTTAGGATTTCGGCCATTTGTTCCTTAGAAGCCCGGTGGCGGTCAGATTCCCCTCCCCCAGTAGAACGCTTAGCTTGGTGGGCAAAGTAAGGGCGACCTCGCCGCGGTTGGCAGAAGTTTACTTGCTTGTGGCAAGTCGGACAATAAAAGCGCGGCTGGCTCTCCAAAGCCCCCACCTGGCTCGCTGCAATCAATTGATTATTTTCGATATGTGCAAAAAACATCTCACGCACCTCCTATAGATATATAAACCAAATTGCGCCAAATCCACGAAAGTTTATTTAGAATATAGGAAGCCAAAAAGATGCTCTAATTTTTTTGATGACGAGTAATCGAAAAAAATTAATAGCGGCTAGTTTTGTTTAAAAAGTAAACGTATGCTCACCCAGACAATTTAAATAACGAGCAGATAAAAAAGCAAGTCCCCTTTTTGATAGGAAACTTGCTTGCTTTGACTATAAAACTTGCATTAATAACGCAGCCCCATAGCATCTTCCATCTCAGCCAGGGTTTGGTTGGCAATGACTTCTGCCTTCTTAGCCCCTTCGCGCAAGATATCTTCCAGTTCATCAGACTCGAGCAAGTCATAATAACGGGCTTGCATCGGTGATAAGAAATCAGCCATCACTTCAGCCAAGTCGCCTTTAAAGGCCCCATAGCCTGAACCCTCATACTCAGTGACTAAGTCGTCAATGCTCCGATTCGAGAAAGCTGAATAGATGTCTAAGAGATTGGAGACCCCTGGTTTTTCTTCAGGATCATAGCTAATGACACCAGAAGAATCCGTCACAGCAGACTTGATCTTCTTAGCAGCCTTCTTGGGTTCATCCAAGAGCGAGATAAAGGCCTTCTGATTATCATCTGACTTGGACATCTTCTGACTTGGATCCTGCAAGCTCATAATCCGGCCCCCTGACTTAGGCGTCAAGTGTTCTGGCTTGGTTAGGATAGGCTGGTCCTTGCTGGCAAAGCGCTTGTTAAAGCGGTCCACAAAATTCCGGGTCAGTTCCATATGTTGCTTCTGGTCATCCCCCACAGGCACTAAGTCGGCATGGTAGAGGATAATATCTGCCACCATCAAGGTTGGATAGGTCAAGAGCCCTGACATAACAGACTGTTTCTTGGCTGACTTATCCTTAAACTGAGTCATCCGTTCCAACTCGCCCAGAGGAATCAGGCATTGGACCAACCAGCCTGCCTTAGCATGAGCCGCAACATCCCCCTGTACGAAGATGGTTGACTGATCTGGATCGACCCCCAAGGCAAGATAGAGAGCCGCTAAACGCCGTGTATTCTCTCTTAAGCTTTCTGGATCTTGGGGCACCGTGATGGCATGCTGGTTCATAATACAATAGATGGCATCGTGGTCATTTTGCAGGTCAACAAATTGCTTGAGCGCGCCCACATAGTTCCCTATGGTCGGGATACCACTCGGTTGAACCCCTGAAAAAATTTTTTTCATTCCTGCTTCCTCCTAGTTAGTAAATTACCTTCTTATTATAGCATTAGCCCTCAAGGAATTCAGTAGAAGACTGTTTTTTTCCTGCGACTTTTAATTCAAAAGTTGCTTTTAATGGTATTAAATCAGATCTGTGGTAGAATAATGAGTTGCACATTTTTATTCCAAAAAACTATATCTCCTTAAAAGGCGCGAGATCTTAAGCTTTAATTATTGCGAGTGAATAAAAAAAGAAATAAAAATACAAAAAATGTTTTTATTTTTTCTTTATTGTAGATAAATCCATTTCTTTACAAATTACTTACAATTTAAAAGCCCTTCATGTCAGGCTTTTAACCCATCTTCGTATTTAATCAAATTCTTACTTTCGAAAGTAGCTTTAAATGGATTTTAATAATTGTTATAATAAGTATGTTGAATGATGCATTAGTCATTTCTTAAGGAGAGATGCAAATGGTAAAATTATACACGTCACCAAGTTGCACTTCATGCCGTAAAGCGCGCGCTTGGCTAGAAGAGAACGACATAGCTTACGAAGAGCGCAATATCTTTTCCGATCCCCTCAGTTCAGATGAAATCAAAGACATTTTACGTATGACTGAAAATGGGACTGAAGAAATTATTTCAACAAGATCTAAGGCTTTCCAAGAATTGGACCTCAATCTTGAAGAAATCGGTTTGAATGAACTGTTTGATTTAATTCAAACAACGCCAGGCTTACTTCGCCGTCCAATTATTATGGATGAGAAGCGCCTGCAAGTAGGATACAACGAAGATGAAATTCGTCGCTTCCTACCTCGTAAAGTTCGTAAGATTGAACTGCATGAAGCTTTACGTAAGATGGGCTAATAATTCATCTAAGGAGTGTGTTTTACGCACTCTTTTTTATTTACTTCCCTAGCTAATTAACATTGACAATTAGTCCTAAAAAGCAAATTCAAAAGCAGAGCGGATGCTTACTTAAAGGCTATACACTTTTATTCTTCCAAAGATTTCTGTGTCATTCAAGCAAAAAAGCTTAAAATTGCTTCTTTTCGCATTTTTCAATCAGAATCAATTTACTATTCTCGCTTTTTACGATAGACTAGAATAAACAGCAAGAGATTGAGGTGAGACCCAATGGAAATGGAATATATCAATGAAAATACTATGCGTGTCTTTATCGCGTCAGAAGACCTCGTCGACCGAGGAATTTCCTTCACCGATATTATTAGTGACCAGAAGGCTGTCGAAAGTTTCTTCCTATCTGTCTTGGAAGAAATGGATACCTCCCGGCGCTTCCAAGACTCGGAAGCCCTCACCTTCCAAGTGATGCCTAAAAAGGGAGGAATTGATCTCTATATCAGCAAGACAGGACCTGAAACCTCCCCTGAAGAAGAGCGCCGAGCCTATAAGAAATTGCTCGATATTATCGAAGAAGGCGAAAGTGCCTTAGACGAAGAAGATAGTATCTTGAGCAAGGACTGGGACCAAGAAGACTGGAATCAGGTCATTCTTGGCTTCCAAAAATTCGATGACCTTATCGCCTTCAGCCACGCCTATCCCCTAAGAGATGTCCAAGTCGACCTCTACCAGCTAGGCGGCCAATTTTATTATCTTTTAACCTTTAACCCGACTGAATATGATCCAGGAACCATCGAGAACGCCATCTATTGTGCCCTCGAATACGGACAACTTCCATCCATCAACCAAGCAGTCCTAAGAGAACACGGCCAAATCCTAGCAGAAGGCCGCGCCAACCAAACCATCGCCCAAAACTTTAAATAAAGGGTGTGAGGGCTGGCGCTTAGCTTTCCTTCACTGGAACAAGTCAACAGAGCAGTCTAAAGGACTGCGGCGGAGACTTGTGAAGAGGAGCCCTTTCTGCATCCTCGAACCCAACTAGACCAGGGTGTGAGACTTGGCGTTTAGGCTTGGATGATTAAAGTAAGTCGGAATAAGACTTTGACCACATAAGCACCCTACCAAGAAGCTAACCAGCTATAATTCAGTCTGGCTAGCTTCTTTTTTACTAAAATACATATTCTTTAGATAAACTATCGCGAGGCGAGCCCTCAGTAGACAAATTAGCTAGCCTTCCTTCAAGCCATCGCCAACAAAATGAATCCTCTAACAGCATAACAAAGGCCCCAAAACCATCACTCAGCGGATCGTTTTGGGGCTTTTCCCTTCTTTATGAAAATTTGAGAACAAAACCAAGACAGGCAAACTTGCTCACACATGCCACTTCCCTGAGCAACTAATAAATCAAGTCAATCAAGTCTTCGACGGAGATGTTGCCAAAATATTTATTAATATCAAGGGTTGAGAAAGTCTCTCTTAAACCCTCTTCCGTATAGTCCGAGCCTCTGAGGGCCTCTTCTACATCGGAGATTTCGCCCAGGCCGAAGAAATCCCCATAAATTGAAATTTCTTGAATTTTTCCTTTAGAGATATTGAATTGAAATTCAATTTGACCAGCTGGCGTCCGGCCTTCGCGGATCAGTTCATAGTCTGGATCCTTGCCATAATTCCAATCATCATTGCCGGTATAGCGATCTCTAAAGCGGAAGATTTCTTCCCAGTCTTCATCCGTCAATTGATACTCTTTGACTTGGTCTAGGCGATCGACATCAAAAATAAATTTCAATAGAATTTCACGGAATTCATGGATAGAAATATTTTGATAATCATCGTTCAAGAAAGGTTTAATATTCGTCACCCGGCTGCGAACTGATTTAACCCCCTTAGACGTTAATTTTTCTTTCTTAGGCTTTAAGACCTCTGTCGTTACCGAAATATCCACGTCAAACATCAGGGTCCCGTGGGCGGTCATCCGGCCCTTGTGGCTGTACATGGCATTACCGGAGAACTTCTTGCCATCAATCACCAAGTCATTGCGACCGCGTAACTCTGCTCCCTCAACCCCCATCTTATGCAAGGCATCGATCACAGGGTCTGTAAACTTCTTGAAATTGCGGAAGGAATTACCATCGTCATCGGTGATAAAGCAGAAGGAAATATTGCCTAGGTCATGGTAGACCGCACCCCCACCAGAAAAGCGGCGGACGACATGGATATTATGGTCACGCACATAGTCCTGGTTGATTTCGGCCCGGGTGTTCTGGTTTTTACCAATAATAATAGAAGGCTCATTAATATAAAAAAGAAGAATGGGCTCATCTAAACGTTTCTCATTGAGTAAATAGTATTCAATGGCTAAATTAAGCCTAGGATCATAGATTTCTTCACCTTGGTATTCATTCTTTACGTAATACATCGTTTCCTCCTTAAATTAATGCATAGTCATAGGTCCAGCGAAAGCCCCCATTGGCTAAGTAAGTCGACCCCGTGCGCTTAAAGCCCTCCCGTTCAAGGATATGCTGCATGACTCGATTATCTGGATGGGTATCCACCCGCAGCGACCGCTTCTCATCTGCTTTAGCAATGTTTTTGATCATTGCGAAGACAGTCCAGCTGAGGCCCTGACCTCTTTGCTTAAGGCTGATCATCACCCGGTGGATCGCATAGTAAGGGGCCTCTGTCTGCCAAGCCCCCTCAGCTAAGTCATCATAGGCTGGGTCTTCATCAGCTAAGACGAAAAAGGCTAAAATGTTTTTTCCTTCATCTAAGCAGACATAGGCCTGGTCAGCCTCAATCACTGAGCGAAGATGGTCAATGGTTACTTCCCCATTCTGCCACTGGTCCACTCCCTGGTCGGCCAAGTATTGGATGCTAGCCTTCAAAATATCTTCTAATCGATCGAGATCAGCCAAGCTGGCCTTGCGATAAGCTACACTTTCCATAGTCGGCCTTCTTTCCTTATAAGATACTTACATTATAGCAAAAGATAAGGCTTTCATCTAGACCGAGCCAAGCCAAGAAAAAAGCTAGTCCCCAGCACACTTTTTCCAAAGTTATACTGGGAAACCAGCTAATCAATACTATTTCTTTTTGGCAGCCTTCACTTGCTCATCGAGAGCCTTATAATCTGCAGAGATATTATCATTATCAGACCAAGCCTTTTGGTCAGCGCCATCGGTTACTTCCTTAATCTTGGCCTCTGTTTCAGGCGTTTGATAGGTTTCAACAACCTTCTTAATGGCTTCATCATTGGCCCGATCTTTCTGAGTGGCGATGATACACTTGTACTGGGTCCCAACCTTGGCTAAATCTTCAGTATCGACGAAGATTCCATCCTTAAAGGGATTCAAGCCAGCATCTACGGCATAGTTAGTGTTGGCAACAACGGCATCAGCATCCCCAAGTGAACGTGGCACTTGAGCCGCATCCAATTCAGTAATCTTAACGTTCTTTGGATTCTCAGTGATATCATTAGGGGTTGGTGAAATGCCGGCGTTGTCATCAATTTCAATAACGCCCGCTAATTCTAAGAGGAGCAAGGCCCGACCGCCATTGGTTGCATCGTTAGGAATCGCAATTTCAGCGCCATCTTTGAGATCATCCAATGACTCAACCTTGTCGGAGTAAGCGGCCATGGCAGAAATATAGGTATAGCCGACAGGTTGGAGATCTTGTTGTTCACTGCTATTGAAGTCATGCAAGAAGGCCATGTGTTGGAAGGCGTTAAGGTCGAGTGACCCATCAGCTAAAGCCTTATTAGGTTGAACATAGTCAGTAAAGACTTGGACATCTAGGTCAACCCCCTTGTCCTTAGCGCGCTCTGCAACATCTTCCCAAACTTCGCGTTCCACATCACCAACTACCCCTACTTTTAGCTTGGTTGGCTCAGCGGATGAATCGCTGCTTGCTTGGTCATCACTGCTAGCCCCGTTCGAACAAGCTACCAAGGCAAAGGCAGCCGCTGTTAAGAGCCCTAATTTTTTAAAACTTGTTTTCATAAATAAATTCTCCTTTAATTGTTAATCTAATGCTCAATGCGGCGGACATACCAGTCAGCGACCGCTTGTGAAATAAAGACAATAATCAGAATAATGATAGTTGAAACAATCGTCACATCGGTTTGGAAACGGTTGTAACCCCGGGTGATGGCTAGGTTACCCAAGCCCCCACCACCGATGGTACCAGCCATAGCGGTTAAGCCAATCACATTAATGATCGATAAGGCAGAAACCCGGATAATACCTGGCAGCGCTTCTTTAAGATAAACACGACTAACGATTTGCCAAGTGCTCAAACCCATAGAGAGGGCGGCTTCAATCACACCCGGATTCACTTCGATCAAGGCATTCTGAATCTGACGGGCGAAGAAAGGCACTGTAGCTACAACAAGTGGCACAATAGCAGCCGTTGTCCCGATTGATGTCCCAACGATAAAGCGGGTAACGCCCACTAAGAGAGCCATCATAATAACAAAAGGAATGGAACGGAAGATGTTCACTATCTTATCCAGAATGCTGTAAGCCACACGATTTTCCTTCAAGCCACCCGGCATGGTCAGAACGAGGAAGATCCCCACCACAATCCCCAGGGCAAAACCGATGATACAGGTCAGGATGGTCATATAAATCGTTTCAATCGTCGCTGTGACAAATTCGTCTGGAATTTCACTCACATTAGGCAATAAATTCGTTAAAAAATCCATTATTCAACACCACCATTTCCTTCAACTTGATATTCCCGCCACTTAACGCCATTGTCGTCAATAAACTTAACGGCATCAGCCATGGCTTGATCATCCCCACTAATCGATACCAACATGGTCCCTGTCGGAATGCCTTGGAGAACTTCAATATTCGCATAAAGAATACTTGGAAGAACGCCGAAATCGCGTGCTAGCCGGGCTACCAGAGGGTCTCCTGTATCCGCCCCCGCAAAGTCAATACGGATAATCCGATCAGACGAGTTCACATCGACCAACTGGGAATTGGCTAGGACGGAAGCGATCCCCTTCTCAGTAGGACTCGCTGACTCGATAAAGTTCCTGGTTAATTCCGTCTGTGGATTAGAGAAGATATCAAAGATCGATCCCTCTTCCATGACATAACCATCCTGCATGACCGCTACCCGGTCACAGATCTCTTTAATCACGCTCATCTCATGGGTAATAATGACAATGGTTACTCCGAGCTGTTCATTGACAGTCTTTAACAATTGCAAAATCGACCGGGTTGTCTTAGGGTCCAAGGCTGATGTCGCCTCGTCACAGAGGAGAACATCAGGGTCATTGGCTAGGGCCCGGGCAATGGCTACCCGCTGCTTTTGTCCCCCGGATAATTGGGAAGGATAAGCATCCCGGCGGTCCGATAAATTAACCAGTTCTAAGAGCCGGTCCACTTTTTCACGAATTTCTTCCTTGGATAAGCCTGAATCCTGGAGGGGGAAGGCCACATTGCCGGCAATCGTCCGCGCATTCATCAGGTTGAAGTGTTGGAAGATCATCCCGATATTTTTGCGGGCCTTTCTTAAGTCACTATCGTTGAGTGCGGTCATTTCATAGTCACTCACCCGCACCGTTCCACTTGTTGGAGCTTGGAGCATGTTAATAGTACGGACTAAGGTCGACTTCCCGGCCCCAGAATAACCAATCACACCAAAGATTTCACCCTTAGCAATCGACAAGCTCACATCTCGAACGGCATGGACTTTGCCACTTGCTGTATCAAAGCTGACATCGACATTTTGTAAATCAATCATAGCCATCATCCTTTACTCTCTCAATTGAAGCCTCAGTCCAAATACATATACATGGCTGGCTCCTTAACTGCCAATGAACCTCAGCGATTCATTTTCATCTACTTTTTCTAAGAAAAGTAGACAAGTATCTATACTAATTTATTTTATCATTTTTTTAGCTTTTAGAAAGCATTGATTTCCAATAGCCTTTGATCGATTATAACGATCACTACTTAATGATAAAACACGGAGATTGCACATCATTTTATCATTTAAGGCAAGCTTTTCCTAGCTTTTTGTGAATTGTTTATTCATGATCACTAAAAAAGCCCAAGGCACAAGGCCTTGAGCTTAATTAAATCGCTTAGAGGGCTTCCCCTTGCCCTGCTAGACCCTGTCCAGGGAAACAAGACGTTCCCTTTTCCTTATCTACTAGAGCGGTGTAGAAGAGGGCCTTGGCCACATTCAGGCGCAGACCGTAATAGAGTCCAATTAAAGCCGCAACTAAGAGGGCAAAGAAGAAGAGTGAGAAAGCCAGGACATAGCTAGGGCCTTGAACAGGACTTGCAGCAATGGCGTAAGCAAAGAAAGCGACAATGCTGGCAATGAGGATTAGGATTGGAATCCAGATATAAGTTAGGATCAAGCCTAGAAGTTTCCAGCGGTTGCCCTTCATCATACGGAAGCTTTCCTTCATCACTTGCCAAGCCCCCATCTCTGGATAATCACCTAAGAGCGGCGAAACCATAGCCAGGGATAAGTCCAACCAAGTGACGACAATCCCTAGTATAATTCCTGCTAAAATAAAAATCCCAAAGAAGGCTGCATCAGCTTGCCAAGCTTCAGTAGACAGTATACTGGCACCGATCAAACCGAAGCCAGAAGCCAGCCCTATCACTATCGTTGGAATTAAGCCGATTAAGGCAAGGAGGAAGAGGGCTAAGATATTACGGCCCAATTTTTCTTTAAAGGGCTGAACCAAGCTTCCCTGGTCATAGGAGCCGCCATGGCGGACCAGACGTACTAAGCCCCACATGATCCCCATAGAGAAGAGACTGGAAGCTAGCGTTGAGATCAGATTGAGTAAGGGAACTAGGCCAAAGCGAAGGCTGAGACCTTCCTGGGGATCCAAGCTAATTACCTGGTCAATGAGATAATCGATGGCAAAAACAACGATAAAGCTAATGACCATATCCCCTAAAATGCGCCAAAAATTACTGTGACTGATAGTTTTTTCGTGCTGATGGATGGTTCGATTACTTAGGTCAAGTTTCATTTGAATTGCCTCCTTAATGGCTTGCAAAGTGTACGGTTAGGTGGAAGCTTGCCCTTAGTCACTTAGCGATGCTTTAGGCAGTTCCAGGTGTTGGCGCAGACGGTTGGAAGCCTCTTGGCGGTCTTCTTCTGAGACAATGCTCAGATAAGTTCCTGTTGACATATCATCCGTTCCCTTGAGAACCCCCTGTTCAATGGCGTCGGCCGTATTGCGGTAGTCCTTGGCCAGGACCATCATATCGGACAGCTGGAGGTCTGTACGGACATTTTGGCGGACAATATCTGATAAGTCTTTGAGGTGGGTCAGGCTTTGAACGGAACGCAGAGAATCTAGGATTCCTCTGAGAACCACTTGTTCACGCCGGGCACGGCCAAAGTCCCCTTCCGGATCTTCGTAGCGCATGCGGATATAGGCCATGGCTTCCTGACCATCATGGAGGGTAATACGACCTTGAGGGAAGCTATAACCCATATTGCTGAAGCTGAGGGGATTATCGACCTGGATGCCACCCAGGCTATCCACAATATTCACTAGCCCAGTCATATTAACCAAGGCATAGTAATCAACAGGAACATTCAAGAGCTCTTGGACAGCTCCAATGGTCGCCTCAATCCCCCCTTGTCCGTAGGCTGCATTGATCTTCGTGCCAACTTGTTCGCTGTAGGTGTCCCGGGGAATACTCAGCATTTTAGCGGACCCTGTCTTGGGATTGAGAGTCAGCAAGATGAGGGCATCCGTATTCTGTTCTCCAGTGGTCCGCCCATTGCCTGAGTCCATACCTACCAAGAGGACAGAGATGGGATCTTCCCCTAATTCTGGATCCCGCTGACCTGCCCCCTTGTCCTGGTCCCTCCCCTGAGTTGGCGCATAGAGGTCATCTGCTACCTGCTTAGCACCAAAGTAAGTCCCCCCTAGAACAATGAGGACTAAGAGAACAAGTCCGGCCAAGATCCAAGGCCATATTCTCCTCTTGTGCCGTCGGTAGTGGTCACGTTGAGGCATCATACCCTTCCTTTCTATCATCGTATTCTACTTTTATTATAAAGTGTTTTAGCCAACAGTACAATTATAATCAAAAAACTCCAGTCATTACCAACTGGAGTTTTGAATAAATCGCTTAATCTTTTCTAATAACGTAGGAATGAACGAGACCAATTAATAGGCCAAGAATGGCTGGTAGGACCCAGGCAAAACCATAGTTATAAAAAGGAAAAACGGCCCCAGCAAAATGATCCAATGCTGCAATCGATCCTGTAGGCAGGGCATGCTGGAGGTCAAAACAGGCAGGAACCAGGGTAAAGCCCAGGGTCCAGCGCATAATCACTGGTCGCTTCGTCCAAGCTGGCACCAAGTGAAGGAGGGCAATCACAATCGAGAGGGGGTACATAAAGGCCAGAAAGGGAACTGCCCAAGCTAGGATCGCATTCAAGCCCGCATTAGCAATCACAAAGGAAATACCAATGAAAACATAGGTCCATTTCTCCTGGTTGAGCAAATTGGGATAAATCTCCGCAAAGGTTTCCGCACAGGAGATGATAAGGCCAATGGCGGTCTTGAGGCAGGCCACAAACATGACTACGAAGAGCAGGATCCCCGCAAAGACGCCAAACTTAGTGGATACAATTTGGATCAAGGCTTCGCCCCCATTTTGAGCCAGGTCAATATCTTCCAAGCTCCGGGCCCCCAACATGGTTAGGAGGAAGTAGATCACAGCCATCAAGCCCATGCTCAAGGCCCCACTCTTAATGGTTCCCATGGCTACGTCCCGGTCTTCTGTCACACCAACTTGGTGGATGGACCGCACCACCAAGATGCCAAAGATCAAACCAGCAATCACATCCATGGTATTATAACCATTTAAGAAACCTTGAAGAAAGGGGGCCTCCTGGTACTTAGGAGCAACCGGGAAAGCGGTAAAGGAAAAACTATCAGCAGTCAATAAAACGCCCGCTAAAATCAAGGCTAGAAAAATGAGAAAGACCGGATTCATCCACTTGCCCACCCAGGTCATAATCCCTGAAGGCTTGAGAGAGAAATAAGCCACACAAATAAAAAAGAAAATCGAATAAGCAAATAATAAAAGCGGATGTTGGGTAAACTGGCTAAAGCCAATTTCATAAGACACCGTCGCTGTCCGGGGAATCGATAAAAGCGGCCCGAGAACAAAATACAAGAGCGCCGTAAAGATATGCCCGTACTTGGGAAGGACCCGCTCCGACATATCATTGAGTCCCTTAGATCCCGACACTCCAATAGCTACCACAGATAGGAGGGGCAAGCCCACCGCTGTTACCACAAAGCCGAGAGCAGCCGTCCAGAGATTAGCTCCAGCTTCCTGCCCCATTTGAACGGGAAAAATCAGATTACCAGCCCCAAAAAATAAGCCAAATAACATAGACCCGATGACGGTTGACTGACGCCAGCTCAAAGTCTGGTGTTGATTCTTCAATGCAATCACTCCTCTTTCGCAAATTTATACCAATGATTAAAATTTTAGCATAAATCAAAGGTACTTAAATTAATTTATGATGAGGATAAGCCCATAACTATCTCTATTCTATCATTTTCCCCTATTTCTGAAGATAAAATCATCTTATCCAATAAAGTTTTAAGGTCCAAATTCAAAAGCGCAAGGTATGCTCTCCAGCGCAATTCACTAAAAAAGCTGGAGCCCAAACACTCCAGCCTAATGGTTCACAAAATGGTAAAGATACAAGAGATAAGCCCAGTACTTGTAGAATTCTTGCTGGGCAAAGTCTTGGATATAGTCCGGTCCTTCCTTCCAAGTCACCCAATGATCCCCCTGGCGGTGGTAGGCAGCAACGAAGGTAAGATCGAAGTCATAGCGACGGTTAACTCGCTCGAAGATCATCTTGGTCCTCAACATATGATAGTCTGAGGAAACCACCAAAGCGGAGCTATAGCCCGCCTCTTCCATCATCTTCAAGCTATGGGTCGCATTCTCATAGGTAGAGGTCGCTGTGGCATCATTGACGATAGCGGACTCTGGCACGCCATGTTCGGCATAGTATGCGCCATTAATTTGGTCATAGGGCGACACAATCAGCTTACCAGACCGGCTATAGCCTCCCCGGTAAAGGTTAGCCGCCCTCTCGGCCCGTTCCTCAGTAATCATCCCCTCTGGCACAATAATCACATCAGCTTGCTTGGGCGTCTCATCCACAATTAAATGATCCATGATCACAAAATATGACAAAGAAATAAAAGCCAAAGCTAGCCCGAGAGCTAGAATGGCTCCTAAAAAAAATCGTTTCATATGCACCTTTCCAAGCCTAGTCGTGATTCTTTAAGAGACCTAAGTCCTCACAGTGCCCTCCCTAGGCTTTCCATCGGTCCAAGTTTTCTGGACCAAGCGAGGGATGTCCCAAGCCGGCCCCTTACTTTTTTCAATCAATTAGCGAATCCCTAAAGCGATGCGGGCGTAACGCGAAAGACGTTTGGTTGTCCAAGCAGGCACCCAAACCAAGTCAATCTTCATTTCTTTAATCGTATCGACATCATCCAGGGCAATGGCCGCCGATTCCATGAGCACATCCTGGAGAGGACAGCCCATAGTGGTTAGGGTCATCTTAATCAGGAGATGGCCCTCACCGTCATAGAGCAAGTCGTAAATCAGCCCCAGGTTGACAATATCAATGCCCAGTTCCGGGTCAATGACTTGCTCTAAGGCCTGGATACACTCCTCATAGAGGGCTTCGTCCATGAGTTTCAAATCTTCAAATTTGGAAAGGTCGGTAAAATTTTCTTCACTCATATAAACTTCCTTTCTTTATTCGGATCGTTCAGCGACTTTGACGGTCTTATTGTTGATGGCTTGCTCCAGTCGCGGATAGAGGTCCCGGGCAACGCTAGCACCCAAAGTCATGAGCTCATAGAGAACCCGGACGTCCTCACCGGTCCGCGACAAGCAGCGCGTATAGATTTCCCCATCGCCCGAGAGGATCAGGTTGTAATAGCCGCTCCGTTCACGGTTCAAATCATTGATGACTTCGAGGGCCTTGGCCGTCTGTTGGTAGTCTTCCACCTGGCAGAGCTGGCGGTAGTTAATTTGAAAGTCCGTGGTGGCTTCTCCCTCGTTAAAGTCCCGGGCAATGATATGGCAAGGCACGACCTTGTCTTCCCCTAACTGATAAGCTAAGGCAAAGAGGTGCTGGCCACCATCTAAAGGCCGGTATTCTACAGGAACCTTCATTTCTTTAAATAATTGGCTTAAAATATCCTGGATTGCTGGCATGACAAACTCCTTACTATTTTGTTGTCGTTTTCAAGAACTCGCTTTTTAACTCTAACATTCTAAGGCTCATTTGTAAATGAATTGCCCTGGTCCTGGTCGATCGTCTTAATCACCTGGCCGGGGACCCCCATGACGAGGGAGTTCTCTGGGATATCCTTGGTAACCACCGACCCGGCCCCAATTACAGAGCCTGAACCGATACTGACACCTGGCATCACTGAGACATTAGCCCCGAACCAGCAGTCAGAACCAACCTTAATAGGTCGGGCTTGCTCCAAGCCCGCATTGCGGGCTTCTGCCCTCAGGGGATGGGCAGCCGTATAGAAGCCACAATAAGGGCCGATAAAGACATGGTCCCCAAATTCAATCCGGGCCCCATCCATAAAGTAACAGGCGTGGTTGACAAAGCAGTGTTTGCCGAAGTGAATATTGTCGCCGTAGTCCACATAAAGCGGCGCCATGACTTCCAGGCCTTCAGGCAGGTCCCCTAGTAGCTTAGCTAAGGCAGTCTCAGCTTCTTTGCGATCAGCAGGATCGATCTGGTTGAAGCGGTGGGCCCTGCTTTTTGCTGCTTCTCGCTTGGCGAGGATATCCGGATCATAATTGGCGTCGTACCATTGGCCGGCACGCATTTTTTCATAGTGACTTAACATATATACCTCCTAAGGCCAGAGTCCTGATTGTCGGTAGTCTTGGCCGCAATAGTGCCAGTTGATCACATCCTGGGCATAGCGTTGGATGGTAGTCGTTGAATTATTGTGGTAGACCGAGGGGGCAATTAAGAGGCCGTGGGGATGGACATGGTCTAAGCGCCCAAAGCGCGGAGAAATTAGCTGGTAGCGGTTAACATCCAGGCTAACTCCCTGGGCTGGATCAGGATTTAACCAGCCTTGATCACGCAAGTCATAGAGGAGGCTATCTTGGGGCAAAGCTTGCCTTAAATCGAGATTGATCCCCGTCGCATTGACAATATAGTCCACTTCTTCAATGATCATGCCCTCCTGGTCGAGCAGGTAGTAGAGCCCAGTCTGCTTATCATAAATAATTTCTTCAACACCCGAACAGGAGCTGAGGCAGCCTTCATCGGCTAGGTCTAACAAACGCTGAGCCGACGCCAAGGGCATCTTACCCTTGGCCAGGGAAAAGACCTTGTCGTACTTGTCCGCAAATTGCTGACGGTCGCTTAGGCTCAGATATTGCCAGTAGTGGAAGAGGAGGCGGGTCACCCGGGTGGCCAAGGCCTCCAAAAGTGCTCCCTGGCTGGTCCAATCCATCGCACGACGGATCCCTTCAATTCCTTGGCTGAGACTCACTTCCTGGCAGTCTGCCCAATCTAGGCCTAGGTTCTGGCAGTCGGCCTGGATCCACTGGTCGACCTGCTGGTAGGTCAGCCCCTCTTCCGCTTCCTGGGCTGCCTGAAAATTCTCCTCACTGAGATAAGCCCAGGCCAGGTCTTCGGCCTCCTTACCGCTCACAATCGGAAATTGGTTGCCCCGGGAGAAGGCCAGAATTTGATTGGGC
Organism: Aerococcus sp. HMSC062A02; assembly: GCF_001809535.1. Classification (GTDB taxonomy): domain Bacteria; phylum Bacillota; class Bacilli; order Lactobacillales; family Aerococcaceae; genus Aerococcus. Next base: position 26,083 of record NZ_KV797910.1, on the reverse strand, counting down.
TGGCAAATATCAGCCAGGTATTTAATCACATCAATAGCTGATAAACTTGTTCCAATCACGGCCACCCGTCGCAACCCTTCCTCATCCATCTGATAGCGGTCAGCCTCTAGGGGATAGGCCTGGTTGAGATAGCGTGACGTTCCTTCCAATCGATAGAAGTCATTGGTCCCCAAGTCCCCACAGCAAAGATGGATGCGGTCGAAGCCCGTGTAGACCTGGCCAGATTCGGTCTCAAGACACCAAGTCTCCGCCTCTTGGTCGAAGTTGACTTTAGCCACATACTCCTTCACCAGCTGGGCCTGGAGATTCTCCAAGAGCGTCCCCACCCGTTCTCTTAAATAGCTTCCAAAGAGATAGCGGGAGCTATATTCAGGCCAGTCGCGGTCGGGATCCTTGGCCTTAAGCCAAGTTTCAAAATCACCGGAATAAGCTTGGTCATAGGTCAGACCAGCATTCCGAGTATTCATCAGGGCCCCTTCATAAGACTCTGTGAAGGGGATCCCCTGTCCCAAATAAGGCTCACGGTCAAAAACAACTAAGTCAAAGTCATGGGACTGAGCCAAGTGCTGGTAGGCTGCCAAACAAGCTGAGCCAGAAATCCCTAAACCTATAATCGCAATTTTTTCCATTGTCTCTAGTCGCTCCTTGTTCGCTTTTACTTTCTTTATTATAACATTTCTAAGCTAGAAGGCGAAAGCTTCTGCAGACTAAAGTAAACGCTCAGCAGAAGCTTCGCTTAGTCCCTATTATTTGAAGGCGAGTCTCTCTTTGACTTTAAGTTCAAACATGTGAACCCTTACACAAATATTTGCAGTTTAGCCCAAAACTCCTTATACTAAAGATTAAAGAAATATTAAGATAAAGGAGTCCTTTGCATGAAAACTAAGCTTCCCTTAATCGCCGTTCTGACGGCACTTACCACTGCCCTATCGATCCTAGTAGTTATCCCTATTCCAGCCACTAGCGGGATCTTCACCCTCTGTGATGCAGGCATCTATGCCTCTGCCCTCTTGCTTGGCCCAGTAGCTGGCGGCATCGTGGGTGCAGCCAGCGGGGCCCTTATCGACCTCATCTCCGGCTATCCCCAGTGGATTGTCTTTTCCTTTATCATCCACGGCCTCCAAGGTTATATTGCTGGTTGCTTAGCTAAGAAAAAATTACCTGGTGGCAACTGGACAGCGCTCATCCTAGCTAGTATCTGGATGATGGTCGGCTATGCCATTGGGACAGGGATCCTCTATAACTGGGCCGCAGCCATCCCATCCATTCCTGGCAACTCCTTGCAAAATATCTTCGGTATCCTCGTAGCTATCCCCCTCAACCGCAGCATCCGTCGCCTCCGCCTACCTGCCCTCCAAGCTTTTATAGAAGACTAAACTAAAGGACCTTCCTCATCAAACAAGAAGATGAGGGAGGTCCTTTCTAATTTTACAATTAAGCCTGGCGAATTAGCTCATGGTCCAGCCGCCGTCAACAGGGAGGGCATGACCCGTCGTATAAGAACCAAGGTCCGAAGCTAAGAAGAGGGCTGCTTTAGCCACATCTTCCGCTTCCCCAAAGCGTTGCATAGGGATAGGTGCTAGGAAGCCTTGGGCAATGTCAGGGTCTTCCAAGAGTTCATTAGTCATCCCCGTTTTACCTGTGCCTGGGCAAATGGCATTGCAGCGAATTCCCTCACTGGCATAGTCCACGGCAATCGCCTGGGTCATAGACACCACTGCCCCCTTAGTAGCGGCATAGGAGACCGCATCAGGGAAGCCGATCAGACCGGCAGCAGACGCCGTATTAATGATATTCCCCTTGTTTTCCTTGAGATAAGGCATAGCAAATTTAGAAGCTAGGAAAGCCGCCGTAACATTGATGGCCAAACTCTTCTGGAAGGCATCGAGCGGTGTTTCTTCCACATTGCCTGGAACATAGATGCCCGCATTATTGAAGAGAATATCAATGCTTTGGTAAGCCTCAACAGTTTCTTCAACCATGGCTTTGACAGCCGCTTCGTCAGCCACATCAGCTTGGATAGCCAGGGCTTGTCCCCCTGCTGCTTCAATTTGACTAACGGTTTCTTCAGCCGCTTCACGATTAATATCGACCGCAGCAACTTTGGCCCCTTCCTTGGCGAAAAGTAAGGCCGTCGCCCGACCAAAACCAGAACCGGCACCCGTAATTAAGGCAACTTTATTTTCTAATAACATAATATAATATCCTCCTTGGTATTCTGCTTTAACGTTTATCTTTGATACGAACTTGAATGGTGATCAGAGGCTCTATGCCCTGGTCAAAGTTTAGGCTTAAAATCCGTGCCTCTAGAATATTCCCATGGCCAAAATAAAGCAATTGGCTAATGAAGTGATTGTCATCTGCAGGGAGATAACCTAACTGATGGCCCTTATAAGCCACTTGGACAGCATCTGAATCATAAGGATTATCCGCTTCTGCCAAGAGGTCCACCGCCGTCCCCACTTTCAGATCATCAATCACATCCAAACCGTCATAGCAGCGAAAGCCCTTGACTTTGAAGCTATCTAATTCGCGCGAACGGTCATACTTGACCAAATATTTATCCTTTTTTGCCATTTCTTCAGCTCCTTTAGCTTTTAATTTAATTGACGAAAAATTAATGACTTGTCCCCGGTCATCAAAGGTCAGACCTTCCCCTTCTAAGAGGGCCTGCTTCCGATGGGGACCATAAGCATAGCCCGTCAGTTGTCCCCGACTAGAGACCACCCGGTGGCAAGGAACCAATAAGGCAATGGGATTGAGCCCTACTGCGCCGCCGATTGCCTGGGCAGACATGGGGGCCTGGTAGCGGTCTTCATAGGTCTGAGCCAGGTCCCCGTAAGTCGTCACCCGGCCATAGGGGATTTCTCTTAATAAAGCCCAAACCCGCTCCTGGAAGGGCGTTCCCTGGAGAACCAAGCTCTCAGGCGCTAGCTGGACGGCTTGCCCGGCGAAATAAGCATCTAAGGCCTGGCAAACTTCCTCTAATTCAGGGCAGCTCTCTGCCGGTTGACCATCTTGGGGCAGGTCATCGTCAAAAGCAAGCCCATATAAGCTTCGCCCTTGATAAGTCAGTTGGATGACTCCCAATTTAGATTGATAATAAGCACTCAGCATCCTAGGCCCCTTTCATTGAATCTGACCCTTCCAAGCTTCAAGTCAAGTGTACAAAATTTTATCCAGAGATGAAAGTAAAAAGCTAGTCCTTATCTTCCGGCTGGCGCATATACTTGGTAAGAAAGGCTGTTCCAACCACTAGAAGCAGAAGAAGGCCAATCGCTAAGACAAAGTCCCAGGTGTTAGGCGCGACCGCCTTGTCCCCCACATTGACATAAATCAGGGTTCCCGGCAAGATGGTGACTAAGGAAATCAGCAAGTAGTCGATAAAAGTAATGTCCGTTAAACCAAAAGCATAATTTTCAATATTATAGGGAATTAGAGGAATCAAGCGGGCAAGGGCCAGCACTAGGCGTAAGCGACTGGGTTTGCTGGACAAGATCTCCTGGGTGGAGGGATAACGTTCATAAAGGAAATTCTGTACAGGGCGTCGGAAGAGGTAGCGGGCTATTAAAAACATAAAGGACATATTAAAACTTGCCCCAATCACTGTCAGCAGCGATCCTTTCCATAGACCGAAGCCCATTCCCCCCGCCAGAGCCAGGATAGGCACCGGGAAGAAACCCATAGGCAGGAAGGTCCACAAGAGTACATAGAACCCTTCAGCATAGGAACTCGTCATCACCAAGTCCCTGACCCGGTTGAGATTAAAGGTCTTAAAGATCCACCAGCTCACAAGCACGAGTAATCCTAGGGCCAGCCAACGCCCCCATTTCGACCAATTAATTTTTTTACTCACTAGGCTAGCCAGCTCCTTTCTATAATAACTTTCTCTATTCATTATAACAGTTTGTGAAAACGTTTCAATATCAAAAAGCGATGGAAGTCCTGTCTGCCTATCGAGAAGAGTTGCTGGATAGGCTTTGGACTCCCACCACTTTTCGGGGATGGATTCATTCGGTGTGTCAAGCTACAATAGGAACTTTTAATTGGAGCTTGGTCAATTAAGCGTCAGCCCACACACCCTTTAGTCCGCTTCGACTTGGCAGACTCGGAGTGATTTCACAAGT
>NZ_KV797910.1:0-21856 GCF_001809535.1 Aerococcus sp. HMSC062A02 | reverse complement strand
CGAATGCTTCGCTCTTTATTCTGCCTTGCTCCAAGCATCCAAAGCTAAGCGCTCTTGCTCTCACCCTGCATAGTCGGGTTCGCAGTTGCAGACTTGAAGTGACTTCACCCAATCGGAACGATCGGCTAAAGCCGCTCTTTTCCGTTTGGGCTCCAGTCATTCAAGTCTGGACGCAACTGCTCTCACCCTGCATAGTCGGGTTCGCAAGAGCAGCTTTGGAGTGCTTTCGCAAGTCGGGAACGAGCAAGCGGGGCTTGCCCTTATCCCGACTTACTCCAAGCATCCAAAGCTTAACGCTCTTGCTCACACCCTTGTTTAATGCGTTTTTCCTCCTACGCTGTGGAGGTCTTCTTTGCCGTCATAAGCGACGATGGCTGAGATGGCGGCTTCTAGGCCTCGGCTGATGTCGGTGAGGCCCATGGATGGGGTGTTGGGACGGTCGACAACTTGTTCGGGGAGGTAAGGGATATGGATGAAGCCGGCGCCCTTAACTTCTGGGTAGGTCTTGTCGATCAGATAGAGGGTTTGGTACATGATGTGGTTGCAGACGAAGGTGCCGGCTGTATTGGAGACTTCTGCAGGCAATTGGGCTTCCTTAACGGCCGCTACCATGGCCTTGATGGGGAGGCTAGAGAAGTAAGCTGCTGGTCCGTCCGCTTGGATAGGCTGGTCGATGGGTTGCTTGCCCTCGTTATCCGCAATTCGAGCATCATCCCAGTTAATAGCCACTCGTTCTGGGGTTAAGGCATAGCGCCCCCCTGCCTGGCCCACATTGACCACATAGTCAGGTTGATGGTCTGCGATGGCCTGGCTCACGACCTCCGCGCTTTTCACAAAGACTGTCGGAATTTCTAACTTAATGACTTCTGCTCCAGCAATTTGGTCAGGGAGTGTTTTGACGGCTTCAGTGGCCGGATTGATCTTATCCTCACCAAAAGGATCAAAAGCTGTAACTAAAATTTTCATCGATAAAGCTCCTTTCTTTTATTAAAAGGCCCAAATATATAGGAGAACAATATGGACCACGATCATAATAAGGGCAAAGGGCAACTGGCGCTTGATGACACCATTGGGATCAGTCATCTCAAGCAAGGCCACAGGGAGGGCGTTGAAATTCCCTGCCATCGGTGTCAATAATGTCCCACAAAAACCGGCTGTCATCCCTAAGGCACCTACAACAACTGGATCAGCCCCCTGCATCAGGACAAAGGGAACCCCGATACCTGCCGTGATAACCGTAAAGGCGGAGAAGGCATTCCCCATCACAGCGGTAAAGAAGACCATGCCCAAGACATAGGCCACAATCCCCCAGAACTTCGACCCAGCTGGGACAATGCCTGCCAAGATTTGGGCCACAATCTCACCGACCCCGGCGTTGACAAAGATCACACCCAGGGCAGCGAGCAGTTGGGGCAAGATACTGGTCGTGCCGACTTGCTGGGTCATCCGATCCGTCTCATAGAGGGCCTCCTTGGCTGAAGGCTTAAAGAGAGCCAAGGCGACCAAAGTTCCCAAGAGCGAGCCAATCCCAATCGAGGAGGCACTGGACTCTGGAATCAGTCGGGCCACAATGACAGCGGACAGGGCCATGACCAAAACCGGTAAGAAAAGTTTCCAGCCAAAACGCTTAGCAGCTGCTTCCTGCTTAGCCTTGTCTTCAACAAAGGCCGTCCCTGCACCGAATTGCTTGAACAAGGTGATGACACCCAAGAGGACCACCAAGATCCCAGAAACCAGACCAGGTAAGAGGCGGCCAAAGACAAAGAGCAAACCTAGAATGGCCCAAAAAGCTGCGGTCCCCCAACGCTTGGGATTCGTTCGATCCTGAGCCCCTTGGTAGGCAGAATAGAAGAAGATCAGACCAGACAAAATAAAGAAAAATTCTAAAACATAGCTAAATAATACTTCCATGGTCATTAGTCCCTTCCTCCTTTATCCGACTTAGAATAGCCATTCAACCGGTCCAGCCGGCGGTCAAAGATATAGTTTGAAAGCAGGCCAAAGACGAAGGCTAGAAAGGCAACAACTAAGGAAGCCATGGCAATCTCAGCAGCAGCAACAGGATAACCCAAGGATTCCATGGTGCCGACAATGAGCAGGGTGCCCGCTGCGCCAACGAAACCATTCTGGGCAAAGAAGTTCCCGATATTCTCCATGGCAGCCGACTGGGCCTTGATTAATTCCAGGCTCTTAGCGTCCGTCTTTTGGTAACGAGCCTTGGCGGCAGACTGGGCCATGGGTTCCACTAGGGGACGGACGAAGGCGGGGTGGCCGCCCAAGCGAACAGAAATAATCCCCGCCACTTCCCGGATCAAGAGATAGAGGCTGAGAAATTTCCCTGTCGTCAAGCCTTGGATGCGGTTGACCAGGCGGACGGCTTGCTCCTTCAAGCCGTAACGCTCCGACAGGCCCATAATGGGAAGGGTTAGGACAAAGAGCGTGACCAAGCGGTTGGCCACAAAGGCGTCCCCCAGGCTGGTCAAAAATTCAGTAATGGACATCCCAGAAGCAAGAGCGGTAACAGCAGCTGCAATAACCACCACCGCAATGGTGTCCAACTTCAAGGCAAAGCCGACCACAATGATCAGGATGCCCAGTAAGGGTAGATAGGACATAAAATTTTCCTCCAATTGTAATGAATTCTTTAAAATTTGTCTCTTGATGGGCATCCGTTTTGCTTTTTGAATTTGCCCCTTGAAGAGCCATGGCTAAGGGTCAACTTCAAAGCTCCACTCCTGCTCAAAAAATAACCTGTATTGATTTCTTGATTACTAGCCATCAACATTAAAAAATTCAATTTTTTTATAAAATCTACTTATTATTATAACACTTTAGGAATAGCTAACATAATATTAATTGCTAAATTTGTTGTAACAGTATAAAAATGCTTCAGTAAGGTTTTAAGTTAGCTACAAAAAAAACGCATTGGGACAGGAAAATTGTCACACAATGCGCTTGTTTCATGTGCTTCTTAGATTTTATATGCCGGTCATTTTATAAAATAGCCGCCGCTGATAAGACCATGGCCGTTGCGACGGCGGCTCCCATACAAGTTGGGGCCACTTTGAACAAGAGGCGGCGGTAGAGGGCGCGCTGGCTGTCTTGGCAGTAAGAGCCAGTCGCCAAATAGAGGCTACCCGTATCGGAGAAAGGCGAAGCTCCTGTTGAGAAGCCGCCCACAATGACCAAGCAGGCCAATAGAAGAACTGGCCAACCCGTCGCACCCGAAATGGCAGCCAAGGCTGGGAAGAAGAGGGGTGCTAGGACGCCGATGGTTGAACTGAAGATCGACATCAGGCCACACAGAACCGTTAGGACAATCGGAATCGTTAGCTTAGGCATGTAAGAGATCAGCTTGGCCATCTCTTCCGTGATGCCCAGCTCAATCCCCAGACTAATCAAGAAGGTCATCCCGCAGGCCACCCAAATCGTCTGCCAAGGAATCTGGTCAAAGACCTTGTCCCGGGGCGCCAAGTTCATCATATAGGCAATAATCCCGAAGATGATAGTCAAGAAGCTGAGGTTGATGTGTTCACTAATAAAAGTCAAGGTTGGGAAGGCGTCGGTAAAGTTGGTAATCATGGCGGGAAGCAAGAGCACCACAGCAAAGCAGGCAATCAAGGCCAAGGTTTGTTTTTGCTTGGAAGTAAAGGCTTGAGGGGGATCAATTTCTACACTCTCTTGACCGTAACTGTAGTGTTGCCAGAGACTAAGCCCGGCAATAAGCACCAGGGGATAGAGGATCGACACACCGAAAATCTTCCAAGTCATCTCAGCCGCCTGGTCAGCAAAGCCCGATTCAGAGAGAACACCCAGGATGATTGCACCGTGAGGACCAAAAGGAATATTCCCGCCATTCATCCCACCTAGGATAACGGAGATGGCAGCCACTGTCTCATTCATCTTAGTCTGCCGGCAGAGCTGGAGGGCAATGGCTCCGACAATCGGCACAGAACCCCAAGTCCCTGCCCCCAAACCAGATAAGAGGGCTGCAGTCAGATAGAGGCCCAAGGGAATAAGCGAGGTATGGTGGCGGAAGCGGTAGATCATGTGGTGGCCCACCGCTTCTAAAGTTCCATTCATCTTAGCGAAGCTGAAGAAGAAGGAAACTCCAAAGATCACCATGAATAACTCAATCGGCCAGAGCGCAAAGACTTGGTCCGTCGTAAAGCCAAAGACGAAGACAGCTAACAAGTAAGCGAAGGCAACCGCGACAAGACCTGCGTTTAAACGGAAACGCTCCCCAATCGCAATTGCCAAGATAATGGTGCCAAAAATAATAAGACTATTCATTTACATTTCCTCCTATTTTAGAATATTCAGACGAATCCTCAAATAAAAAAGCACCCTTCAAGAACCTCTGCGGTCCTCAAAGGGTGCGCTAGCACGGTACCACCTTTGTTGCCAGGCAAAACTGGCCAACTCTCTTCCCCTAGGGGAATGCCGGTTAATGGGGGCACCAGATGCTGGCATTGAGCACTCAGACTGAGTCATCGGCTCATCCTAAAAGTCGAGTTCACCAGCTTATCAGGTCCCCTTCCAGCAAACAGGGACTCTCTAGGCTGACGAGGACTGGCTACTACTACTTCGTCATCGTTTCTTTATGAAATTATCCTTATAATAACACAGTCTAAGAGATAGTCAAGCTAATCTTAATCTTTTTTTAATTTTACTAGCCTTCGCCACCGGTTACACCGAGTGCTTCCCCGGTAATGGCAGCTGCCGCATCGGAAGCCAGGAAGTAGACAGCAGAAGCAATTTCATCGGCTTCCAAGAGACGTCCTAACCATTGGCCGCCGATAATATGGGTCTTGAGCGCTTCATCTTCACTCGTGCCATCTTCCTCAGCCAATTTAGCTAATTGATTGTCGATCAACTTGGTGTGGGTTGGGCCAGGCAGGACACAGTTAGCGGTAATCCCATCCTGGGCGTATTCCTTGGCTACCACATTACTGAAGCCAATTTGGGCGGACTTAGCCGCACAATAAGCGGACTTGTATTTATCCGGGCGACGGCCGTGGCCTGAGGAAATGGTAATAATCCGGCCCTTAGACTGGGCTTTCATAGAAGGTAGGGCATACTTGATGCAGAGGAAGGTCCCTCCCATAATCACATTAAAGACTTGTTGGAATTTCTCATATGGGAAGTCTTCAACGGAAGAAATGTATTGCATCCCTGCATTGTTCACGAGCACATCAATGGCCCCACGCTCGTCGATAATCGCTTCCATCACAGCTTTGACCCGGTCTTCCTTCGACACATCGACCCCAAAGCCTTGTGCCTGACCGAGCGCTTGGGCAGCTTCTTCAGCGGCTTCCTGGTTCAGGTCCAAGATAGCCACCCAGTCTCCAGCCTTAACAAAGTGCTCAGCAATAGCATAGCCAATCCCCTGGGCTGCTCCTGTTACAACTACTGTACGTTCACTCATCTAAATAGCCTCCTTTAAGCTTGACTATGGTCTTCCGCACGTTTCCAAACTAATTGGTCTTCAGGTTTGAGTCCGTTATAAATCTTTAATTTGCCATCTACAATTTGGGCCACGCGAGGTTGGGACTGACCGAGCCAGGTTGGGTTCATGGAGACATCCATATGGTGGGTCAATTCCCCCTTGTCTTCATCGATTTCATAGCGCCCGGAATAGGCCAGATAGCCCTCAGCAGCTTGGGCCATTTCGTCCTGGGTCCCCTTGTGGAGATCCCCTGACGCATAGGCTGGCCGTCCTTGGGCCATGATTTGGGCGGACATATAGCCATCCGGTGTATAGAGGATGAAGCCCTTAGCATCCTCACCTAAAGGATAGACCACTTGACCGGACGCATCAGTCGTTTGATAGGATATCAATTTCCAAGCCCCAATCACTTGGTCACGCATCGATTCTGTCATGAAAATTCCCCCTTGTTTTTTTCAATATCACTTTCATTATAGCACGCTTTATTCAAGAGGGGCGGGTTTTATTATTCTATAAATACAATTACCCTAGTCCATAAAGTTTTTCTGCATTGGCATAGGCGATAGCTTCGAGGTCCTCTTGAGCCAATCCAAAATTAGCCAGATAGTCCCAAACATTGTCTCGGATCACATAAGGATAGTCTACCGACCAGACAATCCGTTCCGCGCCAAAGTAATCCAAGCAGAGCTTAAAGGGGCCGTCATAGAACATCCCACTGGGCGTATAGTAGAAATTATGCTTGAGATAATAGGCAATATTGTGGTCCAAGTGGGTCAGGTCCACTGGCAGGTTCTCATCCAAGCGCTCGAGGAAGTAGGGCAGGCCTTCTCCCCAGTGGCCGGCAACCAATTGGAGTCTGGGGTAGCGGTCAAAGCAGCCTGAGAGAATCAAGCGCAGCATGTGGACCCCCGCTTCATAGTGCCAGCCCATGCCATGGCCAGACAAGACATTCATAACTTGGTCCGACCACTTCCCTTTATAATAGGCCTTGAGCACGTCCTGCTTGATCTCACCCGGATGGATCTGGAGGGGCACGCCCAGTTCTTCCGCCTTGGCAAAGATTGGATCATAGCGGTCATTATCGAGGAATTCTTCCTGGAAAGTACCCTGGAGCAGAGCCCCTTTGAAGCCCAAGTCTTTGACCGTCCGCTCCAATTCCGCTGCAGCCGATTGAGGCTGGTCCACCGGTAAACAAGCCAGTCCATAGAAGCGATCGGGGTGCTTCTGACAGGCCTCAAACAAGTCATCATTGGCTTGCCGGGCCAGGTCGACAGCCGCCTCTCCTCTTAGATCCATGGGGCTGTTATTGCCATAGCTCAGAATTTGCACCGAAACCCCGGCCTGGTCCATATAAGCTAGACGTTTTTGGTCTAAGTCGACAATCGGTCCCCCGGTCTCAACCATCTGATTCAGATATTCAGAAACAAAGGAAGCCTTGGCCTCCTGCTCAGGCGATAAGTCGGCCTGGTTCAAAGCCTGGTACTGGTCGTTGATAGCTTTTGACATATAGTGTTCTTCTACCGTAATTAATTTCATTTCTCCCACCCTTTCTACTTACTATTATAGGTAAAATAGCCTCAAAGGCGAAAGAGAAAGCTAAGTCTGCTATAATTAAAAGAAAAAAAGAAGGTGCCCCATGACCCATATTCTCAAAGACTGGCTCGACTATCTCAGTGCCCACGGGGTCGGCTACTGGATTGCCGGCCTGCTCAGTTTTCTCCTCCTCCTTGCCCTCTACTTCCTCTGCCGTAAGCTTCTCCATCGCTTCAACCGAGACCATTCCCTCTCCCTCCTGCTCCAGTCCATCCTCAACTGGCTGGCATCTTTTGTTTTTATTATTTTCTTTATTTCCTATTTTTCTCACTCTCGCTGGTTCTTCAACCCCCTCTTCAAGCTTGGACAAACGGATGTCTCTACCTTCCTCCTCTTCTCAGTTGGCTTTGCTATTCTTTTAGCCATCCGCTTCGTCAATGGGGTCAAACGCTTCCTCTTGCCTTCCATCTTCCGCCGTTATGACATTGATCCGGGAGCCCAGGCGACCATCACCACCCTCTTCACCTATATTGTCCTGATAGCAGTGGTCCTAGTCACCCTCAAGCAGCTCAACTTCGACCTGACTAGCCTGAGCGTCTTCGCTGGCGTGATCGGGGTGGGCGTCGGCTTCGGCATCCGCAATATTATGAACAACTTCATCTCCGGTTTGATCATCCTCTTCAGCCGGCCCATCCGCGTCGGCGACCTGATCGAAGTGGACGAAACCGTCGCAACGGTTGAAGAAATCCGCATCCGCGAGACTATTGTCCGGACCCGCCGCAATGAGCGGATGCTGATCCCTAATAGCTACTTCCTCGAGAACTCCTTCGTTAACCGGTCCTATGGCGATCCAGAAATCCGTGTCACCGTGTCTGTCGGCATCGACTATGATTCAGACCTCCAACTGGCCCGCCAACTCCTCCTCCAGGCCCTGAAGAACGTCCAAGCCCAGTATCCAGAAATCCTCGATGAACCCAAGGCCCGGGTCTTCCTCACCGAATTCGCGGACTCTTCCATTAACTTTGAGCTCTGGTTCTGGCTCAGCCAACAAAACAACGAGCGCGAACAAATCATCACCACCGAAATCCACTATGAAATCTTCAAACTCTTTGAAGCAGGCGGCATCGAATTCCCCTACCCCCGCCAAGACGTCCGCATCCTCAACCCTATGGATAACAAAACAGACAAAGAGCATACATCCGATGATAGCCAGTAAAAATGACATAGAAATAGCCTTGCCTCTCACTTCATAAGAAGGAGGGACAAGGCTATTTTTATATCAAGAGCAAACTATTCAACTGGCCTCTTGCGGAAAATCTTTTCAATCAGCTGGTAGATTAAGAGCAAGCACAAGGCCCCAGCTGTGTCCAAGAAGACATCTTCCAGCAAACCTGACCGGTTAACCGTAATCGTTTGGCGGAGCTCATCAAAGGAAGCAAAACCAAAAGTCAGAGCCAGGCTGAGCAAGAAAGTCAGGCCCCACCCCTGGCAGTAGGGGCGGAGGGCCAGGTAGAGGAGGACCCCCAAGCTGCCGAAGAGCACAAAGTGTACCCCCTTGCGGATAAAAAATTCCACAAATCCTGCATAGGATAAAGCATCAACGCTAATTTTTTCTCCCGCATAAGTAAAGCGAATCGGCGCTAAGAGCCCAGCAAAAGGTTCACCCGCTAGCAGGCGGCGCAGGATAGGTTGGAGGCTCTGGGCTTCGTAAGGCATAGACGAAGAAAACCAGGTCCCTATAAAAACTAAAACAATCAAAGCTAGCGCTATCCAAGACAAACGCTTATCAGACATCACATCCCCTCCTCTCCTAAAGTTCCCTAAGTATAGCACAAGGGCCCTAGATAAAGTAAAACTTTTACTCAAAAAAAGCCGAACTCGGCTAATCGAGCTCGGCTGCTTCGACAACTAGAGGAAGTTGATAAAGCCATAAATCATAAAGATATTCACAAAATCAATGAAAAGGGCGCCGACGATAGAAACAGCCAGGAAGGCCAAGGGACTTGGTCCGTATTCCTTAGTAAGCTGCTGCATGCAGGCCATGGCATTGGAGGAAGACCCCATCCCGAAACCGATAAAACCGGCTGTCATCACTGCTGCGTCGTAATTGTTCCCCATCAGTTTATAGACCACATAGCGAGCAAAGGCGATGGTGATTATAGCTTCCAGGGCAATGATAATCAGCATTGGGATAGCCATATCGAGGATGGTCCAGAGCTCCAAGCCCACCATGGTCAGGGACAGGAAGATATTGAGGGAAATATCAGAGGTAAAGCCCAGCGCCTCATCATCTAGGATTGGCTTATCCCGAGCATCTGAGATATTCCGCACGGTAGCAGCCACAATCATGGGGCCGATATAGAGGGGGAAGCTGATTCCGCCTACCAAATAACCGACGAAGAAATTCAAGATCTTGGTCAGGAAGATCCCCAAAAAGATAACGACCAGGGTGCCATAAAGCATGACTGCAATCCGTTCCCCCGTCATCTTCTGCCGCTGGCTATGTGACTTGTAGCGGTCACCCGTATTGGCTGAAGCATCCGGATCCTTAGCTGAAAGATTGTGCTTCTTGATAGCCGTGGAAGCTACCGGCCCACCCGAAACCGAACCGAGGACAATGCCCAAGGTGGCGGCAATCACACCGACCGAAGTTGCCGTATCAAAGCCCAGAGCCTCAATGGAAGGCGAAACCGCTGCAGCTGTTCCTGGACCACCGACTAAGGCTGGCGATCCCAGTAAGAGGGCGAGAGGGCCTGGAATGCCGAAAGCCTTACCCAGACCTAAAGCCAGAAAATTCTGGACAAAGATGGCTAAAATCGAAACAAAGAGGAATTTACTGACAATCCCCTTAGCGCGAACCAGGGCCTGCAAACTCGCCTCAAAGCCGATGGTGGTAAAGTAGATCACCATAAAGAGCATGGCATATTCCGTATCGATCTTAATTACCATCAAATTAGCCAGCCTCAAAATCGTATTTACAATGGCGAAAATCAACCCCCCTACAATGGCTGGAGGCAAGGAGTATTCTTCTAGCTTGGGGAATTTATTGATGATCCATTTCCCAAATAAGAGGGTTAAAACAGCAAAACCCATGGACTGGATGCTATCAAATTCAATAGTTAGCATAAGCGCACCTCGCATTAATCAGTTTTATTTACTTACTATTTTATCATAATCTAAAAGAATTATGTTATAAAATATATCGTAAACAAAATATTTTTTTACTGATAAGGCGAATTGACGCATAACATTGAAATGAATTGCTTATTTTTGCTATAGAAGTGGCTGAACCATAACATAATACGTTAGATTATTTTACGTTTCGCAATAAAAAGAAAAGAGACTAGCCCTCCTAAGCAGTCTCTTTTCTCAACTTTGAACTAGCCCAAGCTAAATACGCTTGGCCTCACCCTATGCACTTTGCTCCAGAGGTCTATTTCTCCCGCCAGCTCTCTCAGTCTTGGTAGTCAGGTTCGGCTTGGCAGCTTTCCTGTCACTTCACAAGTCCCCGCCGCAGTCTGTCAGACTGGCTCTGCTGACTTGATCCAGTGAAGGAAAGCTAACTGCCAAGTCTCTCACCCTTTCTAGTTGGGTTCGAGGATGTAGAAAGGGCTCCTCTTCACAAATGGTCGTCGAAGACTTATAGCCTTCTCTGTCCTTTTGCTCCAGAGGCCCCTTTCTACACACATCTTCTCTCACCCTTTAGGACTGACTGGCTTCTTTGCCGGCGATCCGTCCGAAGGTGAAGATATCGGCTAGGGAGTTGCCGCCTAAGCGGTTGCCTGCGTGGATACCGCCTGCTACTTCACCTGCCGCATAGAGACCTGGGATAGCTTGGCCATCTGCATCGAGGACTTGGGCTTGGGTATCAATCCGCAGGCCGCCCATGGTATGGTGGATGGCCGGCTTGCGCGGCGTTGCATAGAAGGGGGCTTCCTCTACTTTAAGATCAAAAGCTCCCTTGTTGAAATCAGGGTCTTCTCCAGCTTCCACATAAGAGTTATATTTTTTCACAGTCTCTTCCAATTGCTCAGGATCCATATCAATCTGCCGAGCTAAATCTGCGACCGTTTCAGCCTTGTAGAGGGTCCCCTCAGCGACTTGCTGGTCGATCTTCTCCTGGCTGGTGTTATAGGCCGTGGCCTTGATGGGTTCATCCGCAATCAGGTAGAAGAGGCCGCCATTAGCGATCGCTGCGGCCGAAATTTCGTCCCGCGTGCCGAATTCATTGACGAAGCGCTGGCCTTCCTGGTTAACCATGAGGAAGTTAGCTGGCGGAACTTGGAGACCTGTGAAAAGGGCCCCTGTCTCTGGGTCACAAGTTGGGAGCATTTGGATCATCCCCATGTCCACTAGGTCAGCGCCGACTGCTTGACCAAGGCGGATGCCGTCACCCGTAATGGCAGGTGAGTTGGAGGTCTTGACGTCATCATCAATCCGTTCCCAGTAAGTATTATACTCTTGGAGCATGGGGGTATTGGCCCCAAAGCCACCCGTAGCTAAAACGACAGCCTGGGCTTCAATCCGCATGGGCGCGCCTTGGTAGGTCCCTTTTGCGCCGATGACTTGGCCTCGGTCGTCTTGGATCAGCTCAGTCACATCAGCTTCCGTATAAATGCTGCCCCCCTCTTTTTCGATAAAGCTCTCAAGGGTGTGGACATAGGCATAGCCTTCATCGGAACGTGGCTTGTGACCCCGCCGCCACATAGCCCCCACTGGCATGTCAACATGGTCGCGGTCGAAGTCGACACCAAGTTCAGTTAACCAGTTCACACTGTCCAAAACATTGTCTGTCAAGGTCTTAACCAAGTCATAGTTACCGTAAACTCGGTTGCCAGATAAGTCTGCACGTTTGCCACCCAAATAGGTTTGGATGCGGTGGAGGAGGACGGAGTCAAAGAGATAGGTCTCGTCCTCTTCACTGCTTTCGAGGTAAGTCTGGATTTGTTGGCGGAGTTCACGGAAGTCTTCTAAGTATTCGTCATCAATCTCTGATTCTGGCGTGGCTGCGATCTCTTCTAGCGTGTGCCCTTCACCTGGCAAAGCAGCAAACTGATTTTGCCAATCTGGATCAGCTGCATTCATAGGGCCACCTGTCCGCACAGTATTGCCCCCAATAGCTGGGAACTTATCCAGGACAATGACCTGCTTACCCTCTTGGATAGCAGCAGCTGCGGCAGCCAAACCAGCACCCCCGCCCCCAACCACGAGGACATCTGTCGTTTCTTCCAGGGCTTCTGCCGCCTGGTGTTGGACCTTGGGCCGGGCTCTCAGAATATCAGGATCAGCCCCCGCCTGGCGTACGGCCTCCGCTACCCCGTCAATAATCCCCTGGCTAGAGACTGTCGCTCCTGAGACCGCATCCACATTCAAGGTCTGGCCTTCGATAATGTCAGCCGGCACCTTGACGAACACCGGATTGGCAATCCCCTTACTCTCCGAACTGGAATCAACTTCGATCCGTTCAATCCGGTCTTCCGAGATTTCAACCTCCATAGGCAAGGCGCTGTTATGTCCAGCTGCTTCCACCTGGTAGGTCCCCGGCTGGTAACGCAATTCTTGATCAGTCATTTTGCTTCCCCTCTTTCGTGATTATTCTCACAATAAGAGTAACACATTCCAGGCAATTATTCAGTGTCCAAGCCTCCTAAAACAAAAAAGTAGCCGCACTGGTTCCCGGCTACTTCTCTTTGAATTAAAAAATTGACGATTAAGCTTTATCAGATGGCCCTTCCACGGCGCGGATAACATTGACCATTTCGATAGCTGCTTGAGCACACTCAGAACCCTTGTTACCTGCCTTGGACCCAGCCCGCTCGATGGCTTGTTCGATGGTATCGGTCGTGATAACACCGAAGAGGACAGGGAGGCCCGTCGCCATGGAGACCTGGGAGATACCCTTGGAGACCTCAGCACAGACATAATCATAGTGGGAAGTCGCCCCGCGGATCACAGCACCCAGGCAAATAATGGCGTCATAGCGGCCCGTCTCAGCCATTTTCTTAGCCAGCAAAGGAATTTCAAAAGCGCCGGGTACCCAGGCCACATCGATGGCCTCTTCCGCTACCCCTTCGCGCTTGAGGCTGTCCACCGCACCTCCTAAGAGTTTCGAAGTGATGAAATCATTGAAGCGGGAAACAACAATCCCCACTTTCATGTCATCAGTATATAAGTTTCCTTCAAATGTCGTCATTTTACTTGTCCTCCTTTAAGTCTAATAAGTGTCCCATCTTAATCTTCTTGGTCAATAGGTAGTTGGCATCATGGGCATTGGCTGGAATTTCCAGAGGCAGGCGCTGGCTAACCGGCATACCATTGGCTTCGAGTTCTTGGACCTTGTCAGGATTGTTGGTCAGCAGGCGAACCGATTGAACGCCCAAGGCCCGAAGCATCTGGGCCCCAAGATAGTATTCCCGGGCATCAGCAGGCTGGCCCAGGGCGAGGTTGGCTTCCAGAGTATCCAGACCTTCCTCTTGCAGGTGGTAGGCCTTGAGTTTGTTGACTAAGCCAATCCCCCGGCCTTCCTGGCGCATATAGAGAAGAACGCCCCGCCCCGTCTGACTAATCTGAGCCAGAGCCTGGTCGAGCTGGGCCCCGCAGTCACAGCGCTCGGACCCGAAGACATCCCCAGTCAGGCATTCCGAATGCAGGCGGCAGATGACGTCTTCAGCCTGGTCCAAGTCGCCCATGGTCAGGGCCAAGTGCTCTTGGCCGGTCAGGCGGTCAACGAAGCAGACCAGGCGGAAGTCTCCATAGCGGGTCGGCAGGGCCACATCCGCCTCCCGGTCCAAGAGCTGGTCATAGCGCTTGCGGTAGGCCTGGAGGTCTTGAATGGTTAGGAAGGTCAGGTTATGGGCTGCCGCAAAAGCTTTGAGTTCTGGGCCGCGCATCATCTGACCATTGTCTGCCATAATTTCACAACAGAGCCCACAAGCCTCTAAGCCAGCCAGGCGCATCAGGTCAACCGTCGCTTCCGTATGGCCATTGCGTTCCAGGACCCCACCCGCTTTGGCCACCAAGGGAAACATATGACCCGGCCGGCGGAAGTCTTTAGGACGGGCCTCCCCAGCCACGACTCGGCGAGCTGTCAAGCCCCGCTCTTCGGCTGAAATCCCTGTCGTCGTAGCCACATGGTCGATAGAAACCGTGAAGGCTGTCTGGTGGTTGTCGGTATTGTGGGCCACCATGGGCTGAAAGTCGAGTTTTTGGGCGATATCCTCGCTCATCGGCATGCAGATCAAGCCCTTTGCCTGGCTAGCCATGAAGTTGACATTGTCTGTGGTCGCAAATTCGGCAGCACAGATCAAGTCCCCCTCGTTTTCACGGTCCTCATCGTCCATGACAAGCACCAGCTTGCCTGCTTTAAGGGCAGCTAATGCCTTTTCCACACGTTCTTTAAACATCCTTGTCCTCCTCCTAGAATCCTTGCTCGCGCAAGTATGGCTCGGTCAGGTCAGAAGATTCTGCCTTAGCCATAAAACGTTTCACATATTTGCCAATCATATCGGTCTCAATATTGACCCAGTCGCCGACCTTCTTCTGTGGCAGGTTGGTCTGGTCCAGGGTGTGGGGAATGACCGACACCCGGAAGCCCCCTTGGTCGACTTGGACCAGGGTCAGGCTGATCCCATCAATGGCCACACTGCCCTGGTTGACCATATCGTCCAAGAGGGCTTTGCCTGCCCTAAAATCATAGACCACCGCATTGCCCTGGGGACGGATGGCTTGAACCTGGGCCTTACCATCAATATGGCCCGAAACAAAGTGGCCACCAAAACGGTCCGAAGCTGCCATGGCCCGTTCCAGGTTGACGCTAGACCCGCGCTCGAGCTGGGCCAGGGCGGTCATCTGCCAGGTCTGGGGCATCACGTCAACCGTGAAAGAAGAGCGGTCGAAATCGGTCACGGTCAGGCAGATGCCATTGACCGCCACACTATCCCCTACTTGAATTTCCTCCAAAACCTTGGCGGCCCCAATTTGGACCACGCAGGCCCGGGAAGACTTCTTGATGGCCTTGATCTTCCCCACTTCTTCAATTAATCCGGTAAACATCCACTCACCACCTTACTTTCTATCAAATAATCTTTACCGACTCGGGACCAGGCAAAGGTTTCCAGCTGGATGGCCTGGTCCGGCGTCTCAACACCTTGGCCAGCGACCGGCGACATGGCCTGGCCACCGAATAGCTTAGGAGCGATATAAGAATGGACTTCATCCACTAAGCCCAGCGCCAAGGCTGACCAGGTCAGTGTGCCCCCTGCTTCTAAGAGGACGCTATCCAGGTCCATCTTCCCGAGCTGGGTCATCAATTCGGCCAGGTCTAAGTGACCCTGGCGACGCCCCAATTCGATGATGCCACAGCCCGCTTCCCGGTAAGGGGCTTGTCGGTCGGCATCCCGGCAGGTCGTTGCCAGGTAGGTAGGTACTTGGTCAGCGGTCTGGACGACTTGACTGTCTAAGGGCGTTCTGAGCTCTGAATCGCAGATAATCCGGACCGGGTCCTTGCCCCCATCCAGCCGGCAAGTCAGGAGGGAATCATCAGCCTGGATGGTATTGACCCCCACCATGATCGCTGAAAGCGCATGGCGGGTCTGGTGGACACGCTGGCGGGCTTCCGGCCCCGTCACCCAGCGCGAAGCCCCCGTCCGTGTGGCAATCTTACCATCCAGGGTCATAGCGTACTTGGCCACCACATAGGGCTTGTGGCTGACGATAAATTTCTCAAAGACCCGGTTTAAGTGCTGGCATTCTTTTTCTAGGACGCCAACTTTAACTTCCAGACCCGCTTCCTTGAGGGCTTGGACCCCCTTACCTGCAACCTTGTCATGGGGGTCTAGGGCTCCGACAACTACCCGCTGGATCCCACTTTCAATCACAGCTTCCGTACAAGGCGGGGTCTTCCCATAGTGGCAACAAGGTTCCAAATTCACATAAAGCGTTGCCCCCTCTGGATCTTCTGTGCAGGCAGCCAAGGCTTCCCTCTCCGCATGGGGCTTGCCGTAAGCCGTGTGGTAGCCCTGACCTAAGACCCGGCCCTCCTTAACGATCACGGCCCCCACTAAGGGATTCGGATTCACCCAGCCCCGACCCTTTTCAGCCAGGTCTAGAGCTTGCTGCATCCATTCTTCATCTCGCATCGAAACACCTCCAAAAAAATAATGCCTTGAATAGAGCTATCCAAGACATTACAAAGAAAAGATTTAATTTGGCTAATAAAAAAATACTCTGAAACGATCATTATCATTTCAGAGCATTCAAAAGCGCTAATTTCTTCTTTCGATCTTCTTTCATCCAGACTATACTGTCGGCTTTGGAATCTCACCAAATCAACCTTGCGGCTCGTGGGCTTTACCACCGGTAGGGACTTGCACCCTGCCCTGAAGATAGATATTCAACTGCCTATATTATAGCCAGCCCCCCTAACAAAGTCAAGGCATATGCTGGAAAGGCTTACATCAAGCTTGACAGGCAGGGTCGAACTTTCTTGAAACAAGCGAATGCTTCGCTCTTATTCTGACTTGCTCCAGTCATCCAAGTCTAAACGCTCTTGCTCACACCCTATCTAGTCGGGTTCGCAAGAGCAGCTGGAGTGCTTTCGCAAGTTGGAAACGTGCAAGCCTGGCTTGCCCTTATTCCAACTTACTCCAAGCATCCAAAGCTAAGCGCTCTTGCTCACACCCTATTTTCAAAACGTCCTCGAATTTGCTCTTGGTGGTCGAGGATATCCCAGCTTTCGTCGGACAGGTGGTTGATAGTCTGCCAATCGCGGAGGTCGGAAGCCTGGCCTTGGTCGGGCAGAATGGGCCGCTGGTAGAGGGTTTCGGCCAGGGTGTTCTGGACCGTGTCTGAGAGCAGGTAGTCGACAAAGTCCTGGGCCAAGTTCAGATGCTTAGTCCCCTTGGCGATTCCGACTCCAGCTGGCAGGTATAGAGTGCCTTCCTCGGGGTAGATTAATTCCAGGTCGGCCCCATCGGCAATCAGTTGTTGGGCTACGGCCTCTGTTGATAAGCCGACCGCGATTTGGCCTTGGACCAGGTCCTGGTTGACCTCCGAGGACTCCTTATAGATCTGGGCTTCCTGGCTAGAGTAGAGCCGACGCACATAGGCCCAGGCCGCATCCGACTGGTAGCCCCCCTTGGCCAAAAGAATCGTCACAAGCTGGGAGAAGCCGCTTGACGAAAGGCGGGGGTCTGCTAGACCGAACTTTCCTTTAAGGGCAGGATGAAGCAGGTCTTCATAGGAATGGATGGTCAGTCCCTGGGTTAACTGGCGGTTGGCTAGAATTACCGTCCCTTCCATGGCATAGGGGGTGTAGGTCTGGTCCTGGGACCGGTAGATGCTAGGCAGGGCCTCAGCTCCCTTGGCCGCATAGGGAATAAAATAATCCCGGTTGGCTTCGTACCAGAGCGTCGCCCCACCGAAGACTAGGTCCGGCTTGGGCTCTCCCTCTCCTGACTTGAGCCGGTCAAACAGCTTGCCCGTCGAATCTTGGACCAGGTCAACCCGGACCCCATAGGCTTGTTCGAAGGCTGGGACCAGGGTCGCCAGGACGCCCTCCGAATTAGGTGTGTAAATCACAAGATCAGCAGGCTCTGCTTCTAGTTTTTCTGGCCGCCAAAAGAGAGACAGAAGCAAGATAAGCGCCAGGCCTATAGCCAATCCGACCCCAATCTTAGTCTTACTTTTCATCCCCTATCCCCTTCCTAAAGGCAGTGGGAGTCATACCCACATACTTCTTAAAGACCTGGTCAAAATAATTATAGTCGGAGAAGCCCAGGTCAGTAGCCAGGTCTGCAATCCGAATGTCCGAATGGGCCTCTAAGACCTGGACGGCTTGAGCAATGCGGTAGCGCTGGATATAGTCGCTCAGACTAACGGTCAGGCTGGCCTTGATCTTGCGGTAGAGGTAGGATTCGCTGTAACCCAGAGCCTTGGCCATCCGTGCCATGGTCAATTTCTCCTTGAAATGGGCGTGAACATAAGCGAGGACCTCCTGGACGAGGGCATCACTGTCTGCGACGAGTCCAGCCAGGAGTTCATCTGCTAGGCCTTCCCCTCCAGCTTCGGGCTGCAGCCGGTCCAAGGCCGCCCGGACAGAAGCCAAAAGTTCCCCTTCGTCGATAGGCTTAGTCACAAAGTCCACCACCCCATAACGGATGGCTTCCTTGGCATTGGCGAAGTCATTGTAGCCTGAGATAATAATTTTCTCAAAAGATTGGTCAGCGACCGCGTCAAACATCTCGAAGGCTCCCATGACCGGCATGGTGATGTCGGTCAGCACTAAGTCGGGCTGGCTATTGCGGATCAGGGCTGCCCCCTCCTGGCCATTGGAGGCCTCTCCGACCACCACGGATCCCAGCTGGGCATAGTCCACCCCGTAGACAAGCCACTTACGAATCCATTCTTCATCTTCAACAATCACAATCCGGTACATGATCCGGCCTCCTTATCCAATAGATTAGACAAGCTCCTTGGTCCAAGTCTTTAACTTCTAGCTGGGCCTCAGGGTAGAGATAGCGCAGGCGCTTGATCGAATTCATCAAGCCATGCTGGCCACGGTTGTTGGCCAAGTCTGCCGCTAAGTGCTCACGCGCTTCCTGGCTAAAGCCCGGCCCATTATCTGCCAGACAAAAGAAGAGACGCTCATCCTGGCAGCCCACGGTCAGCTCAATCCGCAAGTCCGGCCGCTGGTCCCGCCCATACTTGATAGCATTCTCGATAGCCGAAAGCAGGAAGAGCCGGGGAACCTGGACCTGGTCCAGGGCTTTCGGACAGCTAATACGATAAGAAAACTGGGGAAAGCGGACCTGGGTCACCTGGAGATAGTGGTCGATCACCTGCAAATCCTCAGCCAGGTCTGCATCCGCCATCTTGCCGCCCATGGAATAGCGGAGAATCGTTGTCAGTGACCGGATCAGCTGGCTGCAGACTTGAGGGTCGAACTGGCTGGTAATCCGGATGGTCTCCAGGGTATTGTAGAGGAAGTGGGGGTTGAATTGAGCCTCTAGCATTTTGCGCTCATAATTCAGCTTGTCCCGCTCCAAGTCAATCTGTTCATTGTTAAGCTGGCGGATCCGCCCCAGCATCTGGTTCATAGCCTGGGCCAGGTAGGCAAATTCCGCCTCATAGTCCCCCTGGAGGCGGTCCTGGTCCCCCTGGGAAATCAACTGGGTCTCGCCCACCAAGCGGTCAATGGCCCGGCTATTATGCTTGGCCAGGTAAGCCGCGAAGTGGTTGGTCAAGCCCACCATCAGTAGGATCAAAAGCAAGAGACCCGCCAGAGAAACAGCCAAGAGGGAAAGAATGGGCAGGAAGAGAATCTGAGTCTGGAGCTGAAAGCCGCTGGGTAGATGCATCTGTTGGCTAAGATAGAGCTGGTTGTTGGCCAAGGCAAAACGCCCGCTGTTGTTCGGGTCTATCTCCAGGCCAGCCTGATCAGTCGCCAGGACCCGGCCATAGGGATTGCGGAGGACATAAGAAGCCGCGTAAGGGTGCTTAGTTTGGACCAGGTCTGTTCCTTTGATCAGGTAAACGGCAATCTTATGAGGCTGGCGGCGGTAGACCATCAAGTAAGGCTGGCCCGCCACATCGAAGTAGGTTAGCCGGCCTGCCCCCTCCTTAGATTGGACCAGGAGCTCGCGGTAGGTCTCCGGAAGCTTTTGGCCAGCTACAGTATTAAAGACCTCTCGCCCGCTCCCATCGAACAAGAAGAACTGGCCCTCCAACTCTTTTTCCGCCTGGGTCCGGTAGAAGCGGTAGGCCAAGTCGCGGTCTGCCCCCTCCGCCCCTAACATCTCTTGGAGAATCTGGTCCACTCCCGCCAAATCATCAGCAAAAGCCGCTTCGATTCTCGCCGTATCCCGCCGCAGCTGGGTCGTCTGTTCAATATAGGCATAGGCCATAAAGACGAGAACAAGAATTGTCGACACCAGGACCACCAAGAGCGTCCCAATCCGCACCATATCTCGCTCCAAAGATTCCCGAAATGTCTTAGCCATCAGCCCACCTCCTTGCTTATCTAGTATAGACCATTTAAAAGAAAAAACACGAATTAAATTTCATTGGTTTCAGGGAAACGGCATCTTCTTCGGTGCTAATGCCGGTAGCGCTTGTGATTTGGTATTACCTCTCACCTCAATGCCGGTGGAGGAAAAAAAGTCCTCTTTGATTTCTTTACTCAGCCCCAAAGAACAAAAATTAAAGCAGACGGATGCCCACCAACGCTATTTGATAACAATATAAAAACAGAAATTCCATCTTTTAAGACAGAATTCCTGTTCCGATTCGCTTAGTCTTTGACCTTATAATCCGATTCATCGAAGCCGAGCAGGAACTGGGCCACGATGGTAACAACAGTCACAATCAAAATAGTGATGATGGCTTCCACCAAGTAGGACTGGTCCTTAGACACCCACATGGGCAGGCTCAAGAGGGCTGGTGTAACATAGATAAAGGCCTTCATCTTCATCAAGCTAGCGAAGATCCCACCAGCGCAGGCACCGATCATGGAAGCGTACATCGGTTTTTTCAGTGGGAGATTAACCCCGTACATGACAGGACCGGTTGTCCCACCCAGTAAGGCAGTCAGTCCGGTTGAAAAGGCCAGGGACTTCAATTCCTTGTTCTTAGCCCGCAGACCGATTGCGAGACCAGCAGCGGCTTGGGACATGTTGGCGCAGAGGGCAACCACCCGGATAATGGGGTCGTAGCCTTGTTCCGCCACCAGGGTGATAGAGATGGGGCTGAGCGACTTGTGGACCCCGATGGAAACCAACCAAGGATAAGCAGCAGCCAGGAGGGGAATGGCGATGAAGCCAATGTTGTCATAGAGCCAAACCGAACCGTCTGCAATCACATGAGACACCCAGTCGCCGACCGGACCGAAGACAAGGAAGGTCAGCGGTGCCGTGACTAACATGGTCATCAGTGGGACGCCGAAGACCTTGATCATGTCAGGGATGTACTTACGGAAGAAGCGCTCAATGTAAGACATCATCCAGACCGTCAGAAGGGCCGAAACCAGGGTCGTGTCATACTCAATCAGGGGAATATGGAAGCCCAGGAAGTTGACGTCCGTCCCCGCTTCAATCATCTTAACCCAGGTAGGGTGGACGGTCATCAAGCCCATGAAGGCGCCCAGGTAGCGGTTAGCCCCGAAGACCTTGGCGGCCGAGAAGCCCACATAGCCGGGCAGGAAGTAGTAGGACGTATCGAAGATAAACTTGAGGAAGATGTACAAGCTATCGTCCTCAGCCAGGACCCCTGTTAGGTTGAGGACCAGGACAATGACCTTGCCCAGGCCAGCCCCGGCCATGATTGGAACAACTGGTGACAAGGAAGCTGTAATGGCCTTAATAGCCTTGTTGAAGACGGATTCCTTCTTCTCTTCCTTAGCTTCTGCTTCTTCCCCTCCATCCATCATTTCCAGGACCTTCTCGTAGATCTCCTGGCGGTTGTTCTGGATGTGGAGGGTCAGCTGGTAGCCGTCCAGGTCCAGGGATTGGATGCCATCCAGGCTGGCCAATTGGTCCAATTTCACTAAGGAGAGGTCTTTGAGTTCCAACTCAATCCCCTCATCCACTAATTCGATGTATTTAATGTTGTCCGAGCCGGCTAGTGCAGCCAAAATGGCCCGGGATTCCTGTTCAAACACAAGAAAAACCTCCTCATAACTTCTATAGTTGAATTATAGAAGGAATGAAAAGGCTTAAATAGGG
This sequence comes from Aerococcus sp. HMSC062A02, assembly GCF_001809535.1. Lineage (GTDB taxonomy): Bacteria > Bacillota > Bacilli > Lactobacillales > Aerococcaceae > Aerococcus. Next base: position 157 of record NZ_KV797910.1, on the reverse strand, counting down.
GAAAAGTAGGCTAGAATGTGGAAAATTCTATACTTTTTGAAAAAATGTGCTAATGAGCATGCGTTCCGCTTTAATTTTTGGTCGTTATAGAGCCATGGCACCGGTTCGGGCCATGGTCCCTCACCTAGCGAGCTTCAAACGGCTAGTAACGGCTTAC
>NZ_KV797909.1 GCF_001809535.1 Aerococcus sp. HMSC062A02 | reverse complement strand
GACGATTGTGTATTCCGTTATATCCTTAGAAAGGAGGTGATCCAGCCGCACCTTCCGATACGGCTACCTTGTTACGACTTCACCCCAATCATCTGTCCCACCTTCGGCGGCTGGCTCCAAAAGGTTACCTCACCGACTTCGGGTGTTACAAACTCTCGTGGTGTGACGGGCGGTGTGTACAAGACCCGGGAACGTATTCACCGCGGCGTGCTGATCCGCGATTACTAGCGATTCCGGCTTCATGCAGGCGAGTTGCAGCCTGCAATCCGAACTGAGAATGGCTTTAAGGGATTCGCTGACTCTCGCGAGTTCGCAGCCCGTTGTACCATCCATTGTAGCACGTGTGTAGCCCAAGTCATAAGGGGCATGATGATTTGACGTCATCCCCGCCTTCCTCCGGTTTGTCACCGGCAGTCTCGCTAGAGTGCCCAACTAAATGCTGGCAACTAACAATAAGGGTTGCGCTCGTTGCGGGACTTAACCCAACATCTCACGACACGAGCTGACGACAACCATGCACCACCTGTCACTTTGTCCCCGAAGGGAAAGCTCTATCTCTAGAGTGGTCAAAGGATGTCAAGACTTGGTAAGGTTCTTCGCGTTGCTTCGAATTAAACCACATGCTCCACCGCTTGTGCGGGTCCCCGTCAATTCCTTTGAGTTTCAGCCTTGCGGCCGTACTCCCCAGGCGGAGTGCTTAATGCGTTAACTGCGGCACTGAAGGGCGGAAACCCTCCAACACCTAGCACTCATCGTTTACGGCGTGGACTACCAGGGTATCTAATCCTGTTTGCTACCCACGCTTTCGAGCCTCAGTGTCAGTTACAGACCAGAAAGTCGCCTTCGCCACTGGTGTTCTTCCATATATCTACGCATTCCACCGCTACACATGGAGTTCCACTTTCCTCTTCTGCACTCAAGTTTCCCAGTTTCCAATGACCCTCCACGGTTAAGCCGTGGGCTTTCACATCAGACTTAAGAAACCACCTGCGCTCCCTTTACGCCCAATAAATCCGGACAACGCTTGCCACCTACGTATTACCGCGGCTGCTGGCACGTAGTTAGCCGTGGCTTTCTGGTAAGATACCGTCAAGACTGTAGCAGTTACTCTACAATTTGTTCTTCTCTTACAACAGAGTTTTACGATCCGAAAACCTTCTTCACTCACGCGGCATTGCTCCGTCAGGCTTGCGCCCATTGCGGAAGATTCCCTACTGCTGCCTCCCGTAGGAGTCTGGGCCGTGTCTCAGTCCCAGTGTGGCCGATTACCCTCTCAGGTCGGCTATGCATCATGGCCTTGGTAAGCTTTTATCCCACCAACTAGCTAATGCACCGCAAGACCATCTATGAGTGACAGCAAAAGCCGTCTTTCCAATTTGTCAGATGCCTGACAAATTACTATGCGGTATTAGCACCCGTTTCCGGATGTTGTCCCCCGCTCATAGGTAGGTTCCTTACGTGTTACTCACCCGTCCGCCGCTAACGTCAGAAGTGCAAGCACTTCGTCGGTTCGCTCGACTTGCATGTATTAGGCATGCCGCCAGCGTTCGTCCTGAGCCAGGATCAAACTCTCATGAAAGATTCATGAGCTTTGATAAGCTCGTTATTGCTGACTTTTTATA
>NZ_KV797908.1 GCF_001809535.1 Aerococcus sp. HMSC062A02 | reverse complement strand
CGTCTTCTTTGTTCAGTTTTCAAAGGTCTATCTCTCGTCGCCTCATTGAAGCGACTAATTAATAATATCATATTTCTCAAATTCGTGTCAAGTGTTTTTTCGAAAAAAGTTTTTGCTCTTTCTGAAACATTTGGCCCGTTCGAGAAGTACTCAACTATCATATCAACTTGTCTGTTTCTTGTCAACAAGTTTTTTTATTTTTTGTTTGCGTTTCTAGCGACCAGCGGTCTCTCAAACGACAAAAATTAGTTTACCAAGTATTCCTTCTTTTGTCAAAGACTTTTTTCTATTTTTTTGAAATTAATTTGATCTGGCCAAACAAAAGCCCGCTTGTAATGATAATAAAGCTTACCGCCAAGAGACTGGGGTGTTGGGTGAAAAGGGCTACTAGTAGAGTTAAAAGTGAAGATGGAAGTGCTGCTAAGGTCACTAAAGTAAAGCAATCTTCAAAATTCATCAATTGGAGGAAATAAAGCCGGCGTCTTCGGTTGAGATAAGTAGCTGTTAAAAAAGCATAGGCAAATACGATAAAGACAAAGAAAATGTGGCGGAAAGCTAGCAAGGTCATAAAGCGACTTTGGGCTTGTTCTTTCTCTTGGTAAATTTCTAGGTCATCTAATAATTTATCCATACTTCGTGGAACTCTCCAATGACTAGGGTAAGCTCCCTGTCCCCCTTGGCCATCCTTTAACCGATAAAAATATTGGTCTGGTAAAAAAACAAAGTAAGCTTGGTCAGAGGCTTCGATTGCGCCTAAGTCTTCAGCGCTAGGAAAATAGTAGAGATGCAAGTCAGCAACTTGGTCTTGTCCGCTTTGATCAGTTTCTTCAAAATAACCAGCTGAAAAAGAATTAGCCGATAAAAGTGGCGACGTCTGACCAGTAAAATAGGGGTCAAGCTGGGCGAATTCTTGGCTCAAGTCTTGGTCCACTTTTCCCTGATAAGTATTGATAAAGGGCAGGCAAAGAATAATGGTAGCTAAAAGGAGCAAAAGAGATCCAGTGATAATGGACAAACGGTGGCGAATGGCTAAATACACTTTCGCCCAGTGACTGAGGGTGCTTTTGATTGCGCTCAACATTTGTTAGACCTCCTAGGAATTTGAGTTTTAGGAATAGGAATTCGTGCTATAATAGTAAAAAAATTAAAGGAGTCAGATCTATGCCAATCATCTCGATTATCGGAGCAGGGAATATGGGCAGCGCTATTGCTCGGGGCATCTCAGAAAATCCCCCCTTCCAAACGATGGAAGTTCGCCTTGCGGATCCTAATGCCGATACCCTAAAAAAATTTGCCAAGCTTCCTGCTATCACTTGCTTCACCGACAACCAAGAGGCGGTTGCCGGGGCTGACTATGTGATCTTAGCCCTTAAGCCAGCCTACATTGAGGGCGTTGTCCAAGAAGTCCAAGCCCAACTCGCTCCCTCTTCCCTCCTGGTCTCCATCGCCACTAGCCTGAGCCTTGAGCGAGCCAAGCAAATACTGGGAGCAGACCAGAAATTTGCCCGTGTTATGCCGAACACGCCTGCCCAGATTGGTGCCGGAATGGCAGGTATTGTCGGCAACGACCGCCTAACAGCTGATGACCGAAATGGCCTTCTAGCTATCTTTTCCAGTTTAGGCCAAGCCCGTTTTGTGGGTGAAGACCTCTTAAACACAGTAACGGCATTATCTGGATCAGGGCCAGCTCTCATGTACATGATCCTTGAAGCCATGGCGGATGCTGCTGTTCTTACTGGAATGGCCCGGCAAGATGCCTATGATTTTGCTAGTCAAACCATGCTGGGAGCTGCCAAGATGGCTCAAGAAAGCCAAAACCATCCCGGTCAATTAAAGGACATGGTCTGTACGCCCGCCGGCACAACCATCGCTGAAGTCCAAGCCGCTGAAGCCTTGGGACTCCGCTCTACTATAATTGAAAGCTTTCTAGCTGGCCATGACAAGGCCAAAGAATTAGCCGGAGACTAGGCCTAAAGTAAAGAAGAAGCTGGGACAATGAGCCTAGCTTCTTTTTTCATCACGCTTCACCATGACTTATTCTTAAGGTAATTCGACTAGCTATGGCCTTCCGTTTCTTGGCGTTCAAGTTGACAGTCTTGGCATAGGCCATAAATTTCTAAACGATGGTTATTCACCTTAAAGCCTGTATAGGCAGCCGCATAGGACTCCAACTCATAGAGAATCGGATAATAGAGGTCGACAATCCGGCCGCAGTGTTCACAGATCACATGGTAATGGCGATCCAAATCAAAGTCGAAATGGCTAGCATCATCCCCATAATTCAATTCACGGACGAGGTGCATCCGGGTCAAGAGATTCAAATTATTATAGACGGTTGCCAGGCTCATGCTCTTAAAATGCGGCGACAGTTCATTGAAGATATCCTCTGCTGTCGGATGGTCCTTAGTCTCAATGAGGTATTTAATAATCGCTTCTCGCTGGGGCGTGATCCTCACTTTATGTTCGCGTAGGGCGGTAATGGTTTTGGCGTATTTACTTTCATTATCCATCACAGGGCGCGTCATCTTTTCTCCTCCTCTCACATTATAATAATTCCATTCTATATCAGTATACCTCTTATTAAAGGGAGGCGCTAGCCCTAGCCTTAAATTTTATTCTAAAAGGCGCAATAAGGCTTTACTATCTAACAAACAATGGTAAGCTTATAGGGAAGCAAGCTACAACAAATTATCTGCAAAGGAGACAAAAAGCAAAAATGAAATTGGGTGCCCGAACGATTAAGACTGGCATTGGTGTTATGGTGGCCATTATTATTTCGAGTCTTTTACCCCATATCGATCCAACTATGCCGGCCTTTACAGTCGTTTTAACCATGCAACAATCTGTTGGCAAAACTTGGGAATCAATGTCAAATCGTATTATCGCTGCTTTCATGGGGGGGCTCTGTGCCGTCATCATGACCACGCTCTTTGGCCGCAATGCGGGAATTATTGGTTTAACTGTTATTATCTTTATTGTCTTGATGAATTCGATGAAATTGTCCAATGCCATCTCTATTGCTGCGATGACAGTGGTTATTATCATGCTCTCCCCCTTTGATTCGGACCAGGAAATCATTCTCACCGCCAGCAAACGGGTGATTGAGAGTTTGCTTGGAGTTATTATCGCCTTTCTGGTCAACCTCTTCATCCTCCCGCCCAAATATGATGCGGTGGTCTACGATGAAATTAATACAACAAATACAGAGATCAGCATCCGCTTGAGAGCTATTCTTAGAAAAAATGGTGAGTATTCGACCTTGAATTCTGACCTCTCATGGGCAAGGCATAAGATCCGCCACATCCAAGAACTCTTTGAACTACTCAAAGAAGAAAGAGTCTGGAGGGGCAAAGGGATTACCGAATTCAAACGTAAATTGGTCATCCTTCGCAGCTTCATCCAAGCCCTCAACCATTCCACCCGCCTCCTCCGTTTGCTCCATGAACATACCAATGTGGTCTTTGAATTGCCGGATAGCTTACGTTTAGAGATTCGCGAGCGGATTGAAACCCTGTGTGCAGCCCACGAACAAATCTTTCTTAAGTTCGATGGGCGGATTTCTCCCACTGAAGTGAACTTCTTCCATTCCACTTCCCAATACCGCCAACACCTAATAGACAACATGTTCAAAGCTGCCCGGCTTTCAGAAGATGAGACGGATACTTCCCAGCTTGAACGATCGAATGCGATTATCTTGATTACCTCAGCGATTATTCGTTATGAGGAAAGTCTCATGCGACTCAATATGTTAGTCCGCAGCTACCATCTCCACCACGTTGATGATAAATTTCAAGCCGACAGCCTTAAAGGACTTGAAAAATAGTCGTCAACTAAAAATACCAACAAAAAGGCCTTGAAGTTAACTTTTCCAAACTTCAAGGCCTCTTTTAATTTTATTTTGTCACTTGTTCAAATATCATTGCGGCTAGAAAGGCTAGTTCTGCTTCTTCTTGATAAGTTTCAAGCATTGCTTCGTCTGTAAAGAACTGTCCCTCACTAGCTCTTAGCTTCCAAGTTCCTTCTGGCAAAGAGACAAGCTGCTTGTACTTACTCGCATTATAGGCAACTAAGATTTGCCGGTCAGCGGCCTGGTAGACTGCTATGATGATTTGTGAATCCGCCCTTAAAATTTCTAAGTGGTCATAAATCGATGCAAAAGAAGTTAAGCGAAAAACCTCATGCTTCTTGCGATAATCCAGCAAATCCTTAAGGTAAGTCACCGCTTCGGTCTCTTCATCGCGCTTGTCCCAATCCAAAGCATTAATCTCGACTGGTGCATTGTAGGTATTTCTCAGATTGAGTTTACTGCGCAGGAACTCCTGGCCGGAATGGAAGAAAGGGATCCCTTCCGTTAAAGCAATCAGCGTATTGGCCAGAAGTTGACGGCGACGGCGGAAACCAACTACTTCATGAGACCGGGTGATGGCCAACTTATCCCAGAGTGTCCAATTATCATGGACCGCACAATATTGGATGAGCTGTTGGGGAGAATGGAAGTGATAGTCCACCCCATTTAAAGTCTGACTCCCCTTCAAATTCTCAACAATTTGAAATTCCATGTGCTTTTTGTTAGAGATGAAGCCGGTATCCTGGCCCTCCTCAAAGTCATTCCCCCGCAAGGCATCGCGGAAGCGGTCATTGAAGAAAGAAATCCCCTCAAGCTGGCTAGCATTCTCCAAGCAGGCTTTATCCTGGTCCGCAAGGCAGTGGCCCATATTCCACCCTTCGCCCAGAATAATAATATTCGGGCCCAGTTCGTCAGCCAATTGGCGAACAGCTTGCATGGTTTCCACATCAATCAGGCCCATCAAGTCGAAACGGAAACCATCCACATGGTACTCTTCTACCCAATAACGGATAGCATCCAAGAGATAACGACGCATCATCCGCCGCTCTGTGGCTAGCTCGCTTCCTACCCCTGACCCATTAGCGGGATGGCCCGATTCATGGAAGCGCAGATAGTAGTCCGGCACCGTAAGCATCAAGGGATGACTCTCTTCATCATAGACATGGTTAAAAACCACATCCATAATCACCCCTAGCCCCTTCTGGTGGAGGGCCTGGATCATTTGCCGAGTTTCCATAAGCCGGGTCACTGGGGTAAAAGGATCGCTAGCATAAGAGCCCTCCGGTAAGAAATAATTCTGGGGATCATAACCCCAGTTATAGTTGCGCCCACTCTCTCGCTCTTCATCAACCGTTGCAAAGTCAAAGAAAGGCATCAATTGGACATGGCTAATCCCTAGATCTGCCAAATAATCGAGTCCGGTTGCCAAGCCCTGGGCTGTTTTCGTTCCAGATTCGGCTAGGCCTAGATACTTACCAGGAAAGCGAACGCCAGAAGAAGGGGCAGCTGTCAGGTCGCGGATATTAGCTTCATATATTACCACTTCACTTGGGTCTATCTCTGGTCCCTGGTCCTCTTCCCAGCCCTCAGGATAAGCGCTAGTCGGATTAACAACTACCGAGCGCCCACTGTTCACCGTCGCAGCCTTGGCATAGGGATCTTGGGAATAAACACAGCTCCCATCTGGAAAATAAAGGCGGTAGCTGTAGGCCAGATTATGGCAATCCCCTGCTATACTCGCTTCATAAGTCCCCTTTTTTTGACGTTTCATCGGATAGGAATCGTACAATTCGCTATACAAGTCTTTAAATACAAGTAGATCTACTTGCTGAGCCAGGGGTGCCCAGAGCACAAAACGGGTGAAACGTTTATGGTAGACTGCCCCCAAAGCGCCACCGTAAGCATAGGTCTGGTCAAAATCTTCGCTTAGAGCATAGTCATGCATAGCCTCGCGAATCGTTTGAGGGGATTCAATCCCAGACAGGGCAAATAAGTCATCAAGCAATTCCATTCTATATCTCCTTTATCTGGCAAATGCAGGCTGCCAGTGCAAAGGCCTCCCACCTGCTTAGGCTTTAGAAGTTCCTAAGCTAATGAATCAACCTCATCAAAATTCACATCATCCTCATTATAACAATAATTCACCAGCCAGTGCATTAACTTTCGCTCATTAAGGCAGGGTGTGAGCAAAGGCGTTTAGAAAGAAATGACTGGAGGCAAAAGGGATAAGAACGGCTATCAGCCGGTCGTTCCCTTTTGCTGAAGTCACTTCCTTTCTGCCTTTGCGAACCCGACTAAGCAGGGTGTGAGACTTGGCGCTCAGCTTTTGTTCACTGGAACAAGTCACCAAAGCAGTCTGCAAGACTGCGGCGGAGACTTGTGAA
>NZ_KV797907.1:60303-154395 GCF_001809535.1 Aerococcus sp. HMSC062A02 | reverse complement strand
TGACGAAGGTTTCGGAGATGAGGTCACCTTGGCTACCATCTGGATTCACTTTGTAAACATGGATCCATGAACCGCTTGGGCTGTTAGGGTCAGCTGGATTTTCCTTACCGCGTTCAGTCTTAACGGTAACAGAAGCTCCGTTTGCACCATCGTTTCCATCAGTTCCGTCTTGACCATCCGGAATAAAGATAACCTTCTCATCTTCAAACTGGTTAGTATTCGGATTGAAGATCTTAATCGTAACCCGAGAGCCTCTCACTTGCTTACCAGTTTCTGGGTGTCGGTCAGTTACCCGTGTTGTTTCGACAATCGGTTTACTTGGTAGCAGTGGTTCCTTCGGTTTAGCTGCTGGGATTTCCACCCGCCGCCCAGTGTTGTAGATAATGGTGACGCTACCGTCAGGATTGGTCTTAGTTTCAGTAATTGCTTCAAAATTATAGCCAAAAATTTGACTTTGTGGTTCTTGAACAACTTCTCGAGAAACCTCACGCCAGTATTGGCCCCGCATATATCTAAAGTTATTAGGATTGAAATCAGGGACATTTGCTGGATTCACATGTTCATAGAGAACCCGTACACGACCATCTTGTCCTGGACGAATTTCGCGAATTTGACCAGCTGGAACTGAAGAATCATAGCGAAATTCTGTTGGATAACTTGAATCCTCTACAGTCATTTCATAAGTAGGGCCTTTTTCAACTTGCTGTTGTCTGCGCTGGTAGACATAAGTAATCTCTTGAGTCATTCCCGCTTTAAAGTTTCCGCTGGTTGACCGCCCATCCGGCGAATAAGTTGGATCATTTTTCGGATTTTCTGTTCGAATAAAGCTATAACCAGGTCGGTTTTCCGCACCTGTTGTGTAACGCTCATTAACAGTCCCATATTGTGGGCTTTCTGTAATCATATCGTCAATACTTATGACGCGGCCGTTCTCATCAACAGTTTCATAGCGATGACGCTCAACAAAAATTCCTGGTGTATTCTGACCTGAGGCAGCAGACTGACTATAAGTTGTTGAAATAGTTAGTGTTTTCCAGTGCTCTCTAGAATTAGGCTCATTATTCTTATTTCTAAGCGTTAAGTGCATTTCACTGTTAGTGCGCTGATTTGCTTGTGGATTCTTCGGACTAGTCACCGTATATACAATATACTTCTTACCATTGGCTGGTCCATTTCCAACATCCAGGCGGATACCTTCCGAATCTTGAGTAAGTCTACCCGGGACTTCACGTACATAGCGAGGGTTCACTTTAGGATTAAAGCTATCCGTAAAGGCCCGATCGTCTAAGACTTCGTAGACCTTCATTGATTCCAGATTACTTGTATTTGATTCAAAGAGAATGGTATGCGGACCATGATTCATTCTTCGGCCGTCACGGTTGATATACCAAACTTCTTTAGCTGTATAATGATTTGGATCCGTCCGATTGGTCTCCACATGGGTTCCATCAACCGCTCGGTATTTATTATTCGTCCCGTCACCATTGATATTATTAAAATGATATTCAATATTTTCTGTATATGGCGTTCCTGCAATCGTCACGGTGACAGGATAATTCTTGAAGTTATCTGTAATCTTGTCGTAGAAAGGCTGAGTCCCTTGGCGTAGAGCAGCCCTTATATTATTCTTACCGTTCACCCAGTCTGTAAAGCGGTAAATCACTCGGTTCTGATCAGCGTCATAGTAAGCTTTAGCAACAACTGCATTCCCCGGCCCCACAAGATCCCTTGGAGTTGCTGGAATATTGAGGCCACCTGGTCTTAGATATTGACCATAATCAAGAATAAAGTAATCCCCTGCTTGCACTTGGCCTGAGACTGCTATATCGACATCAAGCCGAGCATATCCTCCTTCATTATCATGAACATAGTCTGTTTCACGATTATTACCATCAAGTCGCTTAAAATCAGCATTAGTCACTTGGATTTGGTTTGCGACATTCTGCCCCCCGCGAGCGGAGCGGCTGCTAGTAGGTAGAACAGCAAAAATTTGTCCCTTTTCACGTAAACGTTGACCCTCAGCATAAGCTAAGCCTGCTTTGGTTAATTCTTCTCTCAGACTTAAGCCATCCCTAATATTTTGGGGGTTAATTTCAGCAAGTAAACCTTCAACATCTTTCGGGTCATAGACTTCCGCTAATTTAGAACGCAAGACCTGCTTAGGATTGTCGGAAGCTGCAAGTTCTTCTGCGAAATGATCGAGTGCTGCTTGTTGATTATTATCGTTCGTATTTTCATTCTTAGCAGCGTTTTGATGGGTATTTTTCTGTTGATTATTTTCTGAGATAGGTTTCTCCTTAGAATCAGCTACAGAAGATTTTCCACTAGAAGGTTCATCAATAGTTTGGGCCTTATTTTTTTCTTTGTTTTCTTTTTTATTTGAATCAACAGCTAATTCTTCAGATTGCTTATCCTGCGAATTTTCTTCCACAGGTGTTTTTGCATCATCAGTCGATAGATTTTTTTCTTCTGACGAATTATTATCTAATCGAATCTTTTCATCACTAACTTCAGCATTTGATTGTTTATTATTGTCTAAAATCGGATTAGAGACTGATTCGCTTTCTGAAGCCTCTACTTCATAATTCTTTCCAGTACTTTCTCCCTCTTGCAAGCCTATCGGCACTTCTGAAATGATATTTTCAGAAGTTTCGATTCCTTCTTGTTCTTGGATACTCGCTGCTTGAACAACAGCTACATTTCCAGCAAAAAGCAAGCCTGCTGCAACTGCCACAGAGGCCACACCAATATTTAATCGTTTAATGGAATAACGATAAAACTTGTTACTTTGTTTTTCCTCTCTAAGCTTAGTATTATTTTTTCCAACCATAAAGATTTCCTCCTAGTTAAAATTACTTTATTAAGATAAGTCCATAGTATAAAAAAAAAAAAAAACGAACAATATATTCTTTTCAATTAATCTTTTAAAACATTTTTTGTACATTAAAAACACATAAGATAATTAGAGTTTAGGCTGTAGCATTAACGTTTTCATAGCCTGCCCCTCTCAATTCGATCAGTACATTATTGTGTAAAAAAGAAAAGTCATGATCTACTAATCGATCAACATTGCAGCTGCCATTTGTGTATCCATAAAAAAAGCTTTCCATTTTGAGACGCCTAAATTAAAAAAGCAAGGACTCAAAGGCCATTTTTCGCTTTAAACAGCCTTAAAAAAGCTTATTTACTAGGCATCAATGTATTCGGCTTTAATTTGCTATCAAATCATATCGGACAAAGGTCGGTAATCATTACAAGAACTTTAGCTTTGATCGTTGGCAAGATTGTTATCAGGACCCTAGACTAACAGATCCCTTGTCGATCACCTTGCTTTTAAAGACCGTGTCATCGATATGCAGGTGAGAGTTATTCAATGAGACAAAGCAGCCCCTAGCAAACGACATAAAAGAAGCTAACAAATAGCTCCTAGTTTCAGTGTGAGGTCATCTTCTTTCAATTGATACATAAACTCCTCCCTCTACTCCTGTCCATCCCCTTCAAATAGGAACCTGCTCCTTTCACTAAAATTTATCTTGATTATAATCATCTTTATTGTTTTCTTCTGTTCTTAATAAGCTTAAACCGTAAAAATGTGAAACCTCTTAATAAAAAAACTGACCCTCGCGAGTCAGTTGATCGTTCCTATTGGGTGAAGAGCATGTCAGACATGTTAGATGTATCTGAATCATTGATGGTCCGAACCGTCTCATAGATCCATAAGAAGGTGTTCACATTAGGCATCGAATTGATATTAAAGATATAACGGCCGGGTGTGCTTGGAATGTCGAAGGTCGTCATGATTATTTGATAGGGGCTGTCTTCGAGAATCTCCTGCCAATTAATGGCCTGGTTGCGGACATGGACTGTCACATAGTTATGGACAATAGGATCTAATATAGCCTTATATTCCAGATCATACTGGAAATTTCCGGTATAAAGTAAGAGGTCAATTTTAACGATTCTATTTAGTTCAAAAATTGTATTCGGCCAAGCCACAATAAAATAGAAAGTAAAGCCAATCAGAAGCTGGTCAGAAATGTCGGTCATTATATTGAGCGACTGGATAAATTTCTTAATCATGGCTTGGACATCCACCACAAATTCTGGATTAATGCAGGCAACCTCATAAACTAAGTTACTCTGGTAGGTAATGGGATTATTCAAGATAACGTTCACATTCTTATCCATAGCAATACATAAATTGTATAAGGTCAAAGAAATGAGCTGAATATCTTTTTCTTGGGCCGTCTTGAGTTGGTAGTCCGCCTTGAGCTGGTACATATCCGCTTCAAAATCAGCGATGCTTTGCTTAACAGCCGCGGGGACTCTCGAGTTCTCTTCCAAGTAAGACCGATTAAGCAGGGTTCCCGATGAAATTAATCCAGGAACAACTTGTGGTATAACTTCAAAGAGCGGATACCTGCCAGTCTGAGCTTGAAAATCTGTAAAAATATCTAAATTAACCATCAAGAGCGACAATTCCCGTGTTGTTATCGGCCAGTCTGCCTTCTCAAGCACAAACTGATTGGCAAATCGCTCAAAGTTCAAACCGATCTGTAAATAAACTAAGGGGTTGGAAGAAAAGCTTTTGAGGTAAGGAGAGGTTGAGGCTAGCACCTCATATAAGTCAAAGGCCTGCTGTTAGCTAATGCTTGTAAAGGGCCAATCGGTATCCGATAGGTAATGAATTAAAGCAAAAGGGTAGAATAAGCGAATAGTCAATTCTTTACCCTCTAAGGCCAATGGGGAAGTGGTCACTTCAAGCTCTAAATTTGCCTCATTGAAAAATTGGTTAATCTGTTTAATGGCTCGGTAGACCGAGCTACGGCTGACATAAATTTTCTGGCTGAGCTCTTCCACCGATGTATAAGAAGCACGCATCAATTCAAAGAGCAAGCGATAAGTCACAGCTTCTTGGCTAAACTTTTTGAAGTAATAGTTAGCAGATACCATTTTTTTGAAGGCAAGGTTTACCCAAATACCGGACTGGTTAACTTGGATTTCCTCTGGGAACAAACTTTGTATTTCGATTAAATCACTTTTGATGGTTGCATTGGTACACGACAGACGATCGGCTAAGTCCCCATGGGTGAGGTATAAGTCGTCTTCATTCTGGTAGATAGCGATCAATGCCAGCTGGCGTCGGTCCTTACTTCCAAGCAATCTCATCATGTCATCATCTCCTTACTCATCCTTACATTATTGACTCTCAGCTATCATTTAATCATCATAGCATATTATCAAGTAAAGATTTGTTTATTAAATCGAAGTCGGTAAAATTTCTGGTACGGCTTAGGAAGAACAAAAAATCCCTAGCCTAACTAGGCTAAGGAAGTATCAGCTTAAAGCCCTACCAGCCCAGGTCCACATGATCTGGAAGTTGGATCTCTCCAGCTTCTAAGGCAGCAAAGGCCTGGTCTAAGACTGCAAAGGCTTGCGTTAAAAGCTCTCGGCTAATCACTAGGGGCGGCTGGAAGCGGAGGACATTGCCCATCAAGGTGACCATGAGCACCCCGTGGTCAAAGAGATAGGTCATGATCTTGCTGGCAGCTTGGCTGTCCCTTTCCTTGGTCTCAGGGTCGGTCACGAGCTCAATACCCGCATTGAGGCCCAAACACCGGACATCCCCTATGATCTGAGGGTACTTAGACTGGAGGGATTGGAAAGCTGCTTGGGCAAAACGCCCGTCTTCTTCAGATTTTTGGACCAAGTTTTCTTCTTCGATCACATCGAGACTGGCGTGTGCAGCTGCAACACAGACGGGGTTGCCAGCCGAGGTGAAGGCATGGCCGGGTGAGCCGAGGCTCTCTAGGATCTCTGCTCGTCCCACCAAGGCAGAGAGCGGGAGCCCCGATGCTAAGGACTTACCGATTGCCATCAGATCCGGCGTGAGACCAAAGTGGTCGATCCCCCACAGCTTCCCCGACCTTCCAAGACCCTGGTTAATTTCATCCACTGCAAAGAGGATGCCATGTTCTTGGCAAAGCTCATAGAGGCCCTGCATAAAGGCTTGGGGTGGGATAATGATGCCAGCATCACCTTGGATTGGTTCGATTAAGACACAGGCGACCTCTTCAGGGGCCAGATAGGTCTCGAAGGCTAACCGGATAGCGTCCAGGTAACGCTCAGCTAGCTGGTCATCACTCTCCCCTGGTCTTCGCCGATAGGGATCTGGATAAGGCATGTGATAAACTCCAGGTAAAAGGGGCCCCATTTTGCGCCGCATATTGAGGCTGCAAGCCGACAGGGTCATCGCCCCATAGCTCGATCCATGATAGGCCCCAGTAAAACTGATCAGATAGGGGCGGCCTGTATAGGCGCGAGCGAATTTAATGATCGCTTCATTGGCTTCTGATCCCGAGGTAGAGAAGGAAACTTTCTTCTCGAAATGGCCTGGCGTCATTCCTGCTAAACGTTCAGCTAATGCTTCGAGCTGAGCTTGGTAGGAATAGGAGGGAATATAATGAAGCAAGTGTTCAGCCTGTTCTTGGATGGCAGCGACCACTTGGGGATGGCAGTGGCCGACATTGGCCGTTGAAGCGCTGGCTAAGAGGTCAATATAAGCCTTGCCATCCGCATCATAGACCAAGGCACCCTGGGCATGATCCACCAGTAAATCCACATAATTAATCCGCGCAGCCGAACTAATCCGCTCCCCCGCTTCGATAAAGGCTTGGGCCCGACTTTCTTCTTCCATCATTAGATCTCCCTTCAGGCTAATTCATTCTTACCACTGATTGTAGCATGTTTCCGCGTCCGAAAGCATGAAAAAAGCTAAGCTGAATCAAGCGCTTAGCTTTTTTCTTAGGCTCTAGCTTAACTATTCACGTTCGGCTAGTTCTTGTTTAGTAATGACTGGATAGTTCTTGAAGACTTTAGCCCCGAGGAAACCAACAATCAAGTTAATCACGATGAGGGCTAAACCAACGAGAAGCACTTGCATGGCTGGGTTGTAAGCAAACATCACCGCAAAACCAGCAATTGGCGTCGCTGTACCTGGGGTTTCATTGACCATCTGCAAGAGGGCCACTAGAATCCCACTGCAAGCCCCACCGACAAAGTTAATGCCGTAGATTGGAATAGGGTTCGCTGAAGTCACATCAGCCTGGGTTAGGGGCTCAATCGCAAAGGCAATGGTATCTTTGCGCTCACCCAGTTTGAGATGGTGGAAGATCATGTAGTTCATGAAAGAAGAGCCAAAGACTGCCAAAGCCCCGATAGCCATCGGAGTCCCTGTCAAACCAAGCATGGCAGTTAGGGCCATAGAGCTCAATGGAGCCGTTGCAACCACGGTGATTACCCCACCGAGGATGATCCCCATAATCACTGGGCTTGATTCAGAGGAAGCAATTAAGATTTCGCCGATCTGTAAGAGTGAATTATCGACAAGTGGCGCAATGAAAAGGGCGATAGCCCGAGTAAGTGGGGCACTGATAATGATAATAAGAATTAAGTCAAGACCACCTGGAATATTTTTTTGCATCCATTTCACCAGGAAGGCCACTAAGTAACCCGCCAAGAAACCAGGTAAGATCCCTGTTCCAGAAGCAGCCAGACCCATCAAGACCGCATAACCCGGTTGAACACCAATCGCAATTGCAACCAAGATCGCTGCAGCGACACCACTCAGGGCACCATTAGCCATCCCAACTTCTTTAAGGAACTCAAGGCCAAGCACCGATCCAAAGAAGGAATCATGGAAGGCCTCTACCAGGAAGCTGGCGCAGGCTGCTGCAGCTAGGGCGCCCATGGCTTTCGCGCCGTGGGGAGCTTTATAGTTAAATAATGTAAAGATAGCTAGTACAACTAGCAACCAAATCGTACCGACAATAATATCCATAGTTTTATCCTGCTTTCTTAATCTCTGACTCGCTGAACACTGCCCCTTGCCCTAGTATAAGAGCTGATCGAATTATCCTGACAAGGGGAGACAGTGTTTTCAGACAAAAAACAATAAACCGCTTACATCACTGATTACAAGCTTTTCTTCTGGGTCCCCCTTTCCCATTACAACTTGATAAAAGCTTATCATGAAAGCGCCATCAATACAAATAATTTATTATTACAAGGATAATATTTTATTAATTTTTCTTGCTATAATATGAGAATTTAAATGTGATAAAATTCATATAAACTATTGTTAAGGTCAACAAACAAGTAAATAAAACACTATTTATCATCGTATTCAAGGCAATAATTAAAAATTAATAAATACTCATTTTATCAGCAATATAATAGAAGAACAATAATAAAAATGATGAGAAAGATTTTTTTGAACATTTTTGTGAAAGTCTTTTTTTGTTTTAAGATTGTATAAAAAGCTCAATTCCCTCTTTCAGCAGAGCCTTTTAACTCAAAAAAGGAAGCAGGGTCTTCCCTAACTTCCTTAAAAAAATAGTTTTAATTTTTTATCTTGGTGAGCAGTAATGAAAACTTTTATACCAGTTACTTTTTTGAGCAAAAGCTTAATGGTTGCTCACTAACACAATTTATAAAAACATTTTTTATTAGCTTGCTTGGTGGGCATAGTAAGCGTCTGAAGAAACACCGTCTGCTTCCTCTGAGTCTGCTTCTGCTTTAAGATCATCCAAACGATTGATAGGATAATTTTTAAAGCATTTCGCTGAAATATAAGCAGTCACTAGGCCAATCAGAGCACAGGCAACAGCCATAATAACAACCTTCATAGCAGGGTTATAGGCAAACATCACGGCTAGGCCTGCGAATGGTGTAGCCGTAGAAGAGGCTTCATTCACCATACCGGCAAGGGCTACAACAAGGCCGCACAAGCCACCCCCGATAAAGTCAGCCAGATATACTGGAAGCGGATTGGCTGAGGTGAGGTCAACCTGGGTCTTGGCTTCTAAGAAGACAGCCAAGCTTTCACGCGGACCCCCGAGTTTCAATTCGCGGTAGGTCATCCAGTTAACGAAGGCTGAGCCAAAGACGGCCATGGTCGTTACACCCATTGGTAGACCAGTCAGACCGAGCATAGCAGATAGGGCCATAGATGAGATGGGCGAGCTGGAAACAACTGCCATGATCCCACCAACGATAATCCCCATGATAGCAGGCGCGGCATTGGAGCTAGCTTCAATACTCTTACCGATATTGAGGAGGGCCGCTTCGACAACCGGCTCGCTGGCGATTGCAATGAAGCGTGCTAGAGGAGCTACCACAATGATCATCACGAGTAGGTCCAGACCAGCTGGCAATTTCTTCTCAATATATTGAAGGATCCAATAGCAAGTGTAACCGGCAACCAGACCAGGAAGAATCCCTAAGCCAAAAGTAGCTGCCCCACAGAGCATGGCGGCCACTGGGGAAGCCCCCAAGGCAAGAGGAATCATACAGGCTGCGGCGGCCCCACCCATGGAACCGGCCGCCATGCCGACCTCACTGAAGAAGTCGGCATCGAAGATATTCCCCACAAAGGAATTGAGAAAAGCTTCCACTAAGAGAGTTGCACAAGAGGCATCCGCAAATGCTCCCATGGTTTCACGGCCTTTAGGAGCTTTGAAGGTAAAGAGCGTAAACAAGGCTAAGACAAGGATCAGGAGAGCCACTCCAATAATTAAATCCATATTTTTACTTCCTTCTTTCTGTATCTATATTTTTCATAGCGCTTACATTTTTCTTTCTGCAAGTCCTTTCACATTACAGTTATCAACTTTAACAATGATTATTATTAGGGTCAACGCTTTCACAGCAGATAATAAATATTTATTCTTCTTCCCATCCCTCTCTCATCTCTAGCTTTTTTTTTTCTTATTCTCTAGCGGAAGTTTGTTATTTTTTTCGTTTGCGCTATAATGAATTTAAATTTAAGCATCGATGACTAACAGCACTTTGTGAATGGAGGCCCATGAATGGATAAAGATCGACTCAAGCATTATATTGCCCTGGTACATTTTTTGGGAGAGGTCCTTGGCGACCAATTCGAAGTCGTGCTCCATATTTATGATGGTAAACGTATGTATATCGCAGAGATTGTCAACGGCGAGTTGAGTGGACGCAGCAAAGACTCCCCCATCACCAAGTTTGCCCTTGAATTAATGGAAAAGGAAGACTACCTCCAGCGCGATTACCTGGTCAATTATAAGACCCGGACAAAAGCTGGAAAAGTCCTCCAAGGCTCAACCTTCTTCATCAAGGATGATGAGAACCAACTCCAAGGGATGATTTGTGTCAATATGGATTATTCCAAGCAATTTGACCTGGCCGACCATATCATTAAAAGCCTCAAGCTCCCTATCTCCATTAAGACCTCCCAATTAGCTGAAAAAGAGGAGGCTTTTTCAAATGATTTCACGGAAATTCTGTCCGAAAATGTAAACGATGTCATCACTGAAATTATCGGTCCTGATCAAGTTCAGTCCAATCTTAGCTTAACACCGGAAGCCAAGCTCGATATCATGCGCCGCTTGGAAGCCAAGGGGGTCTTCAAGATCAAGGGAGCTGTCCCCCAAGTTGCCAAGGCTTTAGGTGTTTCGGTGCCTTCTGTCTACCGCTATCGACGCATGATCCAAAAGCAATCCTAGATATTTAAAGTGATTATAGTTTATAGATTCTAAATCATATGAAGCTAGATTAAATTGGACTCATTCCCATTTGTTGGATTCTATAGTTTTTAAACAAAATCTTTGCTAAAATAAGGATATCAATTGAAAACCTTTCTCAATTACGAGTGGGATTTTCGAAAATAGCAAAGAAGAGGTTATTGATATGAAAGAAAAAGCATTAAAAGTCGCCCTCGTCTCCTTGTCCATGTTGGCGCTGGGCGCCTGCAGCCAGGGAGAGTCTGGTCAATCGAACCAGTCCAACCAAGCGGAAAGCAGCCAAAGCGCAACTAGCCAAACAGAAGAAAGCACAAGTGCCAAGACTGATGTGAAAGCAGAAACTGTTGAAATCCAGGATGCTACAGGTAAGGTTGAAGTGCCTAAGAACCCACAAAAAGTCGTTGCCTTAGACAACCGGACCTTCCAAAGCTTGGAAGAATGGGGCATTAAACCTGTTGCCGTACCTAAAGATGTCATGCCTGGAAGCTCCGCCTTCGTTAAGGATGATTCCGTACAAAACATCGGCAACCACCGGGAACCTAACCTAGAAATCATTGCCGCTGAACAACCTGACCTCGTGATTGTGGGCCAACGTTTTGCTGACTACTATGATGACATCAAGAAATTAGTGCCTGAAGCTACCGTGATTAACTTAGACATTAACGTGAGCGAAGACAGCGAGCACCCTGGCCAAGACTTAGTGGATGGCCTGAAGAATTCGAGCCTGGCCTTGGGTAAGATCTTCGACAAAGAAGACGAAGCTAAGAAGGACGTCGAAGCTTTGGATGCCTCCATCAAGCGGGCTAAAGAAGCCTACAATGGCGAAGACAAAGTAATGGCCTTGGTGGTTTCAGGTGGCGAACTTGGTTTCTCAGCGCCACACTTTGGCCGGGTATGGGGCCCACTCTACGATATCTTCAATTGGAAACCTGCCCTAGAAGTGGCTAATGAATCTTCTGACCACAAGGGGGACGATGTTTCCGTAGAAGCCATTGCCGAAAGCAACCCTGACTGGCTCATGGTCCTCGACCGCGATGCAGCCATTTCTAAGCCTGGTGAAAAATCTCAGCCAGCCAAAGATGTGCTCGAAAACGCTAAAGCCTTGACCAATACGACAGCCGTTAAGGATCAAAAGATCGTCTACGCCCCAGAAGATACTTATACTAATGAATCTATCCAAACCTTCACTGAAATCTTCAACCGCATTGCCGATGCGATGAGTAAATAGTAGGTCCTGATATTTTCCATTCAGTTCATTCTCTGTTAAGATGAATGTGAATGAGTGGGCAATGACAAACCGACGATCATTCCGTTGAATTGGTCGCCGGTTTCTTTCGTTATCTAAATTATTATTGCCTAAGCAGCAAATTTTAGCATTTTCTCGCCTAAAGGAGGCAAGCCCATGCCAAAAAAATCCTATAAAATTAAATTACAGCAAGCCTTAAGGGGGCGCTGGGGCTTATTGGGCCTCGGCCTTCTCGTCGTCTTACTCGCCTATCTCTCCCTTAGGACTGGCGCTTATGATATCCAGGCCCATGAAGAGGGCTGGCAGATGCTCTGGATCACACGCTTCCCAAGAACACTTGCCTTAATGCTTTCCGGAACGGCCATGTCCATGTCTGGTTTGGTCATGCAACTCTTGAGCCAGAACCGCTTTGTTGAACCCACGACGACTGGAACCATTGAATGGGCGGGGCTTGGCCTGATCCTTTGCTATTTGCTCTTTCCCTCACCGAGCCTTTTCTTGCGGATGGGCTTTGCTATTATGGCAGCCTTTTTGGGCACCCTCATCTTTTTCTACTTTATGCGCAACATCCGCTTGAAGTCAGGCCTTTTGGTTCCCCTCATCGGGATCATGCTGGGAGCAGTTGTATCCGCTATTTCAACCTTTATTGGCCTTGCCTTCAACATGACCCAGTCCCTAGAAATTTGGTTCACAGGGTCCTTTGCCTCGATCCAGCAGGGACGCTATGAGTATCTCTGGTTGATTATCCTGGTTACCCTAGCCATCTACTTCCTTGCTGACCGGTTGACCATTGCCGGCCTCGGTCGCGACGTGGCAACCAATCTCGGCGTCGACTACCAAAAGGTGAGCTTGCTCGGAACCGCCCTCGTCGCCCTAGCTGTCGGCATTGTCGCTAGCGTCGTCGGCTATCTCCCCTTTCTTGGACTCATCGTTCCCAATACCATTTCCCTATTTCGCGGCGATGATGTCCGGTCCAACCTGGTCTGGGTTAGCCTCATGGGCATGGCCCTGATCATGGCCTGTGACATCCTCTCCCGATGGCTGATCGCTCCCTTCGAGCTGCCCGTCTCTGTGATCTTGGGGACCCTGGGTTCTTTCGTCTTCATTAGCCTATTACTCTACCAAAGGAGGCATAAAACATGAAATTAAAGCCTCATTATTTTCCAGCCTTTACTAAGGAAGCTGACCGGCGCCGCTATTGGATCCTCTTTGGGGTCATCTTCTGCCTGGGTCTTGCTTTCAGCTGGGGGCTCATCTTCTACAATAACCCTGTAGCTATTGATTCCCCCTCCTTCTTTCCTGTCATTCAAAGGCGGTTGACCGCCCTCATCGCCATGGTCATCGTGGCTCTCTGCCAGGGCACAGCGACTGTTGCCTTCCAGTCCTTGACCCAAAATCGGATCATTACCCCTTCCCTGCTTGGTTTTGAAGCCCTCTATGTAGCTCTTCAAACCGCGATCGTCTTCTTCCTCGGGGTCCAATCCCTAGTCCAATTCTCGGGTCTAACGGCCTTCTGCATCCAATTGGTCCTCATGGTATCAGCCAGCCTGCTCCTCTACCGCTGGCTGCTGACAGGTAAGTACGCGGATATGCAGATTATGCTCTTAGTGGGGATGATGTTGGGCACAGGACTCAACTCCCTGGCGAGTTTCATGCGCCGGATGCTGGCGCCCTCAGAGTTCGATATCCTCCAAGCACGGCTCTTCGCTTCCGTTAACCATGCGGAAGCCGAACAATTCATCTTGGCCGTCCCCCTCTGTCTCTTAGCTATCACCGGTCTCCTGGCTCTCAGTTCCAAACTCGATATCATGTCCCTAGGAAGGGATGTTGCCAAGAACCTCGGCCTCAATCCCAAGCAGATTGCCATCCTTGTTTTAAGCCTTGTCGCCATCCTGATGGCCATTTCTACTGCCTTGATTGGGCCCCTGTCCTTCTTTGGCTTCCTGGTAGCCAATATCTGCTACCAGCTAGTTCCGACCTATGACCACCGCTATCTCTTCCTGATGGCCATTGCGGTCGCCTTTGCTGTCTTAACAGGTGCCTACTTCTTCATGTACCATATCTTCAATGCCCAGGGCGTGGTAGGTGTGATCATTGAGGTCTTCGGTGGTCTCAGCTTCCTCACCGTCCTCCTCAGAAATAAGAAAGGAGTATCCCTATGATCCGACTCGAAGGGCTCTCTAAAGCCTATAACGATGAAGTCAAAATCGGTCCCCTCGATCTCGAAATTCCTAAGGGTAGTTTTACTGCCCTCGTTGGTCCCAATGGTGCAGGCAAGTCGACCTGCCTGATGATGATTGGGCGCTTACTCCAAGCGGATAGCGGCCGGGTCTACCTGGAAGGCCAAGCCATGGATGAAAGCAAAAGCCAGGACTTGGCCAAAAAAATTGCTGTCCTCCGCCAGGAAAACCACTTCATGACTCGGTTAACAGTCAAGCAATTGGTGGCTTTTGGCCGCTTCCCCTACAGCAAGGGTCGTCTCACTGAGAAAGACTTAGAAATTGTAGATAACTATATCCACTTCCTCAGCCTAGAAAAGCTAGCTGACCGCTATCTCGACCAACTGTCTGGTGGCCAACGCCAGCGTGCCTATGTAGCCATGGTTCTAGCCCAAGAGACCCCCTATGTCCTCCTCGACGAACCTTTGAACAACCTGGATATTGCGAGCTCTATCCAGATGATGATGCACCTCCGCCAGGTGGTTAACCAGCTGGATCGAACCATCATCACGGTCCTCCATGATATCAATATCGCCGCCCGCTACGTTGACTTCATCTGCGCCATGAAGAAGGGGCAGATCGCAAGCTTCGGCTCCCCCCGCGATGTCATGCAGACCCAGCAGCTCCAAGACATATTCGACGCCAACATCCGCGTCATCGAAAGCGAAGCAGGACCGATTGCTGTTTATTAAAGGCTAAACACAAAAGAGCCATAGACTGAAATTTTACTCAGTCTATGGCTCTTATTTGTATCATTAGTCCCTCCAAGTAAGGCCTAGGCTTCACTTAAAGCATTTCTTTTACAAAGGAATGGAGTTCTTTACTCTGCTAACCAACTATCGACCTTGTCTCGGTTAGCTTCAATCCATTTGTCTGCTGCTTGCCCTGGATCAGTGCCATCTGCAATATCTAGCATCACACTCTCCATATCTTCCATCTCCCACTCAAAGCGGTCGAGGATTTGATAGGCGCGTGGGTGGTCTTCTTTTAGACCATGGCGAACCATAGTGTTGATGGTTTCTTCGCCACCGAAGACCCCTTCTGGATCTTCCAAGTATTTTAGGTCATAGCTTTGGAACTTCCAATGAGGCGACCAACCTGTAACGACAATTTCTTCGTCGCGGTCAATCGCTTGACCGAGAGCAGTCGTCATGGCCCCCGTTGAGGCGGTTTCCATCTGCCATTGCTCTAAGTTAGGATAAGCGTCGAATGCTCTTTCAGTGGCCATAACAACGCCTGTCCCAGGTTCAATCGCTGTTATAGTCGAGCTAGCTTCGGATGACAAGTCAGCGATACTAGAGACCGACATATAGCTAGGAACGACCAAACCAATCTTGGCACCCCTTAGATTAGGGCCCAAGTCTTCCATCTGGTCGCCAAACTCATCATAGTAAGAACCATGAGTTTGTGGCAACCAAGCCGCCACCATGCCATCCACATCGCCAGAAGCTAAGGAAGCCCACATAACTGGAACATCAGCTGAAGTCATTTTGACTTGGTAGCCAGCTTCCTCTAAGACACTGGCAATCACATGGGTCGAAGCAATCTCCGTATCCCATTGGACATAAACCATTTCGATTTCTTCTTTATCTGAGAAAAGCTCGCCATCGAAGAGCGAGGACTTAAAGGCCCCCTCACTCCCTAAAGTGAAGACTAAGCCGACTAAGGCGGTTAAAGCTAATAGTATTTTTTTCATCATGACTTGTTTTTTAACTCCTTCTTAAAGGCTAAGAGGTCTTGAGACAGTTAGTCTTAAGCGGTAAAAAACAATTAATAGAATAGCTAAAGCTTTCTATTCTGCTAACCATTCTTCCACTTTATCAGGATTGGCGTCGATCCATTCAATGGCCGCTTGTTGCGGATCCTTACCGTTAGAGATTTCTAACATGACGCTTTCCATATCATCCAAGCTCCAATTGAATTGGTCGAGAATTTGATAAGCCCGTGGATGGTCTTCCTTGAAACCTTGGCGGACCATGGTATTAATAGTTTCTTCACCACCATAGACGCCCTTAGGATCTTCTAGATATTTCAAGTCATAGGCTTGGAATTTCCAGTGTGGGGACCAACCCGTTACGACAATTTCTTCTTCGTTAGAGATGGCTTGACCTAAAGCAGTGGTCATAGCACCGGAAGAAGAGGTCTCAACGGTCCAATCAGATAGGTTAGGGTATTGAGCCACAGCATCTTCTGTCGCCGCAACTACCCCAGCACCAGGTTCAATCCCAGTGATCACAGAACCTGCTTGGTTTGAAAGATCTTCAATGCTATTCACATCCATATATTCAGGAACAACCATACCGATTTTAGCCCCTTCGAGGTTAGGGCCTAAGTCTTCCATTTGGTCGCCATACTGTTCAAATTGTGGGCCATGGGTTTGGGGAAGCCATGCTCCGACCATCCCGTCAGCCTCACCTGTCGCCACAGCACTCCACATGATGGCATTATCAAGAGGTGTAATTGTGACATCATAGCCTTCCCGGCGGAGGACTTCAGCAACCACATTAGTTGAAGCCACTTCCGTATCCCACTCAACATAAGAGAGGGTAATGGATTCGCCATTTGAACTTCCGCCTCCAGAGAAGATTGAAGACCGGAAGGCGCCTGGACTGCCCAAGCTAAGTACCAGACCTAGGACAGCCACGATGCCAAGTATAATTTTCTTCATAATCGTATCTGCCTCCTATTCTTATTTACGCTTATCTTCAGTTGCAAAGAGGGTCAAGCGGTCGATAATGATCGCCAGGATAACAATCCCGAGACCGGCCACGAAGCCTGTCCCAACTTGGGCTCTCTGTAAGGAAGATAGGACGATCCGGCCGAGACCAGGTGCCCCGATCATGGAACCCGTTACCACCATAGAGAGGGCTAGCATTACGGTTTGGTTAACCCCTGCCATAATGGTTGATTTAGCAATCGGTAACTCCACTTGGAAAAGTTTTTGTGAAGGGGTCGAACCGAAAGCTTCAGCTGCCTCATCCAAGTCTTCAGGCACTTGACGGATCCCTAAGTTGGTCATCCGAACAGTTGGTGGGAGGGCGAAGATGACTGAGGCGAAGACGCCTGGCACCGTCCCAATCCCAAAGAAAGCAACAGCTGGGATGAGGTAAACGAAGGCTGGCATGGTCTGCATGAAGTCAAGAATAGGTTTGAGGACCTTTTGCACGGGATCATACTTAGAAGCAAGAATCCCCAGAGGTACCCCAATCACCACTGAGACCAGACTGGACACAAGGACCAAGGTGACCGTGTTCATTAGGTCAGACCAGAGCCCTTGGTTGAGGATGTAACCTAAACCAATCAAAACAAAGCTTGGCAGCGACCAGCTCTTATGGGAGATAAAGTAAGCTAGAACAGCTAGGGCAATGATGAAGATAGCTGGTGGAATCATCATCAAGAGGCCGGTTAAGCCGTCCATCACAGTGGAACCAAGGGATTGGAGGACATCGAAGAGACCACTAAAGGTATTAGTAATCCACTCAGTCGCTCCTTCCACCCAATCGGCCACTGGGAGTTGGTCTAAGGGAAATAAGGCAAGTTTATTCATCTACTGGACCTCCTTCATAGTCACTTGATGAGAGAATATCGATAATCATCCGGCGGTTAATAATCCCTAACCAACGGCCATTCTCATCGACAACCGATACCGGTAGCGACGCCCCTTGCAAGGCATCGAAGGTTTCATTAATGGTGGCATCCGGCGCAATGACAGGCACGTCAGTATGCAGGATATCTTCTAGGTTCAGGTCTTTGCCTGCTTGGTTTTGCTTACGGATATAGGCTAAGGCTTCCCCATCGTGGATGTAACCACGCAAGCGTTGGGAATCATCCCGAACCATAATTTGTGAAATCTCTTCCTCTTGCATCCGTCTGAGGGCCACACGCAAGCCTTCGCGGTCCATATTAATCACAAATTCAGGACGTTTCATGGCATTCTCAGCAGTAATAACCTTGGAACGGTCCACGCTTTCAACGAAGCGTTCCACATAGTCATTGGCTGGGTTCGTTAAGATCTCTTCACCGGTGCCGACTTGAACGACTTCACCATTCCGCATTAAGGCGATCCGGTCCCCGATACGGAGGGCTTCATCCAAGTCGTGGGTGATGAAGATAATGGTCTTATTCACCCGTTCTTGGAGGTCAACGAGTTCATCTTGCATGTCACGACGAATGAGCGGGTCCAAGGCTGAGAAGGCCTCATCCATCAAGAGAATTTCAGGATCATTAGCCAGGGCCCGGGCTAAACCAACCCGCTGTTGCATCCCACCAGATAATTGGTCAGGATACTGGTCCTTATATTCCGCTAAGCCAGCATTGGCTAAAGCTTTTTCAGCAACCTTGCGGCGTTCTTCCTTGTCGACCCCTTGGACGGCCAAGCCGTATTCGGTATTTTCTTGGAGGGTCATATGAGGGAAGAGAGCGAAGTTCTGGAAGACCATGCTGACCTTCTTACGGCGTACTTCGCGCAATTCTTCTGCTGAAATTTTTGTCAAATCGTCCCCATCGATTTCAACGGAACCTGAAGTTGGTTCGATCAAACGGTTGATCATCCGTAAGAGAGTAGACTTCCCTGAACCAGAAAGTCCCATGATAACGAAGGTTTCCCCCTCATGGATATCCATGGAAGCATTGTCGACCCCAACCGTTGCACCGGTTGCTTTAACAATTTCTTCCTTAGTTTTTCCTTCATTAAGCATCTTTTTCGCCCGGTCGATTTGGCCGCGCGTTCCATAAATTTTTGTGAGATTGCGAATTTTTACTGAACTCATTCGTTCTCCTCCCTGTTTTTGATTTTTCTAGTAACAGTCATAATTCCACCCTAACAAAATAAGACCCCCATTTCAAAGATGAAGGTCTTATTATTGGCTTTTCATGGATTTTAAAAATCAATTACGTTTAAATTTTCTTAACTTTTACCAGGCCTTATCCCTAAGTCAAAGTAGATGTAACTGTTTCCATAATTTCCTTTCTGAAAAATACAAAATTTGTACTTGCTTTAAATTTCGCCTTGACGGAGTTGGTCCGCTACTTTCTTGATTTCTGCCCGCTCCTCCTCTGAAAATTCTGGATATTGGGGATCCAATTGGGCTAAGATTTCGATCAGGGCCTGGGTGGCTATTTGGCGCGAGAGCCAGGGATTGTCAGCGGGCAGCACATACCAAGGGGCCGTTTCCGTTGCCGTATGGTTGAGCATGCCTTCAAAGACTTCCTGGTAGTGATCCCACTGCTTGCGGTCTTCAATATCGGAAAGTGAAAATTCATAATTCTTCTTAGGATTCTCAATTCGCTCCAACAAGCGATCGCGTTGGGTATCCTTGGACATATTAAAGAAGAGTTTTAGAACAGGAAAGCCGTTAGCTGTCAGATAATCTTCAAAGCCCTTGATCTGTTCATAGCGCTTGTTGATCAGCTCAGGGTCAGCCTTAATTTCTTCCGGTTGCTCCTCGGAATCTAAGGATTGGTGGATCTGAGGGGCAATAATATCTTCATAATAGGACCGGTTGAGAATGGCAATCTCCCCCCGCGCAGGTAGGCCCTCATGCATCCGCCAGAGATAGTCGTGGGCTTTCTCGTTATCGGATGGCTTCTGGAAGGAAGTCACCTTGAGGGCCTGGGGCTGTAGCGTTGAGAAGATATAGCGAATAATCTCATCCTTGCCTGCTGCATCCAGGGCTTGGAGGACAATCAGAACGCCGCGCGTCCCTTCGGCTGTCAACCGGTTGTGCCAGTCCACAAGGTCAGGCACCAGGTCCTCATAAAGACTGTCCTTAAGCTTCTCATCATCTTCTTTTGATAAAACATGGCAAGGATAATCGGCCAAATGAATCTCTTGCCCCGTTAATTTATAGTCGTCAAGTGTCATCAGTATCCTCCTTATTAAATCATTCAAGCTTCAACTTACTAAAGCCAGCCCATCAAGCTAAAGCATAGGCTCCCGATACCTAGCCAAATGAGGTGGTAAATAACCCCCATCACGGCTCCGTTGCGCCACCACTCGCCCTGGGTCACATAGCCAGTTGCAAAGATGATCGAAGCCGGACCACTGGCATAGTGGGTGGTCGAGGCACAAATATTCGTTACATAGGCTAGCATCAAGGCAGCATAAAGGGGAGGCGCTCCGGCAGCCAGGGCCACGGCTAAGAAAGCCGGATACATGGCGGTCACATGGGCAATCAAGCTGGCAAAGAAGTAGTGGCTGTAAAAGTACAAGAGACAGAGGGCTACAAAGACCCACTGCCAGGAATAGCCAGCAAGGGCTCCTGCCACACGCTCACTGAACCAAGGAATAAAGCCTTGACTATTCAACTGCTCGGCCATCATCATCAGGACAGCAAACCAGGACAAGGTATTCCAGGCTCCCGTCTCCCCTAAGATGTCCTGCCAGGATAGAACCCCTGCGAGGAGTAAGAAGGCCACAGCTAATACAGCCGTTGAAGTTGCATCCAAGAAGTGCCAGGATCCCGTTACCCAGAGCACTAAAGCTAGGACAAAAATCGTTCCTGTCCACTTCTCATCCCTGGATAGGGGCCCCTGGGCTTCCAATTCCTCCTGGGCCATTTGAGCAGCCTGGGGAGTAGCCCGAAGTTCCGGTGGTGATAAGAGTAAAAAAGCCAAGGGAACAATTAGAAGCGAAATAGCGCCGGGAACCAGAGCTCCCAAGAACCAATTCATCCAAGTAATTTCAATCCCGAAGTCAGCCGCAATGGCCTGGGCCAGTGGCTTAGTCGCGCCAGCCGTCAGGAAGAAGATGGCTACTATCGAATCACCGTGGTAGAGGCAATTCATCAGATAGGCTCCAATCCGCTTGCGAGAAGCCTCATGGGGGTAAGAGTCATAAGACCGGGCCAATGCCTGGGCTATCGGTGCCATGACACCGCCTGCTCGCGCTGTAGAGGACGGTGTGGCTGAACCGAGCACCAAGTCTACAGCTAAGAGGGCATAGGTCAAGCCCAGGGTTGTTTTCCCAAAAACTTGAATAAAGCGGTAAGCCATCCGCTGGCCCAGCCCTGACTTAATGATGGCCTTAGAGATAAAGAAAGCCATGACCACCAACCAGACACTCTTAGATGAAAAACCGGAAAAAGCCTCTGCACTCGGCACCGTATCTGTCACAAGAGTCGCTGCCAAGCCAATCATAGCCACAGCCCCCATGGGGAGGGGCTTGAGGATGATCCCCAAGATAGTCCCCACAAAGATAGCTAGCATATGCAGGGCTTCTGGCCTTAAATCACCAGGCCGCCAGGGAAAGAAGTAAATCCCTGCGCTGACTCCCAGGACGATGGCCCAGCTCTGCCAGGCCTGCAAGCTCCTTTTGTTGGAAGAGGTCATTGTCTCCACCTCCTAGAGGTCTCTGGCAGGTCCATCGCCAGGAAGTTCAAAGACATACTTGTGTCCTTGGCTCAGGCTATGATAGAAACCTTGGCCCTCATAGACCTGGAAGACTTGGATATCATCGCGGTCGGTTTGATCAGGATAAACCTGGTCAACGAAAGGATTATTGGATAAGACTTCTGCCAATTTATCTCGTCCTATTTCTCGAGCCTTGCCTTCAATCCGGATACTTTGAACCAGGTAATCATCGGTCTGGAAGGCCGCGATAGCTAGGTTGGGATTGGCCGATAACTGCTCGTAAAACTTAGTCTTGGGACTAGTCATGAAGAATATCCCTTTGTCATTAGCTAAGCCAATATGGATGGGCCGTGCGTGCGGTTTCCCCTCAGCATCGACGGTAGCAAAGATCCCAACACCCATATCCTCCTCGAGTATTCTTAGAATTTCAGTTGCATCCATTATTTACCACTCCTTTAAGCGTTTTCTTTATTATAACAAAAGCTTTGCCAATCCCCTAATCTTTCCGGCCAAAACTATTTGTTTCACTTTCGAAATAAATTCCTCTATAATGATAGTGAATATTTAGCGAAAGGAGCATACAGATGACCAAGCAAGCAGGCCTCGAATTTGGCCTCTATAGTCTAGGTGACCACCTGCCTCATCCAATTAGCGGAAAGAAGCTAAGCGCAGCTGAACGGCTAGAAGAAATGATTCAACTCGCCAAATTAGCTGAAGATGCAGGCTTCGATGCCTTCCAGGTCGGAGAATCCCACCAAGATTATTTCGTCTCCCAATCCAATTTCATTATCCTATCAGCCATTGCTAGGGAAACAAATTCCATCAAGATTGGCTCAGCCGTCACTACCCTCTCGGTCCTCGATCCTGTCCGGGTCTACGAAGATGCAGCGACCATTGACCTCATCTCTAAGGGGCGGATGGAAATTGTCGCTGGCCGCGCTTCTCGCGTGGGCTCCTTCGATCTTTTTGGCTTTGACTACAAGGACTATGACGCCCTCTTCGAAGAGAAAATCCGCCTGCTCTGGGAACTAAGGCATAAGGATCGGATCACTTGGTCTGGCGACTTCCGACCTGAACTTAGGGACCAGGCCATCCTGCCCGAAGCTTTTGCAGCGGACAGCCTACCCATCTACCGGGCCATCGGGAATTCAGATGCTTCAGCCTATGAAGCCGGCAAGTTAGGCATGCCGATCTACCAAGCCCATCTGGCTGGAGCAGCCCAGACCTATGCGCGGCGGATTCAGGTCTTCCGTGATGCCGCCGAGGAATACGGTCATGACCCAAGCAAACTCCCTGTGCAAACAGGCGGCTTTCTCTTCCTGCGCGAAAGCACAGACCAGGCCTACCGCGACTTCTGGCCCCACTTGGACGCTGGTTTCAGGAAAACCAACGGCCAGCCCTTCTCCAAGCGGGCCTTTGCCCAGGGCCAGTCGGTTAAGAGCATCACGACGGTCGGAGAGCCCCAGCTTATTATCGATAAATTACTCATGCAATACGAGCTCTTTGGCCAGCAACGTTTCAATGGTGAGATTGATTTTGGCGGCCAAAGTATGGACAGTATCAGACAGACTCTGGACCTCTTCGCTGAGAAGGTCCTACCCGTTGTGAAAAAATACACGCAAAAAGGAGCATAAAAATGACAAACAATCCACATATTATCCCACAAATTGACCGCAGCCAGGGCCTTGAATTTGGCCTCTACAGCCTAGGTGACTATATGCCCAACCCCCATACAGGAGACTGGGTCAGTCCCGAAAACCGGCTCCAACAATTCATTGAAATGGCCCAGTTAGCTGAAGATGCCGGGGTAGACATCTTCCACCTAGGCGAATCCCACCAAGAATACTTCATCTCCCAGGCCCATATGATCATCCTCTCTGCCATCGCCCAAGCAACGGACACGATTGGCATTGCTTCCGCTGCGACCATTATTTCCACCTCCGACCCCGTCCGCGTCTATGAGAATGCGGCGACCATTGACTTACTGTCCGGTGGTCGGATGGAAATTGTCGCAGGCCGGGCCTCACGCATCGGGCTCTTTGAACTCTTGGGCTATGACTTCAAAGATTATGAAGCCCTCTACGAAGAAAAATTAGACCTCCTCCTCCAGATTAACGAAGAAGAAGAGGTCACCTGGTCCGGACAATTCCGCCCTAGCCTGGATAAAGCCCGGGTCCTCCCCCGGTCTAAAGAAGGCCTCCCCATCTGGCGGGCAGTTGGTGGCCCCGCAGACTCCGCTATCAAAGCCGGCCTTAAAGGGGTCCCTATGTACATTACGACCCTTGGTGGATCTTCCGAATACTTCAAACATTCCATTGATATTTACCGGTCCGTCCTCCATGAAAAAGACTTTGATGCAGAGGCTATGCCTGTGACCACTTCTGGCCTCATGTACATCCACGAAGACCAGAACACCGCCTTCAAAAACTACTACAAACACTTGGACGAAGGCATGCGCAAGGCTAATGGCACTGGCTTTGACAAGCGGCTCTTTGCCCAGGCTAAGGACTACCGAGACTCCCTCAATGTGGGCGACCCTGAGCTTATTATTGATAAAATCCTCTACCAGCATGAGCTCTTCAACAACCAACGCTATACCGCTCAAATCGACTTTGGCGGCATTCCCATGGATGATATCCGCCGCATGATCGACCTCCTAGGTGAGAAAGTCATCCCTACCGTCAAGAAATATACCCGCCAATAGAAAGGATAAAGCATGAATATACTCGTACTCTCCGGCTCCAATGTGGGCCGCAAAACAGAAATTGCCACTAAAGCCCTCTACCAAGAACTCCAAGACCATTACGGCGACCACAAGCTAAACTATCTCAACCTCAAGGAACTGGACATGGTCTTCGCGGATGGGCGTAATTTCCTAGACTACAAGGGGGATACTAAAACTGTCGCCCGGTCTGTCATGGACGCCGATGTGCTCTTCATCGGCACTCCCATCTTCCAAGCCTCCATCCCTGCCAGCCTGAAGAATGTCTTTGACCTCCTCCCCCAAAAAGGCTTGGAACATAAAACAGTGGGCATCATCGCCTCTTCTGGCTCTAACCGCCACTACCTCATTCCAGAGCTCCAATTGAAGCCCATCCTCAATTATATGAAGGCTAATGTGACTCCCCGCTATGTTTATCTCAACGATCGCGACTTCGGTATCGACGAGATCCACAATGATGACGTCCTCTTCCGCATCAAGGACCTGGTGGATGAAACCATGGTCCTAGCCGAGACCTACCAAGAAATTCTGCGCAAGGAAGATGAGAAATTCGGTTTTTAAAATCATGAGCGAATCATTTTATAAAGCCAGCAAGTGCTCTATAATATAAGTGAGGAGGAATTAAAGCTATGACCATTTATGATTATTCTGTCGAGCGTCCAGATGGGACTACCTTAGACCTAGCAGAGCTCAAAGGCAAGGTCCTCTTAATCGTCAACACAGCCACCCGTTGTGGTTTCACTGGTCAGTATAAAGACCTTCAAGCGCTCTATGACAACTATCACGACCAGGGCTTAGAGATCATCGATATCCCCTGCAATCAATTTAAAGACCAGGCGCCCGGATCTGACCAGGATATCCAAGAATTCTGCCAGTTAAACTACCAAACCGAATTCCCTCAAATGAAGAAGGCTAAAGTCAATGGTCCCGACCAATTAGACCTCTATCGCTATCTTAAGAGCCAGCAAGCTTTCCATGGTTTCGGTAAGTCAGCTAAGGGCTTGGCCCTCGCCGCTATGCTCAAAGTTCAGGATAAGAACTACCAGCAGAATCCAGATATCAAGTGGAATTTCACCAAATTCCTGGTTGACCGCAATGGCCAAGTCGTCGCCCGCTACGAGCCCAGCCATTCCCTCAAAAAACTCGGCCAACATATCCAAAGCCTCTTGTAGGTTCTCAATGATATTTTAAAGCCCTGAAACACCTAAAGGGATCTAATCTCAGATCTCTTTAGGCGTTCAGGGCTCATGTTTTGTTCGAATTTTTCCATAATTCGGTCAGTCAAACAGCAAAGCAATCACTGTCGATTTGTAAGGACAATTGAAACAATAAATAAGCAAAACTGATCATTTGTGGAAATTTTCTAAATAAATTTGGTAAAACTCTCTCATTCGTTAATTTTTTGTGTTATCATAGGTACCATCATAAATAGAAAGATTGTTATAATGAATATAAAAACAAAAGACATTATTATTATTGGTTTCGCCCTCTTTGCCATCTTCTTTGGCGCTGGAAATTTGATTTTCCCGCCATATCTAGGCGTTCTGGGCGGCGAGAATTGGTTAAATGCTGCCTTTGGTTTTCTGATGTCAGACCCTCTCTTCCCCATCCTGGGGGTCCTCGTGACTATAGCCCTGGGGGGACGGGCGGATGATTTAGGACGGCGAGTCCATCCTAAATTTGGAATTATCCTTGCTGGGATCTCAGTAGTTCTGATTGGCCCCCTCTTCTCCGTACCGCGGACCGGGGCCACAACGCATGAGGTCTTCGTCCAATCGCTTTGGCCCGACGCCCCAATTTGGATCACTTCTTTGATCTTCTTTTCCTTGACGGCCTATTTAGCCCTCAATCCAAGTAAGGTGATCAACAATATTGGGAAGTACCTGACACCAGCTATTATTATCATTCTAACGGTTCTCGTCATCTCAGCGATTATTAATCCTGTGGGCGCCCCCCAAGCCAGTCAAATCGACCATACCTTCGCTTATGGCTTTAGGGAGGGTTACCAGACCATGGATGCTCTAGCCGCTTCGATTCTTGCCAGCGTGGTCATGTCTGAACTGAAGCAGCGGGGCTATACAGATAAGAAGACTCAAATGAAGGCCGGTGTCCTAGTTGGGATCGTCGCCTTTGCCCTCTTAGCGGTCGTCTACTTGTCGCTCACTTACGCAGGCTCAACGGTCTCTAGCCTCTTTACCATAGCGGATGACCGGACCGTCGTTTTCACCGGGACTGTAGCGCAAATTCTCGGCCCCTATGGCAATCTCATCATGGGGGTCTGCGTGACTCTGGCCTGCTTAACTACGGCCGTGGGGATCACCTCCGCCTGTGCCAGCTTCTTCGTGGGCCAATCCAAGGGACGCTGGACCTACCAGGCAGTGACACTGACCTGTGTGGCTATTGAATTCGTGATTTCTTTAGTAGGAACAACACGAATTATTGACTTTGCCAGCTTTGTATTGACCCTGATCTATCCGATCGTGATGGTCCTGATCATCTTCTCACTCTTCGACCGTCACATTAAGTACAATGCCACTTATACTGGAGCGGTCATCGGTGCAGGCTTGATTGGTTTAGTCCAAGCCCTAGCCATCTTAGGCCGTTACTTCGAGACCTTGAAGCTAGAGCCGATCTTAAACTTTATCAGCCAGCTTCCCCTTAGCCAATACGGTTTGGAATGGTTCCTGCCTTCCCTACTCTGTGCACTCGCCTGCACTCTCTACGCCTATTGGCAAGGTCGCCAAAGCCCAGCTTAAAACAAAAATGCCAAGTCGATTAAATGACTTGGCATTTTTTATGCTTCTGTAACTATAAAGCTCAAATGATAGATATAAGTACTTCCTTCACTTATTTTAGGTCTGTAGCTTCAGCTATTTTAACTTGTAATAGTAGGAGCTTTGACCCTTTACTTTGGCCTTTTTGACAGGCTTGCAGGAGCCGGCGCAACCTTCTCGCTTAAAGGCGCAGGCGGCACAGGGACCTTGGCCGTGAAATTCTTGATAGACGGTGCGTCCAGCATAGAATATGATCGGAATAAGGATCAGCAAGACTAAAATATCTCCCATATTAAACCCTCCTTAAATGAGCCAAGGCAGGCTTGGCTTGGTATGGACGCTTGAAGAAGACCATGTACACCATACCTGCTAAAGTCAGGCAAGCCATGGCTGTCCAAACGTCAAAGTGACCGGTTGTCCACCAAGTCCCGAACTGGTAGATCATCAGCGAAACACCGTAGGCTAGGAGGCACTGGTAAATCACCGCAAAAAGAGTCATTTTATCGTCCATCATCTCCCGACGTAGGGCCCCCACAGCTGCCATACAAGGCACGCAGAGCAAGTTGAAGGTCATCAGTGAATAACCAGCAATCGGTGTAAAGGCCTGGGACAGTTGGGGCCAGAACTCTGCCCCATCTTCAGCAGCTTCCGCATAGCCAAAGAGAATGCCGAAAGTCCCTACCAAGTTTTCTTTGGCTAAAAGACCAGTTACTGAAGCCACAGCAGCCCGCCAATCACCCCAGCCTAAGGGCGCAAAGAGAGGTGCTAAGACACGGCCCAAACTCGCCAGGATAGAGTCTCCTGTTTCCACCAAGTTCAGCTGCCAGTCGAAAGTCTGCAGGGCCCAAATCATCACAGTTGACAAGAGGACGATAGTGCCGGCTTTTTTGACAAAGGCTTTGGTCCGTTCAAAAACTGTCCGCAAGACCCCGCTTAAGCTCGGCAGGTGGTAGCTTGGCAGTTCAATAACAAAGGGTGCCGGATCCCCCGCAAACCAGCGGGTCTTTTTGAGCATAATCCCTGAGAGAACGATGGCGCCAATCCCCATAAAATAAGTCGATAGGGCCACCCAGTCGGCATGGGGGAAGAAGGCCCCCGTAATCAAAGCAATAATCGGTAACTTAGCTCCACAAGGGATAAAGGTCGTCGTCATAATGGTCAAGCGGCGGTCATTGTCATTTTCAATGGTACGCGCCGCCATGATGCCCGGAACCCCGCAACCGGTCGAAACTAAGATGGGAATGAAAGACTTCCCAGATAAGCCGAACTTACGGAAGATCCGGTCGAGGACAAAGGCAATCCGGGCCATATACCCGCAGTCTTCCAAGAAGGCTAGGCAGATAAAGAGCACCATCATCTGCGGTAAGAAGCCTAGGACAGCCCCCACACCAGCCACAATCCCGTCCATAATCAAGGCTTGTAGCCAGTCCGACACGCCTAGACTCGCCAAGAGCCCGCCCAGGTGTTCAGGGACAAATTCGCCGAAGACCTGGTCATTGACCCAGTCTGTCCCTTGCTTACCGATCGTTGAAACGGCCAGATAATAAACCAAATACATCACACCCGCAAAAATGGGCAAGGCCAGGAAGCGGTTGGTGACGATGGCATCCACTCGGTCAGTCAAGCTCAACTCCTCTTGGCTTTCTTCTTGGACACAGTCGGCAATCATCTGGCTAATCCATTCATAGCGGCTCGTTGCCATAATCCCTTCTGAATCGTCATCATAGGCGTTCTCCAGCTGGTCGATAAGCGCTTCGATTGACTTGGCTTGGTCATCGGATAGGTCAAGTCCTTCGACCACTTCTGTATCGCGTTCAAAAGTCTTGATCGCATACCAGCGCAGGCGGTCAGCCGGCACCTGTCCGTCTATAATCTCAGCAATCTCACCAATCACCTTCTCGACCCGGTGGGGATATTTTTTAGGGGGCTGGTAAGGAAGCTTTTCTTCAGCGCGGACAATTGCTGCTTCCGTCAATTTAGCGACCCCGGTCCATTTAAGGGCCGAGATAGGGGCTACCGAACAGCCCAATGCCTCACTGAGACGCTGACTATCAATTTGGATGCCACGTTTCTCCGCAATATCCATCATGTTGAGGGCCACGACAACCGGAATCCCTACTTCTGTCAATTGGGTGGTGAGGTAGAGGTTGCGTTCAAGACTGGAAGCATCCACAATATTTAAGATCAGGTCAGGGTCTTCCTCCAAGATATAATTTCTAGAAATCAACTCTTCCGAAGTATAGGGAGACAGGGAGTAAATCCCCGGCAAGTCCTCTAACCAGACCGAGCTATCGGCCTTGAGCGCTCCGCCTTTCTTCTCGACCGTTACTCCCGGCCAGTTGCCCACTCTCTGATTCGATCCTGTCAATGCATTAAAAAGGGTTGTCTTGCCGGTATTCGGATTACCGGCCAATGCCAATTTAACCGTCATCATTCACTCCTTATTCCACTTCAACACATGCGGCATCTTTCTTCCGCAAACTCAACTCATAGCCCCGAACGGTCAATTCCATAGGGTCGCCAAGGGGTGCCAACTTCCGCAGGGTCACTTGGGCCCCCTTGGTCAGTCCCATATCCCGGAGGCGTCGCCTTAAGATCCCTTCAGAATGGACGCCCTTCACCCGAACACTTTCTCCCAATGTTACTTGGTCTAAGGTTTTCATCTCTTACTTTCTCTCCTTTTAGCGAAGCAGGATATGCATGGCCATAGAGCGATTCAAGGCCAGGCGAGTCCCTTTCAAGTCCACAATCAAATCCCCCGCTAGTTCGTTTCGTACCGTAATTTCAGCTCCGGGTACGAAGCCCAGGTCCGTTAAACGTTTCACAATTTGCTTGGAACCGACTAGACGAGCGATCGTTCCTGTCTCTCCTTTTGTTAACATGGCTAAATACATATGCGCCTCTCATTGATTCTAATTCTCAGTTACATGTTCATCACTTAACTATTTTATGCCTGATACCCTATTCATGTCTACCATAATTTTCTTTTTTAGAGAAATATTTGACAGGATAAAAGTTTGATTTGTCAGTATTTTGTAAGGAAATAGAATAAAAGAATAACAATTTGAAAATTGAATCACAAGTAAAAAGGACTAAGACAAATTGCTCAGTCCTTTTTAATCTATTTTGAGTAATTAAGAATACTTAAGCCAGGTCATGGCTGGAGATGCGACGGCTAGTGGTTAAAGACCTGAAGAGAAAGTAGCAGGGCTTCCCCTTGTAATCTGCTAAGGAAGCGACTTGTTGGCCACATTCCGGACAGTTCAAGGCTTTAGCTAGAGGCTTGAGGGGGAAGTTAGCCGAGTGGATGCGGTGGACCTGGAGTTTGATCAGATTACCCCGCCCTACCTTATAGTAAATCGCTAAATCGGCCTTGCAGACCTGGCAGGAAACCAACAAAAGGTGGCTGTTCTTGACTTTCTTCCGGTAGGGATTCTGATAGTTCATCAGGTCTGATCCTCCTCGTCTTGGATAAAGACTAAAAGCCCTTCTTTAGAAGCTGACGGGGCATAAGTAAAGCCCTCCGCTTGAAAAGTCTTAAGTGCTTCGATACTTTCTGCCTGGTCGTGGACCAAGGCATTAGCCATCTTGCCCCGTAATTTCTTGGCGGTAGCAGACGGAGCCTTCTTCAATTTGCCCTGGCGATATTGGCAGAATTCGACCTCAAGCCAGTCATAACGATCAACTTGGAGCATGCTGGCATATTCTTGACTCGCGAGATTAACCACCACTTCGCCTGGTTGGAAGGCCTGGTCGAAACTCCCCTTCCAATATTGGCGCAAGGACTGACCATCGATCCGCAAGGGCATGGTAAAGTCCAAACGAT
Source organism: Aerococcus sp. HMSC062A02 (assembly GCF_001809535.1). GTDB lineage: Bacteria > Bacillota > Bacilli > Lactobacillales > Aerococcaceae > Aerococcus. The sequence continues at coordinate 123,699 of NZ_KV797907.1, read as the reverse complement.
AGGCCTTGATCGGAGTAAAAGCGCTAATAGGACCATACAAAGCGGAAAGAACCACGACATGGTCTGCGAGATAATCCTCCTGGCTGGCGGTCAAATTCTCCAAGTCAAATTGCCGGAAAGCTAGTCCATGATAGAGCTGGATGGCTGGATAAGTCGTCTTCTGGTCAAAAGCTGCTATCATCTCCTGAACCGGACCAACTTGCTTGTCCGACAGTTTAAGAGCTTTTTGGAGCTCGCCCCCTTCCAGGCTTTTCACCTGGTCAACGATTTGTTGACTCTTAGCGGACAGATCCCACTCCTCGGTTAGAGGGTGAGAAAGATCCTGCTCTTTGGCTGGGGATAAGATAATCTTCATAGCAAACGCCTCCTTCAATCAAGATCTATTATGCCTGATGGCGTCCTCCCTGTCCACCCGACCATCTCTTCCAATACAATATTGTTTGCAGCGATCGTTGAAGCAAGCTTTGGCTGATAATCAGCCCAGGCTATAAAGCCCAGTTTAAAGGACTTTTTGCTTAAAAACAAACTTTCCTCTAGCAGCAGAAAAAATAACGATATTTGCATGATTGTTTTTATTTGCATGTTTATTTTGAGCTGTGCTAGGATACAGACAACCCTTTAATTTAACCTTAAAGCCCACAAAAGAAAGGACGTCTTAGATGACTAACAAAAGCCTGAAGAACGCCCAAGCCTGGGAACACATTAAAGAACACGGCCACGAAATGGATGAAGCAGAATTCAAATCCTTCTTCCCTCTCTTTGAGCCGGGTCCTGGCCCCGCCCTCGTTGATAAGTATGGTAAAAATGATGACCTCACCAAAAATGCTGGCACTGGCGACGAAGCCATTGGCCAACGCATTATTGTCAAGGGTCGCGTCCTCGATGAGAATGGAAAGCCTGTTCCTAAAGCCTTTATCGAAATTTGGCAAGCCAATGCAGCGGGCCGCTATATCCATAAGTTAGACTCTTGGGATGCCCCCCTCGATCCGAACTTTATCGGGAGCGGTTGGACCTACACAGATGAAGAGGGCAACTACGAATTTACCACCATCAAACCTGGTAACTATGCCTGGAAACCCGATATCAACCAATGGCGACCTGCCCATATCCACTTCTCAGTGATGGGACCTGCCCTCGCCGACCGTTTAGTGACCCAACTATACTTCGAAGGGGACCCTCTCCTAGACTATGACGAAGGGATCTACCTCGATCTCGATGAAGACGAGCGCAAGCGCGTTGTGGCAACTTATAATCACGACTTCACCGAACCAGACTGGGCCCTAGGCTACCAATTCGACATGGTACTCCGCGGCTCAAGTGCTTCCCCAACCATGCCTAACCGCCACCAACTCAGTGACGAAGAACGCCAAGATCTCAAAGATAAAGGAGTGGACTTAATCGATGACTAAGGTAGACCAAGAACACCTCGACCCCATCCGAACGCCCCAACAAACAGTGGGGCCCTATGCCAGTCTAGGACTGGTGGCTGATGAAGCCAATGACCATATCACTAATGACCTCGTCGAAGACGGTGGTCAAGGCCAAGAAATTATCGTCCAGGGAAATCTCTTCGGCTCAGACGGTAAGCCTCTATTTAACGTCCTTGTTGAAATTTGGCAGGCTAATTCCGAAGGGGTCTTCAACCACCCCGCCTTTAAGGACCGGGAAGGCTATGATCCGAGCTTTGTAGGCTTTGGGCGAACCATTACCGATGAAAGTGGAGCATACAGCTTCAGAACCTTCAAACCTGGGGCTATCCTAGAAAAAGACTATCCCGAATTCTCCCAATCTCCTCATATTTTCGCCTTTGTCCACGCCAGTGGGGTTTCCTACCCTCTCTATACCCGGATCTACTTCGAAGACGAAAGCCAAGATGACCACTTCATCCAACAAGTCTCCGAAGAAGAAGCTAAGACTTTGATTGCTAAGAAAGTAGAAGGCACAGACCTCCCAACTTACCAATTTGATATCGTCCTCGATGGCGATGCTGAAGATATGGTCCTTGAATCCAAGCTCGATGGTGAAGAGGTCGACGAGCTCCCAGATGGATCAGGAAAAGCCAAGACCTACTTCTTCCATTTTAAATAAGCCATTAATATTAAAAAGCCAGGCAGTGAAAGCCTGGCTTTTTTGAGTGATAGACTTGATTATTCTTCGTTTAATGAAGCTTCATCAAAGACAACTTTAGAGTCTTTGTTGTCGATTGGACGAGTTCCCATCCAGCCGATCATTTCTTTCATAGATTCAGTAATTGCGTCAGTCCCAGCACGTAGGAGTTTACGTGGGTCATAGCCCTTGTTCGCTTTGTCGATATCTTTGTCAGCTAAGATGTATTCACGAGTTGCTTTTTGGAAAGCTAATTGGAATTCAGTGTTGATGTTGATCTTAGCAATACCCAGTGAGATTGCTTTTTGAATTTGGTCTTGAGGAATACCTGAACCACCGTGCAATACCAATGGATTATCCACTGCATCAGCGATTTCTTTCAAGCGTTCGAAGTTTAAACCTTCCCAGCCTTCTGGGTAAACCCCGTGGATGTTACCAATACCACAAGCTAATTTGTCAACGCCTGCTTCAGCAAACATCACAACTTCATCAACAGAAGCTAATTCACCGACACCTTGGTTTTCACCAATTTTACCGATTTCAGCTTCTACAGAAATCCCGCGTTCATGAGCTAAACGAACGATTTCTTTGGTGTTTTTCAAGTTTTCTTCAAGGGGAAGATCATGGCCATCATACATAACTGAGGAATAGCCTAAGTCGATACATTCCTTAGCAGCTGCGAAGTCACCATGGTCTAAGTTTAAGATGACTGGAATGTCAGCTTCCATAGCATCCATTTCATTCAGGACTAAGTCACGAACCACTTTGTAGCCACCCATATATTTAGCAGCACCAGTAGACACTTGAATTAATAATGGTGTACGAGTTTCTTTCGCCCCACGAATTAATGCACGTGTCCATTCCAAGTTGTTTGTGTTGTATGCACCCACTGCATATTGGTTGTCGCGAGCGTGTTGTAAAATCTCGTTACCATTCACTAAAAAAGCCATCAAAAATACCTCCTAAAATTTTTACCGAGTTCATTATACCCTACTAATTAAATTTTTCACAGCCCTTTTTACAAATTAAATCGCTTTCATAATCAAAAACAATCAAATACGGTCAAAAGTTAGCAAGAAATTCAATAAAAACGATTAAAAAAAGTCATTTCAGAACAAAAATAACTTTTTTGTGGATTTTATAAGCTTATTTTAGCGACCAATTTCTCTAAACACTATCACTTTCCTTCAAATTTTCCATCTTCGCAGCCAAGTCCTCCTCCAATTCAACAATCGACTGACGAAGCTTCTGGAGGGCCTTGAGCTGGTCTTTGATTTCGTATTGGACCTTGGCGTCAATGAAGATATTATCTAGCCAGACATCCACGATATTATCTCCCCAAGTATCACTAATTTCATCTGGGAGGGATAGACCGAGGTCAGCCAGTTCATGGTCTAATTTATCTAGGCCGCGTTTGACATCTTCAAGCTCTTGGTTAGACCTTTTCATATGATCGCGTTTCATCATAGACGAGAAGAATCCCCCGCCTAATAAGTCCATCACGCCCCAACCAGAGGCATCTTGCAGGGATTTAATGGCTTTGTCCAAACCCGCCAAAAGCTCCTGGGCAGCCTGACGCGCTTCCTTCACTTCTTCTAGTGTCTGCATCCTTGATCATCTCCTCTGCTAGATACAAAATCTTTCTTATTTATATTTAATATAGCACGAAAAAATAAGCGGGCAAAGTAAGAATACTTTTGCCCGCTTAAAGTCTTTTTATTCATCAATCTAACTTCTATACGCCTCGGATCAAATCAATCGGTTCATGGTTTAGAATAGCACTGAGGCCTGCCCAGTAAATCAGCAAGTTCAAGCCATAAACTAAGATTGAAAAACCCAGGAAGACTAAGTAGGGGAAGTATAAGATTAAGGCCTTCATATCGACGCTCTTGAATAGCCCAGCAATCCCTAGCATAATCCCTAAAGTAATCAAGGCAGACAAGAGGAAGGACTTCCCTTGTTCGAAGAGAAATTCGCGACTGAAATGATTTCTTAAGTCCTGGATATCCATACCAATCGAATAGAGGGTCCCGATTTCTTTGCGCCGGCTCATCAGGCTCAGGTTGATGGAGGAATAGCCGTTGGTGATATTCATCAGGAAGATAATGGCCGCAATCCCATAGATAATCAGCTTGAAACTTTGAATATCTGTAAACTGTTCGCCCTGGATTTCCTCATCTGTAAATACTTTGAAGCTTTCATTATAAGCTATGGTATTTTCGATGCGGCTGGAAATTTCCTCCTTGGTCCGGCCAGCTTCTCCCTTGGCTAGCTTGAGCTTCAATTCGAAGGGATAATTATAATTTTTATCGTCTTGAACCTCTTCCATCAGCTCTTGATAAGTCTCAAAATCCGTATAAACCATAACATTAAAGGGCAGGATCCGAGTCTGGTAAGGCCCAAGGTCATCAATGGTCTGCGCAATGGGAAGGCTTCGTTGCTTCTCATTAATACTAACCTCTAATTGATCAGGATGATCAAAATACGGCACTTTTTCAGCCTGAGCAAGGGGCTCGTTGGGGTCGGCTTGGACCTGGTTGTAGAGGGTAAATTCCCCTGGCCTGCCGCCTAGTTTCTGGAGGTCGTCGTTTTCTAGAGCAAGCAGACTTCCCCTGATATATTGGGGCTTGGTGTCAGCCATCATTTGCTTCAATTGCTCATCCAGGCCCAGTGATTGGGCGGCCTGTGAAAGCTCTAAGTTAGGTTCAATGGCTAGGTTCTTTTCCTTAGAAATATAGCCCTCCCCCTCATAGTCAGCTAGAATTTCGGGCAGGATAGGAGGCAATTCACCGGTGTCATTGTAGTAGTGGACCGTGAGATCGTAGCCATCATCGAAGGCATAGAAGTCTCGGTTATAATCAGCAATGGCATAGACAATGCAAAAGATGGCTACAATCAAAATGCCAATAGCTGAGATATAGCGCTGGGACTTGATACTGGCCATATTGTTTAGCCGAAGTTCTTTCCAGAGCTTGGGACTTCGTTTCTTACCCTTCTTCTTAGACAGGCTAAAATTTCCCTTGAGCCCTTCAATAATATCGATCTTCGCGATCTTTCGCGCCGGATAGATGACCGCGACTAAGACAACCGCTAGGGCCACCAGGATAATGACCAGAGACAAGATCCAATTAAAGTGAACCTGGTTAAAGAAGACCACTTCAGCTTTACCACTATTGGCGACTTCAAAGAGATAACGAATAAGGAAGAAGCCCAGGACATGACCGATTAAAACAGGCAGAACAGAGACCGTGACTGCTCCTTTCACCAGCAAGAGATAGATTTGAAAGTCCGTCGAGCCGATAGATTTATAGATGGAGAGCTCGCGAATCTTTTGCAGACCCCAAACCCAGAAAATATTTTTGATAAAGAAGACAAAGATCCCCATACATAAGAGGAGGGAGAGAGCATTGACAAGCTTGGTCATCAGGTTTTTACTCTGGCTGACATCCAGGCCATAGTAGCGGACTAGGGAGTCATTAAAGTCCAATTCCACTTCTTTGCCTAGCAGATCTTGAATCTCGTCTTGGATGGCCTCGCGCTGGGCATAGGCTGCCTTGAAGTCATGGAAAGTGATCAAAGGGATCAATTCTTCGTCATCAGCCACCAGAGGCATGCCGTAATTGATTTTCAAATTCTCATTATAGAAATCTTTGTAGACACCAACTAGGGTATAGTGGCGCCTTTCTGTCGTTTCAAAGCTTTCTTCAGCGGTATAGGTCGACCGGGCATCGATCGCCTCCCCGTCTACCTGACGCTCCCCTAGCTCGATGGCTAGTTCATCGCCTAGGGAAAGGGCTTCCTGCTTAACCAGAGATTCATTCAAAACAATCTCATCCGCCGACTCAGGAAAGCGCCCAGCCAACAAATAAGACTCTTCCCGCATCTGTTTGACCTGAACATCCTGTCCCACCATGGAGATGAGATGGTCCTTGTATTTAGCGCTGTGGGCCCTGGCAGAAGTCCCTCCCGCCAGCTCAATGGCTTCAACTTGGTTGAGTTTCTCGATTTCCTCCTGGGACAGGTCTTCTGACAAGCGGGCATCGTAGAAATTTGTTGCCTTCAGCTGGCGGTTACTTAACGAAATATTGGTATAGCCATAGTAAAAAATCACTGTGAAAAAGAGACTAACAATCAGGAGTGAAATGAAAATCGGTAAATTCTTTTTATTCATTGGGGTCATCTCCTACAATAGCCCCGTCGACCATGGTAATGATCCGCTGGGTCTGAAGAGCCAGGTTTTCATCGTGGGTAATGATCAAGATAGTCTGCTTGAGGGTCTGGTTGAAGTACTTCAAGAGGTCAATGATCTCCTGAGAGTTCTTCCGGTCCAGGTTCCCGGTCGGTTCATCCGCTAAGATGATGGAAGGCCGGTAGATCAGGCTACGGGCCACGGCCACACGCTGCTCCTGACCTCCCGATAGCTCACTCGGAAAGGCCTGCAACTTATCGGATAAGCCCAGCTTAGTCACCAAATCATTAAAGAAGGAGTCATCCACCTGGAGGCCATCTAACTTCAAGGGCAGTTTAATATTATGTGCCACGGTCAGATTGGGGATGAGGTTGTAGAACTGGTAGATCAGCCCCACCTTGCGCCGCCGGAACAGGGCCATTTCCTTAGACGAATAGCTGGCAATATCGGACCCTTCAATGAGTATCTTTCCCTCATTGGGCCGGTCCACCCCGCCAAGCATGTGGAGTAGGGTAGACTTACCCGACCCACTTGGCCCGACAATGGCGATAAGCTCTCTCCGGTTGACGGACAGACTCACCCCATCGACAGCCCGGACTTGCTTCTCTCCTTGGCCATAAATTTTAGTCAAATTGTCAACGCGAAGTATTTCCATAAGATCTCCTCCTAGTTTGACTATAGCCGATGAAAATGACAAGTCGGTGATAAAGCGGATAAAAAGAGAAGAAATGCTCTCCGCGATTACTTCCCCCTCACTTATAGAATTGCAGGATAAATTCTGCCCCTCGGTCGGTATTTCGGCAGCTAATTTGCCCCTGGTGTTTCTCGACAATGCGTTTGGCCATAGCGAGGCCAATCCCAAAGCCCTTAGAATCAGGATCCTTATAGAAACGCTGAAAAATTTTCTTTTGCTTGTCTTTGGCAATCCCTCCGCCATCATCACGTATGGACAGCTCCAGATAAATGGGGTTCTCTCGCGCTGTTAACCAGATTCGATGCGTGCCTTCCTGGTTGATGGCATTCTTCAGGATATTAATGACAGCCTCGCTCAACCAGTTGAAGTGGCCGAGCATAACCGCCTCCCCTATATTGATATCGACAACAATTCCATGGTTCTCAATCTCATCACTTAAGATATCTAAGGCGTAATCCACCACTTCACTTAAGTGGACTGTCGACAGCTTGAAACCCTCAAGGTTATTATCCAGACTGGCCAACTTCAAGAGAGCATTGGACAAGTCATTGAGGCGGTTTAATTGCTGGGAGAAAGTCGCCGGATCCGTCTTATCATTTTCCAAGGCAAAGAGCATGCCCGTAATCGGCGTCTTAATTTGGTAGGCAATGTCTTCGATATTTTGACTCTGACTTTGGGACAAACGATGGACCTTTTCTTTCTCTTCGACCAGCTCAATAAATAACTTATAGATCTGGTCTTCCAACTGGGAGAAATCATCCTGCTTCATGGGAATCTGATAATCTTGCTGGTAGAGTTGGTCGATCAGATCCGTCAGCTCTTGAATCCGCCGGCGCTGGCGGAACTTCAACCAGCAGACTACAGCAAGTATGCTTAGAAGCCACAATATATAAATCATAGCTTCAAGCGGTAGCCGATGCCACGGACGGTTTCAATCAGGTCTTTGGAGGTCTTGTCGCGGATCCGCTTAATGGTGGCGGTCAAGGTATTGTCATTAACATAAGCCTGCCGGGCATCCCAGAAGCGATCCAACAATTGGTCCCGGGTCAAAAGTTGGCCCCGGTGGCGGATAAAATGGGCCAAGAGCCGAAATTCCAAGGCCGTCAAAGCAACCGCCTGCCCCTGATAATAAATCATCCCCTGGTCTTCTTTAAGGACTAAATCGCTGTCCTCTTCCATATGCCCAAAGTCCCTCAAGCAAGCCGCAATCCGGGCCCGCAGGATATTCAAATTAAAGGGCTTAGTGAGATAGTCCGACGCTCCAGCATCGAGAGCCTCCGCAATAAAATCCACATCAGCAACCACAGTAGTAATAATCACTTGGATATTATTCTCTAAAAAGCGCGCCAAAAGATCAAAACCATTCCCATCCGGCAAATTTAAATCGAGAATAGCCAGATCGTAGGATTGCCTAGCTGCTGCTTGTCCTTCAGTGAAATTCCTCGCCAAGCCCACATCAAAACCATGCTTGGTCAAAAAGTCAATAATCTCTTGGCCAATCACGGGATCATCTTCAACTAAAAGCAGAGAATTCATGTCAAACCTCCTCAATTGTTGACAGTCCTTCATATCTTCTTATCCTTCATTCTTATTCTATCAGATAATGGTGTTTTTTCTAACAAACAAGAACGAGCATCTGACACTACAAGAATTGTCAGATGCTCGTTCTTAGCTTTAGCTTTGAAATAAACAATACCTTAATCATACTGGGATAGCAGGAAAATGATGATGAAAAATTCTAAAACACAGGAATGATTTCGAACAAACTACTCTCAACAAGTTTACGCTAGTCTGAATTACTTCAACTTACGCCAAATCTATAGAAAGTGCTTTAATTAGCTAAAAGTGTTGGAAATTACTGTAAGATGCTCCGAACTACTCTTCAACGTTTACACTCACTTAAGAGAGTGTAATATTGTCTAGGATCTCGCTTTGAATTTCCATGCCAACAAAGAACTTCTTTATCAACTAAAGCTCTTAAAAGCTTACGAGCTGTTACATCACTCATTGTTCCAATAACTTGGATTGGCCTAAATAGTCATTGGGATAGCTTGCTAAGAGCCTTCTCGCTGCCTCAGCCAGCTGGTCCTGCTCCACTTGCCCCTCCCGGTATGCCGACAACAAGTTCATAAAATCAACCTTCTCTTGGTCGGTTGCCAACTTTTTAAAGTAGCCCCAGACATGCTGGTAGGCATTGACGACCTGGCCAGGGTCTTCGGGCAAGGCTTTTGCCTCTTCAATATAGGCTTCCAGCACAGCTAATTCTGGCTGGTCGCTTTTTAAATACTCTCGAATTTCTCGGTAGATCTTCTGTGACTTGCTCAATACCAGGTACTTATTTTGTGCCCACAGCTTTTGGCAGGCTTGGACTTGCTTGGTCATTTTTCCCCCTCCTATCAGTCTTTTAAGCCTATGATAAAACAAATACTTGAACTTGTCTTTTAATTTCTTGCATCGCTTTTGGAGGACATAGGGATTCTAGTCAACTTTTTAGGCGCAAGCTATTTATCATTACTACTATATTTTGCGGCGAACCCCCTCATAGAATTGAATAGGATTCTTTTCGAGCAATTGGGCCTTCAAGAGGTCTTCTACTGTGTTTAAGGTCAAGGGGCCGCCTACTTGTTTGAGTAGGTCACGGCTATCGACTTTCTCTTGGATATAGACAAGATCTGGATCTTCAAGGCCTAGGTGTTTAGCTAGAGCCTCCACGCAGTCATTCAGAGAGCCAATCTCATCGACTAGGCCTTTGTGGAAGGCCTGCTGTCCCAGGTAAACTCGGCCGCCAGCTAAGGGCTCCAAGTCGTCTGCCGCTATCTTTCGCGCAGCCGATACCCGGTCCTTAAACTCAGCGTAGACAGCTTCCATACTAGCAACGTAACGGTCTTTCGATTCATCAGACAGGGGCTCGAAGGGGTTCAAAAAATCGGTCCCTTGCCCCTTGCTGACGCTTTCCAGATGGAGATCTAATTTCTCTATGGTCCCAGTAAATTCTGGAAGCATGGCCACCACGCCAATCGACCCTGTTAAGCTATTTCGATTAGCGAATAAGCGCTCTCCTGCACAAGCAATGTAATAGCCCCCACTGGCACAATAATCGCCCATCGAGACATAGGTCGGTAAGTCTAAATGCTTGAATAGTTGATAGATCTTCTCTGCCTCAAGGGCTTCCCCACCTGGACTATCAAGTCGAATCACCAGGCCGCGCACATGGTCCATCTTCTTAATCTGGTCGACCTTATTCTTAACATTCTCGTAAGAAATATGTGTTTTTTGGCCAGGCTTGGATTGAATCGTCCCCGAGAGACAGATAAGGGCTAGCTCGTCTTGGTCGGCCGAGCGACTGGTCCATTTTTTGAGCGGCTTTAGGCCAAGGTGACTTTCCTTATCGCTCAGACACTCATAAGTATCGAATGAAACGGTATGCTCTGAGTCGTGGATATCTAAGTCGTCGTAGCCCAGGTAGCCATCGACCAAGCCCAATGCTAGGGCCTGTTGGCGGTTAGCCAGAACAAGGTCTCCTGCTAAGAGTGCTTCCTCAATATCTAGCCCGCGCTTTTCTTTAAGCAAATCAATGAAATAGGCCAAAGACTCGTGCCCTAGGGCTTGCAGGGATTCTCGCCTCGCTGGACTCATCTGATTATGGTGGTAGGCTTCACCAGCTAGCTTATAGTCTCCAATTGATAAGACATGCATTTTAAGGCCAAACTTAGCCAAGAAATCTTTGAGATAAAGGTCATAATAAGCATAGCCCCGCAACCACAAGCTCGCATTATTGGTATCCAACATATAAATCTTGGGCGCTAATAAGGCCATTTGATAAGTCTGCTGGTCATAAGTTGTGCCATAAGCAAGGACTTCCTTGTGCTTGGCCATTTCTTCGAATAAGGGACGGACTTCTTCAATTTGGGCTAAGCTTAAGTCCATACGGTCAACATTCAGGTAGACCCGCTCGATCTGTGGATCGTCCACTAAGTCTTCTAACTTAGCTAGGAAAGTATAATACGAGTCGTCTGCCTCCCTGGATATCAAAGAACTTGTCTGGTCTTCTTTCAAATCGTCTGTATCAATTACCACTTGTCTGACTGCCTTGGTCATCACTTCCTTAGTCGGTGAAGATTTAGCCTTCAGCTTCTTGTAAACGATCCCAGACAAGATTCCTAGTAAGGCAATAAAAATCACAGCCACTAGCAAACCTTCGATCAAGGCGCGAACAATAAACATGTCATCAGTCCTTTTTTACTTTAAAATTTACCACACCCTTCTCTGCAGCGATGAGGTGGATAGATTCATTGTATAACAGCTAGAAGGCAAAGGGAATATGATAGTTTTTTGTTATATTCTTATAGTTAAAGCTTTGGCCTAGTTAGCTTCTCCCTCAAACAGAAAAGAAGCTCCATCAATGGAACTTCTTCCTTATCTATATCCTACTTCATTGCTTAAACACATTATTCAACAGAAGTCGCAACCTCTCAAGAAGCTCGCTGTAATGCTATTTATGCTCTTTCTCCAACAAGGCCACTGCCTCCACATGCTGGGTATGGGGAAATTGGTCGACGAGTTGAATCTTAGCGAGTTCATAGCCATAGTCTCTGAGCCAGGCCATATCAGTGGCCAGGGTCTTGGGATTGCAGGAGACGTAGATAATCTTATCGGTGCCCAAGCGGCCAATCCGGCGCATGACCTTGCCCCCTGCCCCATTGCGGGGTGGGTCGAGAAGCAAGAGGTCGGCTTGACCCCAATCGTCTTCAATCTCGGTCAAGCCGCGCCGGGCATCGCGGGCCATGAAGTAGGTATTGTCAATCCCATTCTCCCGGGCATTACGCTTGGCGGATTCGATGGACTGGTCGACAATTTCAATACCTGCCAACGCCTTGGCCTGCTTGGCTAAGGGCAGGCTGAAGGTCCCCACCCCGCAGAAGAGGTCGATGACCAGGCTCTGGTCGCTTAGGTCTGCCCAATCAAGAACGAGGTCAATCATCCGCTGGGCCTGGCTAGGGTTGGGCTGGAAGAAGGTATCGAAGTAGAGGCGATAGTGGAAGCCGGCTAGTTCATCACGGATGTAGTCACGGCCAGCTAAGACAGTCACCTGGTCAGCCCCCATCTTATCGGCAATTTCAGTATTTTTAATCCACATCAGGCTCTTAACATCGGTGTAGGCCCCCATCCGCCAGATTAGGTCCGCTACAGCTTCGGGATACTGGCTGCTATCTTCCTTGGCGAATAAGGCCAGCATCACTTCCCCAGTCTTCTGGCCTTGGCGCAGAAGAAGTTGGCGGAGGAGCCCCTGCTTGGACTTCTTATCATAACCCGCTAGTCCCCAATGCTTCTGCCAAGCCTGGATTTCTTCCTTGAGTTGCATAAAGATTTCAGGAGCCAGGATGTTGTCCTGCCAGTCCACAATCTGGTACTGGTCGCCCTGGGCAAAAAATCCCAACGCTCCTTCCTTGGAAAAGCTCAGCTCGATCTTATTGCGGTAGTGGTAGGGATCGTCCATGCCCCAGACCTCCCCCACAAGGTCTGGATCAAAGCCTTGGTCTGCTAGATAGGTCTGGGCCATGGCCTGCTTAAAGGCCAATTGGTCCTCATAGGCCATAAATTCTAACGGCGCTCCACCCACTTGGGCCTGGTCAAGTTCATAGCCGCCAATTCGGCTCGGCGCAGCTTCCAGGATCCGGTCATAAGTTAAGCAAGCCCGGCGCCGTCCCCGAGCATTGGGAACGCTAATCAGGAGCCGGTCTCCGGGCAGGGCCTTGGGGATGCGGAGCTTTAACTTGCGTCCCTTGCCTTCATCTGTATCAGGAAAGCGATAAGTCGCCAGGCCCATCCCTTTATCATCCAGGGCCTTTACTTCCACTTCCAGTTGTTCAGTCGGATAATTTTTCTTAGTCATTAACAACCACCTTCTTTGCGCGTATTATAGAATAATTTTCTTCCAGTTAAGCATATTAAAAGTCTGGGTGCAAGGTTTTTCGCCAGCTTATAAGAGCTTATGCGTGGTTCTAGGCTATACTTATGATAGAATAGTCTTAACGATTATTTAAGAGATAGCCAATTTTCTTGGTAATTGACCATTAGCTAGGTTAAGGAGTTGATTTGATGGCAGCACATTTTGGTTGGAGTCTCCGCATTTTGAGGCGTGTCGTCCGCCTCTTCCTGCCTAAGTATCAGTTTAATTGCGAAGATTTACCGAACCTTGATCAACCGACCATCTTCGTTTCCCACCACGAGAACCTCAAGGGCCCCCTGCGTCTGATGATCTGGACGCCAGTTTTCATGCGGCCTTGGGTCTTCGCCAAACTGACCCAATTCAAAAGCTGCTACAAGCACTTCAGCTCCTACACCTTCTATAAACGTTTTGGCCTGCCCCAAGTCCTAGCCAAATGCGTGGCCTGGCCTGCTGCCCGAATCAGCGTCTTCTTCCTCAAGAGCGCCCGGTCCATCCCTGTCTACCGGCAGAGTAAGAAGATCCGTCTGACTTTCAGAGAATCCGTGGCCAGTCTCCAAGCCGGCCAGCCCATCGCGATCTTCCCCGACATCGACTATCAAAATAGCGACCAAAGCATCGGGGAACTCTATGAGGGTTTCCTAACCATCGACCAGCTCTACTTTAAAAAGTATGGTCAGCGTATCCAATTCATCCCTCTAGTCGCCAATAAGCACAAGCAAGAATTTGAAATCGGCCGCCCCTTGCGCTTCACTGGTCGGATGAAGTTTCGCAAGGAGCGAGAACTGATGGCCCAGGCCCTCCAGGACGAACTCAATCGACTGGCTGATCCTTCCCTTGAACAGCTTGAAGAAAACGAAAGCCAACTCTCCGTAAAATAGGAGTTGGCTTTTTTAGTCTCTAAGTTTCTAAGGAGGAAGCCTGGAAGTGGTCGGGGAGGAAGAAGGCGCAGCGGTCGCTTGCTTGGGCGAGCTCCTTGAGACTCAGCTGGTAAGGCAAGGGATTGGTCCCGGAACGAACAGTTAGGGTCTGGCTCTGGCTGGCATAGACAGAACTATAGCGGGTAAAAGTTCCCTCATTTCGATTACCTGGTCGGATAAAGCCACGGGGGAGGGTCAAGGCAGACAGAACATCAAAGGCAGCTGCTTGTGCCTGGCCCTCTTCCTGGTTTGGAGGCGTCATCGCCTTTAGATAATAGGCCTTAATAAAGCGTGACTTGGGGTCATAGCCCCCTGGTAGGTCCTTGGCAGCATTGAAAGCTCGCAAGTCATCTACTGCTAAAGTCTTTTCTAAGGCCTTAAAATGCTTATCAATATCAGGTGAATTGGTCATTACCCCGTAAGGATTGACAGTCGCTTTTAAACGGCCACGATCAGGTTCTAAGACCAGGCAAGCCTGGCTGTCATCTGTGAACATATAATGGAAGTCGGGGCAGATGACCGCCTGTCCTTCTCGATCATGGTTGGCTAGGCAGAGCTGGTCCAGGTCGTCTAGGATTTCTGCAAGGGAGGCATAGTTGGCCAGGGCATAAGTCAAGAAGTGATAGCTCGACAGGTTCTTCTTGTCCGGCTGGGGAAGTTTAGAGAAGCGCGGCTTGGGACCTACAAATTCATTGGTGATGCCGATAAGTCCCTGGTCATTGACGCCTTCTTTTAGAGGATCCAAATCCCTAAAGCCAATCCCCAAACGGCGATAAGGCCCACAGTAAGTCCCTCCCTGGTAGAGGTCATCGGCAGCAGGATAGTCAGCTGGCTGGTAGATGATATTCCAAGGCACCGGCCCTTCCACATCCATGGTCCGGCCGAGCACCACCCCTTGGTCATAAGTCATCTGAATCCCTGTACACATCATAAGCCCCTCCCATCATTTTAGCTCTAAGCTATCATGAATCCCAGGTCGACTCAATCCATATGCTCATGCTTGACTCGGTCAATGAAGCGATAGAGGTCACTCTCCTTACGATAAATTAAGTAGCTGACAATCATCTGGATCCCCTGAACGATAAAGGCCAAAGCGAGGAGGTCAGGAAGGTAAAGGCTAAAATCCGGATGACCGACGAGGAGTAAGCCCAAAAGAATTCCCGCCAGAGATAAAAGGCTCCCCCAGATTGGAACCGGTGAGTCTTCGTAGCGAAGGCGGAAGAATTGGTAAGCACGGACCAAGCCCATTCCAAGCATCCAGCCCCCTAGGACATAGGGAAAAATTTGTTGGCTACCCTGGATATAGTCATAGATCCCCCAAATACAGGTCAAAATAGAAAAACACCCCGTCAGTAAGTTGCCATAATGGAGGTGCTTGCGGCCCGCCTGATAGAAATGGCGGAGGTCCCAAATGCCTGATAGGGCCGTTCCTAAGAGAAAGGCCACAGCAAAGATATGCAGGTCCTTATCCGGTTCTAAAAAGAGAAAAACGCCCATCATCATTAAGACACAGCCAATCAAAACACTAGCCAAAGACTGGTCCCTATTGAGTCGGTTGAGCCGTAAGTGGACCTCAGCTGAAAGTGACAGGGACTTATGCCGACTTTGAACTTGGTAGAGGCGGTCCTGGTGGAGGTCCTCCCAAATGAGTAACAAATCATTGATAGCTTTCACCATAAAACGGCGCTCCTCTGGTTCTAATTTTCGAGCCTCCGAATAGAGCCGGTTGATAAAGGTGCGGAAGTGTTCCGAAATATCGGTGAGGCGGAGGACCCCCGTATTATAGAGGGCATCGAATAAAAGCGTCAGCAACAATTCAATTTCCTCTGGCCCGTGCCATTTCATCCAGATATTAAGGGTTTCTTGGCTGAGCTGACTGGTCACAGTGGTCGATTCCACCCTTTTAAACTGGTCTCCCTCGATCTCCCAGAGTTGGAGGAGGTGTTGGAGGAGAGAAATTCCTCCGCTCTTAATAATCGTTGGTGCAGTCGCTGTGTGGAGGATAATCCCAATCAAGGAATCTTCCGGCAGGTACTCATAGACCTTAGACTGAATCCGCTTAAAACCTGCTTGCTCAAAAGTTTCCTCGTAGAAACCAGGCGAGTCCAAGACATATATTCCTTCAATCAATCCCTGGTCTGAAGCTGATTGTTGGATAGCAGCCGCCAAGGCCAGGTTACCACCTTTGGAATGCCCGGCTATGATGACCTGATCTTGATCGCCCTGGTCCATAACTTCTGTCAAGTAGCGGCCAGCTGCCTTTTGGGAGGGCATGGTCTTCTTATAGGCCAGCATGAAATTCTCCTGCCAGCCAACAATATGATTATCCGTCCCACGAAAGATGACTAATTTCTTATAGCCTGGTATCTCGACCATTAGAGCCGCAAACTGTACGGCCTTCTCTTGGTCTAAGAGACTTCGAAAGCCATAAAGGCGGACTTGGCGGAAGCGTTCGGTTTCCACCAAGGCATCAAGAACAGCATGACGCCCCTGGCTAATGAAATGCCAAATATCTCGGGTATTCGCTTGGTAGTTTTTGGCTAACCAAGCTTGGACCTGGCTTAAAGACACCCAGGCCTCCCCCGTCAAGTCAGCCGGCACCAAGTCATCCAGCTCTAAATTGGACAGCTCCGTTAAGGCTGCAATATCAACTTCATTGAGGGGCATGTCATCGAAAGTCTGGCTACTATGGGCCGCAATATAATCCACTAAACGCATTCAGACACCTCCTTAAAGCTTGGCTCTATTATAGCACGGGCCGGGCGAGACAAGAGGCACTCACACTCAGATACCATTAAAACTAAAGCTTTTCTTTAACCCTTGCCTCTTAACTAAAAAAGCCATGCCAAGACAAGGCTCCAGATCTCGACTAGACATGGATTTGCCTCACTTGGCATGGTAATTGATTGTATTAAGCTTTTTCAGCGCGCAATTCTTTAACAAAGTTTTCAATCTTATCCATCGCCCGCTCCAGCTCTTTAATGGAATAAGCATAGGAAATCCGCAAGAAGCCGTCGCCTGATTCACCGAAGGCAGAACCAGGAACTACTGCGACTTTCTCTCGATCCAAGAGTTCTAGGGCAAATTCTTCACTGGTCAAGCCGAATTCGCGAATGTCTGGGAAGGTGTAGAAGGCCCCTTCTGGTACGAAGCAAGGTAGGCCCATTTCACGATAGCGACTCATAAGGAAGTTACGCCGCTCCAAGTAATCATCCCGCATATCGGCAACCTCATCATCGCACTCCTTGAGAGCGGTAATCCCCGCATATTGTGAAGTGGTTGGTGCTGCCATGATGGTGTATTGGTGGACCTTAAGCATCTGTTCCGTGATTTCTTTAGGAGCGCAGACATAGCCCAAGCGCCAACCGGTCATAGAGAAGGCCTTAGCAAAACCATTGATATAGACGGTCCGCTCCTTCATACCCGGAATCGAGGCGATCGAGGTATAAGGCTCATCGGCATACCAAATTTCAGAATAGATTTCATCGGTAATGCAGTAAAGATCGTGATCCTTAATCACCTGAGCCAGGGCTTCAATGTCCTCTCTTAAGCAGACCGCCCCAGTCGGATTATTCGGATAATTTAAGATAATGGCCTTGGTCTTATCCGTAATGGCTGCTTCGAGTTGTTCGGCTTGCATGACGAACTTGTCCTCTGCCTTCAAGCGGACGGGAACAGGCACCCCACCAGCCAGTTGAACCGAAGGCAGGTAGGAGACATAGCTAGGGTCCATCACGATGACCTCATCACCTGGATTAATCAGAACCCGGCAGGCCAAGTCAATGGCTTCACTCCCACCAATCGTGACAATCTGTTCCTCCTCTGGGTCATAGTGGAGGCCGTAGTGGCGGTCAATGTATTTGGCAATTTCTTTGCGCAGTTCGATCAGACCCGCATTAGCCGTATAGAAGGTCCGACCTTGGCGCAGGCTCTTAATGGCCGCTTGGCGGACCGTCCAAGGCGTATCGAAGTCTGGCTCCCCAACACCTAGTGAAATGACCCCTGGCACTTCATTCGCGACGTTGAAGAAGCGACGAATACCAGAAGGTGCCATATCAAGGACGGTTTGGTTGAGGCTTTTTGTCATTGAGAGATCACCAACCGTTCCCCATCTTTTAACTTACTCTCAAAAATGGTGCCGTGGTCCTTGTAGCGGTTCATCACGATATGGGTCGCCGTACCGGAAACCTCATCGATTGAGGCTAACTTATTAACAAAACGTGAAATTTGTTGCATAGGCGCCCGCTTGGTTAAGAGCATATAATCGTAGGCCCCGCTAGTTAAGTAGAGGGCTTCCACTTCCTTGAAGCGGTACATCATTTCCGCCACTTCTTCATAAGAGGCTCCCTTGTGTAAGTTAACCGAAACTTCAATCATCGCTGAAACATAGTCACTCTCTGTAGCATCCCAGTTAATCATGGTCTTATAGCCAGAAATAATGCCTAACTCTTCTAATTCCGCAATGGTAGCTGATACAGTTTCCACATCTTCTTCCAGCGCATTGGCGAGTGCCTTATGAGAAATATGGGCATCATCTTCAATATAACGAAGAAGACGGTATTGCTTCTTGTGATCCATGTGCAGACTTCCTCCTTTATGGTATGATAGACTTACAATTCGGATGGTCAGTTTGGCCATCTCTTATTGGATACCTACATTTTACCACACTTTGATCCGGCTTTTACTCGAATCAAGTTGGAATATGCTCTGGAGGAGAAAATTTATGAAAAAACGAAACTTTTTGGCCCTGCTGGCTCTCCTAGCCCTCTGCCTCTTCGGTTGCAAGCAGGAAAGCGAAGCAGAAACGGACCAACCTTATGCCAAGAACGAGGCCCAAACGGAAAGGCAGGCCCCAAAATACTATATCGATCCCACCACCTACAGCGTCCGCCCTATTGGCGATGCCGACCCCAATGTTGTCCTCTTGACCTTTGACGATGTCCCCCGTCCCCTTCCGACCAGTAATGCGCCAACCATTGCCAAGCACTTGGAAGATGCCGGCGTAAAAGGCCTCTTCTTCGCTAACGGCATGTACCTGGAAGACCAAGAAGGACGCGATATTATGAAAGCTATTGCGGATAAGGGCCATGTGGTGGGGAACCACACCCAAACCCATGCCAATCTCAACGACCTGACAGCCGAACAGACCCGTGAAGAAATCCAGGCGACCAACCAAGCTGTCGAAGAGGCTACAGGACAAAAAGTCCACTTCTTCCGCCCGCCCTTTGGCTCCACCAATGCTGCGGTCGATGGCCTCATGGAAGAATTCGGCATGCTGCCCATGAACTGGTCCTTTGGCTACGACTGGGTGGCCGACTACCAGGACGCTGAGGCTCTCACCAAGCAAACCTTAGAATCAGAATTCTTACAGCCGGGCGCTAATATCCTCATGCACGATACTCAATGGACAGCTGAAGCCCTGCCCGCCATCATCCAGGGTTTGAAGGACCAAGGCTATCAAATCGTTGACCCTAATGAGATTGCCCGTCCAGAAGAGATGAAGGACTTAGGCCTTTAGACTTTTTTAGGAAGAATTTAAGCAAAAGCTAAAAGCACCAACCGCTAAACGTGCTATAATGTAGTCAAAATTGTGAAAGTAGGTTATACAAATGAAAGCATTATTGAAGAAATTGGCCCTCGGCGCAAGCCTGGCTGTACTCAGCTTGAACTTGGTGCCCACTGTACTTGCTGATAAGATCCAAATTAACCCCATGTTTACCTATGGGGAGAGCTTAAACCAAAGCCAATACCAAGAAACTAAGCAGGCCCTGGGTGTCCAAGATGGGGCCAAAGAAATTCAAGTGAATATTAATGAATTGAATGGTCTCCTACAAGACAACTACCCTTATCGCCAGGTTTACTCTTCGGCTTATATCACCCCAGCCAAGAACAATGGGGATGTTACCGTCGAAATTGTCACCCCCAAAACTATTACGGCCATTACCCCAATCCAGTATGAGAATGCGGCCCTAACAGCCGGAGCTGTTGATGTGGATATCAAGGTAGCTTCAGCTGTTCCCGTTGATGGGTCGGGTGCCCTAGCTGGTGTTTACAAGGCCTTCCAGGACGCTGGTTACCAATTAAACGACCAGGCTGTCAGCGTCGCCCAAGATGAGTTAACCACTACTTCCAAGATCAACGAAGAAAACCAAGGCAAGGAAGGCTTCTCTGACGAGGCTATGAATGCTGCCATTGCTGAAATCAAGACTGAGATCCAAAAAGCTAAGGATGAAAACAATGGCCAAATAGACAGTCAACAAATCCAAGTGATCGTCAACAATATTATCAACAACTATAATTTAAATGAAGTTATTTCGGAAGAGAATAAGCAATCCATCATTAACCTGATGCAACAATTTAGCCAGATTGAACTGACCCAGGAACAAAAGGATGCCATCAATCAATTTGGCCAGGACCTCTTGAAGAACGGGGACCAAATTATCCAAAATGCCAAGTCTGCTTGGGATAATGCGGATAAGGAACAATTAGCCCAGGATGCTCAAAGTATCTGGGACCAGATTGTTGCCTTTGTTAAGAGCTTCTTCTCTAATTCGGAAGAAGCCCCAGCAAGCGCTGACCAACAAAATTAAGCAAACTCAAAAAGCTCGTTTCTCTTTTTTGAGAGACGAGCTTTTCTTGTGTTGAGCTTTATTTATGGTAGGGCTGTTGGTTTTGGATGCGGAAGCTGCGGTAAATTTGTTCCACCAAGACCAAACGCATGAGTTGGTGGGGCAGGGTTAAACGGCCGAAGCTGAGGTTTAAATCGGCTCGGCGGCGGACGGCTTGGCTAGTCCCAACTGATCCTCCAATTACATAAACAAAGCTGCTCTTGCCATGGGTCATGGCATTCTGTAATTTCTTTGCCAAGCCTTCCGAATCCAATAAGTCGCCGTCGAGAGCCAAATGGACCACATAGTCATCGGCTTTGATCTTGGCTAGGATGCGCTCTCCTTCCTTATTGCGAACTAGGTCGAGCTCAGCTTCTGAACCTTCTTCTGGGGTCGCTTCATCCTTAACTTCGATCACCTCGAACTTACAATAAGCCTGGAGACGTTTGGCATATTCCGCAATCCCCTGCTTGAGGTATTTTTCCTTTAATTTACCAACAACAATCAATTTTACTTGCATGCTAATCCATCCATTCTATGCAAAATCAGTCAGTGAATAGGTCATTTTTATCTTTTAGCTAAACTTTACTTTATTTTTCTGTCTAAAGCCGCTAATATAATATCATTTCCGCCAAGCTTTTGGCTATTCTCAATGCTTAAAAGGAGTAACATATCTTATGCTTCAATTCTTGAATAAGCTCGGCAGTTCGCAAAAAATTGCTTTGAGCTTCTTAGTGGTGATCCTTATTGGCTCGGTCTTGTTGAGCCTGCCGATCTGCCAAACAGCGAGTTCCCAAGCGACTTATTGGGACAACCTCTTTATTTCGGTTTCAGCCGTCTGTGTAACGGGGCTCTGGACCCAATCCATCCACGATTCCTACAATCTACTCGGACAAATCGTCATGATGGGCCTCATTCAAACAGGGGGGCTGGGGCTCATGACACTCATCAGTATCGTCTACCACCGTCTCGGTCAACGCTTAGATATCCGCAACCAGATGGCGACGGGCGATGCCCTCAACCACTCGGAACTGGATGATCTTTCCGCCTTCCTGAGTCGGATTCTCAAGTACAGCCTCGTCATCGAAGGCATCGGAGCTCTTTTGCTCACAAGCTTCTTCGTTCCCCGCTTTGGTCTAGCTAGGGGGCTCTTCCACAGTCTCTTCACAGCCGTTTCGGCCTTCTGTAATGCTGGCTTCGACCTGATGGGGAATAACAGCCTGCTCGACTATCAAACCGCCCCCGTCTTGAATCTGACCATTATGGCTCTGATCATCCTAGGTGGCATCGGCTTTAGCGTCTGGTTCGATGTCAGCCAGCAGCTCCGACGCTTCTACCATGAGAAGAAGCGGATTAAGTTCTCCTACTTCATCAAGCACCTCCGTCCCCATACGAAATTAGTGCTGGGCCTGACTGTCCTCCTTATCGTCCTTGGCACCCTGCTCTTCCTCCTGGTTGAGTGGTCCAACCCAAATACCTTGGGGCCCTTAAATCCCTTGGACAAGCTCTTGGTTTCCAGCTTTCAAACGGTAACTATGCGGACGGCGGGCTTCGCTAGCGTAGACTACAGCCAAAGCCATCCGGTCAGCTTGCTTATCTTTGTCCTGACCATGTTTATCGGGGGTGGCGCTGGCGGGACAGCTGGTGGTTTGAAGGTCACTACCTTCGCCTTAACCCTCATGCTCGCTTTGAAAGAAATTCGCCAGTCTAAGTATGTGAGCTTCGACCACCATACCATTCCAGATTCCACTGTGCGTAAGGCCTTTGCCATTGCCTTAATGTATGCGGCCCTCCTCTTCACAGGAAGCGCCTTACTCTTAACTTTTGACCCTCAAGTACCCTATCTCCATCTGCTTTTTGAAGCCATTTCGGCCCTAGCAACGGTCGGTGTCTCCTGTAACTTGACCCCTAGCCTGTCCATGGCTAGCCAGGGCACCCTCATGTTCTTAATGTATATCGGACGGATCGGCCCCATGACCCTCTTCTTAGTCTTACTAGGACGCAAACGTCAGAAAATAGATATTCAGTACGCAAAAACAAATATTATTATAGGATAGGTGAATATAATGAGTAAAAAAAATCGTGTTATCGGCATCCTGGGCCTGGGTCTTTTCGGCTCTGCCCTTGCCAAGTCTCTCTCCCACAATGGCATTGATATTATTGCCTGTGACCGGGATGAAAAAATTGTTAATGCCCTGGAAAATGACCTGGCTATCGCTTCAATTGGCGACTTTACCGACTTAGACTTTATGCGCGAAAGCGGCTTTGGCAATTGCGATGTGATTGTCATTGCCACAGGGAGCGATTTAGAGTCCTGTGTTCTCGGTGTGATCAATGCCCGTGAACTCGGCATTGAAACCATCATCTGTAAGGCCAAAAACCAATCCGCCGCTAAGGTCCTCGACGCCCTGAAGGTCAACCGGGTGGTCCTGCCTGAGATTGAATCCGGCGAGCATATCGCCGATGTCTTGAGCCGCAATTCCCTAGAAGACATGATCAAGCTCGACAGCGAAACAGCCATCGTTGAATTCCGGGTCCCACAAAAGTGGTTGGGACATACGGTCGATGAGCTCGACCTCCGCCGCCACTATGATATCAATATCATCGGTTTGCGTAAACAGATCAAAGAAACCCTGAATACCAAGTTCGATCCCGATTACCACTTTGGCCCCGATGACTTAGTCGTCGCCGTCGTCAACCGCGACCGCTTCGAACAAATCGACTACTTGGAGAAGCTTTAAAAACTTTTCTTGACTATCCCTACACCTGCGGACACTGCTTAAGCAGTTTCTGCAGGTGTTTTTGTTTTTATTATAACAGTTCCTTGGAACAGACCAACTTATCCACAACCTTATCAACAATTCCACAAGGCAAAAGCCTAATTTCTCCCCATTCTGAATCATCCTAGCTCCTTTGGCTGTTATATTTTTATTTTTTCTACACAATACAATTCACAAGTATATCCCCATAACGGATGGTTTTCCACTGCTTTCACCCTATCTATACACAGGCCTGTGCATAACTTTCCCACATCTTTATACACAAGTTCCCAATTTAGGACAGAAAAAAACCTTAAACAACAGCTTTAGCCTGTGTTTAAGGTTTAATCATTAACTTGGTGTTTCATTGGAAGACTGGGCTTCGAGTTGAACTTTAACTTCCACTGGCCGACCTTCGCGGTAGACTTCTACAGTTACAGTAGCCGTTGGGTCCGTGCTGTAAAGTTTTTGACGGAGTTCGACCGTAGAATTAACCGCTTCACCATTGAATTTAGTAATCACATCATAAGGCTTGAGCCCTGCCTTGGAAGCTGGTGTGTTGGAAATAACATCCATAATCACGACACCGTTTTCAACTTCTTTTGGTAGCTTGAGCAGGTTTTCTTGTTGGTCTAATGGGATCCGACGCAGGTCGGTCATTTGTACCCCAAATTTAGGGCGAATGACCTTCCCATTTTCTTCTAACTGGGCGATAATTTCTTGGACTTCATGGCTTGGAATAGCGAAGCCCATGCCTTCAACATTGGCAGTAGAAATCTTCATGGAATTGATCCCGATAAGTTGGCCAGCTGAATTAACTAGGGCCCCACCCGAGTTCCCAGGATTGATAGCGGCATCCGTCTGAATGGCATTGACCTGCCAATCAGCACTCCCATCTTGGTCCAAGTCCACAGGTACCTGGCGGTCAAGACCTGAAATAATACCGTAAGTCACCGTTGAGGCAAAATCTGAGCCGAGTGGAGAACCGATGGCAATGGCTGGTTCCCCTACCGATAGGGCGCGTGAATCTCCAAATTGTGCGACTGTATGCGCATATTCAGCTGGAATCGACAAGACAGCTAAGTCGGTAAACTTATCGGCCCCGACTAATTTAGCTGGAACTTGCTCCCCTTCACTGGTAATAATTTCAATCGCATCCTGGCCATCGATGACATGGTTATTGGTCACGATATAAGCTCGATCGCCTTCCACTTTATAGATGACCCCTGAGCCCTCAGAGGCTGTCGTATACTGTTCTTCGGGAGTTTGGGCGGATTGGCTACCTGGATTCTTAAAACCAAAAAGATCATAAAGTTCACTATTTGAAGTATCCGCCAGATTAACGACAGAAACAACAGAACCTTTGACCTTGTCGACAATAGCGGAAACATCGGTCGTTATATTGACTGACGCTTCTTCTTGGGTCCCACTTGCTTTACTGGCTTGTCCCTGATCTTTCTTAGCTAATTCCTTATGAACAATCTCTTCTACCTCGTCCTGTGAAGTCACTTGATTGAAGGCGCCACTCGCATAGCCGACACCTCCGACTAAGCTTGCGCCAATTAAGCCTCCCACGATAGCTGGTGTCCATATTTTCTTAAGTGATGATTTATTTTGACTTTCCTCAGGCATTTAGCTACCCCCCTAACTCTCATTTTTTGCTTCATTGTAGGTGATAATTATGAAATCTTTGTGAAATTTATTATGGCTATTTTATAAAGTCAATAAGTCGCTTGCCTCATCGGGATGGGTATTGTGGATGAGGAATTGGTCATTGACCCCCAAATCATGGTCCCTTAGAACAGAAGTCACTGTCTGCATGGCCAGTTCGGGTAAGTTATTATCCTTGGAAAGATGGCCTAGGTAAACATGCTGGGTCTTATCCCCGATCATTTCGGACAAGGCTTCAGCTCCCGCTTCATTAGACAAGTGGCCACTATCGCTTAAGATCCGCTGTTTCAAATGCCAAGGATAGCGTCCCATCCTCAGCATATCGGTATCGTGGTTACTCTCCATCAGATAAGCATCGCAATTCCGCAAGAAGCCGCGTTGGCGGTCGCTGACATAGCCAAGGTCAGTCATCATCGCAAATTGCTTATTGTCCTTCTGGAAGGCATAGAATTGGGCCTGGGCCGCATCATGACTCACCCCAAAGCTCGCCACATCCAAATCCCCGAAAGTCAAAAGCTCCCCTGGCTCCATCACGAAGCGCTGCTCGAGAGGAATCTTCCCACACTTGTCGCCAATGGCTAGCCAGGTCTCTTCATTAGCATAGATCGCCAGCTTATAGCGGCGGGCTAAGACCCCCAGCCCCTTGATATGATCACTGTGCTCATGGGTCACAAAGATCGCATCTATATTATGCATGGACCGGCCGATACTGGCCATTAATTGTTCAATCTTCTTCCCGCTCAGACCGGCATCAACGAGAATTTCACGCTGGGGAGTCTGGACATAGGTCACGTTCCCGGAGCTGCCACTGGCTAACATCGAAATCCGCATTGAAAAATCTTCTGAACTCATCATAACATCCCTTCTCAGTGATAATGACTAAGTAAGCCCTATAAAAAAGTCAGGGCAGACGTCAGTTTTAAGGAGTGCTTATGGTCCCGCTCTCCTCCACTCGGTCTCCCCTGAATGGTTCTCGCTTTATTTCCAAATCATATCACTTAATTTTTTATCGTACAAGACGTCCGGCCAGTTCTGAAGCTGGCGCGGTAAACGTCCGCTAGCTACTAGTTTATTATAGTACAAAGCATTGGTCCCTGTAAACCAAGAGAGCAAGTAAAGCTGGCTTAGCTCTCTTTCGGATCGATTAATCTCTTGGTCAGTCCATTCCTTTTGGGTTAAATAATGGACTAATTTTTTGATGGCGCGCCGCTTAGAGAGAGCCTGGGGTGTATAGATCGGCAAAGCGCGCCGGTAGAAAACCAGGGCCAAGACCAGACAAAGGCCGTAGACGATGAGGGCCCCATAAGAGGTATCCATCTCCAACATCAAGAGCAGGGCAGCTAGTGTTGCTGCCATAGCTAAGATTAAATAGCCCACAAGCAGGAGCCGGTACCACTTATTGCGGCGAGAGACGGGGAAAGACTTGGCTTTTACTCTCTTAAAGGCTTTAGTCTGGGCTTTGGCCAAGGAGCCTTTAAGGGACTTGTCAGCTAATAAATCGGAAACATAAAAGCTTTGCCCCTCACCTAACTTTTGCCCTGCAGTCAACAAGGCCTGGTCCTGGCCCCTGGCGGCCTGGTCAGCTTGGCGAACAACTAATAAGTCCACTTTTTTCTTGCCAGATGGAGCTTGGGCCACTAGATCTATCAAGCCATCCTGGTACAAGCTAAAGAGGCTGCCATAAAAGCGCGCCTTAGACCTTGCTTTAGTGTTCAAAGCCAAGACTTGGTAGGGATGGACCTGGTCTAAAGCCAAATGGCTAGCCGGTGCTGTTTGGGCTAAACGGTGCTTATCCCGGCCTAGGAAATAAGCTAGAATAATTAAGAGGATGGCCAAGAGAGCTGCCATACCCCAAATAAAGACTGACTGGCGTCTGAGCTTGCTGGCTCTTTGCGCGGCTTCTTGGTCCATCTCTTGAACAATAGACTGGCCCTTGCTTTCAGGGCCAACTGTCGGATTGTTGGCCAAGACTTGAGAAGGAATATAGGCTTCCAGAAGAATGCTATCGCCCGCTCCCTTATCCCGGACTTGGATCTCTAACTCCTGGTCATTGACCCAGCGCCAGTGGGTCTTCTGCTGGGGAGTCGTTAAGATCTGAGCATCCTGGGTCTTGATGGGCTTAGGAAATTTCAAGCGGATACGGGCTTCGTCCACAGTCCCAGGTGCTGATAGGAGGGGCAAGCTCAAGATCGCATAGTTGCCATAGTTCGTCCAAGTTCGGTTGATGGTGGACTGGTAGCGGGCAATCTGCTGACTGTCGCTCATCTTGTTGAAGACATTGACCTGGAGCATGCTATCATCCTGTTGGGCAAAGAAGGTGCCAACCTCGTGGGAATCGCTCAAAGCAAAGGGAAAGGCGGACTTGGCATCGGCACTCCGCATGTCAATCTTCAAAGTCTCCACTTCCCCCACATCGCCTAGGGCAATTTGGTGGCGGAGCTGGTCCACTTGACCTTGGATATCATAAGTGATTACTTCATTTTGTTTAATCACGCCATGTTCATCCGTTGCCAGTTCGACTTGATAATCTGTAATTTTCAGCTCCTTAGCTTGAGCGGGGCCAGCCAGGAAGAGCCCTAAGCATAAAACTAAGAAGCTAAAGCCTATTTTGAGATAAGTTTTGATCATGGCTGCTCCTTCCTAGGTCCCGGTATTGGTGGTCTGCGGTTGAATAATTGTTCCATTGATACCATCCACATATTCTGTTTCAATTTCATCATCATTGTGTCTAATATAGATAGTCCAAATGGGTTTGTACATATGAAGCTGGTCTAAGGCTAAGCTGGTCCGGTAGCCAATCTTAACCTTAACTACCGTTGCCTTATTGGGAATCTCATCATTGAGGTAGAGGTTCTCAATGGCTTGCTTCTCAGAAATTAAGGGGCGGTCTTCGCCCTGGACTTGGGTCTCCCCAGCATAACTCTGCTCATAGGCGTCGACTTCCTGCTTGTCATTAAGGTGGAAGATCAAGTCCCCGGTCCCATCAATAATACCGTGACCGTCATAGGCTTCTTGGTAGTAGGTAATGGTCGACTTGCGGGGATTATAATAGGCGAACTGGTAATCTTTGCCATTTAAAAGCTGCGAGCTGTCCTTAAAGTCATTGATTTCTTTAAAATCACTGACAGACCAGGAATCTTCTGCCGTTCCTTTTTGGAGACTAGCGACCGGAATAGGCCGGTCTAATTTACTAAAGAGCCGGCCCTTGGAATCCACCGTGACTTCCTGGTCCGTTAACTTCTCAGCCTCTTCCTGCCAGGCTTCTAAGTCTAATTGGCCAGCAACGAAAGGCAATTCTCCCGTCTCATCTGATACCGAGGTTTCTGTTAGCTCTTCCAGATTCATTTCCTTCTGCACGCTAGGGGCTGTGGACCGGTTATAGTCATTGAGAAAGTAAACGGAATTCTTTCCCACAAAGATATTCAATAAGAAAAGATCTAAAATTAAGAAAGCCACAATGAGTATGTACTGTATACGTCTAAAATCCATGACTTTCCTCCTAATCTTCTTGTTCTTGATCAAGCGAAATATCTTCAGATTCTTCGCCATTTTCGCGGTCCTTGTGATCGGTGAGTCCCTGCATATTGATATTTTCTTTAGTGTCTAGGTGGATGGTCTGGAGGTCCTTGTACTTGGACATATCCACCAAGTTATCCAACATATGCCAGCGCCCCTTCAGCTTGACATGCCAGCTAGGCACCAGTTCCACCAGGGCGTTGGACTTATCGCTTCTCACCCAGCGGTAGCCGAGTTGGATCATATCAATCTCCTGGGTCGAATAGTTATTCTCTGCCAGTATTCTAACAACATCCTTGCCGCTCATTAGGCGGACGGGTGCCGACAAGTGCGTCACAGGCGTTTGAATAGTCAAAGCTGACAAGTTCAGTCCTAGTAAGCCCTGGTCAGAGATCTTCAGCTTGATCTTCGACACATTGTGGGGCCCGAAGACAGGGAGGCCCGCAATAAATTTACGGAAGACGATCTGCTGGCTTTGCCCACTAAAGTCCGTAAACTTCCAAGAATCATAGGCAGGTTGGAAGTCTTTTAGCAAGTTAAAGCTCTCTTGGATGGCTTCATCCTGCTGGAGGGCTTCCCCATCGCTACCGTCACTCGCATAGACCAATTCCAGGGTATTATTGTCCAGAAGCAGGCTCTTACCATCGGAAAAATAGCGGGAATAGTTAGCATCACTATAATCATGAATATTCTCCGGTGAAGGAAAGAGCTTGTTCAAGTAAAAATTAATCGGTTGCCGCTCAACCATATAAGTCAGGATATCCAATTCTTGAGCTTCCTTGCTTAAATAGATGCGCCCTTCTCGGCACTCAAAGGGTTGGACGGCATAAAAAGTCGACTTATCTTGGTTGAGCTGGTCTTGAATAGTTTGAATGGGGCCTTCTTCTTGGGCTTCCACAGTAAAAGCTTTGTCGTTTTTTTCACTCAATAAATAAATTTTGGGATCGTCGACTGTCATAATAATCCGGTCAAAGACATAATCGCGGTGGGATTTATCGAGTTCGGGCGCCCCTTTAAGCAAGAAGGCCATGGGGATTTCATCCGAGAATTCAAATTCCACAAAATTTTTCTTATCGATGGCTTGGCGGAGGTCTTCCGACTCTTCTTTGATCTTCCCAGCATCAATGGTCTTCGACAAATCAAAGAGGGGCTGGGTCAGTTGCTTAATCAGGTCGGGATTGAAAGATTTCACATAGCCTTCTTCCTTGTCGTGACGCACCACAGACTTAGGCGAGAAGACAACCTGTAAGGGAGCTGAACTGGGCTGGGTCACATTGAGTGTCCCAGTAGCCACTTGCTGTTGGTCTTGGTCTTTATTTTGCCCAAAGCCTGGGAAGGCATTGAAGACCCGAAAAGTCGGACTAAAGATAGCAAAAGTTGCTAAGAGGCTAAAGGCAACGAGCAAGATCAAAATGATATTAACAAAACGTCCCCAATGTTTTCTCATTCGCCCCACTCATCCTCTCCATAGAATTCAACATAAGGGAGACTGACAAAGAAGGTCGACCCCTTATTCTCAATACTGTTGACCCAAATGCGGCCATGGTGCATCTCAATCACTTCCTTGGCGATGGCTAAGCCCAGACCAGTCCCACCTTGGGCCCTAGACCTGGCCTTATCTACCCGGTAGAAGCGGTCAAAAAGATGAGGAATGCTCTTCTGTGGCACGCCCAAACCTTGGTCCTGGACACTGAGGGTGACTTCATTGTGGGTCGACATCAGTCGGACCGTAATCGTTCCGCCATCCGGTGAATACTTAATGGCATTATTAATAATATTATCAATGACCTGAGTCATTCGGTCCTGGTCAATCTCGACAAAGTAATCATCCCCTGCCAATTCACGGACAATGGTAAAGGAACGGTCAGTCCCAAATTGCCCAGACTGCATCATCATATCGAAACGGTCGAGGACATGGGAGACCAGGGCCGTAAAAGAAACCAGTTCAAAGTTCAACTGTTCCTTACCCGAATCCATATTAGATAGGTGGAGGAGGTCGCCAATCATCCGGATCATTCGGTCGGTTTCGTTTTGGATAACGCCCAAAAATTCTACCGCCAGGTCTTGGTCAGCTATCGCCCCATCTGCCAATGCTTCACTATAAGACCGCACACTGGTCAAAGGTGTTCGCAATTCATGGGAAACATTAGAAACAAATTGCCGTCGGTCACGCTCAATCTTTTCCCCTTCGGTAACATCTGTCAAAACCCAGACTAGGCCAGAGATAAAGCCACTGTCTCGCTGGATGATCGAATACTCACCCTTGATCACCGATTCTTGGTCAGGGGTGGACATATCGATTAGAATCTCGTCATTACTATCAAAGAGTTCACGGAAAGTATAGCGGTCCTGTAATTTGAGGACTTCCATAATGGAGTGACCCATCACTTCCTCTTCTGAGGCTGAGATAAAGTCCAGGGCCTTACGGTTGGTTAGGATAATTCGCCCCCGCCGGTCCGTTGCCATTACCCCATCGGTCATGTGCTTGAGCACCGAATCCAGACGCTGACGCTCCGACTCAGTAGACTCTTGAGCTTCCTTAACGCGGACAGACAGGTAGTTGATGGACTCCGCAAGATTGCCGATTTCATCATCACTATAAACTTGTACTTGACCATTGAAGTCCCCATCCGCAATTTTTTCGGCTTGGTCCTTCATGGCCTTGAGCGGGCGGGTAATCCCAGTTGAAATCAAGAAGGCCAAGACAATAGTAAATAAGAGGGAAACAGCCGATGAGGTCAAATAGATGATAATAATGTTTTGAATTTGCCGGTAAACGCTCTCAATATTAACCCGCAGATTTAATACGCCGACCAATTGCCCTGAGGAATCCGAAGATAGGATAGGCGCCACATACTGTTTCACCCGGATATTCTGCTCGGTATCATAAATTTCACGCGAAGAAGCTGTATTATTGTAGAGAGTCTGGTCGATATCCTCCCTGGTCACCCGTTGACCCAAGTGCGCCTGACTGTTGGGGCTGGAGCTCGCCACCAAAAAACCATTGCGATCCAAAATCTGAGACTCCAGGATATTATTAGAATTGAAGCGGTGAAAGATCGTATTTAGACGGTCCGCCTTCTCCTGGTTATCCAAGTTGTCATCATCCAATATGGGCCGGGCAGATTCCTCCAAGAAGCTCATCTGCACACTAACCTGCTCATCAAAAGAAGCTAGCATTTCAGATTCGAGCTGCTTGATAAAATAAGCCCCAATAATTTGGAGCGAGAGGAGCACCACAAGGATAAAGATCATCGGAATCTTAAAGAGGACCGATTTATAAAATGGGATGCCTTTCTTCGCCATGGCCTACTCCTGATTGAGGTCTTGGATGAAGTAACCGACGCCCCGTCTAGTCATCAAAATTTCAGGATGGGAAGGTGACGTTTCAATTTTTTCCCGGAGTCGGCGGACTGTAACATCCACGGTGCGCACATCCCCGAAGTAGTCATAGCCCCAAACAGTTTGCAGGAGGTGCTCCCGGGTCATCACTTGACCAATATGGCGAGCTAAGTAGTGGAGAAGTTCGAATTCACGGTGGGTCAGCTCAATATCTTCCCCATTCTTAGACACCATATAGGCCTCTTCATGGATGACCAAGTCACCTACTTCAATATTGTGGGTCTTCTCCTCCTTAGCTTCCGGTTCAGCTGCAATAGCTGAACGACGTAGGTTAGCCTTGACACGGGCAGAAAGCTCCCGGTTGGAGAAGGGTTTAGTCACATAGTCATCCGCGCCCATCTCAAGTCCTAGCACCTTGTCAATTTCATCGCTCTTAGCCGTCAGCATAATGATAGGGACTTGGCTCTCCTTGCGAATTTCCCGGCAAACCTCAATCCCATCTTTCTTAGGTAGCATGAGGTCCAATAAGATCAGGTCTGGTTCACATTCTTCAAAGTAATCCAAAGCCATCTCACCATCTGAGGCGACATAGGTCTCATAGCCTTCTTTTTCTAAATTATATTTGATGATATCAGAAATGGCTTTTTCATCATCAACGATTAACACCTTTTTCATGTTTGCACTCCTTTAATTCATGAATTAACAGACGATTCAAGCGCTTTTTTCATTAATCTATTATACCTTGAGCCCAGCTAAAGTTCAATTCTTCACCTGGAGCCAAGGACTCTCCTCCCATGATAGCACAAAAAAAAGTCCATCGGGTTACTTGGCAGATGCCAGCCGATGGACTATATATAGAAAAAAGTCGAGCGGGGTAGGTCTCGACTTTTTTGATTTAAATCTTATTGATAAGCTTGCATGCTTACTGCGAAATGTGGCGCAAAGTATTGAACGTTAGATTCTGTTACAGTTTGGCCTGGAGCAGGTGCGTGGATGTAGCCCCCTTGGCTGTCAGTAGCAAGCGCTACGTGGTAACTAGAACCATGGTTCCCCCAGAAGTAAAGGTCGCCAGCTTGAGCTTGGCTAACAGCGATAGTTGGACCAGCTGATTCTTGAGGAACTGTCCAGCCACCAATGTCTTGGCCAGTTGCTTCACGGTAAACATAGTTAGTGAAACCTGAGCAGTCAAAGCCATTAGGTGTCTTACCGCCCCATACATAAGGAACACCAGTGTATTGACGAGCAGTTGCTACGACATTTTGGTTCCCTTGCTTATTTTGTTGGGCTTGTTGTTGCTGTTGTTGTTGAGCTTGAGCAGCTTCCTGTTGACGTTGAGCTTCAGCTTGTTGAGCCTCTTGTTGACGTTGAGCTTCGGCTGCTTGAGCTTCTTGTTGACGCTGAGCTTCAGCCGCTTGAGCTTCTTGTTGGCGTTGAGCTTCAGCTGCTTGGGCTTCTTGTTGGCGTTGAGCTTCGGCTGCTTGGGCTTCTTCTTGGGCCTTAGCTTCAGCTACTTGAGCTTCAGTTTGAGCCTTTTCTTGGTTATGGCTTGCTGGTTGGGCAACTACTTCTTCTTGAGCTACTTGGTTAGCAGGTTGAGCCACAACTTCTTCTTTAGCAGGTTGAGCGATCACAATTTCTTCAGCGTCTTCTGGAGCAGTTTGGTAAGCGGCTACTGGATCTTCTTCTGCTTCAGGATAAAGTACAAGAACTTGGCCAGCGTAAATAAAGTCGCTAGATAAACCATTTAAGGCACGCAAGTTTTCAACGCTTGTTCCTGCAGCTTGAGCAATTGCTGGAAGGGTATCCCCTGCCTTAACAGTATAGGTATTGCCGTTAATTGTAATCACATGAGCTTCTTTTTCAACAACAGGAGCTTCTGTAGCTACTGTGTCAGCCACTACTTTACCGTTTTCTGCTTGGTCAGCTTGGGTATTTTGAGCTGCTTCAACTTGACCCTTAACCTTTAATTGCTGACCAACTAAGATGAGGTCCCCGCTGATTTGGTTTAATTGACGGAGAGCGTCAGCTGTTGTATTAAACTTAGCTGCGATTTGGTTTAAGGTGTCACCAGCTTGAACGTGGTAAACAGCATCGGCAGCTTGACTAGCTTGGGTGTCGATTTTAACCGTTTCAGTTGGGATATTGAATTGTTGGCCCACTAAGATATGGTTAACATCTTTAATATTGTTTTCTTTAGCAATAGCATCAACGCTTGTTCCGAAGCTGTTTGCAATAGCTGACAAGGTGTCGCCAGCATTTACTTTATATAATTCATCAGCAGACGCGGTCTGTGCGAAAGCTAGTAAAGCTGTGGTCGTTGCTAATGAAGTTCCTACCATAGTTTTCAATTTACTCATTTAAATTTTACCCCCTGAGTTTTACTCAAAATTTAATTCTCTATTATTATAACCATCTTTTCCCCAAATTGGGATAACAGTTAGATTACAAATTATTTCACTTTGTTGCAAAAAAAGTCTTGACGGCTTTTAAATAATATGCGGACAAAGCTGATGACAGCCTCTTTTCCCTGGTCTGAGCTTTTAAAAGTCTTTATTTACTTTTACAAATTCTTGCTAAAAGCTTTGAAATTCAAAGAAAATTCACTTTTTTGTAACACAACTGTAAACTTAGCCCCTAATTTTTTGCTTGTCTAGGCTTTAATGGGACCGAAAAATGACTTAGCCCCGGGCTTGCCAGAAGATGGTCGCGAGAACGAGGATAATGAAAACTGCTAGGAAGAATTTAGGATATCGTTTCTGCATGGTGCATCCTTTCTATAAGTCGACTTCGAGATAAATTGGCGTGTGGTCCTGACGGTCACCAGAATGAATCATTTCCGATTTTTGAACCTGGTCTCTGAGGCGATCGCTGGTCAAGAAGTAATCGATCCTCCAACCAGAGTTATTGATTTTACTGGTTTTGACACGTTGGGCCCACCAAGAGTAGACCCCTTCCACATCGCCATGGAGGTAGCGGAAGGTATCCGTAAAGCCGCGGTCTAGCAAGTGCGTAAAGCCTTGGCGTTCTTCATCTGTAAAACCAGCTGAACGTCGGTTGTTCTCAGGATGGGCCAGGTCAATTTCCTGGTGGGCAACATTATAATCTCCCGTCGCAATCACCGGCTTGTCTTCATCCAAGCTAGCTAGGTAGTCGGCATATTTTTGATCCCAAACTTGACGGTCCGCTAGACGTTTGAGGCCATTCCCTGCATTTGGGGTATAGACTTGGTTGAAATAAAAATCTTCAAATTCTAGGGTAATCAGCCGGCCTTCCTGGTCCATGGTATCCGGTGCTTGGATTTCGGGATAGCTAATGATAGGATCAAAAGCTTCCTTAAAGAGGACCATATTGCCAGCATAGGACTTGCGGGCAGGCTCAACCGACGAAACCCAGGCATAGCGATAACCAGGGAACCAGTCAGCCAAGGCTTCCTGGTGCTTCTTGGTCGGTCCCTTGCTCGATAGCTTGGTCTCCTGAATGGCAATAACATCTGCCTCATAAGTCTGGATCGTCGCTAAGACATCCCGGGACATTTGAGCGCGGTTCGAATCACTCGTCAGTGCTGCATTCAGCGAATCAATATTCCAAGAAATAAATTTCATCATTTAAATAACTCCTTCGTCTAATCGTGCATCCAGTTTAACATAAAATTCTCCACCCCTTCTAATTAAAGCTCGGACAGAACTATGTTAAACTATCTACAAAGGAGGGCGTTTGAGATGCGACTCTGGCACCAGGACCTGATTCCAGCCTTACCCCGCCAACAGCTCCCAGGCCAGCACCGAGAGTGTGCGGCCTTGCGCGGAGGCGGCTGGGGGAAGAAACACGCGACGGTCGACTATGTTTTTAACTATTCCCCCTACCGGCTCTATGCCTACCACCAGCTCGTTATCGATGAAATGAAGGCTCGGGGCTACCATCCTGATCCGGCTTGGGAAGATAAGAATTATCGGGGCAAGAAGTGTGCGCCCTACTCTAATTTAGAAGCAGTTCCTATCAGCCAGCCCATCTATCCCGAACACGATGTGGCTTATATGGACGAGTGACTAGCTAATTTAAAGAGTAAGGAAATCACCCTATAGTTTTTTCATATAGTTAGTATTTTAATTCAACTAAGGAGGAGACCATGACAGACCAAAGAAAGCAAGTTAAAGACTATTACAGCCAAATCACGACTGAGCAAGAAGGCGAGATGGCTACACAGATCTGTTCACTAGCCGGACAAGACCTGCCTCGGGAAATTAAGCGCATTCGCTCCAAAATTCCTAAAGAAATTAAGGAGCGCTTCTATGGGTGTGGGTCCCCTATCCCCGACCTGCTCGAAGGACTCACTGTGCTCGACCTAGGCTGTGGAACCGGGCTCGACGTCTATACCCTCTCCTATCTCGTCGGCGAAAAGGGTCGAGTAATTGGAGTAGATATGAACCCTGACCAACTAGCTATTGCCCAAAAATACCAAGATAAGATGGCCCGCAAATTCGGCTATCAATCATCCAATGTTAGCTTTAAGCAGGGTTATATTGAAGATCTAAAGGCTCTAGGCATTGATGATGACTCGATTGATATCGTCGTCTCAAACTGTGTGATTAATCTTTCACCCGACAAGGAGAAAGTCTTTAGCGAAATCTGGCGGGTACTTAAGCCCTCCGGTGAACTTTATTTTTCTGATATCTTTGCAGACCGCCGTTTACCCGAAGAGCTCAGCCAAAACACTGTCCTGCTCGGTGAATGTTTAGCCGGTGCCATGTACCAAGCCGACTTCCGACGTTTAATGCAAAAACTTGGTTGGCTAGACTTCCGCTACACGGCTAATGTCCCAGCTCCTATTGGTAATGGCCGGATTGAAAAGCTGATTGGCAACATTGGCTTTGTCTCTGCCACCGTCCGGGCCTTTAAATTGCCTAACCTCCTTGAAGATGCCTGCGAAGAATATGGACAGATTGCCATCTACCAAGGTGGCGTACCAGGCCATGAAGACCGCTTTTACCTGGACTTAGACCACCCCTTCGACAAGGGCCTGCCAGCCAAGGTCTGTGGAAATACCTGCGCTATGCTAGAGCACAGCCGTTTTGCCCCTTATTTTAAAATCATCGGCGACCGCAGCCAACACTTCGGTGCCTTCGACTGCCAAGGGGGAAGCGCAAGGACCCCAGTAAGTGAAGACCGGAGTACTTCTTCCTGCTGCTGCTAGGCAAGCAGTCAGCTAAACTTAATTCTGAATATACTAAAAATAGCAGCCTAGAATAGGAAAAACTTGTTCTAGGTTGCTATTTTCATCTTTAAAATAAGGACTATGTCGAAAATCTACTGATCGCCATCTTCACCAAATTCTTCTTGACCAATTTCAGTCACTTCATCATATAGTTCCTTATTATCCACACGCGATTCGTCGTAAAGGTCGCGCATCTGGGCAGCGTCTTCCCGGTCAAAGTCATAGTCCTCCGATAAGCGCCGCTCCTCATGTTCCAGTAAACGATCGCGAATCCCGCTTTCTTTATGAATGTGACGGTAGCGGAGGGCCCATTGGGTGATTAATAAGGCAATCACGAAGAAGCCACAATAGCCAATAAAGGGGAAGAGATAGGCCACTAAGGTTTCAAATCCGATAAAGGAAAGGACAAAACCAACCGCTACTAAAAAAATCATATTGCGGCTGAATTTTTCTGGATGGGCCCGCGATACTCGCTTGGCTAGGGCATAGTAGGTTCCGATGGCTGTATTGTAAATCATACCAAAGATAATCAGCGCCATGACCAAGCCCAGCCTTGGATTAATAACGTTGAAGAGGGCTAAGAGGGGCATGGATGACCCTGCCACCTGGTCGATATTCAAGCTAATGGAGAAAAAGGAAGCGAAGAGGAGGGCTCCAACCAAGAGGCCTCCGAAGAGCCCGCCAAAACCTGCCTGCTTGGGACTGTACTGTTCCCCACCAATCACAACTGCCATGGACAAGGCTAGCATCAAGGCCAGGCAGGAATAATTCAGAGTCGAAATCAACCAATTCGGCAGAGTCGTCGGTTGACTAGCTGATAGTGCCATCGCTTCGTCAAAGGTCAGAGGCTGTTGGATCAGGGTATGGATAAGGATCCCAATCAGAAAAGCAATGACAAAAGGCGTAATGGCACCAATCAAAGTCGTCACCCGGTCCACATCCATATAGGCAGTGACAATTACCATGCCCGACAAGATCAAGGCTCCCATCCAGATGGGTAAGCCGAACTGCTGGTTGAGATTAGTCCCCGCTCCTGCAATCATAATAAAGCCCGTACAGAAGAGATTCATATTAATAATAAAATCAATAATTTTTGACACCAGGGGCGAAGAAATATGGTTGAAAAGTTCGCTGTGCTCCTGGGCCTTGTAGTAAGAACCAAACTGGAGGAGGATGATCCCCCCAATAATAAAGAGGCATGCCGACAGGGCCACACCCCAAATTCCCTCTTTGCCAAAACTAACAAAGTACTGCAGCATCTCCTTACCACTCGCAAATCCAGCCCCAATGATGACACCCAAGTAGGCCAGTCCGATGTGGAACATATTTTTTATTTTAGCATCCATAGTAAGCCCTTTCCCTTCCTTAACATTAACGTTTTCTTAACTTTAATTATAATGGCAATTTCTTTTAATGCCAGTAATAAGGGCAAGACGCTCTTTGGAAAAACTGTTCGACCTATTATTTAGAGAGCCCCATTAGCGAGCCAGCTATCGCTTAATAGACAGGACAGCCGATTTGAAAATGAAGCAAAAAAAGAAGCTGGGACAAATGTTCCAGCCTCTTTTTAAATAGCGAACTTTTTTTCAAAAACATGCTCCAAAAGTCAGGCCTGATCGACTTTTGTCACCCTCTCCTATTTGAATCAGACTTAACGTTTATCTAATTCTTCTTTAAGCAGTTGGTTGACAACTTGTGGGTTGGCTTGACCACGTGTTTCCTTCATAATCTGACCAACTAAGAAGCCCATTGCTTTCTTCTTACCAGCTTGGTAGTCTTCCAAGGATTGAGGGTTAGCATCAATGACGTCGTTAATCATTGGGACTAATTGTTCAGGATCAGAGATTTGAACCAGTCCTGCTGATTCAACATATGCCTTAGCAGACCCGCCCTCTTCAGCGAGGTGCTTGAAGACTTTCTTCCCGATCTTGCTAGAAATCGTCCCGTCTTGGATAAGTTGGATCATTTCGGCTAAGTTATCAGGTGTTAAGCCGATTTCATCAAGCCGCTTAGCATTATCGTTTAGATAAGCAGAGACTTCGCCCATTAACCAGTTCGAAGCTTGCTTCGGATCAGCGCCTGCAGCTACCGCGGCGTCGAAGAACTCAGACATTTCACGGGTCAAGGTTAAGACTTTGGCGTCGTATTCTGGCAGACCGAATTCTTCAATGTAACGTTTACGGCGTTGGTCTGGCATCTCAGGCATGTCAGCCTTGATTTGGTCTAATTCTTCCTGGCTGACTGTAAATGGAGGTAGGTCAGGTTCTGGGAAGTAACGGTAGTCCGCTTCTCCTTCCTTAACACGCATCAAGACTGTCTTGTTATTGGCATCGTCCCAACGCAGGGTAGATTGTAAGATTTGGTCACCACTGTTAAGAACTTGAGCTTGGCGTTTCTCTTCATAAGCCAGGCCGCGACGCACATTGTTAAAGGAGTTCAAGTTCTTAATTTCGGTCTTAGTTCCGAAAGCTTCTTGCCCATAAGGACGGAGGGAAATATTCGCATCGCAACGCATGGACCCTTCTTCCATCTTCACATCGGAAACATTGATAAACATCATGATTTCACGAATCTTTTCAAGATAGGCATAGGCTTCTTCAGGCGAGCGCATATCTGCTTCAGAAACAATTTCAACAAGGGGTGTCCCTTGGCGGTTTAAGTCAACCAGAGAGCCTTGGCCAGAGTGGATACTCTTCCCGGCATCTTCTTCCAAGTGGATCCGTTCGATCCCGATCCGCTTGGTCTCTCCATTGACTTCAATATCGACATAACCATGTTCACCTAGTGGCTTGTCTAATTGAGAAATTTGATAAGCTTTAGGGTTATCTGGGTAGAAGTAGTTCTTCCGGTCAAAGTATTGACGAGGGTTCACTTGGCAGTTTAAGGCCGTCGCAGCTCTTAAGCCATAATGAACAGCCTTTTTATTAGTGAAAGGCAGGACGCCTGGATAGCCCCAGTCCACCACATTGGTATTCTCATTTGGGGCAGCTCCGAAACTGGTAGGAGCACTAGAAAAAACTTTAGACTTGGTCTTTAATTCAACATGGACTTCCAGACCAATGACTGTTTCATAATTCACGCTGTTTCCTCCTATTCTGGGTGTTTACTTTGGTAGTCAGTTGCTTGTTCGAAGGCATAAGCCGTCTTGTAGAGCGTGGATTCATCGAAGTAGTTACCAATTAATTGGAGACCAATTGGCAAGCCATCTTCATCAAATCCGGCTGGAACCGACATGCCTGGCAGGCCAGCTAGATTGACCGGCACGGTTAAGAGGTCAGCCATGTACATTTGTAGCGGATCATCGACACGCTCACCCAACTTATAAGCGGGTGTTGTGGAAACAGGTCCTGCAATGACATCGTATTTTTCAAAGACAGAAGCCAGCTCTTGACGGAGTAGGTAACGCACCTTGCCTGCCTTGTTGAAGTAGGCATCGAAGTAACCGGATGATAAGGCGAAAGTCCCCAACATAATACGCATCTTAACTTCTGATCCGAAACCTTCAGACCGTGTGCGCACATAGAGATCTTCCAAGTCCTTAACATTTTCTGCCCGGTAGCCGTAGCGAACACCGTCAAAACGTTGGAGGTTAGAAGAAGCTTCTGATGAAGCAAGGATATAGTAAGCAGGAATGCCGTATTTTAAGTGGGGAATGCTGACTTCTTCAACAATAGCCCCTAATTCTTCTAATTTAGCAATGGCTTGACGGACATTTTCTTGTACCTTTTCATCGACGCCTTCAGCGAAGAATTCTTTTGGTACAGCGACCTTGAGTCCTTCAATACCGTCATCAAGGTTTTGGCTGTATTTAGGTACTGTCAAGTCAGCTGTCGTTGAGTCGTGGTCATCATGGCCAGCAATGGCTTCGAGAATAATGGCATTATCTTCCACAGTCCGGGTCATTGGCCCAATCTGGTCAAAAGAGCTCCCGAAGGCAATTAGCCCCCAACGAGAAACCAGGCCATAAGTTGGTTTTAGACCAACAATCCCTGTAAAAGCAGCCGGTTGGCGGATAGACCCCCCAGTATCAGAACCTAGAGCAGCAACGACTTCGCCCCCAGCGACAGCCGCAGCTGAACCACCGGAAGAGCCACCAGGAACTCGGTCGGTATCCCATGGGTTGCGGGTTTGACCGAAATAAGAAGTTTCCGTAGACCCGCCCATAGCGAATTCGTCCATATTTAGCTTACCGATAATAATAGCCCCAGCAGCTTCTAAGCGGTCGCAGACCGTTGAATTATAGACTGGAACAAAATTTTCCAACATCCGGGAAGCGGCTGTTGTCCGCAAGTTTTCCGTCACGATGTTGTCCTTAATCCCCAAAGGAATCCCTTGTAGGGGACGGTCGGTGCTGTAGCCCGCTTCATCACTCGCCTTAGCGGCTTCGAGTGCCGCTTCTTCATTCAGAGTGATAAAAGCATTGTAAGTTTCATCTAAATCTTTGATGCGAGCGATGGTCTCTTCAACTAGTTCAACAGCTGTAATGTCGCCATCGACTAATTGTTGGTTCAGGCCACGGATTGTTTCCTCAAATCTCTTACTCATTAGGCATTGTCCTCACTTTCATCGATAACTGTTGGTACACCAATAAAACCATCACGAGGGGTTTGCGCATTCTTCAAGAGCACGTCAGCGCCAGGGCCTGGTACAGGCTCATCTTCGCGCAAGACATTTTCCAGGTCAATCCCCCAGGTCATAATCGGCGTATCCGTTGTATCCACTTCCTCTAACTGGTCTACCATGTGGATAATATTTTCGAATTTGTCGGTAATTTTATCAATTTCCTCATCCGTAAAGGATAATTTTGCTAATTTTGCAACATGCTGAATTAAATCTTTGTTTACTTCCATGTTGTCGCCTCCTTAGTCGCTTACTTTATAACATTACATTTAGGTCAAAATTTGAATGAGCTGGTTGAGCAAAAGATGGTGGTTCAAGGCCACATCTTAACTGGAAAAACTCCAGCAAAGACTGTCATCCTTCTTATTTTATCATAATCAGAAAGGGGTCACAACGGCAAGGATCCTACAAGTCTTTAGGAGATCATTTCATAAGTGAAATTATTCTCGCCCGCTTGCCTTTCCATAATGGCACGTACGCCACTCGGTCCTTCCACGCGGATGCTAATACTTCCTCGATTGTTCCTAAAGATTGTATTGGCCGTGTTCATGGTATGTTGGACCAGGGCAACGAGCTCTGAATAGCTATCGAACTGGGTATTGATTTCAATATCAATCTGGCTCAAGCGTCCTTCTTCATATGTTCCTACCCCAGATATCCCACTCAGGCGAGGGAAGAAATCTTCAACTTCGGAAGTGAAACGTGCGAAGGCTACATTATCCTCTTCAGCCGCTGCATCATCAACGCCGAAGACCAAGTGCTGGGTGTCATAGTTCTCCCAGTCCGAGAAGGCCGTCCCGGCTACCGAAACCACTTCGGAAGCATAAGATCCTCCGGCTAAACTATCGGTAGGACCATTGTAGAAGAGGGCCACTTGAATAGGAAGTTTGGCATATTTTTTATCCTTGCGAATCCGTGCCACCACTTCTTCTGCAATCTGCTTGCCATGTTCCAAGGCTTGGTCCTTGTCGATACTTATTTTTTCCTGGCTTTCTCCATTGCTGAAGGTATCTTCTGAATTGAGAGCTAAACCAATAGTGACTCCTTCAAGCTGATAGTTATCTTCATCGTCTTTTTTCATAAAATTATATTCTAGAATACTGTTGAGATACTTAGGCTGGTAATCTTCTCGCTTATCCGAAGCACTGCCTTCGGGGTTGAGCCCCTCTGGATTGTCTTTAGTCTTAGCCCCTAACCACTGGTTGGCCATTTCTCGTGTAATCAACTGACCTTCTTGGAAATAATATTCTTCCGTCGAGAATTGCCCCTCTGCGATCCGGTAGAGGCCCTCTTCAAAGTTGCGTAGGTTGGCTTCTGAACTTGGCCGGGCCATCAAGCCCCGACTCTCACTCATCTTATAATGGCCATCTTCAATCGCAGCTGGGTAATGGTTAATGGAAAGAGCCGGGACATCTTGTTCTTCAGCTTGCGAGGCTTGCCCACTGTTCTCCTGGGCCTGACCTTCCTCGACTTGGTCTGGGCCCTGGCAGCCCGCGAGAGCCAGGGCCAGACAGGCGAGCAAGCCCAATTTATGGTGTAATCGTTTCATGACTCATTTTTCCCCTTATTCTAAAAACTAGTTTCTCTTATTTTAGCATAATTCTCTGGCCAGGTCTTTAATCGAGACGGTCAACCATATCGCCTTCTGTAAAAATCGTCACATCCAAATCCTGAGCCTTAGTCAGCTTACTCCCTGCATCAGCGCCAGCAACGAGAATATCCGTATTCTTAGAGACAGATCCGGTCACCTTGCCACCCAAGGCTTCAATGGCTGCCTTAGCTTCCTGGCGCGTATACTGGTCTAGCTTACCTGTCAGTACCACTGTCTTCCCTTGCCAGAAGGAATCCTGGTCGGCGACGCTTTCCGGGCTAGCACCTAAATAAGTCATATTAAGGCCACTTGCGCGCAAGCGTTCAATCAAGGCTAGGACCTCATCATTAGCGAAGAATTCTTCGAGTGAGTCAGCGATAATTTCACCGATCCCATCAACGCTTAAGTAGGAGGCCTTGTCAGCTGCAATCAGTTCTTCCATACTAGGAAGATGAGCGGCCAGGTCTTTAGCGGCCTTAGCTCCGACATGGCGGATACCGAGTGCAAAGAGCAAGCGTTCCAGAGAATTCGCCTTGGACGCTTCAATGGCCGTCAAGATATTGTCAGCAGATTTATCGCCTACCTTATCGAGATCGAGTAAGCTTTCCTTGTCTAATTGGTAAAGGTCTGAAGGGTCGCCGACTAGGTCACGGTCATAAAGCTGTTCTAGTAAGCGGGGGCCTACCCCACTGATATCCATAGCATTGCGGGATACAAAATGGTAGAGCTTCTCCTTGGCCTGGGCCGGACAAGCTAGATTCACACAGCGCAGGGCAACCTCATCCTCTAAATGGATCAAATCACTGCCGCAAACGGGGCAAGTTTCGGGAATTGCATAGGGCTGACTATCAGCTGGCCGTTCGTCTTCTAAGACACGGACCACTTCGGGGATGATATCCCCTGCCTTATGGATAATGATTTGGTCGCCCAAACGCAAGTCCTTGTCCTGGATCAAGTCAGCATTGTGGAGGCTGGCACGCTGCACCGTTGAACCAGCTAAGAGAACAGGCGTCATCACCGCTGTTGGAGTGACGACCCCAGTCCGACCTACCGTCCACTCAATATCCTTTAATTCGGTCTGAGCTTGTTCGGCTGGGAACTTATAAGCAATGGCCCAGCGCGGTGCCTTGACGGTATAACCTAGAGCTTCCTGGTCTTCAAAACGGTCCACCTTAATCACAATGCCATCGATTTCATAGGCGAGCTCATGACGTTTCTCTTGGACCTCATCCACATAAGCCCAAACTTCTTCAGCTGTCTGACAGATCCGGTAATTAGGATTAACCCGCAAACCCAGCTCGGGCAAGCGGGCTAGGAGTTCAGACTGGCTAGACACACCCAGTGACTCATC
Organism: Aerococcus sp. HMSC062A02; assembly: GCF_001809535.1. Classification (GTDB taxonomy): domain Bacteria; phylum Bacillota; class Bacilli; order Lactobacillales; family Aerococcaceae; genus Aerococcus. The sequence goes on along the minus strand of NZ_KV797907.1, from coordinate 79,173 downwards.
AAAGACGCCGCTGTAAAGAAAGACATTCAGTTTTCTTTGGGCCGTGACCTTAGGATCGAGTTGGCGGACCGAACCAGCTGCCGAATTACGAGGATTAGCAAAGGTAGCCTGTCCCGCCTCTTCACGCTGTTCATTCAACTGTTTGAAAGAAGCTTTGGGCATATAGATCTCCCCGCGCACTTCCAGGTCTTGATCCTCCCGCAAGCGCATCGGCACGGCCGAGATCGTCTTCACATTCGCCGTAATATCTTCGCCTACCGTCCCATCGCCCCGGGTAGCCGCCCCTTGATAGGCGCCCGCTTGGTAGCGAATCGAAACCGACAGACCATCAATCTTCATTTCACAAACAAAGCGGGGCATAAAACCTAAACCCCGTTCCACGGAAGCCATGAAGTCTTCTAATTCCTGACGATCGAAAACATCTCCCAAAGATAACATCGGCGTGGGGTGTTGGACTTTCTCGAAACGATTATCTAACTTATCCCCAACGCGTTGGGTAGGTGAATCAGCCTGAATATAATCTGGATAACGAGCCTCCAAGTCCTCTAAACGTCGGTAGGCTTGGTCGTAGTCCGCATCAGTCACGCTCGGTTGGTCTAAGACATAGTACTCATAGGCATAGTGGTTCAATTGCTCGGTCAATTTTCGAATTTCTTCTTTAGCATCCACTGGCTTTTGACCCCTCCTTCTTAAACTTTCTCAATCGGCGCAAAGGCTGCTAACAAGCGTTTGATTCCCTGCGCTTTAAAGGCAATATCTAATTCTTGGTCATTCCCCTCGCCGGTCACTTTGACAACGGTGCCTAGGCCCCACTTCTTATGCTGGGCCTTGTCGCCAACCCGCCAGGCGGTTTCTTGTTCCGACGACTCGCTTTGACTTTGCGGCTTGTCAAAGACGGAGCGCTTGGCTTCCTTAGCTTGTCGGTCGTAATAAGTCTGGGCCCCTGCCCGTTCCTGGCGCTTGCCTTTGAGGTAATTGCGGTAGGACCCAGCTGTCGTAGCTTGACCTTGACCAAAATCGAAGGAAAAGCTGGTCGCTTGCTTAGCAGATTGGTCGAGATGTTCGGCATCGATCTCTTCAATAAAGCGTGAGGGAGCATGGGCTTCACGCTTACCATAGAGCATGCGACTGTAACTATTGCTGAGGTAGAGTTTCTCTTCAGCACGGGTAATTCCAACATAGGCCAAGCGCCGCTCCTCCTCTAATTCATCTGGGTCTTGAGCTGCCCGGGACAAGGGGAAGAGACCTTCTTCCATACCGATCATAAAAACAATAGGAAATTCCAATCCCTTAGCCGCATGGAGGGTCATCAGGGTCACCTGGCCGCTAGTGCTTTCTTCCTCTTCGCCTGTATCTGCTACCAGGGAGAGGTCGGTGAGAAAGGCTAGTAAGCGGTCTTCCTCAAGTTCAGGGGCCATTAAATCTTCCTCATCCAATAAGCGGTCCAAGGTGTCATCGCCAAAGAGACTGATTGCCTCTTGCTTTTGAGCAGATGGCCCAGGACCTTCTGGCAATTGGATAGCTTCCACTTGGACCGGCTGGCCTTGGTCATCTGCCTCCGCTGCGACTTGCCGGTTGCCCGCTTCCTCCTGACAACGCTTATCAAATTCATCCGCAACGGAAAGGAATTCCTGGATATTCTCCAAGCGCGTCTGGGCTTCCAGAGTCTTCTGATTTTCTAGGTCTTCCTGGTAGCCAGATTGGTCTAAAACCTTCTCTGTTAGTTGGCGGATGCTGAGCTCAGCCCGTTCCTGGTTAAGGTCAGCTAGCATCTGCGCAAAATTTTTCAGCGATTTAGCGGCCTTACCAGAAATCGGTGCATAATCAACATGACCTGCTGCCTGCAAGAGGGTCAAGCCCTGGTCACTGGCAAATTGGCGCAATTTATCCAAGCTGCCTGGCCCTACGCCTCGCTTAGGTACATTCACTACCCGGGTAAAGCTGAGATTGTCTTGGGGATTAGCCAGTAAGCGTAAATACGCTAGGATATCTTTAATTTCTTTACGGTCATAGAATTTCAAGCCCCCGACAATGCGGTAAGGCAGGTTAGCCTTAACCAGGTTTTCTTCGACCACCCGTGACTGAGCATTGGTCCGGTAGAGGACGGCTATATCCTTGTACTGGTAGTTTTTTTGGAGGGCCTTTTTAATTTCTTCAATAACAAAGTAACTCTCATCCTGCTCAGTTTGTGCCCGGTAATAATGGATCTTCTCGCCTTGGTCATTGTCTGTCCAGAGGTCTTTTTCTTTGCGCTTCTGGTTGCGACCGATCACATCGTTAGCTGCAGCCAGGATCGTCTTAGTAGACCGATAATTCTGTTCCAAGAGAACGACTTTGGCTTCGGGATAATCCTCTTCAAAATTTAGGATATTCTCCATATTAGCCCCCCGCCAGCCATAGATGGACTGGTCGGCGTCTCCCACCACACAGATATTCTTGAAGTAATCGGCCAATAGCTTGACTAGGCGGTACTGGGCTTCATTAGTATCCTGATATTCGTCTACATGGATATATTGGAATTTCTGCTGGTAGTAGCGCAAAACTTCCTTCTGTTCTTCAAATAAGCGTACCGTATACATGATTAAATCATCAAAGTCCAAGGATTGGGCCGCCAATAATTGTTTCTGATAGGCTGCATAGCACTTAGCCACGATATCTTCAATCAGGCCAGAATGCCTATCTGCATACTGGTCAGGCGTCTGCAAATTATTCTTAGCATCCGAAATCTTGCCCAAGATCATCCGTGGCTTGAACTTAGTCGTGTCAATGTTGAGGTCTTTCATCACTTGTTTAATTAAGGTCTGCTGCTCAGCTGGATCAGCAATGGTGAAGGAGCGCGAAAGGCCGATTGCTTCTGCTTCCCGTCTGAGGATACGGACACACATGGAGTGGAAGGTTGCCACCCACATAGCCTCTGCACCTTGACCAATCAACTGGTCCACCCGCTCGCGCATTTCTTTTGCAGCCTTATTGGTAAAGGTAATCGCCAGTAGATTCCAAGGGCGAACATCCTTCTCGCTTAAAATATAGGCCATCCGATGGGTCAAGACCCGGGTTTTACCCGAGCCTGCCCCAGCCATAATCAAGAGCGGGCCTTCGGTACACTGCACAGCTTCTTTTTGTTTATCGTTGAGTCCTTGAATTAAATCTTCCCTGCTTGCCATCTTAGTCTCCCTTCACTAAATACTTCTCAAGTCTATCATTTATCCCTCGCCCCTTCAATCACCAGGGGCCTATCAAGACAAGAAAAAAGGCCTGATCAAAGGCCTTCTTTTGGGGTAGCTTTACTTTAGTTGGGTTCGAGGATGCAGATAGGGCTCCTCTTCATAAAAGTTCGTCGAAGGCTCATAGCCTTCTCTTGCCTTTTACTCCAGAGGTCCCTTTCTCCCGCATCCTCTCACACCCTGCTTAGTTGGGTTCGAGGATGCAGAAAGGGCTCCTCTTCATAAAAGTCCGTCGAAGGCCTTCAGCCTTCTCTGGCTTTTGCCTCCAGTCATTCCTTTCTGAACGCCTCTGCTCACACCCTATAGTCGGGTTCGGGCGCGCAGAAGTGGCTCCTCTTCTAACAGCGCTCCCTCACACCCTCCGTTAACTATTGATTTGGTTGAGTATGAGTTGGTTCATCCAGATTCTTACTTGTTTGCGGGCGTTGGGATAGTCTGCTTCTTCTATGGCACGGATGAATTCGGGATAAACGTCCGAGGTTTCATTCCGTTCTTTTGCGAAATTCCGTTGGTCTGCTTTGACATTTTTTAAGTAAAGTTCATGCAAGGTGGCAATGGTACTTAAGCCAATTTGACGGAAGTAGGAGTTGGAATGATAGAAGGCTAAAAAGCGAAAGAGCTTGAACTCTGCCGCATAATAAGTTGCATCATCTTCCGACTCTCGTCCCCGTTCCATTTCTTCAACTATCTCATGCAATTCTTCCTTGTCTACATGAATATCCTTATTTTGCATGTGTTGGAATAAGTGCATAGCCATCAGCTCAACAAACTGTAGCCGCTCGACAATAGCCGTTGAAGTTAAAGAAGATTTGATTACAACCGCTCCCTTATAAGGTTCAATCTTAACATAACCTTCTTCTTCAAGTTGGGCCATTGCACGACGTACAGGCGTCCGGCTCATCCCTAACTTGTTGGCGATTTCAACTTCCTTCAAGTGGGTATCAGGCAACAAAATATTATTATCTATACGTTCTTTAAGATACTCATAAGCAGTATCTTTATAGCTTTGCGTCTTGGCCACCAAATTCCCCTCCAATCGACTGTTAGTTGATTTTAACTTACTTTTAATATAGCACAAAGAATTAAAAATGCAAAGTTTAAAATATTGTATTTTTATCTAAGTTATCATATTTTGTTAAACCATAGCTTTCGATGATTTCAATTAATTTTTCTGCATAGTGAGGATCTGTTGCATAACCTGCTTCCTGCAAGGCGTAAGCCGCTGTCTTGTAATCTTCAGCTTGACGCACTGGCAGGTAGAGGTCTGGGTTCCAATCGGTTCCCTCCTGCATCAAACGCCCATGGTCAGTTACTGCTGCCTTCCAAGAAGGGTAGACCTTAAAGGGGGCCTCCACCGTCTCATAACCAGCCGCCGTATATTCCTGGGTTGGCAAGTTGACCGCCCGCTCACTCCCATAAGCCTTCCGCCCAAAAAGGTTATTATAGTCGCGGGCGAGCTGGCTACGGCCAAAGTCCGACTCAATCGCTGCTTGAGCCACAACCAAGCTAGGTAGGACGCCCGACTTGTCGGCATTGGCAGCCGCATACTGACCAATCTCATCCAAAAATTCCTCTGTCGTCTGATCTTCCTCATGACTCTCTAATCTTATAGATGGCCAAATTAGGAGCCCTAGCGCAAAGACAAAAAGCGCCCCTAGGAGGATTTTCTGCCTCCGCGAGCGAGCTGGCTGCTTCCATAATTTAATTCTTTTTAATCGAGACTTTTTGCGCTTTGCCATAGCATTCCTCCTTCCCTTCTATTTTACACAATTGAACAAGAAAAAGAAACTTTACTCCCCCACCCATCAAGTAAAAAACTGCACCCTTTACCCAGGCAGAATGCCTGCAAGGATGCAGTGAATGGGAGGATTGCTAGCCGCCCAGATAGGCTTTTTGGACTTCTTCTGAATCTAAGAGTTCGCTACCGCGACCTTCTGCCGTAATCCGGCCGACTTCAAGCACATAGGCATAGTCAGAGATCTCCAAGGCAGACTTGGCATTCTGTTCAATCAAAAGCACGGTTGTCCCTTCTTCTTTGTGGATCTTTTGGATAATCTCAAAGATTTGTTGGATAATAATCGGCGCAAGCCCCATAGAAGGCTCATCGAGCAAGAGTAACCTTGGCTTGGCCATCAGAGCTCGGGCCATAGCTAGCATCTGCTGTTCCCCACCGGAAAGGGTCGCCGCATCTTGGTTCAAGCGCTCCTTTAGAATGGGGAAGAATTCAAACATATGTTCAATATCTTCAATGATTTGTAAACGGTCGGTCCGTGAATAAGCGCCCATCAAGAGGTTTTCATAGACGGTCATCTTAGGGAAGACATGACGGCCTTCTGGTACCTGTAAAATTCCATTGCGGACGATTTGAATGGTCGACATCTTCTGTAAGGGCTTGCCTTCAAATAGGATTTCCCCTGTTGTGGGCCGCAAGAGACCTGAGATGGTCTTGAGTGTCGTCGTCTTACCCGCCCCATTCGAACCAATCAAGGAAACAATCTGTCCTTCTTCAACTTTGAGGTCAATTCCTTTGAGAGCCTCAATCATGCCGTATGAGACATGGATATCTCGGATATCTAACATTTTAATCGACACCTCCTAGGTATGCTTTAATCACGCGGTCATCCGATTGAATTTCTTCTGGGTTCCCTTCTGCAATCACCTTACCGTATTCTAGAACATAGATACGTTCGCAAATATTCATAACCAAGGACATGTCATGCTCAATCAAGACTACTGTAATCCCCAATTCATCCTTGATGCGGTGGATTAATTCGGTTAATTCTGCCGTTTCACGCGGATTCATCCCGGCAGCTGGTTCATCCAGGAAGAGTAACTTCGGTTCAGTTGCCAAGGCCCGCACAATTTCCAAACGCCGCTGCTGCCCATAAGCGAGGTTCTTAGCCTTCTCATTAGCTAGATCTTCTAGGTTAAAGACTTCGAGCAGTTCGATGGCCCGGCGGTAGAGCTGGTTGCGATTCCGGTAGTAAGCGGGTAAACGCAAGACACTAGTTAAGAAGCCAGCCCCATGTTCTGTATGGAGGGCAATCAATACATTCTCTAAAACCGTTAGATTAGCAAAGAGTCGAATATTCTGGAAGGTCCGGCCGATACCTGCCTGGTTAATCTTCTCAGGTTTCGCTCCGGAGATATCTTGGCCAGCCAATTCAATATTGCCGCTGGTCGGTTCGTAAACCCCAGTAATCAGGTTAAAGAGTGTGGTCTTCCCAGCCCCGTTTGGACCGATCAAACCAATTAGTTCATTACTCTCGATTTCTAAATTGACGTCGGAGACAGCCGTCAGACCACCAAATGTTTTGGTCAATTGATTTACTTTTAGCAAAGTCATCTTAATCCTCCTTTTTCAATTTAGAATATTGTTTCTTCTGTTTAAAGAAAGGTGAAAAACGCAGTTCAAATTCTCCCATCAGGCCAGATGGTTTAAAGATCATAATGGCAATAATGGCTAGGGAATAAACAATCATCCGCAACTGACCGTAAGGCGCTAGGATAACGTTCAGTAGCTCTAAGAGAATGGCAGCCGCGAAGCTCCCCGTGATCGAACCAATTCCCCCGAAAACAACAATAATTAAGATATCAATAGATTTTTGGAAGGTAAATTGGCCCGGTGTAATCACGCCAAAGTAAGAAGCATAGAGAGTCCCAGCAATACTTGCAGTCAAAGCCCCTAAGACAAAGGCAATGGTCTTATAGCGGGTCGTCTGTAGGCCAACTGATTCCGCGGCAATCTCATCTTCACGGACGGCAATCATTGCCCGCCCTGGACTGGAGTGGATAAAGTTCACAATAATCAAAGTCGTAATGACAACAAAGACATAGAGGGTGATCCAGTTAACATTTTGTGGGATCCCAGCAATCCCGGCTGCCCCATTAGTAATCTCGAGGTTCATAATGGTAATCCGGATAATTTCCGCAATCCCCAAAGTAGCAATAGCCAGGTAGTCCCCACGCAAGCGCAGGGTGGGAATCCCAACCACTAGGGCGAGGACAAAAGTAATCACGAGGCCTAGGCCCATGCCTAGGAACATCCCTTGGACACCTGGGATAGCCTTGGAAACTAGGGCGGCACTGTAAGCCCCGATTGCCATAAATCCGGCGTGTCCCAAGGAGAACTGACCAGCATAGCCGACAATCAAGTTCAGTCCCACCGCAAGAATAATATTAATACCAATCTTCATCAGGATATTCTGTGTAAAGGCAGTGACTTGTCCCGTCCAATAAGAGGCTAAGATAAAGGCAAAGACCCCAACAATAAGACCTATCCATGACAGACTCGACTTAGTAAAGAAATTTTTAGCCCAACTGTTCGTTCTCATAAAACCACCTACACTTTCTCTTTAACTGTCTTACCGAAGATTCCGGTTGGTTTCATCAGTAAGATAACAATTAATACGCCATAAACTACGGCATCCTTCCAGGTTGACAAGCCGATCATGGAGACCATGGTTTCAATACAGCCGATCAAAAGGCCGCCTACCATGGCACCTGGAATCGAGCCGATCCCACCAAGCACCGCCGCAACGAAGGCCTTGATCCCTGGGGTAAGCCCCATCAGCGGTGAAATAGAGTTGTAGTAAATCCCAACTAAGACCCCACCAGCACCAGCCAAGGCAGAACCCAAGGCGAAGGTAAAGGAAATCACATGGTCGACATTAATCCCCATCAAACGGGCAGCTGTCTCATCAACGGAAACCGCCCGCATCGCCTGGCCCATTTTGGTTTTTTGAACGGTAAATTGGAGGCCTGCCATCAGGATAATAGTAACGATTAAAATTAAAAGCTGTTGAGTACTCACGGCGACAGAGCCAATCTGTAAACTGTAGTTGGGCAAGTTAGTCGGGAAAGCCCGAACTTCAGGCCCCACCAAATAAATCATGACATTCTGTAAGAGATAAGAAACACCGATTGCTGTGATCAAGGCTGAAATCCGAGCTTGACCACGCAGGGGCTTATAAGCCAGACGTTCGACAATCATCCCCAAAATTGCTGTAAAAATCATGGCAATTAAGATACTTGGCAAAACTCCGAGACCTGTCTGTGTTACCAAACTAAAGCCAACGAAAGCCCCCACCATATAAATATCCCCGTGGGCAAAGTTAATTAGCCCAATAATGCCGTATACCATGGTATAGCCCAAAGCCATCAGGGCGTAGATGCTCCCGAGCGATACCCCATTAATTAATTGTTGAAAGAAATTAGCCACTTTGATCCGTCCTCCTTTTATAACTGATCAGTTTACGACCACTCACTATCAAAGAGAGAAGACAGTTCACCTGGAAAGCACGCGTCTCTCTTTGGTGTCCTGTCCACTTGGTCTCATGAACTTGTCTTATTCTGGATCAATCGCTGTTGAATCAACGACCTTTCCATCCTTAGCCTCTAGGATAAAGGCTGTCTTCACTGTATTATGCTTGTCGTCAATTGAGAAGGTCCCAGTAATCCCTTCAAAATCTTTGGTTTCTTCCAGAGCTTGACGCACATCTTCCCGCTTGTCTGAACCGGCACGCTCCATGGCGTCAAAGGCAAGGTAAGCGGCATCGTAAGCGAGAGCCGCGAACATATCAGGCTCTGTCCCGTATTTGGCCTTGTAATTATTCATGAAGTCCTTGGTCCGCTGGGGTGAATTCTCGTCGGCAACAAAGTGGGCTGCATAGTAAATATCGGTAAAATTCTTCTTACCAGCCAAGTTTACAATTTCTTCATTACCAAAACCATCAGGCCCTAGGATTGCAGCTTGAATGCCCATTTCCCGGGCTTGCTTAATCAAGGGACCCGCTTCTTCATAATAACCTGCCACGAAGATCACATCCGCATTCTGGCGCTTCACATTGGTCAAGATGGCGCTAAAGTCCGTCTCCTTGGTCACATAACTTTCATCCGCTACAATTTCACCCTTATAGGTATTTTTGAATTCATCGGCTAAGTTTTGGCCATAATCTGAGCCATTATCTTTAATAATTGCTGCTTTTTGGAAGCCTTTTTGGTTGGCGAAGGCTCCTAAGGCGGCCCCTTGGAAAGAGTCTTGAAAGCAGGTCCGGAAGACTTCTGGCAGGGTCTTGTCTTCGTTATCTAGGGTGATGGTATCCCCCGTCGCAGTCGGGGTAATCATTGGGGTTTGGCTCTGCAGGGCAATTGGAATCTGAGCCTCAACACTCCCCGTCGTTGCCGGCCCTAAGAGGACAGCAACATCTTCTAAGTCAACCAAGCGAGCAGCCCCCGTGGTCACTTCTTCTGGAGCAGACTTATTGTCATACTCTTCATATTCGATTTGTTTGCCGTTAACCCCACCTTGAGCGTTCTTCTCATCGACGGCTAGTTTAATGGCGTTATTTTGAACAATCCCGTAGGCCGACACCCCACCTGATAATTCCAGATTTCCTCCAATTTTAATGGTGTCGTATTCTTCTTGCTCCCCACTAGCTGGTTGGGTTGCTCGAGTGGAGCAGGCTCCCAACGTCAGGGCGCTCATCATTATTAAAATAAATTTCTTGATTGACATGCCTGAACCTCCTTGTGTTTTTGCTATGAGATATAGTTTAGAATTTTCAGACAATTAAGTCAAGCTTTTTTTAAGAAATCAATCAGAATTTTATCATCTTTCTTATCTTTTTAATAGAATGTTTCTATTAAAAATAAAAAAGCAGCCGCTGGTGCTGCTTTTCTATTTATCTACTTATTAGTATCGGTGACGGATAATTAAATCTTATTCCACCCCTTTGAGGGCTTCAACCATATCTACCTGCTTCAATTTATGGTGCATGATTGCCATAACGATAAGTGAGAAGATTAAGGTTAGAAGGCTGGCATAAAGATAGGATAAGCCTTGGATTTGTGCCGGGAAGATCATGATATCCACTTCGACTGTCTGTAAGATATAAGTGGTCAAAATTTGTCCCATAGCAAGTCCGGCTAGGATACCTCCCACTGTCAACAAGAGGGTTTCCCGATAGATATAGAGGGTGACCTCGAATGGATAGGCGCCCAGTACCTTGATAGTTGATAATTCTCGGATCCGTTCCGAGACATTAATATTGGTCAGGCTATAGAGCACAATAAAAGCGAGGATAGCTGCCGCGATAATCAAGACCAGGGTCACTAGATTCAAAGTTTCCAAGGTTTCATTGAACATATTCCGGAATTGGTCAATGTTAACGACCGTGACAATCCCCTCTTCTGCCATCAAATCATCGATGACCTGGCCCTTCTTCTCAGGCGCATTATCCTTTAATTTTATTTCCACCTGGTTTTGACTAGGCAGGCTACCGATTAAATCTTCGTAGACCGACTGGCTCATAAAGACATCGTGCATGATGTAGCTTTCAAAGACCCCCTTAACTGGCAAGTCCACCACTTGACCATCAGGATCTTCCAAGCTGATAGAATCACCTGCTTTGATATCCAGAAGTTTAGCTAGTTTGTGGTTGATAAGAACCCCATCTTCAGGCAGGGGCATTCTGTCCCCTGTCGCCACATCTGCGAGAGCATAGAAGTCCTGGTAGTTAGAATCAGGGTCCAAAGCATGGAGGGAAACGGTCTGTTGGTTGACCCGGTCGTCTGTTGTTTGGTAGCTAGCCGTATAGAGAGGTAGGGCATCTGCCACCTGGTCGTGCTGGTGGACGGTCTCATTCAAGTCAGCCACTTCTTCTTCTGACAACTTAGGCTGATATTGAACAATAGCTTGGGCATGCTCGAGATCGATGAATTGACGATCAGCCAAGCCAGATATGGAGTCCGATATCCCAAAGCCCGTCAGCAGGAGGGCAGTTGACCCAGCCACCCCAATCAGGGTCATGGCATTACGGCCCTTGTAGCGGAAGAGGTTACGCAAGCTGATCTTATTATTGAAGCTAAGTTTTTGCCAGAAGCAGGTCCAACGTTCCAAGAGAATCCGCTGGCCTTCTTTAGGGGGCTTAGGCCGCATCAGAACGGCCGCTGGTTCGGTTAGCGAATTGCGGGTCACCAACCAGGCCGGTCCAACGGTTGTCAGGAGGGAGATGCTGAGGGCAAGGAGGAAGTCCTTCCAGTAGAAGCCATAGTAGACTTCCTGACCTAAATCGTAGAGCATCCCGTAGGCGTTGACAATAATATTGGGCAAGAGATAATTGCCCACTGCCACTCCCAACAAGGTCCCAATGACGCTAGCCAGTCCAGCATATAAAAGAAACTTAATGGCGATTTCGGAAGACCGGTAGCCTAAAGCCTTGAGCGTCCCCAATTGGATTCGCTGTTCATCGACCATCCGCGTCATAGTTGTGAAGCTCACCAAGGCAGCCACTAGGAAAAAGATGACTGGAAAGACCCGGGCAATGGCGGCAATCCGGTCTGCATTGTCCTCATACTCACTGTAACCGCTCAATTGGCTGCGGTCATTGACTTGGTAGTTAGGAGCCTCCATTTCATCCTTATAAGTCTTGGCCTGGTTGAGTTTTTCCTGGCCTTCTGCTAAGTCTTTTTCTTTAGCTTGGATATCCTCTTCGGCTTGCTTAAGGGCTTCCTTGCCTTGGTCTAATTGTTCTCTAGCTTGGGCGAATTGAGGTAAGTTAGCAGCTCCTTCTCCTAGGCCAGCAGTCACTTGCTTCAATTGGTCTTCTTGACTCTGCAAACTTTCCTTCTGCGCCTCAACCTGATCCTTGGCCTTTTGAATAGCTTCTTGGCCTGGTTTCAAGTCCTCCTCCGCCGCTTGGATATCTTCGTCTAAATCTTTTTGTTGTTCTTGATAGCGTTCCTCTGGCCGACCATCCAAGGCCGCTTCGATATCCGCCTTAGCCTGGTCAACTTTTTCTTCATAAGCGTCGCTATAAGCTGGATAATCTTCTAGGCCATCGACTTTGAAGGCCAGCTGGCTGTACAAGTCCCCGGTAAAGACCTCGGGCTGAACGACCGCAAAGCCATCGATAGTTCCCTTGCCGATAGGGCTATTCCCCCGGGCACTCTGGTCAATATACATCGGTGAGGTCACAAAGCCCACCACCTTGAAGCGGTTGGAGGCTAGGCCTGGGGCTTGGTCATCGCCTTCCTGGTCAGGATCAGCTAGTTCGATTTCATCCCCGATTTGATAGTTGAAGCCCCCTTCTTCAGCTAAGCGGGCATCCAGAGCCACTTCATCCTTATTTTCAGGGAGACGGCCAGACCGTAACTTGTACTGGTTAACCTCGCCCATCTGGTTAAAGTTCGGCAAGAAGCGTAAAAGAGTCTCTTGTTTTTTTTCTTCTCGGTCGACACTGCGGTAGGGATAGGCCTGGATGCCTTCCAAGTCATCCACCCGGTCAATATCTTCATCTGTAAGTCCCCAGTCAGCTTGCAGGCTCAGGTCCTGTAAGTGCTGGTCTTGGAAGTAAAGATTAGCGGTCTGACGCATATTTGGAGCTGCTGCTCGGATCCCTACAAAAAAGCCTGCCCCTAAGAAGATAATTCCCAGTAAGGCAATGAAGCGAGAAAAACTATTTTTAATCTCGCGTAAACTATCTTTCCATAAAGCTGTTCTCTTCATAGCCACCCCTACCATTCAATCTCTGCAACGGTCTTGGGCTCTGTTTGTAGATAGCTATCTGCCACCTGGCCGTTCTTGATCTCAATAACACGGTCAGCCATCGGGGCAATGGCACGGTTATGGGTAATCACGATGACTGTTGTCTCCTCTTCACGAGACTGCTTCTGTAAGAGGGCGAGGACTTGCTGACCTGTTTCATTATCCAAGGCCCCTGTCGGCTCGTCGCAGAGAAGGAGCTTAGGATTTTTGGCTAGGGCTCGAGCTATGGAAACCCGCTGCTGCTCGCCCCCAGACAATTGGGCAGGAAAGTTATTCTGCCGGTCCGTTAAGCCTACTGCTGCCAAAGCCTGATCAGCAGCAATGGCTTGTTGGGCAATCTGCTCACTTAATTCAATGTTTTCCCGGGCGGTCAGGTTGGGAATGAGATTATAGAATTGGAAGACAAAACCAACATTATCCCGACGAAACTTAGTCAATTGCCGGTCGTTAAACTGGCCAATTTCCTGGCCATCTACCCAGATTTCACCCGATGTGGGCTTGTCCATTCCCCCTAGAATATTTAAGGTTGTCGATTTACCAGCTCCTGATGGTCCCAGAATGACGACAAATTCTCCCGCTTCAATTTCAAAGCTCATATGGTCATTTGCCTTCACCTGGGACCGGCCTTCACCATAGGATTTAACGACATCTTTGAATTCGATATATGCCATAGTTGACCATTCCCTTTCTTCATACAATATGTTACTTTGTTAGTATATCAATAGAAAAAACTAGCTGAAAATAAAAGCAATTAAAATAAATAAATTTAAGGAGTTCTTTATGATTTACGACGTGATTGTCATTGGTGGAGGGACTAGCGGTCTCATGGCAGCTTGTGCCGCAGCTCAAGTTGGTGCCCAAGTCCTCCTCTTAGAAAAAAATCCCAACCTAGGCAAAAAGCTCTTGCTCACTGGAGGGACCCGGTGTAATGTCACCAATAAACGTCCCGCCCGCTATATTATCGACCATATTCCAGGCAATGGCAAGTTTCTCTACAGTGCCTTCTCGCGTTTCGATAACAGCGATATTATGGCCTTCTTCGAAGAGCGTGGCGTCGCCCTTAAAGAAGAAGACCACGGCCGCATGTTCCCTGTCTCAGACTCAGCCAAGACTATCCTGCAGACTTTTATAGATGAATTGAAGCATCTAAAAGTGGACATTATCTGCCAGGCCAAATTGAAAGAGCTAGAGATCCAAGGCGATGAAGTGACGGTCCACTTAGAAGACCAGCGGCAATTTCAGGGGCGAACAGTGGTTTTAGCTATGGGGGGCCGGGCCCACCCGCGAACAGGATCGACAGGAGATGCCTACCCTATCTTAGAAGGTCTGGGCCACACCATCCAAGCTATCTATCCCACCGAAGTTCCCCTAACCTCTTCAGATCCCTTTATCAAGAAGAAAAGGCTCCATGGCCTCTCCCTGCGCGATGTCAAGCTGACCGTCCTAGATGCCCAAGAAAAGCCAGTCGTTAGCCATAAAATGGATATGATCTTTACCCATTTTGGGGTCAGTGGGCCAGCCGTCCTGCGCTGTTCCATGTTCGTTCAAAACTTACTCCGCCAAGGCCAGCAAAAAACTGTCCATATGAAACTCGATGTCCTACCTGGCCGCAGTAAGGAAGAGCTCATCCAAGCCTATGCTGACCTCCAAGCGGACTATAAGGCCAAGGCTATCCGCAATGTCCTCAAAGAAGTCGTCCCCGAGCGTTATGCCGAGTTTCTCTGCCAGAGAGCCAAGGTCCCTGCCCTGACCCCCTGCCAAGACCTATCCAAGAAGCAGTGGGCCGCCTTAGTCCATGAGCTCAAGGGCTTTAGCTTTGAAGTCGATGGCAGCTTATCGATCGATAAAGCCTTCGTCACAGGAGGCGGGCTCACGCTAGATGAGGTCGACCCCTACTCTATGCAGAGCAAGTTCCATCCCCAAGTCTTTATCTGCGGCGAACTTCTCGACCTCAACGGCTACACAGGCGGGTATAATATCACCGCCGCCTTCGTCACAGGCCACGCAGCCGGCGAAAGCGCCGCCTACCAAGCCTTCAGCATGGCCTAATCAAATAAAGACAGCACCGCCTAAACTCGAACGTTCAAGCGGTGCTGTTTTTTAGTCGGCCCGGTAAATCAATACCTTCAAATAATCACTTTCCGGACTGTGAGCTGGCACAGGGAAATCCCCGGGCAATTTAAATTCTTGAATAAGACGTAAAGAGCGCTGGGCTTTCTTAGCGCCCTTTTCAATATCAGATTTAAAAGCAGCCAGGCTATAATTGGAAGCATTGGTGCTGCAAACCAAGTCCCCCTGACTGGATAGGATTCCTAAAGCCTCCGCCACTAATTTAGGATAGTCTTTGTTCACTTTGAAAACTTTTTTCTTATTCCGGGCAAAGCTCGGCGGGTCCATAATGATCAAGTCATAAAACTTGTCATGGCGCCGGGCATACTTATAGTAATCGAAGGTATCCATGACGTAAATTTCCTGGTCGGCTAAGGGGATACCATTAGCCGCAAATTGTTCTTCTGTCAAGTCACGACTGCGGTTGGCTAGGTCGACACTGCAGGTTTGGCTGGCCCCAGCTAGAGCTGCTGCCACTGAGAAGGCGCCGGTATAGGAGAAGGTGTTGAGGACTCGGCGACCTACTGCTAGTTCGCTCTGAAGATAGGTTCTCACCTCGCGTTGGTCCAAGAAAATCCCCGTCATCCAATGGTCATTAAGTCGAACCACATAGCGACGACCCTCCTCCAGGACTGTAAAATGCTCAGGCGCTTCCTCTCCAGCCAACCATTCACTGGCTAAGTGATCCTGACTTTGGAAGCGGTTCTTCCCCACAATCCCCCGACAAGCTGGCAGGACTTCCTTAAGGGCTTCAACGATGCTTGCCCGATAGGCATAAATACCTAACGAATACCATTGAATCAGTAGGTAGTCCCCATAGACATCGACACTTAGCCCACCCAAGCCATCGCCTTCCCCATTAAAGAAACGAAAGGCTGTTGTTAGCTCATCATCGAATAGGTCTTGACGTTTAGCCTTGGCTCGGCTAAAAATTTGCTTGAAAAAGGACGGGGCGAGAACCTGGTCTCTTTGGTAACTATAGACCCAACCCAAGCCCTTATTCTGCTTAGCCAAGTAAGCCATAGCGAGAAAGTCTCCCTTGGAATCGGTCAAATAAACCTGGTCACCTTCATTAAAGAAGACTTCCTCCATAAAATCATCTGCCTGCAAGAGAGGCCTCCCCTGGCGCAGGGCTTGAGCTGCTTCTTGTTTTAATTTAACGGTCATCTTGATTGTCACAATCTTCCTCCTTTGCTTTAGGAAAAGTCAGGATAAAACGGGTCCCTTGGCCAGGCCTACTCTCAACCTCCACCTGGGCACCATGGGCATGGATCAGTTCATGAACAATAGCCAAACCGAGTCCTGACTCCCCATAGGCCGATGACTTACGTGATTCATCTGCCTTGTAGAAGCGTTCCCAAATATTGGCTAATTCCTCTTCCGTCATCCCAATCCCCGTATCGATAATTTGAATTTCTGTCGCTTCACTCGTCTCGCGGGCTTGCAGCTTAACATGGCCTTGGTCCGTGAATTGGATCGCATTTTGAGTAATATTAAAGAGGATTTGCCGGAGCCGGTCCCAGTCCGCATAAACTTCTGTCTCATCCGAACAATCGATCAGAATTTGGTCTTCCTTGGACTTAGCTGCCTCATCCAGTTGAAGGGCCAGGTCTTCCAGCATTTGCCGCAGCTTGAAGGTCATCGGCATAAGGAAAATTTCCTGCGAGCGGATCTTTTCATAGTCCAGGTTTTGGTTAACGAGCCGCGTTAAACGCTGGGTCTCATTGTGGACCAGTTCGATACTTCGGTCGAAATGTTTTTCTGGGATTAGGCCATAGCGCAAGCCTTCTAAGAGGCCGTTCATGGTGGTTAGTGGCGTCCGCATTTCGTGCGCCACGTCTAACATAAATTGCCGGCGAATATTTTCCTGGCGGTTAATCTCCTCAATCGAACCTTCAAGAGACGCCGCCATCCGGTTAAAGTCCCGGCTGAGGTCACCAATTTCATCATCATAGTCTTGGGGCAAGCGGACAGCATAATTACCATCCGCTACTTCCTTAGTTGCCTGGCGGATGCGGCCAATCCGCTGGTTCAAGAAGTAAGAAATCCCCAGGGCAATGACTAAAGCAGCCCCACCCACTAAGAGAGCCGCAACAAGAGTATCCATGCGCTTGCCTAAGAGGCGGTGGCCAAATTCAAAGTTATTCTTGCCAATAGCCACAAAGCCCTGGTAGCGATCGCCGTCGAAACGGGGCACAAAAGTGGCTAAGGCATCCCCATCTTCCTTAGAAAAGCCCATATCAAAGGCACGCATGGGCTGACGTGTCCCGCTCTTTAAACTGGCCAAATCTTGTTGGTCGAGATAGTTAGAGACAGGCTCTGTTCCCTGGCCTTCCGTCTTAGGATAGACGAGCTGGGCATCTTGGTCATAGAGAAAAACCTTAATGCCCGTGCTCTCTAAGAGCTCTTGCTTGTCTGCTAAGTAATCCGGGTTGACTGATGTTTCTTCAAAATAATCGGCCATTGAATCCAATTGTTGGGCCGTTTGATTTTGAAAACGTTCTTCCGGGATACGGATCATGACATAGGACAAGCCGGATAGGGTAAACAAAATCACAACAATAAAAGCTAACAAGAGTTGGTAAAAGTAACGCAAACTAATCCCCCTCAGTCTCGTCGAACTTGTAACCGACACCCCAGACAGTCTGGATCACCTGGGGCCCTAGAGCTTCCATCTTATGGCGGAGCTTCTTAATATGGGCATCAACCGTTCGCTCATCCCCGTAAAAGGGCTCTTCCCAGAGGCTGCTGAGCAGGTTTTCTCGGGTAAAGACTTGTTTAGGATGAGAAGCAAGAAGGGCTAAGATATCAAATTCTTTAGGCGTTAAATTCTTAATTTCTTGGTCATTATAATAAGCTTCCCGGGTCTTAGTATTAATCCGAATCGATTGGGTGGACACAATATGGTCTTGGTCCTGCTTTGCTCCCTTATCTTGGTCCTGGTCAACAGCCGCTAACTGGTCCTGTTCTTCCTGATAGCGGCGGTAGAGGGCCTTCATTCGGGCAATCAAGGTAATCGCGCTGAAGGGTTTAGTGACATAGTCGTCCGCCCCTAAACCCAGACCTAGGATCTGGTCACTCTCAGAATCACGAGCTGTGAGCATAATAATTGGTACCATCTTATTGCGCGCGCGGATTCGCTTACAGATTTCCTTGCCATTTAAAGAAGGCAGGTTTAAATCTAAAATAATCATTTCAATTTCTTCTTCATGGTTAAGAAAATACTCCCAACCCTCTTGACCATCAGCAATAAAAATGGCTGACCAGTCCTCTTCTGGTTCAAAGTACATGCCTAGCATTTCAGAAATCGAGGCATCATCTTCAATCATTAGTATACGCATTCAAGGTCCCCACTTTCTTTATCGTTCACAAAAATAAGTATTTTCTATGTGAGCCTTCAAAACTATTGTACCCTATTTAAATTAGCTTTGAAGTAAAAAATCTTAAAATTCTTTCGTGAATTTCAGCTTTTTTCGTTTATATATCTAATAGGAGGTGAGAATAAATGAATCAAGTTGCTTGTATCGGTCGTTTAGTCGTTGATGTTGAAATTAAAGAGTTTGCAAATGGCAATGCCGTCCTAAATAATCTCATTGCGATTAACCGACGCAATAGTCAAAAACAAGAAGCAGACTTTATTCCTATTGTCGCTTGGAACGGTACCGCCCGCCTAATCGCCAAATACCTTGAAAAGGGTGATGAACTAGGCCTAGTTGGTCGGATCCAAAGCCGGCGTTATGAGAATAAAGCAGGACACAATCAAACAGCGATTGAAATTGTGATCAGCGATGTCACTTTCTTACGTAAAAAAGTAAGCGACGCAGACAAGGTCATGACTATCCAAGTCGCTAAAGACTAATTAGAAAAATCCCTCCCCTAATAAAAACAGGCTGCGAAAAGGCAGCCTGTTGCTTTTTTATACTTTCAAATGGAGGAGGCGAGGATACAGAAACTTCTGCTCACACCCTTAGTCGGGTTCGCAAAGGCAGA
>NZ_KV797907.1:0-60203 GCF_001809535.1 Aerococcus sp. HMSC062A02 | reverse complement strand
GACCGGCTAAAGCCGCTCTTATCCGCTTTTCCTCCAGTCATCCCTTTCTAGACGCCTTTGCTCACACCCTGTTCTAGTCGGGGTCGCAAAAGCAGACTTGAAGTGATTTCAGCTCACCGAAACGACTGACTACCGTCAGCCTTTTTCGATGAGCCTCCAATCATTCAAGTCTAAGCGCTCTTGCTCTCACCCTTTATTTATAAATGGATTTGATTTCGAGGTAGTCTTGGACACCGTAGCGGCCGTTTTCGCGTCCGATTCCGGATTGTTTGTAGCCGCCATATGGAGCCTTGTTGCTCTTGCCGGATTTGTTAATGTAGACAGAGCCGGTCCGGATCTTGCGGGCAACTGCGATGGCTTCTTCATCGCTTGGGCCAACTACAGCACCGGATAGACCGTATTCTGTATCATTAGCAATTTCAATGGCTTCTTCTAAGCTGTCATAAGGGATGACACAGAGAACTGGGCCGAAGATTTCTTCTTGAGCAATCACCATCTTGTTATCCACATCGGTAAAGACAGTTGGTTCAACATAGTGGCCTTCACGGTCGATTTTACCACCGCCGACAAGTACGCGGGCACCTTCTTCTTTACCCTTTTGAATATAGGATTCAACGGTTTCTTTTTGACGTTCGGAAACAACTGGACCTACCACTGTATCAGGATCTGTCGGATCACCGATTACGACATTCTTTTCATAGTAGTTTAAAATACTTTGATTAGCCGCTTCCAATTCCTCGCGAGGAACCAAGAGACGAGTCAAGGCTGAGCAAGTTTGCCCACAGTTATTGACTACAGTATCCATGGATTTCTTCACAGCATAGTCCAAGTCGCCACCTGGCATATAAATCAATGGAGATTTCCCACCGAGTTCTAGGATTAACTTTTTAATGGTAAAGCTGGCATGTTGGTAGAGGTGGCGGCCCACTTCTGTTGACCCGGTAAAGGAAATGACATCAACATCCTTGTGTTCAGTTAGCACGTCGCCGACTTGACTCCCTTGGCCTGTCACTAAGTTAAAGACGCCCTTAGGTAAGCCAGCTTCCTCACAAATTTCAGCTAAGAGGACAGCGGTAATTGGGGTATCGGTCGCAGGTTTTACAACCACTGTATTACCCGCAATGAGGGCTGGTCCAATCTTACGTTCAATCTGGGTTAATGGGAAGTTCCATGGCGTCACACAAGCTACTACACCGAAGCCTTCCTTAACCACTTGCGTCCCATCAATATCTTCTTCGAAATGAACATTTTCTAAGTCATCGAACATGTCATCCATTTCTTTGATTGGTTGTTGGACATGCTTAGAGCGAGCGAGGCTGATCGGTGCGCCCAATTCTTGGACGATAATATCAGCAATTTCATCTTGGCGATCAACAATACCGTCACGCACTTTTTTCAATAAAGCAGTCCGTTCTTCTACACTGGTTTCATTCCATGCTGGGAAGGCTGCTTTTGCCGCTGCAACCGCAGCATTCATATCATCGGCAGTCCCCCGAGGAACACGCCCCACGATTTCACCATTGGCTGGATTCTTTACTTCCATCCATTCATTGGATGAGGCATTACGCCATTCACCATCAATATAAAATTGGTAATCTGTCATGTCAATATCACTTCTTTCTGATTTTAATGAGAATACGCTAAGCTTTTGCTCCATTTAGCTTAGGGTTATCTCATTGTAACACAATTTAGCCGAAATTATCGACTTATTGCTTATATCTTTCCTATAAATTACCGGTCGCCGTTGTAAATACTTGGTACCACCACATAGTCAACGGTACGCAGGGCCCCCAAGTCGCGTCCTCCTGCATAGGAAATAGAGCTCTGCAAGTCTTCTTCCATCTCCTTCAAGGTAGAGAAGAGGCTGCCCCGGCTCTCAATTAAAATTCGCTTGCCTTCCACGTTTTTGTAGATGCCTTTTTGGAATTGACTAGCTGAACCGAAGTATTCCTTATAGGTGACACCATCTTCTTCAACTTGTTCACCAGGCGATTCCTCATGAGCAGCTAGAAGTGATCCTACCATCACCATGCTGGCCCCAAAGCGAATACTCTTCGCTAAGTCGCCATTGGTCCGAATTCCCCCGTCAGCAATGATCGGCTTGCGGGCGGCTTTAGCACAGAGGCGAACAGCAGCTAACTGCCAACCAGCGGTCCCAAAACCAGTCTTAATCTTGGTAATACATACCCGACCAGGGCCAACTCCCACCTTAGTCGCATCGGCACCGGCGTTTTCTAAATCGCGAACAGCTTCTGGTGTGGCAATATTCCCCGCAATCACAAAAGTATCGGGTAATTCTTCCTTAATAAAGCGGATCATATCGATCACCGTTTGTGAATGCCCATGGGCAATATCAATGGTAATATAATCCACTGCCTGCCCTGAAGCCTTCACTTCACGGATAAAGTCGCGCTCCTCATCTTTAACTCCCACACTAATGGAAGCATAGAGACCTTTTTCATTCATCATTTTGATGAAATCGAGGCGTTTTTCGGGTTGGAAACGGTGCATAATGTAGAAGTATCCCTTCTCAGCTAATTGGATAGCGAGCGCTTCGTCAATCACCGTCTGCATATTGGCTGGTACCATCGGAATCTTAAAGCGATGTTTACCAAATTCAACACTTGTATCGCATTCGCGACGGCTTTTCACAATACATTTAGCGGGAATTAATTGAACCTGTTCGTAATCAAAAGTTTGCACGATTTTCACCTTTCTGCTTGGCTATTCATTATAATTGTCCGCCGAATATTTTACTCTATATTAGCCACAAAAGCAAAGTTTTCCTTAAAACAATCTCATTTTTTCTTCCGACGACTGGGCGGTGGGTTGAGCAAAACTTGCCATTTCAAGCCCTGGCGAATCTCTTGTTTACTTGGACGCCGCTTAGGGTCTGAGTCTCTCTTCGGATTGATCCTCGGAAGATCGACAGCAGCCTGGTCCTGGTCCGCCAAAAGAGCTCGGGCATGGTCATCCAAGTAAGCCTTAAAGTCTTCATGATCTTCATGGAAACGGTCAACTGCATCATCAATCGCTTCGTTGGTCGTATCTGAAGTCATTGGCGCCAAGTCTAGATCTTGGTCCAGGTCATAGGCACCCGCCTTTTCTTCCTGGCCTTCCTCTAATTCAATGGGGGTGTGTGCTTCCTCTTCGCCAACAGTCTCTTCACTTGTTTCAGCTGCTTCCTGACTAGGGCCCAGTGCCTGGATTAGAGCTTTAATGAGACGGTAAATAACATAAGCCAGTAAGACCCACGCCCACATTAGTCGTCACCTGCTGGGCTTTCCTCTTCCCCAAAGGACTGACGCATCTTCGTGTCAGCTTGGAGATTTTCTAATTGATAATGGTCCATCACCCCTAAACGGCCTGAACGCAAGGCTTCAGCCAGGGCAAGAGGCACCTGAGACTGGGCTTCAACGACTTTGGCACGCATTTCCTGGGTCTTGGCGATATTTTCTTGTTCATTGGCCACAGCCATCGCCCGTCTTTCTTCAGCCTTGGCTTGGGCAATCCGCTTGTCAGCTTCTGCTTGTTCGGCTTGCAGTTTCGCTCCGATATTGCGTCCAACATCAACGTCAGCGATATCAATGGAGAGAATTTCATAGGCAGTTCCTGAGTCCAGACCCTTGCGCAGGATGGTTTGTGAGATAGAGTCAGGGTTTTCGAGGACGATGGTATGGGTCTTAGATGAGCCGACTGTCGTCACAATCCCTTCACCAACCCGGGCAATGATGGTTGATTCGCCTGCCCCGCCGACTAAGCGTTCAATATTGGCACGCACCGTTACCTTGGCCTTGGCGCGAACTTCGATCCCATCCATGGCGACCCCAGCAATCACGGGTGTTTCAATGACTTTCGGATTAACCGAAACTTGGACAGCTTCAAAGACATCACGGCCTGCTAGGTCAATGGCAGCTGCCTGTTCGAATTCCAAGTCAATCATGGCGCGTTGGGCTGCAATCAGGGCATCCACCACCATGTTAATATCCCCACCTGCCAAGTAATGAGCTTCCAGGTCGTTGAGGTCCAAGTCAAGCCCCGCCTTAGTCGCCTTAATCAGGGGTTTGATAATACGAGACGGATTCACCCGGCGCAAACGCATGCCCACTAAGTCCCCTAAACCTACCTTAACTCCTGAGAAATGAGCCGTTACCCAAAGGCCCACAGGCACAAAGATAAAGAATAGGATAAGCAAGATAAAGGCTAAAAATACTAGAAAAGCTGCTAACCACACATTAGTCATGATCGATTCTCCTCACTTTCACATCTTTTGTCCGAACTGCAATAATTTCAACGGCTTGGCCACGGTCAACGAAATCTTGCTCACTGATCGCTTCAAGTACCTGTCCGTCCGAGACCCGCACCTTACCAACCGGTCTCAAAGGGGCGACTACCTCAGCCTGCTGGCCCAATAAATCTTCTTGGTCTCCTCCTTTGCCTTGAGAGCCTGGCCGGTCTTCTAAGACAAGTGCTTGAGCTTGGGGACTACTAAGGACCAGGCGGATCATCAAAACAGCAGTCACTAGGCCCAAATAAAGAGCAGCCAAAATTTCAAAGCCTAAAGTGTCGAGGGACAAGCGCTGCTGGAAGAGTTCAAAAGCCAGCATCCCCAGACCTATCAGCCCTAAGATTCCTAAAGAAGGTAAAAAGGCTTCAAAAATCACTAAGGCTAAGCCTAGGGCCAGGACACCGATAAAGGCATAATGGCCCGGGCCCCAGAGATAGAGCGCGATTAAAGCAAAAACTAAACTTAAGGCACTTGCTCCCAACCGGTACTTACCTTGAAAGCCATAGACCAAGCAAAGAACAGAAATGATAAAGATGATAAGCGCCATCTTAAGACCTCCCTCCACCTAACTTCCATTGACGGTTACCTTCTGATACGAGTATACAATACTTGCCAAGTTTCCTGCAATTCACAAACTGACTTATAAGTTCGCCCATACAAAAAAGAGCTGGTCAAAGACCAACTCTCTAAATTTGTATGGGGTGCCTCCATAGCTAAAGTACTGATTTTGCACACTCTACTGCCGGCGCAATTCTTCGGCAAATTGGTTGATTTTGCGGAGGCGGTGGTTGACGCCAGACTTGGAAACCGGGCCGCTCTCCAAGGTCTCACCCAGCTCCTTCAAGCTGGCCCCTGGGTGTTTCAAGCGTGCCTCTGCAATCTCCCGCAATTTGACCGGCAATTCCCCTAAGCCGACTCGGGCTTCGATATAATTAATATTTTCAATTTGCTTACCGGCAGCAGTGACCGTCTTATTCAAATTAGCGCTCTCACAGTTCACAATCCGGTTGATGGAATTGCGCATATCCCGCATCACCCGGACATCTTCAAAGCGGAGGATAGCCTGGGTGGCACCCAGTAAGGCTAAGAAGTCAGAAATTTTTTCCGCTTCCTTAAGATAGGTAATATAGCCGCTCCGCCGTTCAATCTGCCGGGCATTGAGATCATAGGCGTTCATAAGCTCGATAATGTCTTGGTTGTGGGACTGGTGGATGGAATAAATTTCCAGATGATAACTCGACGTCTCTGGATTATTCACCGATCCTGCCGCTAGAAAAGCGCCCCGTAGATAGGCCTTGGCCAATTTGGGATCCGCTTTAATCGCTTGGGGAACCTGGGGGATAATCATTAAGCGGTCTAGGATCTCCATATCAGACAAGATAGCCTGGGCTTCTTGATGGATACGCACAATATAGACATTGTTCTTCTTTAATTTCATCTTCCGGCGCACAATAATCTCGCCAGTTACCTGGTAGGTTTTCTTAAAAAGACTATATATCCGCCGGGCAATGGCCGCATTCTCTGTCTGAACATTTAAGACCAGACCTTGACTCAATAAGTTAATCGAGCCATTCATCCTGACCAGGGCAGAAAGTTCTGCCTGGGCCTCAGCAACACTCACTTCAATCCGGGTTAATTCTTTTTTGACATCTGCAGCAAATGAACTCACGACTGGTATTCCTCTCTACTCGAAACCTTTGTCCGCTTCATAAAGACGTAAGATCGTTTCGACAAGTTTATCTTGATCATGATACACGCCTGTCTCTCTGAGGTCAAGGAAATCAGCTGCAACTATTTGGGCTTCCTCTTGGAGAATCCCTGCCCGGTCTCTTTCCACCTGGACCAAATACTCTGGGGTGAGTTCAGATTCCATGTATTCATAGGGAACCGGGGCCTTGTTGATTAAGGCATAATCAATTCGCTTAGCCTGGAGGTGGTCATTGATCACCCGGACATGGTCCGCATCAGAAAAGTGCTCCGTCTCCCCTAACTGCGTCATAATGTTACAAATATAGACGACCTTAGCTGGGCTTTCTAGAACTGCCTGGCGGATATCTTCAATCACTAAATTAGGAAGGATCGAGGTATAGAGAGAGCCCGGGCCTAAAACAATCAGGTCCGCCTCGCGAATGGCCGAGACCACTTGACGGCCTGCTTGGGGTTCCCGGTCCTGGCAGGGACTGCCTGGCATACAGTGGACACTTACCCGGTCAATTGGCCGGCGCTGGCCAACAATTTCCGTTTCGCCATCGATCGTCTGGCCATCGCTGTAGTGGGCCCGTAAGACAAGCGGCTCTTCAGCTGCCGGGAGTACCCGCCCCTTGACCTTCATCATGGCCGATAAAAGACGGAGGGAGCTAAAGACATCCCCGCGCATCTCGGCTAGGGCAGCAATAATCAGGTTCCCAATCGCATGTCCTGAAAACTCCTGGTCTTCTGGTGCAAAGCGGTATTGGAAAATATCCTTATAGATTTGTTCGACTTCTGATAAGGCCACAATACAATTTCGAATATCACCTGGTGGAATGGTATTGAGGGAGGTCCGGATACTGCCGCTACTTCCCCCATTATCAGAGACTGTAACCACTGCCGTAATCTCACAATTGGCCTGTTTGAGACCGGATAGGAGGATGGGGAGGCCTGTCCCCCCTCCAATGACAGTAATTTTTAGCTTATCGTTCTTGGCTTGGTTAAGCAAGTCGCGGTTAATCATGAATGCTTCACCGCCGCCTGACTCTTACTGGCATCCCGGTGGGAAACATGGACATTGTAGCCCAACGCTTTGATATGGTCTCCAATGCGCTCGGTCAAAGCGACAGACCGGTGCTGGCCTCCCGTACAGCCAATGGCAATCGTCACACTGCTCTTTCCTTCTGCTTCGTAGAGTGGCAGAGTGAAGTCGATCATATCTGTAAATTTATCAAAGAAGGTCTGGGTATCGGACTGGGCCATGACATAATCATAAACCGGTGCATCCTGACCCGTCAGCGGTCTGAGATCTGTCTGGTAATAAGGATTGGGTAGGAATCGGACATCCATGACAATATCTGAATCGATCGGAATTCCATATTTGAAGCCAAAGGACATCACTTCTACCGTAAAAATGGCATCATCTCCGCTATGGAATTCACGTATTAAGGTTGCCCGCAACTCCCTCGGTGACAAGGACGAGGTGTCGATTACTAAATGAGAGTTTTCCTTAACGGCAGCTAATTGCTCGCGTTCACGCTGGATACCGTTTAAAACCGTACCGTCTTGTTGGAGCGGGTGGCTGCGACGAGATTCCTTATAACGCGATACCAACTTGCTGTCGCTAGCCTCCAGGAAAATAATTTGTAATTTCATAAAATCTTTATGGTCCATATTCGTGAGGACTTGGTTGAGTTCGGTAAAGAAATCACGCGAACGCAGGTCAATCACTAGGCAAACCTTACTGATCGTATTCGAACCTTGCAAGAGGTCCCAAAAAGAAGTCAAGAGGGATGGGGGCAGGTTATCGACACAGAAGTATCCCATATCTTCAAAGGATTGCAAGGCGACCGTCTTGCCGGCCCCGCTCATCCCTGTAATTATCACAAGTTTAATATTATTTTTGGTCATTCGATCACTCCTATAAAAAGATGGGACTTTCCAGGTCTTTGACCTAGCTTGGATTCAACTTTTATGCTGTAAATTCTTTCATCGCTGCTTCATATTGGTCGAGAGCTTTTTGAGCAGCTAATTCATTCTCTGCTTCTACGCCAATATAAAACTTAATCTTGGGCTCAGTCCCACTTGGGCGAACAGCAATCCAGGTCCCATCTTCAAGTTCATACTTTAAGACATTTGATGGAGCTTGGTCTAAACTTTCCTGCTTGCCATCCGCATAAGTCTTGGTCTGGTCGGCAAAATCAGAAGTTGCTTTAACTTGAACCCCCGCAATTTCTTTGAGGGGTTCTTCTCTTAAGCCCTTCATCAATTGCTCAATCTTAGCGGCACCTGCCTGTCCAGGTAGTTTAACAGAAATGGTCTTTTCTTTAAAGTAACCATACTCCTGGAAGATTTCTTGCAGGCCATCATAAGGCGTCTTGCCTTGTTTCTTATAATAGGCGGTCATTTCTGATATTAGAAAAATAGCTTGCACGGCATCCTTATCGCGGACAAAGGGCTTAACCAGGTAGCCATAGCTCTCTTCGAAACCAAAGAGGAAGGTCTTGCTTTGGCCTTTTTGATATTGTTTGATCTTATCCGCAATCCACTTAAAGCCAGTCAGGGTATTAACAGTCTCAACCCCGTAAGCCGCTGCGATCTTAGCTGGCAAGTCAGAAGAAACAATCGATTTCAAAATCACGCCATTAGCGGGCAGATCATTCGCTTCCTTCTTGGCTTGGAGAATGTAGTGGGTCATGAGTGCCCCAATCTGATTCCCGGTTAAGATTTGGTACTTGCCATTAGGTAGGCGGACAGCGCCCCCCATCCGGTCAGCATCGGGGTCGGTTGCTAGCAGAATATCGGCTGCTTCTGCTTCCCCGTACTTGATAGCATATTCAAAGGCTGCCGCATCCTCAGGGTTAGGATCTGGCGCATAGGTGAAGTCAGGGTCCGGATTCTTCTGTTCGTCCACAAAGACAACTGACTCGAAACCGGCGTGGTCTAGAGCCCGTGAAACAGGCATCTGGCCGGTCCCATGCAGGGGCGTGTAAACGATGGTCACTTGGTCGCCCATTTCTTTAACCAGGTCTTGGTCAATGGTCACTTCCGCTACCCGGGCCAAGTATTTCTGGTCCAGCTCTTCTCCAATAATGGTTAAGAGATCAGTCGACTTCAGCTCTTCTTGAGACAAGCTAGGGATCGTTAGGAGGTCAACCCCTTCCGTGTGGGCCACCAGGGCATCGGCATCTTCAGGCGTCATCTGGCCGCCATCCGCGCCATAGACCTTGTAGCCGTTATATTCAGCGGTATTATGACTGGCAGTAATCATAATCCCCGCAAAGGTCTCCAGTTCACGCACGGTGAATGAAAGCTCTGGGGTTGGACGCAGGGATTCATAAACATAAGTTGGAATACCATGCTTGGCCAAGACCGCTGCTGACTCATAGGCAAAGCGCTGGCTATCGTGACGGCCATCATAGGCAATCGCCACCCCAGCTTCCTTGGCCTCGGTCCCATAGTCTTCCATTAAGCGGGCCAGGCCTTCTGTAGATAGGCGAACAGTATAGATGTTCAAGCGATTAATTCCTGGGCCCATGAGTCCGCGCATACCTGCTGTCCCAAAAGCAATTCGTTGGTAGAAGGCATCTTCTAAAGCTTCGGGATCTTCTTTTAAAGTGTCTAATTCTTCTCTTAGAGTTGGATCGAGGTCTTCAAAGTCGTCCCAGTGTTTAAAATTTTCTTGCCAAGTCATGATTAACACTCCTCATCATATTCTTTTCCTATATTATAGCAAATTTTACCCGTAAAGGCTTTTAATCTTATCCTAATTTTCAAAAGATGTAAGCCCTTAACAAAAATCAGTCTCTTTTACGGTAGCTATTAGCCTAAGCAAATAAAAACATAGTCAAAAGCCTAGTTACTTAGGCTCTTGACCATGCTTAATCAGGATTTTTTAAACTTCTTCGTCGTGGTAACCGTAACCGTAGTAGGAGTTGATCGCATCCCCTACGGCCCCATTATAGATGGCACCGAGGACATTGGCATTGACGGCATCGAGGAGCTCTTTGGACTTTTGGACATTACGAATCTGGGAGACATTCTCCCGCAATACGAAGATGACATTATCGACCCGTGATGCCATGATCTGGGCATCGGTCACCAAGAGGATCGGTGGCGTATCAATAATCACCAAGTCAAAGAGCTGCTCCAGTTCATCAATGATATCTGCCATCCGCTGGGAACTCAGGAGTTCGGCAGGGTTTGGCGGCTTAGGACCAGCCGGCAAGACATAGAGATTAGCCTCAGGGACATATTGGACATAATTCATGGTCTTCAGCTCTCTTTGGGTCAGCAAACTGGTCAGGCCAGAAGGTTCATCCACATCAAAAGTCTTATGAATCGTAGGCTTACGCAGGTCACAGTCCACAATGCAGACCCGTAAGTTCAGGTCGGCCATTACCGTTGCAATATTGGCTACAATGGTCGACTTCCCTTCCCAAGCTCCCGAGGATGTAAACATAATGGATTTGAATTTCTGTTCTTCCATGGCGAATTGAATATTGGTCCGAATAGTCCGAAACTGTTCCGAGACAATATCATTAGGGCGTTGGAGGGTAATCAAGCTGGAACCTTGGCGCTGTTCCCGGTTCTTTTTGACGATTTCTTTTTGTTTGAAACGAGAAAACATTCTTAACACCTCCTAGATGCGACGTTTATTGTCATCATAGTTAGCTGACCGGCCCTTCCGTTTGAAGCGGGTTTCCCGCACTTCAGTCTGGCTCATTTCGGGTAGGACCCCAATTAAATGCCAACCCATCTCGCTGACAATCTCTTCGCTGCGGACTGTCTTATCGCGGTAGGCCTGCCAGAGGGCCCAAAGCGAGGCGAGAAGGAAGGCTAGCCCACCACCGATCAAGATATCCCAAACGGGTTTAGGACGGATTTTTTTCGTATGGGTTTTAGCATCAGCTACTTGCTTGACCTGGCTATTGGGATAGATTTCATTCACCTGCTTGCCGAAGCTTGAGGCAATCTGGTTGGCTAAGTTGGAAGCCGTGTAGGGCGAATGGTCGACCACTGCAATTTGTAGCACGAGGGACTCCTCATTGGTCGTCACACGCACCCGATCACGCAGAGCCTGGTAGGACAAGTCCTCCTCCGCTCCTTGAGCGACCGGTTCCAGAACCGCTGGTGTTACGATAATTTCCTTATAAGTATCTGTCAGTGTCTTAGCCTGATCAGCTAGGGGCGCAGTCGTTTGTTCCTCCGTATTTTGGTGGACAATCACTTGGGCAGTCCCTTCATACTTGGGCTCAAGAACGAGGAAGGAGATAAGGCTGGCCAGGATCATCCCGATAACCGTTGCCATAATGATAAAGGCCAGCTTATTTTTCATAATTTTTAGAATCTCGGTTAGAGGTTTGCGCTGTTTCTTCGCCATAAGAACCACCTTTCTTCTTACTTTTGGCGCTTGAAGAAGTCAAAAAATGTCCGTTTCTTCTTCAACTGATAATGGGTCACCATGGGATCGCCATTCAATAAACTAATGGCATTTTGTTTTAAATCAAAGCTAAAACTTTCACCATATTTTTCTTCTAAGTATTGGTAAACGCTAGCCAAACTGTCCCCTCGCCAGGAATCGCTAGCACAGAAAGCCCCTGAGGCAATCACATGGAGATAGCGGCGCTCAACTAGGTCCCAGGCCAAACGGTAAGCGGGAGCTGGGCTGGAGGGGAGCAAGGAAGTCGCTGAAGCTTGAATACTGCACCCCTGCTCACAAATATCATAGAGGAGCTGAGGGTTTTTTTGAAAGCAGGCTTGCTTTTCAGGTTGGCTAATAATGGGCCGAATATTATGGGCAAGCAAGCTGAAGAGAACTTCCTGGGTACAGGCGGGCAAATCTTGGTCGGGAAAACGAATGAATAAATAGCGTTGGTTGAGGTCTGCGAAAGAAACTTTACCCGCCAAGACATCATCAGCTAAGCTTGCTTCTAACAAGGCTTCGTGCCCTGGATAAAGAAGGAGGGGCAAGCCTCTGCGGTCGAGCGCCTCCTGGTAGGCCTCAGCGACAGCTTCTAATTTAGCGAGCGGCGCGGTGGTCGTATCGTGCTGGTAGGGAGCTAGCGACAAGACATGGCTAGTGCCTGCTTGTAAGATTTGATTGACCCTGGGTAAGGTATCTTCAAAACGCAGGCCTTCCTCCACTTCCGGAAGAATATGGGTATGAACATCAACAAGCACACGCATCAACTCCTCTCAGTCACTCGGCTACTGGGAGAAATCTTCACAAGCAAGCAAACGGCTCTCCCCATCATAGCTTAATTTCATATCGATATACTGGTCGCTTTCAAATAATTTCTTAAGGAAAATCCGATCCCCTTCCCAGAGTTCTAAATCGGGAATCTGGTCGCGCTTAACCCATTCCAAGTCCCCTTCATAGGTCTGGATCACTTGCCGAGAAGCCAAGCGACCAGTATAGAGGAAGATGTAGAGGGGAGCATCATCCGCAAAGAAAAAAGTGATCACGCCCCGGGCCTGGGCTTCTAGAAGCTCTTGACCCGTTTCTTCCTTCACTTCTCTTTGGGCACATTCTAAAGGGCTCTCACCCCATTCGAACTTACCGCCTACACCTAACCATTTATTATGGTTGATATCATTAGCTTTCTTAGTTCGATGGAGCATAAGGACCTCATCGCCATCAATCAGATAAACTAAACTCGTTAATTGCAAGTCCTGCCTCCTCTTCTTTAATTGGCTTGGTAGCGGCGGGGTAAATTAGGAACGGCAATCACGCCATAAGCATCCCGACCTGCATGGATACCAATTACTGGGGTTAGATAAGTCTTTTCCACCTTAATATGGGGATAGGCAGCTGTAAAAGCTTGCTCTAGGGCTGCCACCCCTTCTGGATTGAGGGCATCCAAAACGATCAGCCGCTCCACCCCATCAGGATAGTCCTGGATCCGCTTCTCGATTTCATCAACAATTGTCGCATAAACACGTTTACGCGACCGCACCTTAGCAAAAACTTCTACCTTGCTATGGACCTCTAGCACAGGGAAGATATTCAATATTTTCCCAATGAGGGCCGAAGCATTACCAGCTCGCCCTCCCTTAACCAGGTAAGACAAGTCTTCAAAGCAACATAAAAGTGCTGTCTGATCAACCATTTTTTCCAGGTGGTCAAGGATCTCTGCTTCACTAGCCCCGGCTTCTTGAAGCCGTATCGTATGGTCAAGCAGGGCTTCAATAGCTAGAGAAATCGACTTAGAATCAATCACATGGACTCTTAAGCGATCATCATACTCGTGCATGACTGAATAGGCGGTTTGATAGGTCCCACTCAAGTCCGCAGACAAGAAAAAACCGTAAACTGCTTCATAGCCTTCCGCCACTAAGTCGTCCATAATATCGTAGAACTGCTGGGGTTGGGGCTGGGAAGTCGTCGGAATCTCTTCTTCTTTGGGTAAGTCTTCGTAGAAACGCTGTAGGGCTTCGGGGTCGGTCGTGTCACGCAAGCTATTGCCATTCGCATAATGAATCGATAGGTAAACTTGATAGACATCGGGATGGTCTTGGTAAGCTTCCGGTAAGGACGCTGTACTGTCAATAATATAAGCTGTTTTCATATCTAACCTTTCCAAGTTATCGCAAAATAACTTCATTCATAGAGTCTCGCTTGCAAGCAAGCGTATATGTTTATTATAACAAATCTGACCTTTAAATGATATGAAAGCGGCGGGTAAAGCCTCTTCCTAAGTCTAGCACAATCTTGTCTTCATGCCTCCTGATTAATTTTTAAAAATATATAAATACTCACTGAGGCAAGTTTTTTCATTGGCTTTCTTCTTCAATTTCAATACAATTATTGTTTTTATTCTCTTAAAAGAGGGCGCTTACACGAGAGAATGCTCCAAATGCCCGTCATGGCAAGGCTTATGCCTTGAATTTATCATACATAAAGATTAAATTAATGAAAAAGGAGGAATTATTTATGCATAGATTTAATCGTTATCTAGGAGCTGGCGACAAAGAAGCCGGCTACAACCTATCATGGGGAGCGATCTTTGCAGGCGTTGTTACTTTTATCGCCTTAATGATCACCCTCGGCTTTATTGGTAATGCCATTGGCTTCGGGACAGTGAGTCCTAAAGCGAGCGACCCAATGTCAGGCGTTGGAACCGGGGTCTTGATTTGGACCGTTATCCAATTAATCCTTTCGTTCTTAGGGGCTGGCTTTGTTTCTGGGATTACCGCCCGTCGCGTGGGTGTGGTTCACGGTTTCTTAACCTGGGCTGTATCAACCATCGCAACCTTTATTTTACTTTCAGTCGCTACCGTGTCGATCCTGTCATCTGTGGGGACTTTCTTTGGCCAAGTAGCACAGACAGCCGGTCAAAGCCTTGAAAGTGTAACTTCCTCAGCAGCTGATAGCGTCTCCAATGGCGTTAATGCCCTCACTGACCAAATTGATGTGAACCAAAGCGACATCCAAAGCCTAGAAAACGATGTCAACGACGTCCTACGTGATACCAATATTAAAGAGCTTCAACCAGAATACTTGAAGGGGCAGCTCCAAGGGGCAAGTGACGACATCAGCCAAGCTGCTAAAGACTTGGTAACGAATCCTGAGAATTCAGATGCTATCTTTGACCAATTAAGTAATCAATTGCAAGCACGGACAGAAAGCATCACGGAAAACGTGGATGAACAAGCCGTTGCCAATGCCATCGAATCTAACTCTGATTTATCCCAAGCGGAAGCTGAACAAACGACTCAAAATATTGTCGAGGGTTATAACCGTGCAGCAAGCGAAGCCCGTCAACAAATTGACCAAGCTAGCCAAGCGCTTGACCAAACCAAGTCTGAGGCTCAAGACGCGATTGCACAATTACGGAATGAAGCCAACAAAGCTTCTGACACGACTGCTCAAGCTTCAATCTGGGCCTTTGTCGGACTCTTACTTGGTGCCATTCTCTCAGCTCTTGGTGGTTACTTCGGGACAAAATTCGTCACAGAAGAAGCCAATGAAAATCATATCTAGTCTAAACTAGCTATTGCTAGGCAGACAAAAAGCGCCTTTAGCCGGGCGCTTTTTTTGTTGGCATTATTTTGTTATAAGCTTTGAATATAATTGTAGGCTTCTTGGCCAGCTTGACCACCGTCACCAACTGCGGTTGAAATTTGCCGCAATTTCTTTTGACGGATATCTCCAGCAGCGAAGATACCAGGAATTTTCGTCAACATGTTCTCGTCAGTAATGACCCAGCCTTCCTCATCGGTGATGCCAAGGTCATCAAAGCCAGCTTGGTTGGGGAGGAGGCCAATATAGATAAAGACCCCATCACAGTCTTCGACATACGAACTCCCATCCTTCTTAACAATTCGAACCCCCGTCACCTTCTGACCGTCGCCTAGAATTTCTTGGACTTGGGCATCCCAGGTGAAATCAATCTTCTCATTAGCAAAGGCCCGCTCTTGAAGAATCGCTTGGGCCCGCAACTGGTCGCGTCGGTGGACAATGGTCACTTGCTTGGCATACTGGGTCAAGTAAGCCCCTTCTTCAACAGCTGAGTCTCCTCCACCTACAACGATCAACTTACCATCCTTGAAGAAAGCTCCGTCGCAAACAGCACAGTAGCTAACCCCGCGCCCAGCATAGTCAGCCTCACCAGGCACATCCAGGAGGCGGTGGGTGGACCCCGTTGCAATCACAATCGCCTTAGCTTGGTAGGTTTCAGTATCGGTTTCAATCGTATGGTAGGGTTGGCCAGGATGAATCGCTTTAACATTCCCGTAGGCATAATCTGCCCCGAAACGCATGGCCCCTTCATACATGCTGGTCGCCAGGTCTGGCCCTTGGATGCTAGGGAAGCCTGGATAGTTTTCCACTTCAGCTGTATTCAAGAGCTCGCCCCCCGGTACACCCCGCTCTAAGATTAAAACCGATAGGGCTGCCCGTGAGGTATAGAGGGCTGCGGTCATCCCCGCTGGCCCACAGCCAATAACTAAGACGTCATATTGTTTAATTTCTTCAGTCATTCTCTCACTCCTTATTTAATTCGTCCTCAAGACTCAGGAGGTAGTCGGTCAGGCCTTGGCGGATACTCTCTTGGCCTAAACCATACTCGATGGTTGTCTTCATATAGCCAAGCTTATCCCCGACATCATAGCGTTGGCCCGTAAATTCGTAAGCAAATACTCGCTGGGTACGATTCAAACGATCAATCGCGTCGGTCAATTGGATCTCATTGCCTGCTCCTGCTTTTTGGGTTTCTAAAAGGCCGAAGATTTCAGGTGTTAATAAATAACGCCCAATAATAGCCAAGTTAGAAGGCGCTACAGAAGGATCCGGTTTTTCGACAAAGCGACGGACATTGTAGATGCCATCACGGAACTTAGCTTCAGGATCGATGATTCCATACTTATCGGTATCTTCCTCGGCAACAGGCATCACGGCAATGTTGGAAGCATGGGTCTCATTATAGGCGCCAATTAATTGCTTGGTTAAAGGTTCCTCATCTACCATCAAATCGTCCCCGAGCATGACCACAAAGGGTTCGTCGCCAACAAAAGCCTTGGCTTGAAGGACCGCATGGCCGAGGCCTAGTGGGTAGGATTGGCGCTTAAAGTAGAGGTTAAGCCCAACGTTCTCCTGAATTAGTTCTAGTAATTGGTCCTCACCCTTCTGCTTGAGGACGCCCTCGAGTTCAATATTCGAATCAAAGTAGTCTTCTAGAGGGCGTTTACTCTTACCCGTGATGATTAAAATATCTTCTATTCCCGACGCTAATGCCTCTTCCACAATAAATTGGATGGTTGGCTTATTGACAATCGGTAGCATCTCTTTAGCCATGGCCTTGGTTGCCGGTAAGAAACGGGTGCCAAAACCAGCTGCTGGAATAATTGCTTTACGTACTTTTTTCATAAGTCCTCCTTAAGAAATTACTTTAAGTTCTTTTCGCCAGATAGTCAATTAATGCGCTTCGTAATTGGGCTTCTTCCTTACCCTCCCGCATCATCAGCTGGGTTAGGGCTTCTTCCACCGGCATGCCTTCATAGAGAATAGCGTAGAGAGCATTGGTAATGGGCATATCGACACCCAAGTCAGCCGCTAATTCATATGCCGCCTTGGTGGTTGGAATCCCTTCGACGACCATACCCATCTTAGCTTCTACTTCTTCAGGGCTAGCTCCCTGAGCAATCTGGTTGCCGGCCCGCCAATTCCGAGAGTGGA
The DNA here is from genome assembly GCF_001809535.1 of Aerococcus sp. HMSC062A02. Lineage (GTDB taxonomy): Bacteria > Bacillota > Bacilli > Lactobacillales > Aerococcaceae > Aerococcus. The sequence goes on along the minus strand of NZ_KV797907.1, from coordinate 43,047 downwards.
CGCTGTTACAGGTTACAATGAGGTCGCCCACCCCGCTTAAGCCAGAAAAAGTTAGAGGATCTGCACCCATAGCCAGGCCCAAGCGGGTAATTTCGGCTAAACCACGTGTGATCAAGGCTGCCTTGGTGTTATCCCCATAGTTTAAGCCATCTACCCCGCCGGCCGCGACCGCAATAATATTCTTCAGGGCCCCACCCAATTCCACACCGATACAGTCAGTGTTGGTATAAACCCGGAAATAGCGGTTGAGGAAGACGGCTTGGACTTCCTTGGCCGCTTCTAAGTCTTGGCTCGCTGCTGTGATCGTTGTGATATGGCGGACAGCCACCTCTTCTGCATGACTTGGTCCAGACAGTGCCACGATGCCACGGTAGTCGCAGTCTTCTAGGACTTCTTCGATAATTTGACTGATCCGCAAATGGCTGCCTTGTTCCAAGCCCTTAGAAGCATGGAGGATAAGCGGCGGCTTGTCTGCTTCCGAAGTTTGATCAGAAGCTAAAACTTCCTTCACTTGTTGACTGACAGACCGGATAGCCTTGGTCGGCACCACAAAGCAGACCATATCAGCTTGCTTGAGTGCCTCGCTTAGATCCGTCGTCACTAAGATATCCTCAGCCAGGTGCAGGTCGGGCAGGTAGCCAGCATTAATCCGGGTCTGACGGATCTCTTCTGCTTGCTTTGCATCAATGGTCCAGAGCCGAACCTGGTGTTGGTTGTCATTTAATACCATGGCTAGAGCCGACCCCCAAGAGCCAGCGCCTAGTACAGCAACACGATAACTTTGCATTTAGTTCTCCTCCGTTTTCTTCTGTTCAATCGCATAGAGACTCGCTTCCTGGTAGGGAGTGGGAGCTTTTTTCCAGCGCCGCCAGATAATTGCGCCTAGGCCAATAAGCACCAAGACTAAGGATAAGACTTGAGAGACACGGAAGGGGCCCCAATAGAGGCTATCTGTCCGCAGCCCCTCAATAAGGAAGCGTCCGATCCCATACCAGATCAAGTAGAGGAAGGTCGTCTCCCCTACTCTCAGTCTGCCCCTAATATTACGTAAATACAAGAGAACCGCAACCCCTAAAAGGTTCCATAATGACTCGTAAAGAAAGGTCGGATGGTAGTAAACCCCGTCGATCTGCATACCTTCCACAATAAAATCAGGTAAGTGGAGGCGGTCACGAAGAAATTCTACCGACACGGGGCCTCCATGGGCCTCCTGGTTAACAAAATTTCCCCAGCGACCAATAGCTTGGGCAAGCAGGAGGTAAGGAGCCATCACGTCCGTCAAAAGCAGGAAGCGCCAGCCCTTAGACCGACAATAAAGGTAAATAGTCAATAGGGCTGCTAAAACTCCCCCATAGATGGCAATCCCACCATTCCAAATTTGGATAATCTCATCCAAGTGCTGGCTATAATAATCCCATTCAAAGATCACATAATACAGTCTGGCTCCGATAAAGCCAATGGGAATGGCCCATACCAAGACATCTAAAATTAAATCCTCAGACCAGCCCCGCCGCTTAATTTCACGGCTACCCAATTGAATAGCTAAAAGGATTCCACCAGCTATGATAATCCCATACCAACGAATGGGCCAGCCAAATAGCTCGAAAGCGACGGGATCAATGGCTGCTAAAACATAGTCACTCAACATATTATCCTTCCTCTTGGCTGTTAGTTTCGATTAAATGCGTCAAACGATCCTCAAATTCCTTGGCAGAATTATAGCCAAGATCATTGGCTCGGAAATTCATGGCGGCCACTTCGACGATGCTCGAAATATTCCGCCCCATCTGAACCGGAACAGTAATCTTAGCCACCTTCACTCCAAAGATATCCTCCTCTTCGGCAGCGGTTCCCAAACGGTCATACTTGTCCCCTTTGTGCCAGAGTTTCAACTGGATAATCAAGTTCACCTGCTGCTTCTGGCGAACAGCTCCTGCGCCGTAGAGGGTCATAATATTAATAATACCCAGGCCCCGAATTTCCATCATGTTTTCAAGAATAGCGGGTGCCTCCCCCATAATTGTATACTCATCTCTTTGATAGAGTTCAACCCGATCATCGGCAACCAGGCGGTGTCCATTCTTAACCAGCTCGAGGGCAGCTTCCGACTTACCAACGCCACTCTCGCCCATAATGAGCACACCTAAACCATAAACCTCAACAAAGACGCCATGGCGCGAGGTACGGGTTGCCAAACGTTCCTGAAGATAGGTCGTCAGACGAGAAGAGAGGTGGGTGGTCGAGGTATTGATTCCAATCACCGGAATATGGTTTTCATTAGCTGCCTGGATCACCTCATACTCCGGCCGCAAGTCGCGAGAAAAAACAAAGACCGGTGTCTTATCCCGGGCCAGACGCCGCATCACCAATAAACGTTCTTCACTGGTCATCTTGCTCATAAAAGAATGCTCATTGCGGCCAAAAAGTTGGATCCGTTCTTCAGGATAATAATTAAAATAACCGGTCAATTCCAATCCCGGGCGTGAAATATCTGATACTATGATCTCTCGATCTAGATAGTCCTCGCCAGAAATAATATTCATCTTGAGTGCCTCTACTAGCTCACGAACTGTAACTACCGCCATGTAGAACTCCTTCCATCCTTCGCATCAATGCTGTTTTTCTCCTATTTTACCATAGATTCCCCCAAGAAGCTTCACCGACATCAAGGACCGCTCCTTAGGCAGGCAAAGAAAATAAAAAAGAAGCTGAAACAAATTAGCTTCTTTTTGTTATAGGTTAAAAGTCATTCCAATTTTCCTGTTGATCATCATCAATGTGTTCCGCTTCTTTAATGCGTCCAAAACCTCGGGGGTGGCGGTGGGTTTTCTCAGCTTTGCGCTTAAAAGGCTTTCCTTCACTTGGAATCAAATAAGCCGCCACGATGTAGATCAGGATGAGGAAGGGATTGAAGAAAGTGAAGATGGCGTAAAGCCAGCGAATAAGGGTTGAGCTGACGCCAAAATAAGCTGCCAGGCCCCCTAGTAAGCCGGTTAGAACGCGGTCTGTTTTGGATCTTCTTAATTTTTTTGTCATGATTAGCCTCCTATTGCTTAGCCTCTGCCTTCAACCAGATATCTCCAGAAACGGATGACAGGTTGATTTGGGCAGGGCGTGTCTCGCCTAAATAATATATGCTCTTCGCTTGGTTAAAGCGAGAATCAGCCAAGGTTTCTACCTTAAAGCTTTCTTGCCGCCAACGTATTGTCCCATTATTGGAACGCAGGTCAGCATTCAAACTCGTTGCTGGGTTGACATTGAGCTTGACATCTCCCGAAGTGGTCTGGCAGTTAACGGTCTCTAAGTCTGGGCTTGTCACCGTCAACCGCAAGTTCCCATTCAGGGTGTCCATGGCCAGCTCGCGAACCTCTCCAATAAAGCGCTGGTCCCCATTGGCTGTCTGCGCATCCAGATGGTCAAAGGCAACTTGGTCCAAGACCACTAAACCATTCTTGGTATTCACCCGGCCACTGTTTGCCTGGCACTCAGCGACCCGGATATCCCCATCAATGGTATAAAGATCCAGGCTTTCCGCTTCTAAACCAGTCAGCTGGATGCCTCCTAATAAACTCCTAAAATTCAATTGGCTGAATTTTACTTTGGGCAGGCGCAAGCGGATATTAGTAGACAGCAGGCGGTTATTTAATTCAAAACGTAAACATCCGCCTTGGTTTTCAATCAGGGTTCTTTTTCTAAAGGCCTCTTCAACGCTTTCTTCCTGGTACTTACCTAGGATAGTCCCTGTCACTAAGACTTCCACCTGGTCGATCTCGGCGACTTCAACCAGAATATCTCCCTTAGAGATTGAAAAATCAAAATCCTTGGCGATCTCGTCAAAAGTAAAGCGCTCCTCAAATTGCCGGGTGACTAAGTGGGGACGGGGGATTCCCGACCGGCCCCTGTCAAAGTGAACCGTTCCTTCAACGGCCGTCTTAAGGTCCTTGAACATTTGCCCCAAGCCTGATTTCTCTTCCTGGTCGGTCTTTGCTTTTGGCTCCTCTACTGGCTCGTCTGCTGAGTCGTTATTTGATTGACTAGCTTGGTCCCGCAAGCAAGCCAATTCTGCTTTAAGACCCTTGATCTCTTCTTCTAAGGCCAACTTGGACTCCGCTTCGTCCGCTGATTCAGCCAACCCCAGTTCTTCTAAGGCAGCCTCCTTGACATCTAATTCAGCTTCTAATTTTTCTTCGCGATCTAAATAGTAATTTTTCAGAATAGCTTGGGCTAAGTCATCCTGGCCTTGGTCTTCATAGAATTCCGCCAAGGCTTGTGCTTCTTCAAATGAGAGGCCCTGCTTCTGCTTTTGGCTATCACTTTCTTTAGCTTGGCGCTGTTCTAAAAGCACCAAGGCTTCTTCTCGACTGAGTAAACCTTCTTGAACTAATTTCAATATCCGTTGTTTGTCCTCACTCATCGTGTCGCCTCCTTGTTTATCTTGACCCTATTATCTCAATTTTTTCAAGCTTTAGCATAGGCCCTGAGATGTATTTATCCAGTAAGCCCCCGAAAGGCACAGCGGCTGCCTGCTGGACTGGCTGTCACTGCCAATTGAACTGGCAGCTCCTGCTTCAATTCCTCCACATGGGAAATAATCGCAATCAAGCGGCCACTGGCTTCCTGGAGCTCAATCAAGGTATCCATAGCCTGGTGGAGGGACTCTTCATCTAAGCTGCCAAAGCCTTCATCAATGAAGAGGGTCGAAATTTCTATCCCGCCTGCATGGTTTTGAATTACATCGCTTAAGGCTAGGGCCAGGGAGAGTGAAGCCTTAAAGCTCTCACCCCCTGATAGGGACTGGACGCTGCGGCTGCTACCGGAATAATAATCCATTACTGCCAAGTCTAAACCCTTAGCAGCTATCCCCCCCTTGTCTGTGTGGTCTCGCAAGAACTGGTAGCGACCGCTCGTCATCTGCTTAAAGCGTCGATTGGCCTGCTGGATGATCTGATCAAAGTAATAAGCTAAGATATAGCGCTCAAAAGAAATACGTTGGCTGCCTGACCGTGTCCCGTTAGCGACTTCAGCAAGTAAGACCAATTCCCCGTAATGTTGGGATTGAGCTTGGTAGCGGGCTAAGCGGGCACTGAAGGCCTGGTCGAGCTGATCTAGGCGGGCCAGCTGGGTCAAGCGACTATCCCGGAATTTTTGTTCTTTTTGAACTTGATCGCTTACTTCCTTGAGACGGGCTTGAGTTTGGTCAAGGTCTAGAGTCTCCTCCCTAGTAGCCAAGGCTTGACGGTTCTTGGCTATTTGTTGGTCCAGAGCATAACGGTCTTGTTCATAATTTCGCCAAAATTTCTCCACAGCTGACCAATCTTTATCCGCACGGTGGTAGGTAGAAAGGTCTTCGGCCGTGAGATCAAAATCGGCTAGGCTAGCCTGGAAGTGCGACCAGCCCTCTTGGTAACGCTGGTCTTGCCGTCCCAGGCTCTCTTCCAAGCCATCTTTTTGTGCTTTTAAGCGAACCACTTGGTCACTTGCTGCTTGGAAGCTGGCTTGAGCTTTTTGATAGGCCTCTTTTACCTTTTGAATTTTCTGTTCAAGTTCTTTTTCAGCAGCCAGGAGGGCATCCATTTCCTGGTAGTTTAGCTGGGCAGCCAAAGCCTGCATGTCCTCTTTTAAGTCCTTATACTGACTTTCCTGGTTATCCAAACGTTCCCTGAGCTGACCTTCTTCTTGTTTGACCGCAACTTGTTTTGCTTGGTAGGTCACGAGATCTTCTTGGACCTGGTCATAGTCCCTTTGGCGCTGGGCTTGGGCCTTCTCTTTGGCTAATAGCTGGTCCGCTTGGTCTTTTAGGCGACGGTCTTCTTCTGACAAGTCAGAGGAGAAGCCCCCTTCTTTTGCCTGGTCTTCCAGCTGGTTTATAAGCTGCTGAAATTCTTTTTGGGCATAGCCCAGCTGGCTACCCAGCTGGGTCAAATCCTGGTAGGCCTGGCGCTCCTCAGTTTCTAAACTGGCTATATCTGGCACCGGCCCCTCTTGGTCACTTGTCCCTTCATAAGGTACTGGATGGTCCAAGCTCCCACAAAGCGGACAAGCCTGGCCAGGGACTAAGTCAGCCGCTAACTTGCCCAGATAATCCGCTTGTTCCCTGAGCCGGCCTGCCTCAAGCGCCGACTGAGTCTGCCGCCAAGTCTCTTGAGCTGCTTGGTAGGCTAGCTCAAGCTGGCTAAACTGGTCTGCCTGCTCCTGCTTACTTGCCATTAAGTGGCGGTAAGTCGCATAAGCTGCCTGCTTATTTTCCAATTGGTAGCGCTCCTTAAGCAAGTCGTCAGGATTCAACCAGTGAGCCTGGATCTGCTGAGCTTTTTCTTTAGCTAGGTCAATCTTTTGCTCAAGCCTTGCTTGGTTTTCCTGAAGGGCAAGAAGTTTCTTTTGACTCGCCTGGATGGATTGGTCAAGTGCTTGGATATTTTCCCGTTTTTTCAACCAGGACTTTAAGTCATGTTCCTCCAAACGCATCTGGGCCAGCTCTTCCTCCCAGTCGTCGACTTGGGCATAGGAGTCTTGACTGGCTTCTAAGCTGCTTTGAGCAGCTTCTTTAGCGGCCTGGTATCGGCTAGCTTCTGCTTCGACTTCCCCCAGCCGCTTTCTTTCCTGGCTAATGACTTCCGCCAATTGTTCCAAATCAGCTTGATTCTTAGCTAGGGGCCGCGTTTTTTGATAGAAGTCCCAGTCCGCTTTGGCCTTATGATAGACCGAAGACTTTTGGTCTAGGTCAGCTTGTACTTGGGCCAAGCGGTCCGCTTCTTTTAAGCGTTCTAAATGTTGGTTTAGCGCCTGACTTTCTGCTTGCCCATCTCCGATCTTCTTTTCCGCTGCCTTAACACTTGCTCGCTGGTCTTCCAAAGCCTCCGCCACTTGGTCCCCAAAAGAGGCGAAATCTTCTTGATTAGCAGCTTCTCTTAAAGCTTCTTGACTCGCTTCATCTAACAAGTCCAGGATAGCCGCTTGATCCTCTTTAAGGGCTTGGTAGTCTTGGCCCATTTCTTTCTCTAAAGTTTGTTTCTTGGCTAGGAGGTCATCCTGGAAGTTTTTAAGCTGGTAGGTCGTAAAAATCTTGCGGAAGATGACCTCTTTTTCACGGCTAGGGGCCTCTAATAGCTGCTTAAATTCACCCTGGGGGAGCATCACAATTTGTCGGAACTGGTCGACACTGAGGCCTAATAGTTCTTCTAGGGCCTGGTTAGCTTCTTGGGTCTTTTGGAAGACACGGTCCCCTCGGTCGAAAGTTACATTTGCCTTCAGATTAATCGGGCGTTGGGTTTTAGGACTGGGGCCCTTTTGCTGGGGGATGCGTTTAACGGAATAAGTCTTTCCGCCAAGTTCAAAGCTCAAATAAACATAGGACAGTTCATGGTCACTAGCTAAGTCTGATTTGAGCTCAGCCTCCTGGCGCGAACTGCCGCTGGTCTTCCCATAGAGGGCATAGACAATGGCATCGAATATGGTCGTCTTACCAGCGCCAGTAGGGCCTGTAATTAGGAAAAGCTGGGTCTGGCCTAGGTCCCGGAAATCAATCTGCATCCGCTCACGATAGGGGCCAAAAGCTTGCATCTCTAATATAATCGGTTTCATTAGTCACGTACCTCCTCTCCTCTGCCTTGGGCCTCAGCCATGACTTGCTTAACCACTTGCTCTTGGTAAGCCGTCAAGACCTGACCCGTTTGATCTTCATAAAACTCGGCAAAGACCTGGCCTAAAGCTTCTTTTTGCTGGGCCTGGTAACCCGTTTCAGATTGTGGTTGATCGACTTCTAGGGCCGAGTAGGTCAAGGCCATAATGTGGGGATAGACTTTGCGCAAGCGTGCCATCGCTTCATGGACAGGCTGGGCATCGGTCAATTCCACATAGAGGTAGTCATCGGACTGGTCGGCCATTAAGTCTTCAAAAGTCCCCTTTATCTGCCGCAAATCATATTTAGGATGGATGGGATGGGGGGTAACGGTCAAGTCTTCCTTGGTCAGATCAACTTCCAAAAAGACCTTCCGCTGACGGGCTTCCGATTTTGAGTATTTTAAGGGAGAGCCGCTGTAGTAGATATGCTGGTTCTTAACAAACTGGCGGCCGTGCAAGTGCCCTAGGGCGACATAGTCAAAATCCTCAAAGAGATCAGCAGGCACATAGGCAGAGTTCCCCATGCTCAGGGGACGCTCAGACTCTGTATGCTCTAAATCTGCCCCCGCCTCGTCCAAATCGACATTGGTTACATAGCCATGGAAGACTAAGAGGTTGAGGCGGTCAGGTTGCCAGTCCCCCGCTTTAATGGTTTGGATTTGAGCCGCTAGCGCATCGGCCATCGAGCGGATTGTCTGGTCAGGGTATAACTTTTGGATTTGACCATAGTCACTGTAGGGCAGAAGATAAACATCGGCCTCTTCCAGACAGACACGGCGGATTTCTTTTTTAACCATCCCCTCTAGGTACAGACCCTCCTTTTCTAAGATAGCAGAAGCATAGTCGATCCGCTCCCCGCTATCATGGTTGCCCGAGATAATACAAATAGGGCAAGCGATTTCTTCCGACATCTGGGTCAATAATTGATTGCACAGGTGGACACTCTCGCGATTAGGAAGCGACCGATCATAAAGATCCCCCGCAATAATCACAAGATCGGGCTCCATCTCTGCTACCTGACTGATCCATGCCGTTAAAACTTCCGCCTGGTCATCGAGCAGACTTCTTTCGTTGATCACTTTTCCGATATGCCAATCGGAAGTATGGATAATTTTCATATGGACTCCTCACTCGGTGAAAAAGAGGCTGGTAAATTCGTCCACCCTCTTTGACACAACTTATTCATTTTCCAGCAATGGTTTTAGGTATTGACCGGTGTAGGAAGCTTCCACTTGGGCCACTTCCTCAGGGGTCCCGCAAGCAACGAGCTGGCCACCCTTTTCACCGCCTTCTGGTCCCAAGTCAACAATATAATCAGCAGTTTTAATCACATCTAGATTATGTTCAATAATAATCACCGTGTTCCCCGCATCCACTAGACGCTGGAGGACCTCTAAGAGACGCTTAATATCATGACTATGTAAGCCGGTCGTTGGTTCATCAAGGATATAGACCGTCTTCCCTGTCGCCACGCGCTGGAGCTCACTAGCTAATTTCATCCGTTGGGCTTCACCACCGGAAAGCGAAGGCGCAGGTTGACCCAGGCTAACATAGCCCAAGCCTACATCCACCATGGTCTGCAATTTACGCTTGATCTTTGGCACCGCAGAGAAGAAGTCCAAAGCTTCCTCAGCCCGCATGTCCAAGACCTCCGCAATATTCTTTCCTTTATAAGTGACTTCCAAGGTCTCCGCATTGTAGCGGGTCCCCTTGCAGAGCTCGCAAGGCACATAGACATCTGGCAAGAAGTGCATTTCTACCTTAAGGATACCGTCACCCTTGCAGGCCTCACAGCGCCCTCCTTTGACATTAAAGGAGAAGCGTCCCTTATTGTAGCCACGGATCTTCGCCTCATTGGTTTGGGCAAAGAGTTCCCGAATATCGTCGAAAACAGAGGTATAGGTCGCTGGATTCGACCGGGGTGTCCGGCCGATTGGACTCTGGTCAATATCAATAATCTTGTCTAGGCCCTCATAACCAGAAACACTATCTGCCTTGCCGGGATGAATTTGTGCCCGGTTGAGGTCGCGCGTCAAGGTTTTCTTAAGGACTTCGTTGATCAGCGAACTCTTACCCGAGCCAGAAACGCCAGTCACGACATCCAAACGCCCAATAGGTAGGCGGACATCGATCCCTTTCAGGTTATTCTGGCGGGCGCCCTTAATCTCTAGCCAGCCTTTATCTTCCTGACGACGTTCGGATGGGACTTCAATGGCCAGGTCCCCACTCAGATAGCGGCCTGTCAGCGAATCAGGATTTTGAGCCACTTCTTGGGGTGTGCCGCTAGCCACGACTTCTCCCCCGTGCTCACCAGCACCTGGTCCCATATCGATAAGATAATCCGCTGCCCACATGGTCTCCTCGTCGTGTTCCACTACGATGAGGGTATTCCCTAAATCACGCATTCTCTGCAGAGAACGGATCAGGCGGTCATTGTCTCTTTGATGGAGGCCTATCGAAGGCTCATCTAGGACATACATGATACCCGATAGGTTAGATCCAATCTGGGTAGCCAAACGAATACGTTGGGCTTCCCCACCCGATAAGCTGCCAGCTGAACGATCGAGTGTTAAATAATCAAGGCCAACTTCTTGTAAGAAACCCAGCCGAGACCGTAATTCTTCAAGAATAGGTTCAGCAATTTCACTATCCTGTTCCCCCAAGTGGAGTTGCTTAAAGAAGTGGATCGTTTTCTCAATCGGCATGGCCGTTACTTCGGCTATATCCTCACCTTCGACCTTGACACAGAGGGCTCGCTCATTCAAGCGTTTGCCATGGCACTTGTCACAAGGCAATTCGGCCAGGTATTGCCGCATATTGTCGCGCACCATATTGGAGGAACTGTTATGGTAACGCCGGCTGACATTATTAGCGACTCCTTCAAAGGTCATATCCTTATCTTGGACCTTGCCAAAGTCATTAACATAGTGAAAATGGAAGGTCTCATCCTTAGAGCCATAGAGCAATAAGTCCCTCTGCTCTTCTGTCAGGTCTTCAAAAGCTTTGTCGAAAGGAATATCAAAGGCTTCCGCTGCTTGTTTTAAGAGGGTAGGATAGTAGCCTGACCAATTAGAATTCCAAGCCTGAATGGCGCCCTCTTCTAGACTTTTGGACGGATCAGGTACCAGTAAGTCCAAGTCAACCACCAATTTCTGCCCCAAACCATCGCATACTTCACAACGTCCATAGGGTGCATTGAAAGAAAAGAGTCGAGGTTCCAGTTCCCCTACGGTAAAGCCACACAGGGGGCAGGCATAATGCTCAGAAAAAAGGATCTCTTCCCCATCAATGATATCCAAAAGGGCATAGCCATCCGTTAGGCGGAGGGCGGTCTCCAAAGAATCTGCTAAACGCGTCCGGATACCGTCCTTAATGACTAAACGATCAATCACAATATTAATATTATGTTTCTGATTTTTATTCAGTTCTGGAATGTCCTCGATATCATAGAGCTCGCCATCAATTTGAACCCGGACATAGCCCTGCTGTTGGATCTTTTCTAGCAAACGTTTATGCTGGCCCTTCTTGCCGTAAACCACTGGTGCCATGACCTGGACGCGGGTTCTCTCTTCCAAGGACTCCGCCCGCTCAATCATCTGGTCAATGGACTGACTAGCAATCGGTGTCCCATCATTGGGACAGATGGGGTGGCCTACCCGGGCATAGAGTAAACGTAGGTAGTCGTTCACTTCCGTAATCGTTCCTACAGTCGACCGAGGATTTCGGTTGGTTGTCTTCTGGTCAATTGAGATAGCGGGACTCAGCCCATCGATACTATCAACATCTGCTTTACGAGAATTCCCTAAGAATTGACGAGCGAAGGCTGACAGGCTTTCAATATAACGGCGCTGTCCCTCCGCATAGAGCGTATCGAAAGCTAGAGAAGACTTTCCCGAACCTGATAAGCCTGTTACAACGACCATTTCATTGCGTGGAATTTCAACATCAATATTTTTTAAATTGTGAGAACGCGCCCCACGAACCACTATTTCATCTCTCACAGACTTCACTCTTTCTTTGACAATTTATCCATGTATACAAACAAGTGTTCTAATTCATTATAGCATGGATCAAAGGAATTAACTATATTATACTCCACGCCCCATTCTAAAGCTTTCCTAGTCGATTCTCAAATGATTTGCAAAAAAATAAGCCGGACTCGAGGTCCGGCTGGATAAAATATAATTTGATTAACCAAAACGTCCTGCAACATAATCGGCTGTCTGCTCGTTATTTGGATTATTGAAGATTTGTTCGGTTGGTCCGAATTCAATAATCCGTGAATGACCAGGCGCTCGATCAGGGTCAGCATAGAAGAATGCTGTATAATCAGATACCCGGGCTGCTTGCTGCATATTGTGGGTTACGATAACAATAGTATATTTTTCTTTCAACTCTTGAACAAGTTCTTCAATCTTAAGGGTTGAAATTGGGTCCAAAGCTGAAGTTGGTTCATCCATCAGTAAGATTTCAGGTTTTACTGCAAGGGCACGTGCGATACATACCCGTTGCTGCTGACCACCAGAAATCGCTAAACCAGACTTGTTAAGGTCGTCTTTGACTTCATCCCAGATGGCAGCCCCTTTAAGAGAAGTTTCCACGATTTCATCTAATTCTGCCTTATCTGTAGTCCCGTGAGTCCGTGGCCCATAAGCTACATTGTCATAGATGCTCATAGGGAAGGGGTTAGGTTGTTGGAAAACCATCCCCACCCGTTTTCTCAAGTGGTTAACATTGACATCCTTGGCATAGATATCCTTACCATCTAAAGCAATCTCACCTGTAATTTTGCAACCTTCAATTAAATCATTCATACGATTTAAACTCTTTAAGAAGGTTGATTTCCCTGAACCTGATGGGCCGATTAAGGCGGTTACCTGTTTTTCATAAATATCCATATCGATATCTTCCAAGGCTTGGAAATTGCCATAAAATAGGCTCATATTCCGAGCAGTCATTGTTACTTTGTGTTCTTCTGCCATTTTATTTTTGTCCCCCTTGAGCTCCTAATTTATTGGATAACCAAGTCGATAATCCGTTGATAATTAATACAAATAATAGTAAGACCACACCTGTTGCCATGGCTTGGTCACGGTGCAAGCCTTCTGTTGATAAAATATACATGTGTAAGGCCAGTGTCCGACCAGATGCAAATAAGCTATCGGGCAAGCTAGTTGCGGTCCCTAAGGTGTACATAAGAGCCGCCGTTTCCCCAACAATCCGTCCAATCGCTAAGATAATACCGGATAGGATACCAGGCATAGCCACTGGTAAAACGATCTTGAAGATGGTCCGTAGTTTACCAGCCCCTAAACCAAAGCTCCCTTCACGCATCTTATCGCTGACAGACATCAAACCTTCTTCGGTATTCCGAATAATTAATGGAAGGACCATAACCGCCATGGTCAAGATACCTGCTAGTAATGAATATTGGAAGCCAGCAGCAATAACAAAGGCTAGCATCCCGAACAAACCATAAACAATGGATGGAACCCCTGATAAGGTATCAGAAGCTACCCGAATGGCTTCTACCCATTTATTATTCTTACCAGCATATTCAATCAAATAAAAACCAGCGAATACCCCCAAAGGTACAGCAATTAACAAGGCACCTAGGATCACATAAATAGTTGTGATAATGGCGGGCATCATCGACACATTATCAGTTGTATACTCAAAGGCAAAAAGGTCTGCTGATAGGTAAGGAATCCCGTTAATTAACACATAGCCGATAATATAGATAAGCCAAGCAAAAGTTACGATAGTAAAGAAATAGGTTAGGTACTTTAATGCTTTATCCATTAGCCTTGCACGCCTCCTTTGCGTTTAACAACTGCTAAGATCCCGTTGATCATTAGGACGATGACAAAGAGTACAGCCCCAGTTGCAATGAGAGCGCTCCGGTGGTCGCCAGATGCATAGGCCATTTCTAACATAATGTTAGCTGTCATGGTCCGGGTCCCTTGGAAAAGACCTTTAGGGAAGACAGCTGCGTTCCCGGCTACCATGATAACCGCCATGGTTTCGCCGACAGCCCGGCCAATCCCCATAATAACGGAGGCCAGAATCCCCGAGCGAGCAGCTGGTACCATAATGCGGTAGGCTGTCCGGTCGTGAGTTGCCCCTAAACCAACAGAAGCTTGGTAATAGGACTTAGGAACCGCACGCAAGGATGATTCAGACATGGTAATAATAGTCGGTAAGATCATAATACCCAAAACTAGGCCAGCTGTAAATACACTCATCCCGCTGGAAGGAATTCCCATCGACCGAACTGTCTTACGGATAATCGGAACTAAAACCACCAAACCGAAGTAACCATAGACGATGGATGGAATCCCAGCCATCAAGTTGACCCCTGGTTTAAGGATTTTATGCAATTTGTCAGGGCAGTAGAAAGCCATAAAGACTGCTGTAAAAATGCCTGTCGGAACTCCAAACAAAATAGCCAGGCAGGTTACATAGAAAGATCCAACCAGCATTGGAGCAATCCCATAGATATCATTAGTTGGCTTCCAAGTATCACCAAACAGAAAGCTTCCCAGCCCATAGTCAGCTAAGAAAGGAATACTGCGTGCAAAAATGAAGTAGCAAATTGCTGCTAAAGCAAAGATAGACAGCAAGGCGCAGATGAAGAAAATCCACTTCATTACGACTTCAAGTGTATTATTTTGATTCATTGCTTTCTCCTCTAAAATATACAAGTCTCATAAACATTGGAAAACAGCTACTAGTGTTCAATAGTAGCTGTCCTCCTCTCTTCTTAAGCTAGGTCACTATTTAACTTCTGACCAATCTGTGATTTCACCCACGAAGATACCTTTAACACTTTCTAAAGTAATATCTCCTAAACCATTTTCATTATTTACAATAACAGCAATCCCATCTTGGGCAATTGCTTCTGCTTCAACATCTGTTTCGTCTTCCTTAAGTTCACGGGAAGCCATACCGATATCAGCGGTTCCTTCTTGGGCAGCTTGTACCCCTGCACCAGAACCGTTTTGGGTGATGTTAATGCTTACACCTGGGTTTAACTTTTCATATTCTTCTTTTAATTTTTCCATAACAGGGCCAACAGAAGTGGAACCAGAGATATTGATATTTCCTTCTGCAGAACCGTCGCCGGCATAAGCCTCAGCATCGCTCTTCACTGGTACATAGCCTTCAGCTAAGATAATGTCTTGGCCTTCCTTAGAGAAGATGAAGTCATGGAAGTCTTGAGCTGCGCCTTCTAAGTCGCCCTTGTGAACAATATTAAATGGACGAGCAATCGCATAGTCACCAGAGGCAACATTTTCTTCAGTTGGCTCAACCCCATTGACATTTAAGGCCTTAACGGTATCGTTTAATGACCCTAAAGAAATGTAGCCAATAGCTGCTGGGTCCCCAGCGACAGAAGTCATCACGCCGTCTGTTGAGTTTTGGATATCTGCCACATCCGTTGTGTTATCGTTGTCGCCTTCTTTAACACCTGTAATTTCAACAAAGGCATCACGTGTACCAGATCCTTCTTCACGGCTGATCACTTGGATTAAACCTTCAGGAGCACCAGAAGCGCCACCTGCATCAGCTTCAGAATCACCGCTATCGCTAGCTGAGTTACCACATGCTGCTAATAGAGCCGCACTCCCTAATACAGTGATTAATTTTGAAAACTTCTTCATTTCTACCATGAATTAACCGTCCTTCCTAAACTCTTGGAGTTCATTTGGATTAATAATTTTTGCTATATATTAATCATACACGTTAAATGTAAATTTCTTGTATAGTTTGGGCTAAAAATCCGCGAGTAATGTTAAAGTTTTGTAAATTTTGTGTAAAGTTTGTTATAAATTAAAATTAAAAAAACTATTCTTCTAAAATCTCAATTCCGTCATCATTATCTTCTAAGTCGAGCATAGGCAGATAGACATTGAAACAAGAGCCCTGACCATACTGACTCTCTACATGGATCTTCCCGTTCATGCTATTGACCAAGTTACGAACAATAGATAAACCGAGTCCTGTCCCCCCTGAATTGGTGGACCGATCCTTGCTCACCCGGTAAAAGCGTTCAAAAATACGGGGCAGGTCTTCACGGGGGATCCCGACACCATTATCCTTGACGCTAATATGAACATAACCCTCTGCTTCCATCAGGTCTAAGATAATCCAGACATCGCCACCAGGATTGGTGTACTTGATCCCATTGTTCACGAGATTCGTTAATATTTGATCGATCCGGCCAGCTTCACTATTGAAAATAATCGGCTCCTCTCGAAGATTCACTGTATGGAGTGAGATTCCTTTCCGCAAGGCTAGTTCTTCCGCTTGCACCACAGCACCGTTAGCCAGAACTTCCAGGTCGATACTTTCTACCTTATGACCAATCTGATCCTGTTCAATCTTAGACAAGTCCAAAATATCCGAAATTAAAGAGGTTAAACGATTACTTTCAGAAGCTATGATACCGACAAATTCCTGGGCCAAGTCAGGATCTTCCAAGGCCCCATCCAAGAGGGTTTCAGCAAAGCCTTGGATCGAGGTAATTGGCGTCTTCAGCTCGTGGGAGGCATTGGAAATAAAATCTGTTCGAACCTTCTCTAAGCGTCTAATCTCCGTAATATCATAGATCAGGACAATTACCTGGCTCCCCGTATCAGGACCCGCCGGCGATTCCTCGATATAAATCACATTCACATCTAAGATAACCTCTTTGGGATAGTATAAATAAACCTCATCGTTGTAATTACTCTTGTCTTGAAAACAATTCTCAATCATCTGTTTGAGCCGGTAACCATGGAGCACATTATCATAGCGCTTGCCCCAAATATCATTCGTCTCAATACCTAGTATCGTAAAGAAGGCTGAGTTACTTACCTGGATACGCTGCTGGTCATCAATAAGAAGGACCCCAACAATCAAGTAGTCAATCAGCTGGTTTAAGCGTTTCTGTTGGGTTAGAATCTGTCCCTGCTGCCGTTCTAAATTCTCTGCAAGACCGTTAATATTGCGACCGATTTCATCGAACTCCTCGATCCCCTTACTTTCATAGCGACTCTGATAATCATTATGGGAGAGATCATCAACAATCCTGGTAATAGCCTGGACAGGATTCGATAAACGTTTGAAATAGTAATAAAGCAAGGCTAACAAGACTGCCATAGCCAGTATCGAACAAATAAAAGCAATCCCCATCAAACGTGATTGGGCAGCAGAAAGATCGGACACCGCCCGGATAATTTGAATATAAGCGATGGGATCGCCCTTGCTATTGCGCATAAATTCCGTGTACTGGTAGATGGTATTATCTTCGGAATTGTTATCATGGGTCTTAAAATCTGTCGTATTGGCCCAGGCTCTGTCAAAAGCTTGACTTTCTCGAGGTGCAGCAGGCAAGTCAGCATTCCCCATAGCAATTAATTCCCGCTTATCCATATCATAAATAATGATCCGCTCAGCTGGGTTGAGAACACCAATCAAGTTATTGATCATTCCCACCCATTTGCGGTCACGATTTTGAATATTTTCTTCATCCAAGGACATAAAAGATTTGCGCAAGGTAGCAGCTGTCTCTGTCATCTGTTCCTGCGTTTCCTCACCGACAGCGTGTTCCACCACTAAGTTGGCATTATAGGCAAAGAGAAAACTATAGAGAATAAAAAGTAGGGCAAAAAGACCCGTTAAACGTGCTGTGAGCCGCTTCATGGCTTAGGAACCTCAAACTTATAGCCGAAGCCCCGAACCGTCTTAATATACTGTGGTTTCTTGGTATCCTCTTCAATTTTCTCACGCAAATGGCTGATGTGAACATCCACAATACGTGTTTCAACCGGATAGTCAAAATCCCATATTTTCTGAAGCAATTGTTCCCGCGATAGAGTCCGGTTCACCCGTTTGGACATATAATAAAGCAAGTCAAATTCTTTAGGTGTCATGTCAACAAGCTGGCCGCGCACGCTAACGGAAAAGTCTCCCGTATTGATGATAATATCTCCCACCTTGACCAACTCATCTTCCTCTAAGTCATCCACTGGAACAGGATAAGAATTTTCTGCTACATGTTGGCGCAAGGAGTCAGCCTCTGCTTGGGACTTGGCTTTTTCTTCCGATTGCCGAGTAGAACGGCGCAGGATCGCCTTCATCCGTGCCAAGACTTCGCGTGGACTGAAGGGCTTCGTCATATAGTCATCCGCCCCTAGTTCAAGCCCGATAATCTTCTCCAACTCTTGGTCCTTAGCTGTTAGCATGAGGATGGCTGTTTCGATATTTTTTTGCCGGAGACGGCGGCAAATTTCCATCCCATCAATACCCGGCAACATAATATCCAAGATGATCAAGTCAAAGTCATTGCTTTTCCCTAATTCGTAACCCCGGTTACCATCTTCCGCCGTCGTCACGTCATAGCCTTCCTTCTCTAAGTTAAATTGCAATAACTTACGAATTGACGCTTCATCATCAACAATTAGTACCTTTTTCATTCCTTACACCCCATCTTCATCACGACTTAATTCTCAACTTCATTATCCAACTGAGCCTTAAGATAGGCATCAATAAAGAGATCAATCTCGCCATCCATCACCCCATCGACATCGCCTGTTTCGCAATTCGTTCGGTGGTCCTTGACCATGTTATAAGGATGGAAAACATAAGATCGGATCTGAGAGCCCCAGGCAATCTGAGATTTCTCGCCGCGGATTTCATCCAACTCTTTGGCGTTTTCTTCTTCTAGAATTCGAGCCAATTTAGCTTGGAGCATCCGCATGGCGACTTCCCGGTTCTGGAACTGGGAACGCTGGTCTTGAGAGGCAACAACAATTCCCGTGGGCAAGTGCTTGAGGCGGACAGCTGATGATGTCTTGTTAACATGCTGGCCCCCAGCCCCTGACGCGCGAAAAACGTCCATTTCAATATCATCCGGATTAATCTCAATCTCTGTCTGTTGGTCAATCTCTGGCATCACCTCTACTGAGGCAAAGGAGGTATGCCGGCGACTATTGGAATCAAAGGGTGAAATTCTTACCAAACGATGAATCCCATGTTCAGACTTCAAGAGGCCATATGCATTGTGGCCAAGAATTTCCATCGAAACCGTCTTAATGCCTGCTTCATCCCCAGCTTGATAGTCTAAGTAATTAATCTTATATCCATGTTGGCTCGCCCAACGTTCGTACATCCGGGTCAACATACTCGCCCAGTCTTGGGATTCCGTTCCCCCAGCTCCTGGATGAACTTCAACGATCGCTGAAAGCTTATCATACTCGCCACTGAGCAGCATGTTTCGTTCATACTTAGCCATTGCTTGGGTGAAAGCTTGCATCTTATCCTGCAATTCTGTCCCAAGATCGGGATCATCAGGTTCCTCATTGACCAATTCATAGAGAGTCTCAAGTTCCTCGTACTCTTCCTCCAAGTCATGGAAGGTTTGATAAACAGACTTCGCCTGGTTATTGGCTTGAATCAATTCCTGAGCTTTGTCCGAATCGTCCCAAAAGGATGGATCCAGCATTTTCGCTTCGTTTTCAGCAATCGTCTCTTCCAAACTGTCTAAGTCAAAGAGACCCCCTGAAGCTTTCCAATTGATCGCGGTTTCCATCGAGCGAGTGACGAATTTCGTACAATTCCATTATATCCCACACTTTCTATCTATATAATTAGCTAAAAACCTTCAATTCTAATTATAAAGGAATTTCTAGCAAGCACAAGTTGAATCCTCTTTCGGCCAGCTTGCAAATCCACACAAAAAGAGCCAGCCTGAGACTGACTCTTTAAGATAAATGATTTTTTACAGACTGTCTTAGTCTTTAGTGAACTCTTCTTCAATATCAATTAAACCATATTTGCCATCATGACGTTTATAAACTAAGGCAAAGCTTTCGGTTTCTGCATTTTCAAAGATGAAGAAGTTGTGGCCGAGTAAGTCCATTTGGAGAACAGCTTCTTCTGCTGACATCGGTTTAACTGAGAAAGTTTTTTGACGAACGATTTCAATCCCATGATCGTCGCCCCCAGTTTTCTGCTCATCAGCAGCAATTTCACCGAGTCCTTTTTCCCGAGAGCGGCGGTTCATCCGTGTTTTATACTTGTGAACTTGGCGCTCTAGTTTATCTACCACTAAATCGATGCTCCCGTAGAGGTCTTGTGAAGTAACTTCTGCACGGAGCGTCAATCGTGGGAGAGGAATGGTAACTTCTGCTTTCGCATCATGGTTTTGATAAACCTTAGCATTCACGTATACTGTTGCCTCTGGATCATTATCGAAATATTTCTCTAGCTTACTAATCTTATCTTCCGCATATTGACGGATAGCCGGAGTAATTTCAATATTTTCTCCCCTAACATTATAAGTAAACATAAATACTCATTCCTTTCTAACCAGTTTCCTGGCGAAAGCTCATTCGCTTTCTTGATTCTAATCTTATTATAAAAAATAACGCTTTCTTTTTCAATGAAAAGGCCTTAGAAATTTAATTTGTTCAATCTATCGTGCCAAAGTAAAGCCCGATAAATCCTGATAACCCGCTTGGTTGAGGGCTTGGTAACAAGCAAACATAGTGGCTCCCGTGGTATAGACATCGTCAAAAAGAATAAAAGCCTGGTCTTTGGGATAGGAAAAAGTTGGAGCTAAACGGATACCGCGGTCCACTTGGAGGCGCTCGCGTCGTCCCTTGAGTGCTTGCTTCCCTTCCTTGGACTGGCTAGGTAAGAAAGCTTGTTCATAGGGAAGGCCGACTGCTTCTAGGATACATTCGGTTTGGTGGAAGCCCCGCTTACGGTAATTGGACTCACTCGACGGCAGAGGCAGCCAGATAGCTTCCGGCCGTTCTTGGTGAAAGTCACGCATGACTTGTTCAAAAGAAGCAGCCAATCGCACATCCCCCAAGCGTTTGAATTGGTGGAGCCAGGCCTTAAAGGCTGCGTCGTAATGCAAGAGGGCGCAGTTTTTAAAATGCCAACCCTGGTCCTGCCAGCGCAGGCAGTCCCTACAATAAACACTATCTAGGTCTTCATGGGGGCGCCCGCATTGCTGGCAGGTTTGCCCACTTATCCAAGCAAAACTTTGCCAGCAGGCTGTACATAACTTAGCTTCTGTAATAGGGTGGAAAGCTAAAAAATCCTTGAGTGAGAAATGAGCCGGCATGCTTTCTTGGCACAAGAGGCACCTAGTCATCGAGAAGCCCCCTCTCACGAGCAAGACGGTTCATGCTTCTAATCTGCCTGATTGCTGCCTGGCTGGCCCGCGTTTTTCCCTGGTGGAAGAAGACCACCTCTCCTGTCGCTGCGTCCGCCTTCCGTCCCACCCGGCCGCTGATCTGAACCAGGGCCTGCTGGGTGAAGGTCCGATCTTCCGTGCCGAGAACCGCCACATCAATATTAGGGAAGGTCACCCCTCTTTCGAGAATCGTCGTCGTAAGCAAGAAATCATAGCCATCCTCCCGCATGACCTGGACCTTGGCTGTGCGCTCAGGATCTTTAGCAGATACACTAGCTAGGCGGGCCTGGTCAAAAACGCGGTGTAAGACCTCCTCCAAGGCCAACATCAAAGGAATATGGGGTAAAAAGAGCAAAAAGCGACGTTTGGCCTCTAGCTTGCTGCCTATCCAGTGCTGCAACCGGCGGGGCAATTTAGCTTGACTCAGGGATTGCCGCCAATCGCCAATCCAAACATAGTGGGGAACAGGCAAGGCCTTACGGTGGTAGCGGGCAGGTAGGATAAAAGCAGCCACTTCTTGTTTGTTGATCGCTGCTTCCTGTCGCCGACTAGGAGTTGCCGATAAGAAAATTCGCACGCCCCCTTCAACTAGCGCATGCTCAGCCGCAAAATGTAAAGTTGGGTCATCGACAAAAGGAAAAGCATCCACTTCATCGATAATAATGCCATCAAAATATGCTTGAAAACGGATGAGCTGGTGGGTGGAACAAATGGTCAACGGGCAGTCACGAAAAGACTGGTCGGATTCCCCGTGCAAGAGAGCGATATCAAGCTGGGGGAAGGCCGCTTGTAAGCGGGGGTAGAGCTCATTACAGACATCCAAGCGTGGACTGGCTAAGGCCAGACGTTTGCCGTTCGCCATGGCGACTTGGAGGGCCGAGAATAACATTTCCGTTTTCCCCGCTCCAGTTACTGCCCAAATAAAACAATCTTTCCCCTCTTCGAAGCTCTGCCGGATCTTCTGGGCGCCTTCTGCCTGCTGGTCGGATAATTGCCCCTGCCAGGCCAGACAGACTTCCGCTTCCGACGGCTTAGCCGCCAGCTTACGGGGAAGGTGGTAGAGCTTATCGCAAGAAGAGACTTTGCCAAACTGTAGGCAAGATAGGCAATAATAACAGTCTTCACGTTGGAAACAAAGATTCCGGTAAAAAGCCGCCTGGTCCTGGTTGTGACAACGCTGGCAGCTTAACTGTCCATACTGGCCATTCACCGCCTCTAGGCACTGGGCCCCTTCCAACCCTTCGATCTGCTCAGGAGCTAGCCCCACCTCTTCCGCCGTCAGCAAACGACCGCGCAGGCTATCCATTAAATCTTCTTCCATACATCTTCCTCCTTACTCATATATAAACCAAAACTTTATTTATTCACTAAATGCTTTTATAAAAGTAAAGATACTTTCCTTAAAAAGATAAAAAAGTCGAAATTTGAGTCTCGTTCGCGTAAAATGAAAGTAAGTATAGAAATGAGGTGAAGGCGATGTTAGCTTATCGCACCATACGCCAAGCAGGAGAACATGAAATTGAAATCAAAAAATCCCGCTTCATCTGCCAGGCCAAACGGGTCTTTAGTGAGGAAGAAGCTCAGGATTTCATCCAAGAAATTAATAAAAAACATTGGAAGGCCACCCACAATTGCGTTGCCTTCCAAATTGGCGAACGCAACCAAATTCAACGAGCCATGGACGACGGCGAACCGAGCGGGACAGCGGGTGTCCCGATGCTCGAAGTTCTTAAACAAATGGACTTAAAAAACATCATTGTCATTGTCACCCGCTATTTTGGTGGCACCAAACTGGGAGCTGGTGGCCTTGTCCGCGCCTATAGCCATGCGGTGAGTGAAGCCCTCCAAGCTATCGGTATCGTTGAACGCCAAGTCCAACAAGAAGTCGCTGTTAAAGTGGACTACCCGCTCACCGGACCCATGGAACATTGGATTGAAAACAGTCCCTACCAGCTGCTGGATACGACCTATCTTGCAGATGTTTGCTATCATCTCGGGGTTGCCGAAGACCAAGTAGAAGCCTGCCAAGAAGCTATCACCAATCTCAGCAGCGGCCAGGCCAATTTTGAGCTTGGAGATAAGGTCTATGTCGATGTCCCCGTTAAGGCCTAGGCCATATTCTTGAGAATATGTTTAAGAATCAGCGCTTTTACGCCTTGATGTTGCAGACCGATCCCAGAAAGGGCTATAATACATATAGAATAGAAAGGCGGAGTGCAGATGTTTGACTTCTTTAAACGAAATAAACATAAGGAAAGCCAAGAAGAAACTAGCTATGATGTCAGTATCCAAGAACTCTATGCCATTTCCGATGGTGAGATGGTCAAGTTAGAGGATGTCAGTGACCCCATGTTCCAAGAGAAAATGCTTGGCGATGGCTATGCGCTTAAGGCCAGCCAAGGTGAAGTCTATGCCCCTATTAATGGTGAGATTAAGACCATTTTCCCAACTGAACACGGTATGGGCATTACTACCGAATCCGGCCTCGAGTTCCTTATCCACTTAGGTTTCGATACTGTTGAATTGGAGGGGAAGCCCTTCGAACACCAGGTCCATGAGGGGCAAGTGATTGCACAAGGCGATCTCTTAACCAAGGTCGACTTAGAAGCCATCCGCGAAGCTGGTAAGGATGACACTTTTGTTGTGATTTGTACCAATATGCAAGATGTTGACAACTTAACTATCACAGCCCAAGGCCAAGTCAAACATGACGACGTGGTCGGTCAAATTAGCGCTGGATAAGCCAGTCAAAATTAAAAACTTACCAATGAAAAAGGCTCCCGAACCAGCAGCTGCTGGTCAGGAGTCTTTTTACGCATTCAAGTCCTTATATTTGGCTAACATAGCTTGGGCAACGACTTTAGGTACCGCCGCCTCAACTTCTCCGCCGAAGCTAGCCACTTCCTTAATCATGCTTGATGAATAGGCACGGTATGCCGCATCGGATAAGAGAATCACCGTCTCAATATCAGGGGCTTGGAGCTTGTTAATCTCAGCCATATTCATTTCATACTCAAAATCTGTATTGTTACGAATCCCACGAAGTAGGGCGCTAGCCCCCAAGTCTCGGGCTAAGTCAACTGTCAGACCATCTGTAAACTGCAACACTTGCACATTAGCCAGGTCAGCTGTCACTTCTTCAACTAAGGCTACCTTCTCTTCTGGACTGAACAAGGCTTGCTTAGAGGTATTACTGGCAACCGCGACATAGACTTGGTCAAAGAGCCGGGCGCCCCGTTGGATAATATCGAGATGGCCCCGCGTGATCGGATCAAAACTTCCTGCATACAAGGCTTTTTTGCTCATAAATCCTCCTTAATTCTTTTCAAAATAAGTCAACCAGTCTTCCTGGAAATACTCACTAGCTAGCAGCTCTTCCCAGGTCGGCATACCCGTTTGAGCCCCAAGCTTTTGAACGGACAGGGCACTGGCCCCATTAGCGAAGGCCACCGCCTCTTTGAGGGGCAAATCTTGGCTCAAGGCATAGGCAAAGGCTCCAGTAAAGGTATCCCCTGCCCCTGTGGTATCCACCGCTTGGACTGAAAAAGCCGGCACATGTTGGATTGCACGGTCAACCTGCTGGGCATAGGTCACCCCATCTTTTCCCAGAGTGACTAATAGGCGCTCAGGATAGCGCTGAATCGCCTCTTCGATCGATGCATTGGGGCATAGGTTATTCAATTCGAATTCATTCGGTGTCAGGTAGCTACATTTCTCAACATAGCTTTCATCTAGGACAATCGCTGGAGCAGGGTCATAGATCACTTGCTTGCCATGGCTCTGGGCAAGGTCAATCAGATACTGGATGCTCTCGATAGGAATTTCATTTTGAATAACAAAAAACTCCTCAGCCAAAAGGGCCTCTTGGTGGCGCTCGAGATAAGCCACTGTCACTTCCTGGTTGGCGCCAGGAATATAAATAATCGCATTATCTGCTTGGTAAACAGTAATATGGGCCGAACCCGAAGACTGATTGGGAATAATTTCCACTGCCTGGCTGTCTATTCCCTCTTTTTTAAGATTAGCTAGGATTTCTGCCCCGAAGACATCATCCCCTACGCAGCCAAACATCGTGACTTGCCCACCTAAACGCGCTGCGGCAATAGCCTGGTTGGCCCCCTTACCGCCAAAAAGCGTGTGGAAGTCTCGCCCAGTAACCGTTTCACCACGGTCAGCTAAGATATCCGTCTCCACGACAAAGTCTGTTGATAAACTTCCTATTACAGCAATCATAACTAGCCTCCTCGTTAATAAGCGTATTCTGTCCCTGTCTCTCCTGGACCAGTTGATGGCGCTGTTAAACTAGGGTCAACTAAGCCAGAAGAACCCGGCAAAGCACTCGGTCCTTGGTCAGCTGGTCCTAGGCCCTGGCCCGATTCTAAGGGCACTTGGCCCCCACTTTCTTCCGACGGATCGATCGATCCACCAAAACGGTCGGCACGTTTCAATTGGTCCGCTTGAAGTAGCATCTGATCCTTAGGCGTGTAAAGGACCGACGGTTGCATCACGCCTGCATCATCCATGTAGACATCTTCAAAGTAGTTAATGCCCCGCTTCATCGAGGCCTTGTGAATCCTTTCTTTCAAATCAGCAACGGTATAGTCACTTGCTGAGGTCAAGAGGTCATCATCAGTTATCTGACCGTCTTCATCTTCATCGACCACCCTGAAGTAACGGTTGACTACCCCATAACTAGGAGGGTAAACAATAACTTTTTGCGTCGGTCCTAAGCCCAGATTAGCTCGTAGCTTATTAGACATCTCCCGACGCTCTTTCTCTGGTACCAAGAGATAGTAGCCAAAGTCTAAATTAAGATCTTGGTGGTCTTTGAAGACTAAACGTTCAATAGAAGCTAGGGCTGGAAGATAATTCTTCTGTAAGGCCATCATATCATTTAAACTCAAATCCGTCTTCAGATTATTACCAAGGGCAGCCATAATTTCCCTGAAATTCGTAATCGTATCGAGGGTCAGCACCTTATCAATCACCGCCTTGACCAACTGTTGCTGGCGCTTCTCGCGACCAATATCACCTTCTGGATCGGCCTTGCGCATCCGCACATAGTGAATAGCTTCTTCACCCGTTAAGGTCCGTGTCACCCCTTCTTCAAACTTGGCACCATTCTGGATAAAAGTTTGATTGGGGGTGATCTCAATCCCCCCCATGCCATCGATAATGTCGATAAAGCCCTTCATATTCACTTCGACATAATAATCAATGGGCAGGTCAAGGTAACGCTGCAAGGAGTTAATTGTCCCCTTAATCCCGTAATCCATATAGGCATGGTTGAGCTTATCAAAGTCATCCGTGCGGTCCATGGGGCCAAGCGCATCACGCGGCACGCTCAAGAGCTGGGATTTTTTATTCTCAGGATCAATGGTAATCACCATCATGACATCAGAGCGTCCATCTGGCACATCTTTATAGAAGAGAGCCCCATTATCGATGCCTGCTAAAAGAATCGACACCGGCTCCCCCTTGCGCAAGGATACGTTAGCATCGCGCATATTATCCCGGGCAACACGCTGGTAGATACTATTGGTAAATTGAGAGAGGCTCCCATAGAACTTATAAGCCCCAAAACCTGCTAAAGTGAATAAAATAAGCAATAGGCCAAGCAAAATGAAGCAGCCTGGCCGCTTCTTTTTCAAGCTTTTCGACCGCCGCCTTTCACGACGCGCTAAATACTTATCTTCATCCATGGGTTCGAGTCTCCTTTACCTTAATAACTTTCACTAATACATAGATGAATTATACCATAGCCAAGCAATCACAAGCTAAACTTTAGCATTTCTTAAAGAAGGGAGTGAGAGGATGCGGGAGAAATAAGCCTCTGGAGTAAAAGCCCTGAGAAGACTAGACATCTTCGACGAATCTTTGTAAAGAGGGCTATTTCTGACAGTCTGAACCCAAGTAAAAAGTGCGACAAAAGTCAGTCAGCACTGAACACTTTTTGCCGCACCTTTCTTATTTTTTAATTTGATTGTGGATAATTATAATTAATCTTCAATTGGTCAAGACCTAAAGCATCCTCGCCTGGGACAGGTGACTGCATGGTAAGGATTTTAGGCCCATCTGGTGTAATCGCCAAGGTATGTTCATATTGGGCAGAGAGGCTTCCATCAATGGTTCGAGCCGTCCAACCATTATCATCCATTTTTGACTTCCAAGCGCCTACATTGACCATGGGTTCTACGGTGAGGGTCATTCCGTTTTTCAGGCGGAGACCACGACCAGCTGTCCCATAGTGAGGAACGGCTGGTTCTTCATGCATAGTAGGCTGGATACCATGTCCCACAAATTCACGCACTACGGAGAAACCTTCTGCTTCAACATATTCTTGAATGGCCGCTCCAATATCACCAATACGATTTCCAGCCACACACTGTTCGATACCTAGGTACATAGCCTTCTTGGTTACATCGAGTAGACGTTGGGTTTCAGGATCAATTTCGCCGACCGCAAAGGTGGTACAAGAATCGGTAAAGAAACCATCGATGGATAAAACCGTATCCACTGAGCAAATGTCCCCTGCCTTCAACACCCGCTTACGGTCAGGGAAGCCGTGACAAATTTCATCATTAGTTGATGTACAGGTCGCATAAGGATAGCCTTCAAAACCAACCTCTTCTGGGATGGCCCCTTCCTCGCGAATACGACGTTCCACATACTGGTCAATTTCTCCTGTCGTAATACCAGGCTTCACGACATCTCTTAATTCTTCAAAAATCATGGCAATGATCGACCCAGCACGATCCATTGCTTCAATTTCACGTTCGGATTTCAAAGTAATCATAAAAATTTGACTTCCTTTCTTCATTCTACTACTGTTCCTAGTATACATGAAAATATTAACTTTAACAGGACCTGGATGCAATATTTTTGGATAGCCTAAACCGCTTTTCCATAACCCTATAGTATCGAACGGCATAAAAAACAATATGGTACTTATGCAAAGCTTTAGAGTCAATATTTTCGCATAATTAATGGCTTTAAAAAACATAATAATTGACTTTTATACGATATTCACGCAAAATAAAATTGAATGGGATATATAATTCTTAAATAAAATAAGAACAAAAAAGGCAAAGGGTGATTCATTATGGGTAAAACACAAAAATTTGAGCAAGTAGCCTATTTGTATATTAAGGACCAGATCCTACGCGATAATTGGAAAACTGGCCACCATATCGTTGAAGCTGATATTTCAGATCGTTTGAGTATGAGTCGGAGTCCAATACGGGCTGCTTTGAGCGTACTTGAAGAAGAAGGAATTGTTGAAACGCGGCCTTACCGAGGCTACTTTGTTAAAGAAGCGCCAAATGACGAAAGCATTATTGCCTTAAGAGGGCGTTATGCGCTCATTCTCTGGTTCCGCCTGCTCGACCGCATGGTAAAGAACCAAACAGATGGGGCTGTAATCAAAGAAGAATGTGACCAATTACTAAAAGGATTAAAGCAAGCCTTCAACGACCACAACCGTGAAAATTTTTACAATGGTTTACTAGAAATCCTTAGAACCTTAACCTCACTCGGAGACCACGACTTCTTAGAGGAAGAATGCGTTGAAGCCTGTCGCGCTTTAATTGCTGCGGTCAATGATAGTATGGGCAATGAGGAGAATGATTTCTTCTCCACACAAATTTGGATTCTAATGTATGTCGAGAATATCTCTTACTTAATGACCCACAACCGTTTTGACGATACCCGCGTGATTGCAGAAATGCTTGTCCGCAGTACGTTGAACTGGTTACCAGAAGATATCCAAGACGACTTTGAAAGCCACAGCATCTACGCCTTACGTTAATTCAAACTAGCCCTTGCTTGGCCGAATGCTTCACTCTTGTGACCATTCGGCCTCTCTTATTTATACTTCCTTGTTGAGTCATTGGAAGTCGCAGCTAGAGAGATAATTTGCTATACTTTTAGAGAGAAAGCTTTAATTGAATAATGGAGGAAATGTTATGCCTAAAGCCTTAATAATTTATGCCAGTTTAACTGGTAACACAGAAGAAATTGCCGACGTGATGACTGCCGCCTTTGAAGACCTAGGTGTTGACTGTGAAATGGTCGAATGCACCGATGCTTACGGCGAAGACTTCTTAGACGCAGATATTTGCGTGGTTGCCACCTACACCTACGGCACAGACGGTGACCTGCCCGATGAAATCGTCGACCTCTATGAAGACCTAGAAGAGGTTGACTTGACAGGTAAGGTCTATGCTGCCTTGGGTTCAGGCGACCTTTTCTATGAAAAATTCTGCCAGTCTGTTATTGACTTCGACGAACGCTTGGCAGAAACCGGAGCGACACGCGGAGGTGAATCCGTCAAAGTTGACTTAAACCCAGAAGAAGACGACATCCAAGCTATCGAAAAACTTGCTTCGGAATGCCTTGAATGCTACCAATCTATGAACGCTTAAAAGGAGGCCCTTATGGAGAATTTCAATGAACTACTCGATAAATATGCCCAACTCCTTATCCAAAAAAGTATTCAAGTAGAAAGTCAGGAGAATGTCATGATTTATATTGACATCGACCAAGCTCCCCTGGCCCGTCTACTTGCCAAACATGCCTATGAAGCAGGAGCCAAGCGCGTTTACTTCACTTGGCAAGATGACTCGATAAAAAAAATGGACTACCAATATGTGGCCAGCGAAAATCTAACCACTATCGAAGAGTACACCATCGCTCGCGATAAAGACTTGATTGAAAATAAGAAAATTAGCCGCCTATCCGTCATCTCCAGCGACCCTAACTTGCTAGACGATATCCCTGATGAAAAAATTCACCGAGTTCAAAAAGCCAATAGCCTAGCCTTCAAAGCGCGCAGGGAAGCTACCATGAAAAATGCCATCAAATGGGGAGTTGCTGCAGCCGCTTCTTACGGCTGGGCCCGCCATGTCTTTCCCGAATTAGCGGATGATCCTGAAAGTTGCGTCGACGCTCTCTGGCACGAAATTTTTAAAGCTTGCCGGGTCTATGAAGACGACCCCGTAGCCGCTTGGGACCAACACAAAGATAATTTAGAAAAACGCGCGGCTTATATGAACGACCAACAATTCGACGGCCTCCACTACCTAGCTCCGGGGACAGACCTCTATCTGGGTTTACCTAAGAACCACATCTGGACCTCTGCAGAAAGCCTCAGTCAAGATGGTAAACCTTTTATCGCCAATATGCCGACAGAAGAAATCTTTACCGCCCCAGATACGCGTCGGATGTCTGGCTATGTGCGTTCAACCAAGCCCTTGTCCTATGCCAACACTACCATTAAAGGCATTGAAGTCCATTTTGAAGATGGGCAAATTAGCCAAATTACGGCTGACCAAGGACAAAAGATCCTCGAAGATCTGATTGAAAATAACGATGGAGCGCGTGGTCTGGGCGAAGTCGCCCTCGTTCCTCACCGGTCCCCAATCTCCTTAAGCAATCTCACCTTCTATAACACCTTATTTGATGAGAATGCTTCCAACCACTTAGCTATCGGTGCAGCCTACCCCACCACGGTTAAAAATACGGAAGGAATGTCGGATGAAGAACTTCAAGCTATTGGCTTAAATGTCTCAAATGTCCATGTCGACTTCATGATTGGTTCCGAAGCTATGGATATTTACGGCATCCGCGCAAACGGCGAAGAAGTCCCTATCTTTAAGCAAGGTGAATGGGCCTTCTCAGTATAATCAAGGCTAGTAAAAAGGATGGACAAAAATGACTAAAAAAGCGAAACGCCAAAAATTATATTATCGCTTAAAGGATTTGGAAAATCTCAGTGAACGTGAACGGAAACGTTTGGAGAACCTGACCGTCGATGAAGCCCTCGAGCAATTAGACCACGGCTCACCCAAACTCAATTGGATCTATGTCATTCTTGCAGTGACTGCCATCTTCTTTATTGCTTGGCTCGTTATCGAAAACAATCCACGCCAAGAAGAAATTCCCCCTAATACCATCGATGAAATGACCGAGGAAATCTCAAGTATGCATGAAGAAATCTCATCGCTCGAACAACGAATTTCTGATCTAGAAAGCAAGGCACCTTAAATAATCTAGCCTATAATGAACATAAGCCAGGAAGAAATATTCTTTCTGGCTTTTTCTTTTTGTCTTGCTTTAAGTTTGCGTGTACCGCGTATGCGGAAAGAAGAGGTATTCGTTATCGTTAGGCCTTCACTGTCCAGGATCACCCCCGCATGTGCGGGAAGAAGGGGTTCCTTTTAATTCAGGTAATTTTTGTTCCAGGATCACCCCCGCATGTGCGGGAAGAAGATGCAGTGGAAGAAGATTCAGCGTGAACGTATGGGATCACCCCCGCATGTGCGGGAAGAAGAGGGGACCGGCGAGTGGGACATCAACCGTGATGGGATCACCCCCGCATGTGCGGGAAGAAGTCCTCGTCGTGGATGGTTGCAATATCGATGAGAGGATCACCCCCGCATGTGCGGGAAGAAGGCTCGCAGGTTTTAAGGTGGTAGAGATAAGCAGGGATCACCCCCGCATGTGCGGGAAGAAGGCCGCATAGGTCGACTCACTAGGTGTCATCTGAGGATCACCCCCGCATGTGCGGGAAGAAGCCAAAAGCACCACCAGGGTTAAAAAATTATTCAGGATCACCCCCGCATGTGCGGGAAGAAGGGAATTGTATGTCCCATCTTTTGTCACGGTGGAGGATCACCCCCGCATGTGCGGGAAGAAGTTGACGTAAACCACACCATCGATGAGGACTTCAGGATCACCCCCGCATGTGCGGGAAGAAGTGGTCATAACGATGTGACTCCTAAAATCTTTAAGGATCACCCCCGCATGTGCGGGAAGAAGATGAGAAGGCGCTAAAACGCCGCTACAAGCTAAGGATCACCCCCGCATGTGCGGGAAGAAGCACCCTGTATGCTTCCCACTGAGCTATAGTCTGGGATCACCCCCGCATGTGCGGGAAGAAGACAAGCGTTGAAATTTTAACAGAAATTGAGGAAGGATCACCCCCGCATGTGCGGGAAGAAGTTGCATTTCGGCTACTGTCACGGTTCGTTCCTGGGATCACCCCCGCATGTGCGGGAAGAAGTAAGGTTTGTTGGTTGTCCAAACGTCCCTAAAGGGATCACCCCCGCATGTGCGGGAAGAAGATGAGGAAGCCATTAAGCCGCTAGTCAAAACCAGGATCACCCCCGCATGTGCGGGAAGAAGTCTCCTGCTTCTGGCTTATAATCTGTCTTTATCAGGATCACCCCCGCATGTGCGGGAAGAAGTGTTACAACAACAATTAGCTAATAGTTGGGCCAGGATCACCCCCGCATGTGCGGGAAGAAGTGCTCTTTTGCGACTTCCTTTTCAATTTTGATAGGATCACCCCCGCATGTGCGGGAAGAAGACTAAAGAAAGCCCATCAAATCAGGCTTCTTTTTTGATCCCTCGGCCATTTTCGTTCACTTTAAAAAATCCCCCATAGTTACTATAAGCCATCTTAGTCACTTTAACCAGTGATAACCTCATGCCTTATTCAATCCATAATTTTCTTGAGATAAAGTTCCACGCCATCACAAGGAAGGTAGCTAGGACTTTGGCTAGGAGGTAAAAGATGCCGAGTTTTTCAACGAAGGCCCACATAAAGAACTGGTTGAGGATCAGGCCTACCACTGACAGACTGACAAACAAGAGCAATTCCTGGACCCGCTCTTCCTTAGAAAAACGACTCACAAAAACATAGCGCATGCTGGCAAGATAATTAAAAATCGTAGCGACAACAAAGGCAATCCCCGCTGACAGCAAGTAGTGGACATGGCCCCATTCAGTAAGGCCCGTTAATAGGGCGAAGTCGATCACTGTGGCAAGGACACCGATCAAGCCAAAGCGAATGATTTGTTGGATAATTTTTTGCACGTTAGATCCTCTTTTCTCAAACTTTTACAATAAAGTTATTTTAGCATATCCTTGCTGATCTCTTATGACATTTAGCAAAGTCTTAAAGGAAATTTTGCTATACTTAAGCTTATAGACTAAGTTGGAGGCAGAATTTTCATGATTATTTCTTTTTTCAAAAAGCATAGAGCTCTCAGCCTAAGTTTTACTTTGGCTTTGACCATTCAACTTGCGATTTACTATCGTCTAGGTATCACGCCTTTTGGTGATAAATCTCTCCTGGTGACGGATATGAATGGTCAATATATTGCTTATTTTTCCTATTTGAAGAATGCCTTATTGGGGCAGGATAGCTTTCTTTATTCTTTCTCTAAGACCATGTCCGGCAACATGATTGGGCTGACTAACTACTATCTGCTCAGTCCATTCAACCTCCTCTTCCTCCTCTTTCCGCTCAAGGCCTTTCCCCTGGCAATCACTCTTATTACAAGCTTAAAGATGGCGACAGCTAGCGCCTCGATGACTTGGCTGATGGCGAAGCGCAAACTCCAAACTTGGGCTGCCATTGCCTTGGGATTAGCTTACGGTCTGTCGGGCTACCTCATCGTCTACCAACAGAATATTATGTGGCTCGAGGCTTGCATCCTTTTCCCTCTATTAATTGATGGGCTAGACCGTTTGTTCAGCCAAGGCAGGTGGCACTTTTATACTCTGATTTTGGCCCTAGCCATCCTTAACAACTATTATATGGGGGCCATGCTCTGCCTTTTTTCTCTCTTGTATTTTATTTGTCGACTTTTGAGCGATTTTGCTTTCTCCGGAAGCTGGCAGGAAGCCAAGGTCCGCTTTAAAGCTTTCTTATCAGCTTCTCTCCTAGCTGGCGGTTTATCCTGTCTGACACTTATCCCAAGTTTTTTCTCCCTTCAAGGAGGTAAAGCAGGTCTAGACCCTAGCCAACTGATCGATTTTCATAGTCAGTTTTCTTTTTTAGACTTCGCTAGCAAGTTCTTTATCGGAGCTTTCCAAGCTGGCGATACCAAGTCTGGCTTGGCCAATGTTTTTGTAGCTAGCCTCATTCTTTTAGTCAGTGTAGCTGGGCTATTCAACCCAAGCATTGCCCGCTCTAAAAAAGCCAGAGGGGGGCTTCTACTCTTTAGCCTCTACCTATCCATGAAATATTTCAATCTAAACTTAATCTGGCATGGTTTCAATGAGCCCACCTGGTTTCCCTTCCGCTATAGCTTTCTCTTCACTGGTCTTATAGTCCTAATGGCAGCTGAAGAAATTAAAGCGAGCAACTTTTCTTGGCGACGCTATGTCGCTAGCTTAGCCATCCTTCTTGGACTTGGGCTTCTTATTAGCCGCCAGAGCTACGCATATCTAGAGTCAAGCGATATCTTAACAAGCCTGATCTGCCTAGGAATAGGGCTAGGCCTTCTCTTAGGTCAAGCTTGGCTGCGCTACCGACCAGGTCAGTTATTCTTCAGTTTCGGGCTGGTCCTGCTCGTTGCTTATGAGGTTTTCAGCAATGGCTATTACACACTCAATAAAATGGCCTACCAAGACGCCCAGGATTTTAGCCAGTTCGTTTCACGCTATCAAGAACCTATTCAGCAGCTTCAGTCCCAAGACACCGGCTTTTACCGTCTAGAAAAGAACCGACACTATGCTAACAACGATCCCCTCTTGCTCAACTATCCCGGCCTTTCCCACTATAGTTCTAATGAGACAGCCGAGGTCATCGAGCTCATGGGTAAGCTTGGCTTCCATGACAATGGCAATTGGGCCCGTTTTGCTTACGGGTCAACTTTGGCAGCTAATCAGTGGATGGGCTTACGTTACCTACTCAGCGACTACCCCTTGCCCAGTCTAGGTCAGGGAGAAGAACTGGACCAAGTCCTTATCTATAAAAATCCTCAAGCCTTCCCCCTCGCTTACGAAATCGATTGGCGAAAAACTTTTCATAACCAAAGCCAACCCTTTGCTTTTCAAAATGAACTTTTTGCCTATACCACTGGAATTAGGGACTACTATCAACCCTTAGCAGCTAGACAAGTGACTGTTCATTTGGAGAATGTACACGCTGTTGAAGCAAACGGCCAAGTCAACTACTCCCAAATTGATTCCCATAAACCGGGCAAGATCCACTACCAAATCACCAAGACCCCTGACCAAATGGTGAACTACCAATTCAAAGGTCAGTCTGGTCAAGGCCTGAAAATTTATCATGACCAAGCCTTTAGCCACATCAACCTAGATAAGAAAAATCATACCCTCCACACTTATGACCAGAAAACGGCCAGCGTAGACATCACCGTTAGCTTCAACGATGATATAATTGCAGATCCTAAGCCTGACTTTTATCTCTCTAGCCGGCAAAGCACAGCAGCCATGGCCCAACTTGCTCAAGGTCGAGCACTAGAAATTGAAGCCTTTTCGCCCACTACCATCCGAGGGCGAAGGAAAAACTCAGACGATGCCTCCCGTCTCTTTCTCAGTATTCCCTTCGATAAAGGTTGGCATGCCTTTGTCGACGGCCGCTATACGCCAGTCCACCGGGAAGCCCATTACTTCTTGGGAGTCGGCCTGCCGGCAGGTTCCAAGCTAGTCCAGTTGATTTTTATCCCGAGAGGCCTTATCTTAGCTGGCATCAGCAGCCTAGTCAGCTTCCTAATCTTCTTGAAAACCCTACATGGGAAAAATAAAAATTAATAAACATCAAATGACTAACTCATCCCAGTTATTCATTGTATAATAGAACAAGCTTAACGTATTTATGGAAGGAGATTTATTCATGGTAAGTGCTCACGAGCAAGCCATTATCATTCCCTCACTTGATCCGGACCAACGTTTACTAGACTTGGTCAAAAATATTCGCCAAGGCCACGATAGCCAACTCTTTATTGTCGTTGTCAATGATGGAAGCGACGCCTCCTATGACAACTACTTTGACCAGCTCAAGGACTATCCTCGTCTTAAAGTTTTAAAACATGAGCAAAATTATGGAAAAGGTCGGGCCCTTAAGACGGCCTTTCGTTACTTGTTGGATGAGCAGAGTCAAATCTCTTCCGCAGTGACGATTGATTCAGATGGTCAACACACCTTTGAGGATATGATGGCTTGCCTAGAAGAGGCCCAAAAGCACCCGGAAGCCTTTATCTTTGGCGCCCGTCACTTTGGTGAAGACGTGCCCTTAAGAAGCAAATTTGGTAATATTATGACCCGCAAACTGCTCCGCTTTTTAACAGGGATGAATTTAGAGGATACCCAAACCGGCCTCCGGGTCATTCCCAGCCAGTATTTTGAGCCACTACTCGACGTGGAAGGCGACCGCTTCGAATATGAAATGAATATGATTCTCTTTGCCAAGAAACACCAGATTCCAATTATCGAGGTGGGCATTTCAACCATTTATCTGGACGACAACGCCTCCTCCCACTTCAAGGTGCTCCGGGATTCCTTTGCCATCTATTCTATTTTCTTGAAATATATTGCGGCTTCCCTGGTCTCCTTTGTAATTGACCTAGCTTGCTTTGCACTCTGTTTAGCTGTTATCGGGCACCAGGACTTCACCGCCATCACAACAGCGACCGTCATTGCCCGCTGTATCTCCGCCCTGGCTAATTATTTGATGAACCGACTCGTCGTTTTCAAAGCCAATTCAAGACAGAGCCTGCTCAAGTACGGCCTCCTCGTCATTGTCCAAATGCTGTCGTCTAGTCTACTAGTGACAGCATTTAACCACTGGCTCCCCGCCCTTCCAGCAACACTAATTAAGCTCTTTGTGGACGCTTTCCTCTTTATCCTTAATTACCACATCCAAAAACACTTTATTTTCCCTACAAAGGAGGACGTGAATGGCCTTTAGTTTCTTTATCCTAGCGACTGTGGGGATCTGCCTCAGTTTAAAACGCTGGGCAGGCTTCGCCCTTGAAAGCACGCTGATTTTAACCATTAGTTTGGAGACCTGCCTGTTCTTCCTCTTTGCCCTCTGCCAGGCGCTAAGCCTTGGTTTCTACCTGGTCACCATCCTTGGCTGCCTGACTTTACTGGTCCACCTGATCCAGTATCTCCGCCAGCCAACCATCACTTGGCCGAGGCGCCAGGCCCCACAACTTATCTTTTGGGGGCTTTTTCTTATTTATAGCCTTGCCCTAGTCGGAACGCATTTTACCCATTATGATAATTTCTCTCACTGGGCACGGATTGTTAAATTTATTACTTTAGAAGGTCGCCTAGTTCAAAATGGGGACCAGTTCATGAGCTTCACCTCCTATCCGCCTGGCAGCGCCCTCTACTTGGGCTACTGGATGCAAAGTCTCCCGCTCCGTGACGACCTCATGCTCATCGGCCAAAACTTGATCAATTTTGCCTGCGTTTGGCCCCTGGTCGGCCTGGCGAGTGCTTCTCAGAAAAAACAGGGTCTTGCGAGCAGTATAGCTCTAGTTTTTATTGCCCTTTTGAATGCCTTGGACCAAGGTGCTGGACACATCCTATACACCTCCCTCTTGGTCGACTTCCTCCTACCCCTAGTGGCCTTGGCTGCTGTGACCAGCCTTTACCGCCACCGCCAATATTTCGGTCAAATGAGCCTGATTACTGCAGCGATGACCAGTTTTCTTATCCTGATTAAAAATAGCGGCATCTTCTTTGTGATTGTCATTATCCTCTACTATGCTTACCTCGTTTGGACAAGGCACCGGGCCTGCTTTAAAGTTGGACTCCTTACCAGTCTCTGCCCCTTCCTCCATCTCGGCTTATGGAACCATTATGTGAGCCAGACCTTCAACCAAGTCAGTAAGCACAGTGTTAATTTAGCAGCCTATGAAAAGATCCTTGGAGAGAAGAGCGTAGCTGATATCCAGGCCATTACAAGCCGCTTCCTCCATTATTTCTTAAAGACCGAAGTCGCCAGCAACCAAACCCTCTATCTCTTCCTGGCCCTCTGCGTCTTGGGTCTCTTGCTTGGCTGGTTGAGGCGGAGGCCCACGCAACGGATAATAGGCCTTATGCTGGCGATTCTCATCTTTTATATCGCCAGCCTCTATGCCATGTACCTCTTCTCTATGCCCCTAGCCGAAGCCATGCGCCTAGCCAGTATCCATCGCTATATGGGAACTATCCTTTGCTTCCTCTATGGCCTCCTCTGCTTCAGCGCCCTAACGACATGGTACCAAGAGCCCCAGCTTTTTGCCAAACCTGTCACAAAAAGCCTGGGTTTAATCCTAGTTTTATTAGCCCTTGTAAGTCATGGGCACAAGCTCACAGAAATCTATAACTTAGATGACCAGCTTGTATCGGACACAGTTGCTGTAGTCGGCCAAGGAACCCGCTATCACGAGGGCGACTACCTCCTAGTCGATAGTCGACAGGACACCACCTATTTACAGTTGATGACCTCCTACTATCTCTATTGCGATCAAACAGGAATTAGCCGGCCCTATGACTATCCCAACCAAGAAGCCAGCTTCATCCAAATGCTCGAGGAACCAGAAGCCGTCATCTATCTTAGGGACCTTGATCATTTTGACGAAAAATTCACCAAGGTCTACGGTTTCCGTCCCCAAGCCCAAGTCTACGACCGTCAAGTACTCATTCAAGCCCGCCAAGGCTCCTAAGAGAAAAAGCATCTGCCACTTCTTCAGAAAAAGGCAGATGCTTTTTACTTATCTATGCATTCCCTAGCGGCAAGCCCGGATACTGTCCTTGAACCAAGCTTTGAAGCGGTCCCGGTCAATCCAGGTAGGGACCGTACAGTTCACGGGGCGGTCCGTCTTATGGTCCAAATCTACCACAGTTTGTCCGTAGGTTAGCGAACTTCCTAGTTCCACTTCCACATTACAGTCTACGGTCTTAAACATATCCGGTTGAAGCAGGTAAGCCACTGCGGTTGGGTCATACATGGCCAACTCGCCATCCCGTTCTTGCGACCGGTAGGCTTTGAGCATGCCATAAACCATCCGACCGGTTTCATTGACCTGGGCTAATTCTTCGGCTTCTGCTGCCCCAATAGTTGCGATATAGCCAATGTCTAAGCCAACCATAGTCTTTTTGATCGGCGCATTGAAGACAATTTGAGCCGCTTCAGGATCGGTCCCAATGTTGAATTCATCCATGACATGCTTGTTCCCTCGGGTGAAAGAACCACCCATGATAATCAATTCCGCAATTTTTTCGCGAACTTCTGGAAACATCGTCAAAAGCAAGGCCATATTGGTTTGGGGCCCCACTGCCACAATGGTCACAGGGTCTTCAGCTGCCAATAAGCAATCACGCATGGCCAGGACCGCATGTCCCTCTACTAGCTCATCCATGCTTACCTCAGGGAAGTCGTAACCGTCCATCCCCGATTCCCCGTGCACTTCAGAAGCATCAGTAAAGGCAGTCAGTAATGGTCCTTTATTTCCAGCTGCAACAGGAATCTGCCGGTCAAAGAAGTGAACCAACTTCAGGGCATTACGAGCTGTCTTCTCCCAAGCAACATTACCACCAACCGTTGTAATCAGGTCCACCTCAATATCCTCAGCATTGAGCAAAATTGACAAGGCAATGGCATCATCAATACCCGGATCTGTATCAAAAATCACATGTTTTACCATGATAAACCTCCTCTTAACTTATTTCAGTCCCATTATAACCCAAAATAGAAGCGCTTTCACCATTAGCCTATAAAAAGCAGCCGAACTCCGAATAAAGTTTAGCTGCTTCTTGCTTTATTAGTTTTAAATTATTTTCTAAAACATGCCGGTCCGTCCTTGTCCCAGGTTAACATAGATATTCTTAGCTTGGGTATAGGCATTGAGAATCATCTTATGGGTTTCACGACCAATGCCGGAATCCTTGTAGCCACCGAATGGCGCTCCTGCTTCAAAGGAGTTGTAGGTGTTAATCCAAACCCGACCGGTCCGGACACCGCGAGCTACCTTGAAGGCAGTATTCAGGTTAGTAGTGAAGACCCCGCCCCCTAAACCATAATCTGATTCGTTGGCAATTTGGATAGCTTCATCTACATCCTTAAATTTAATGACTGTAGCAACTGGCCCGAAGATTTCTTCTTGAGCAACCCGCATGTCATTCTTAGCCAGTAAGAGGGTTGGTTCATAGTAGTAACCCTTGTCTAAGTCACCAGAAGTCACAGCCCGGCCGCCGGTTAAGAGTTCTGCCCCCTCATCTAGACCGATTTGAACATACTCATCGACTTTCTTGTGTTGGGAAGGATTAGCTTGGGCACCGAGTTGAGTTTCCTTGTCCCATGGCAGACCAATCTTAACTTGTTTGAACTCTTCAACCAAGCGTTCAATAAATTCGTCGTAAATGCTTTCTTGGACAAGAATCCGTGACCCTGCTGAGCAAACTTCACCCTGATTGAAGAGGATACCCAATTGAGCTCCTTCCAAGGCTTGTTCCATATCCATGTCCTCAAAGAAGATATTCGCAGATTTCCCGCCGAGTTCAAGGGTGGCTGGAATGAGGTTTTCTGCTGCTGCAATCCCGATATCGCGACCAACAGCTGTTGACCCTGTGAAGGCTAATTTATCCAAGCCCTTGTGGTGTTTGAGATAGTCACCAGCCTTAGAGCCACGGCCTGTAATAACATTTAAGACACCCTTAGGCAAGATCGGATTAATTAACTTGGCTAATTCTAGTAAGCTGAGCGAGGTATCAGAAGCCGGTTTGATGACGACCACACAACCTGAAGCTAAGGCAGGGGCTAGTTTCCAAGCAGCCATCAGGAAGGGGAAGTTCCAAGGAATAATTTGACCAACAACCCCAATTGGTTCGCGGATAATCATTGACATGGTGTCATGGGTCAGGAATTTCACTTGGTCTTCTTCGCTCCGGATAACTGAAGCAAAGTAACGGAAGTGGTCAG
The DNA here is from genome assembly GCF_001809535.1 of Aerococcus sp. HMSC062A02. GTDB lineage: Bacteria > Bacillota > Bacilli > Lactobacillales > Aerococcaceae > Aerococcus. The sequence goes on along the minus strand of NZ_KV797907.1, from coordinate 2,506 downwards.
CTGCAAGTGGGATATCAGCGCCAGAGGTTTCACGGATTGGTTTCCCATTATCCAGGGTTTCAATCAGGGCTAAACGCTCAGCATTTTCATCAATTAAATCCGCAATTTGGTTTAAGATAGATGCCCGTTCTTTAACATCTGTTTGCCCCCAGGTCTTGAAGGCTTCTTGGGCAGCCTCTACCGCACGGTCAACGTCTTCATTGACTGCATCCGTGATTGTCGCAAGGTGTTCTCCGTTAGCAGGACTGATCACATCGATCCGATCCGAGCCTGCCCCCTTCGTCCATTCGCCATTAATGAGTAAACTATAATCTTTTTCTAAGTTTAAATCTTTAATTTCCATTGGCTACCTCCATCTTCAAATTTAAGTAACAAGCTAAGTTTAGTATAAAATAGAAACGCTTTCTTTTCAATCTTAATGCTTAGTCGAAAATTATCCCCCAATTTCTTGCCAGTTGGGATTGACAAATTAGAAATCAGCCCCTATAATATTAAAAAATATAAATATTCTAATTATTTTATCATTTTAGGGAGAGTAAGTCTTTTAAAGGTTCAAGCGAGCAGGAGTTGGTGGAAGTCCTGTCCTTAAGAAGAGTGAACGCGCCTGAAATTATTGGCTCATAAGATAAAGGGCCCGCCTCAGAGCGTTATCTGTTTAAGCTGACCAGGCCCTGGCTTGGTCAATAGAGTGGTACCGTGGATTAGCTCCGCCTCTTTTTTGAGAGGCGGATTTTTTTAATTTGTTAGGAGGAAGGAATAATGAAGGAAAGAAGTCATTGGCTCAAATGGAGCCTTAAAGCCTGTCTAGCGCTCTTAATTTTAATGGCTCCGGTCTTTGGCCCAAAAGCGAGTCCGGTTCAAGCCAGCCAAACGCAAACCAGCACTGTTGGAGATGACCAACTGCTCAAAGAAATCAAGGAGCGCGGGGTCATCCGGATGGGCGTCAACCCCCACTATCCCCCCTTTGAATTTCTGACCCGGGAGAATGGCCAGAATAAGACAGTCGGGGTCGATGTCTCCCTCGGCGAGAAGATTGCCGAAGACTTGGGTGTCAAACTCGAAGTGGTGAACATGGAATTTACCAGCCTCATGTCCTCGCTCGAGGCTGGCAATATTGATATGATCATCTCAGGGATGACCTATACGGAAGAACGGGACAAGTCGGTGGACTTCTCAGACCCTTATGAGAATGACCGGCAAGCTATCATGTTCCGCAAAGAAGACGAAGGAAAGATTAAGGACAAGGATAGCTTCACCGATCAAATGACGATTGGTGTCCAACAAGCGACCTACCAAGAGGACCTAGCCAAAGAGTTCATGCCCCAAGCTAAGATGCTGACCATGCAACGGGTGCCTGACCTGCTCGGTGCCCTGACCACTAAGCAGATTGACGGCATCCTAGTTGATGAGCTCGTTGCCTACAGCCATGCCAATGCCCAAGCCGATATCTCTTACGTAGACGCCGGCTTACCGAGTGGGGAAAAGGATGGCAAGGCGGTCGTCATTCCTGAAAGACAGCCTAGCCTGCAAAAAGCCATCAACCAAAGCGTCGCCGAAGTCAAAGACCAAAACTTAGTGGAGAAATGGACGGATGAACTGGCTCCTCTCCTCATTGAAGGAGAATCCATTAACTGGTTATCTTACTGGCCTTTCTACTGGGATGGTATCAAGCTCACCCTCTTAATCTCAGCTGTTGCGATTATCTGTGGTCTGATTTTGGGTTCCATACTTGCCCTGATGCGGCTTTCAAACTTGGCACTCATGAATTCGCTGGCAACTGCCTATGTCGAATTCCTCCGGGGGACGCCGCTGATGATTCAAGTTCTCTTTATCTTCTTAGGGATCGGCGGCCTCTTAGGCATTGGGCCTTTAGCAGCTGGTCTGATTGCCGTCTCCCTCAACTCGGGGGCTTATATCTGCGAAATCATTCGTGGTGGACTCCAATCGGTTCCCAAGGGGCAAATGGAAGCCGCCCGTTCCCTCGGCCTAAGCTATGGTACCACTATGAAAAAGGTCATCTTCCCCCAATCCTTGCGGGCAATCTGGCCGTCACTCGGCAATGAATTCATTACCTTGATCAAGGAATCTTCCATTGTATCAACCATCGGTGTAGCTGAACTGACCTTTCAAACTCGGGCCGTCACCAGCCAAACCTACCAAGGGATCATCCCTCTCTTCATCTCCATGCTGGTCTACTTTATCCTCACCTTTGCCCTTAGCAAGCTCCTCAATTACTATGAGAAGAAAATGCAAGCCAAATATTAAATGTTAGGCCTTAAAAAGCGTCTCCAAGCAAAAATCAGTTGGAGACGCTTTTTATATTGTGTATTTATCCATTAAACTGGGGAAATTAAACGCTAGCCTTCACACCCTTAGTCGGGCTTGCAGAGGCAGAAGCTTCTCCACTTCACAAGTCTCCGCCGCAGTCTTTCAGACTGCTTTGGTGACTTGCTCCAGTGAAAGGATGCTGAACGCGCTCCCTCACACCCTTTGTAGTCGGGTTCGG
>NZ_KV797906.1 GCF_001809535.1 Aerococcus sp. HMSC062A02 | reverse complement strand
CGGCAGCGTCCTAGTCTCACAGGGGGCAACCCCCAACTACATTCGGCGCTAAGAAGCTTAACTGCTGTGTTCGGCATGGGAACAGGTGTGACCTTCTTGCCATTACCACCGCACAATTTCTATTTAGTTGAGAAAAGCTTGTTCTCTCAAAACTGAATCTGCTCGTAATTACCCAACCACTCATACAATCTTATCCTTTGGATAAGTCCTCGACCGATTAGTACTGGTCCGCTCCATATATCGCTATACTTCCACTTCCAGCCTATCTACCTGATCATCTCTCAGGGGTCTTACTACTTTAAAAGTATGGGAAATCTCATCTCGAGGGGGGCTTCACGCTTAGATGCTTTCAGCGCTTATCCCTGCCGCACATAGCTACCCAGCTCTGCTCCTGGTGGAACAACTGGTACACCAGCGGTGCGTCCATCCCGGTCCTCTCGTACTAAGGACAGCTCCTCTCAAATTTCCAACGCCCGCGACGGATAGGGACCGAACTGTCTCACGACGTTCTGAACCCAGCTCGCGTACCGCTTTAATGGGCGAACAGCCCAACCCTTGGGACCGACTTCAGCCCCAGGATGCGATGAGCCGACATCGAGGTGCCAAACCTCCCCGTCGATGTGAACTCTTGGGGGAGATAAGCCTGTTATCCCCAGGGTAGCTTTTATCCGTTGAGCGATGGCCCTTCCATGCGGAACCACCGGATCACTAAGCCCGACTTTCGTCCCTGCTCGACTTGTAGGTCTCGCAGTCAAGCTCCCTTCTGCCTTTACACTCTGCGAATGATTTCCAACCATTCTGAGGGAACCTTTGGGCGCCTCCGTTACACTTTAGGAGGCGACCGCCCCAGTCAAACTGCCCGACTGACACTGTCTCCCGACCAGATCTATGGTCGCGGGTTAGAGTGGTCATGTCACAAGGGTAGTATCCCACTTGTGCCTCCACCGAGACTAGCGTCCCGGTTTCAATGGCTCCTACCTATCCTGTACATGTCACACAAACACTCAATATCAACCTGCAGTGAAGCTCCATGGGGTCTTTCCGTCCTGTCGCGGGTAACCAGCATCTTCACTGGTACTACAATTTCACCGAGTCTCTCGTTGAGACAGTGCCCAAATCGTTGCGCCTTTCGTGCGGGTCAGAACTTACCTGACAAGGAATTTCGCTACCTTAGGACCGTTATAGTTACGGCCGCCGTTTACTGGGGCTTCAATTCAGAGCTTCGCATACGCTAACCCTTCCTCTTAACCTTCCAGCACCGGGCAGGCGTCAGCCTCTATACGTCATCTTTCGATTTGGCAGAGACCTATGTTTTTGATAAACAGTCGCTTGGGCCTATTCACTGCGGCTGGCCTTGCGGCCAGCACCCCTTCTCCCGAAGTTACGGGGTCATTTTGCCGAGTTCCTTAACGAGAGTTCGCTCGCTCACCTTAGGATTCTCTCCTCAACTACCTGTGTCGGTTTGCGGTACGGGTTGTCTGATTCTCACTAGAAACTTTTCTTGACAGTGTGACATCAGCAGCTTCGGTACTAAACTTCCCTCCCCGTCACAACTCATCCTTAGGATGTTAAGCCTTTTACTCAACATCAGACTTGTTGCTTGGACGCGTTTTTCCATCTCCGCGCTCTGCTTAGCCTCCTGTGTCCTTCCATTGCTCAAACAAATCAGACAAGTACAGGAATCTCAACCTGTTGGCCATCGCCTACACCTTTCGGTCTCGGCTTAGGTCCCGACTAACCCTGGGAGGACGAGCCTTCCCCAGGAAACCTTAGTTATTCGGTGGACGGGATTCTCACCCGTCTTTCGCTACTCATACCGGCATTCTCACTTCTAAGCACTCCACATGTCCTCACGATCATGCTTCGCCGTCCTTAGAACGCTCTCCTACCATGTCCTTAGACATCCACAGCTTCGGTGTTCAGTTTAGCCCCGGTACATTTTCGGCGCAGGGTCACTCGACTAGTGAGCTATTACGCACTCTTTGAATGATGGCTGCTTCTAAGCCAACATCCTAGTTGTCTGTGCAACCCCACATCCTTTTCCACTTAACTGAAACTTTGGGACCTTAGCTGGTGGTCTGGGCTGTTTCCCTTTCCACTACGGATCTTATCACTCGCAGTGTGACTCCCGGATTAAAATATTTGGCATTCGGAGTTTATCAGTTTTCGGTAATCCTTGTTGGACCCCTAGAACAAACAGTGCTCTACCTCCAATATTCATCATCCGAGGCTAGCCCTAAAGCTATTTCGGAGAGAACCAGCTATCTCCAGGTTCGATTGGAATTTCACCGCTACCCACACCTCATCCCCGCCTTTTTCAACAGACGTGGGTTCGGCCCTCCAGTGCGTTTTACCGCACCTTCAGCCTGGACATGGGTAGATCACCTGGTTTCGGGTCTACGACAACATACTCAACGCCCACTTCAGACTCGCTTTCGCTGTGGCTCCGACTCTTCGTCTTAACCTTGCATGCTATCGTAACTCGCCGGTCCGTTCTACAAAAAGTACGCCATCACCCATTAACGGGCTCTGACTGCTTGTAGGCATACGGTTTCAGGTACTCTTTCACTCCCCTCCCGGGGTGCTTTTCACCTTTCCCTCACGGTACTGGTTCACTATCGGTCACTAGGTAGTATTTAGCCTTGCCGGATGGTCCCGGCGGATTCCGACGGAATTTCACGTGGTCCGTCGTACTCAGGATACTGGTAATGTTAGTTGGGTTTTCGTCTACAGGATTCTCACCTTCTCTGATTGGCCTTCCCATGCCATTCGACTAACCCGCCTAAATCATAGGTCCCAGTCCTACAACCCCAAAGAGCAAGCTCTTTGGTTTGGGCTCTTTCCGTTTCGCTCGCCGCTACTCAGGAAATCGATTTTTCTTTCTCTTCCTACAGGTACTGAGATGTTTCAGTTCCCTGCGTCTACCTCTAACAAGCTATGTATTCACTTGAAAGTCATCATCGATCAAGATGATGGGGTTCCCCCATTCGGAAATCTCCGGATCAAAGCTTACTTACAGCTCCCCGAAGCATATCGGTGTTCGTCCCGTCCTTCATCGGCTCCTAGTGCCAAGGCATTCACCGTACGCCCTTATTCACTTAACCGTTGGTTAAGTTGTATGATGTGCGAAAAGTTTAATTAAACTCTTTCGGTTTTTTACTCTTGGTAAAATTGGTTTATATCCTTAACTGCTTCCTGGTGGTTGCAGTTAAAAATATGGTTATTACTTGCAGTATTCAGTTTTCAAAGAACAAGTT
>NZ_KV797905.1 GCF_001809535.1 Aerococcus sp. HMSC062A02 | reverse complement strand
AAAAAAATTAGTTATGATATAGGTGGATTATTTGCGATGTGAGGCATTTAATTCATAATCATACTTCGTATGATGATTGAATAGCGCGTATAGGCATTTAAGCAGCTTATTCATACACGCTATAACAGCTACCTTATGGCATTTATTAAAGGGTGGCTGTTTTTTTGTATAGTAATATTCGACGATATGATTGGGGGCATGTCTCTGGGCACGGATCATATTGGTGATAATGACATAAAGTATTTTTCTAGCTTTTCTGTTGCCTCGCTTATTGATATGGTCTTGACCTGTATATTTACCTGATTGATAGCGTCTAATATCAATTCCTACATAGGCATTTAATTGCTTATGGTTTTTAAATCGAGATAAATCACCAAGCTCTGCAATTAATTGGCAAGCTGAAAGTTCACCAATCCCTGGCACGCTAGAGTAAATTGGAAATTCATCAAACTGACTTGATAAAGTGATCATTTTATCTTGTATTGAGCATTTTTGATTGAGTAAGTTCTTTAGTTGTGTGGCATAGAAACTTAGCACCTGGCAATAGAAACTATCCTTGGAGACAGAAGGGTAGGCATCAACTGCACATTCAATGATTTGATCAGCTTTTTGAAAAGCTCTTTGCTTCGATATATTTTTGGCTGTTGATTTTTTTATGAAATTCTTGATAACTGTTCGCGAAACTTTTAGTACATAATCAGGATGTGGGTATTTTTCGATAATGGTCAAAGCAAAGCAATTTTTTAATTGAGAAAAAGCTTGTTCAATACCAGGGAAACAAAGATAGATAGCTTCTAAAAACTTAACATATAGCCTATCAATAGCTTCTTGTATCTCTAAATAACAAGCATTCATGCGCTTCATTTCTTCATAAAGAGGATCTTTCATTACCGAAGGTTGAAAATTAAAAATAGACATGATTTGTGCCAATTTATGAGCATCTGCTGGGTCTGTTTTATTCCTTCTTAGTGTTAGTCCATTTGTTCGGTTATACACTTCTAAAGGGTTTAGATTGTGGTAAGTTAAATGATTTTCTTGACAAAAACGCTCAAGAGGCTTTGAGTAAATACCTGTCGTTTCAAAAGCAAGGGTCACTTGACCAGGAATCCGCTGGATATCCTGTAATAATGCTTCAAATCCTTTACGAGTGAATTCTAAATCACTTTCCTCAATACATTTATTATTTTTGTATAAAACCTGCGTTGCTTTTCCTTTTGAGACATCAAAAGCATAGATATAGTCAACCATCTTCAGCATCCTTTCTTAATAATTTGAAAGACTTTCACCTCATTGTTCTTATTCTAATTTCCTAAACACGAGCTCGCAGCTCAACATACTTAAACCAAAATTAAAAACAAGAGTGAAAGAATCCGTTTTGCGTTTCGGGCTCGTAGCCCCTCAGGGTTTGTCCGGATTCTTCTTTCACATATACTATATCTGAAAAACAGAAATAGCTCGAAGATAAATCCGTCGATTTACCTTCGAGCTAATCTTAGTATGTTTG
>NZ_KV797904.1 GCF_001809535.1 Aerococcus sp. HMSC062A02 | reverse complement strand
GCGGAGACTTGTGAAGTGACACGAAAGCTGCCAGTCTGAACCCGACTATAGTGAAAGCAAGGGCATTTGCTTAGATAAGAAGCTCATCCCAAGCAAGATAGCAATCCAAACTAAAAGGCAGCTAAGCGAGAAATGATTGGTTTTCTCGCTTAGCTGCCTTTTTATCTTCTTAGCTATTCCAAATATCATTCAAAATATTAGTTTGTTCGCGATCAGGGCCGACAGAGAAGGTAGAGATTTTAACCCCCACTAATTCACTGACGCGTTCCACATAACGACGGGCATTGTCAGGTAGGTCATCAAGGCTCTTGCAAGCTGTAATATCTTCTGACCAACCAGGCAGCGTTTCATAAATAGGGGTACAATCAGCCAATTCTTTAAGGCTGGCAGGATAGTAATCGATGCGACTGCCATCTGATTTCTCGTAAGCCACGCAGATCTTCACTTCTTCCAGACCAGATAAGACATCGACACAGTTCAAGCTGAGATCGGTTAAGCCAGAGATACGTTTAGAGTGGCGCATCACCACAGCGTCGAACCAACCTACCCGGCGTGGCCGACCCGTTGTCGTCCCATATTCATGACCCACTTCGCGGATGCGGTCGCCTACTTCATCAAAGAGCTCAGTTGGGAAGGCCCCTTCCCCCACTCGTGAGGTATAGGCCTTGCAGACCCCAACCACCTTATCAATCTGGGTTGCACCGATCCCGGTCCCAATGGTGGCGCCCCCAGCTACAGGATTTGAAGAGGTCACAAAAGGATAGGTCCCTTGGTCAATATCCAACATATTACCTTGGGCCCCTTCGAAGAGAACCCGTTGCCCTTGGTCCATCAACTGACCAATCAAATAAGAAGAATCCGCCACATAATCTTTAACTTCTTGACCATAAGCATAGTAGCTTTCAAAAATAGAGTCAAAATCTAAAGCTTGTCCTTGGTAAATCTTTTCAATGACTTGGTTATGATAAGCAAGATTTGCCTTTAATTTTTCCGCAAAGCTATCCTTTTCTAGTAAATCACAGAAACGAATCCCGATCCGAGCTGCTTTATCAGTATAAGCAGGGCCGATCCCTTTAATGGTCGTTCCAATCTTTTGGTCGCCCTTAGCTTCTTCTTGGAGTCGGTCTAATTCAATGTGGTAGGGCAGGATGACATGGGCCCGGTTGGAAATCCGTAAGCCGCTCGTGTCTACACCATTCTCCTTAAGATAGTTCAATTCCTTGACTAAGGCTTGGGGATTGACGACAACCCCATTGCCAATAATGGATAACTTATCTGGCGAGAAGATACCAGAAGGAATGAGGTGGAGGGCAAATTTCTTCCCATCGAATTGGATGGTATGGCCGGCATTATCTCCGCCCTGGTAGCGGACAATAGCGCTAGCCTCCTTAGCTAGGAAGTCCGTAATCTTCCCTTTCCCTTCGTCTCCCCACTGTGTTCCAACAACAACAATTCCAGACATAATTCCAAGTCCTTTCTCGATTGGCTTATCCATAGATTGGATAGTATTTTTGACGCTACAACCGTCTTTACTCCCCTACATCTCCGCTTCATCTCGGAAACTTACCGAGGAGAATTTATTGAATTCCTTAGTGAAGATTAATTTCACTGTCCCGCGGGCCCCACTCCGGTTCTTCTCAATAATCACTTCAATAATGTTATTATCAGCATCCGGATTCTCTTCCTCTTCGCTGCCCTCTCTTTGATAATAATCCTCACGGTAAAGGAAGGCAACAATATCCGCATCCTGCTCGATCGAACCGGATTCCCGGATATCACTGAGGACAGGCCGCTTATCCTGCCGTTGCTCCACACTCCGAGAAAGTTGGGACAGGGCAATGACCGGCACACTCAGTTCTTTAGCTAATTTCTTTAATTGCCGAGAAATCTCAGACACTTCCTGCTGGCGGTTCTCGCTCCGCCGGCTCCCTTCGATCAACTGCAAGTAGTCAATCACAATCAGGTCCAAGTCTCCCTTCTCTTGCTTGAGTCGGCGCGACTTAGCCCGAATATCTGTCACCCGGATCCCTGGAGTGTCGTCGATGTAAATCTCAGACTCCCCTAAAGCCCCCATGGCAACGACTAGGTCAGACCACTCTTGCGGCTCTAAACGTCCCGTCCGCAAACGGTTAGCATCGATACTACCTTCCGCACAGAGCATCCGGTTAACCAAGGATTCGGCCCCCATTTCCAGGCTGAAGATGGCCACCCGACCATTCTGCTTGGTCGAAATGTTCTGAGCTATATTCAGAACGAAAGCCGTCTTCCCTACCCCAGGCCGGGCCGCAAGGATAATCAACTCATCCGGGTGCAAGCCCGTGGTCATCTTATCAAGATCAGGGTAACCCGTCGCAATCCCCGTTACCGCCTCATGCTGCTTGGACAATTCTTCAATATGTCCAATCGATTCCTGGAGCACCTGGGAGATATGGATAAAACCATTACGATTGCGATTTTCACTCACCGCTAGGATTTGCCGCTCGGCCCCATCCAGGATGGTCGTCAAGTCATGTTCCTCACCGTAAGATTCCTTCTGAATTGTATTGGTCGCATGGATCAGCTTTCTAAGGATCGACTTCTCTTCGACAATCTTGGCATAGTACTCCGCATTCGCTGCCGTCGGTGTCTTCTCAGCAATTTCAAAAATATAGTCAGCCCCACCGATATTCTCCAGCATGCCCCGGCTCTGCAGATCTTCCTGGATCGTCAAGGCGTCAATCGCCTCATCCCGGTCATTGAGTCGCTGCATAGAGCTAAAAATCAAGCGGTGGCTTCTTTTATAAAAATCTTCTTCACTGACAAATTCATTGACAGTTGTAAAAATATCCGGTTCAAGTAGGATTGAACCCAATACTGCCTGCTCAGCTTCAATATTCTGAGGAGGAATACGTTCTATTAAGTCACTATCAGCCATGATTTCCTCCTTCGTCATAAATCAAGTCATTTAGGCGTTAATAATTATACTAAAAACTTCAGCTCATGAAAATAAGCCAGGGCAAAAAAAGCCCTAGCCCATTCAATTCTCATTCTTTTTTAAATTTTCTATTCCTCAACAACATGTACCCGGATCGTCGCTTCAACATCCGGATGTAATTTCACAGGCACGTTCCGATAGCCAAAAGCACGGATTGGGTTGGGTAATTCAATCTTCCGTTTATCGATCTTAATCCCATATTGGTCCTTCAAGGCTGTCGCAATTTGCTTAGATGGCACAGAACCAAAGAGACGGCCATCTTCGCCACCCTTAGCCTTAACTTCAGCAACCGTTTCCTCATCTTCTAGAAGGGCCTTTAATTTTTCAGCCTCTGCCTTTTCTTCAGCGGCTTCTTTGGCTTCTGCCTTTTGTTTGCCTTTTAGGGCAGAGATGGCACTATTGGTCGCTTCTTTAGCTAGGCCTTTTTTAATCAGGTAGTTTTGCGCATAGCCGGTAGAAACTTCCTTAATTTCACCTTTTTTACCTTGTTTTTTAACATCTTGTAAGAATATAACTTTCATCCTTATTCCTCCTTATCTTTTGCTAAAACTGCTTTCAACTGGTCGACCGCTTCACTCACCGTCACATCGGAAATCTGTGTGGCAGCATTGGACAAGTGGCCGCCACCTCCCAGTTCTTCCATGATCGTTTGCACGTTGACATTTCCCATACTCCGAGCCGAAATGCCGACCCGACCGTCATTACGTTGGAAGACAACGAAGGAAGCGGCTATCCCATTCATGGACAAGAGGGTATCCGCTGCCTGGGCAGCAATCACAGTGGCATATACTTGACCATCTGGACCCTGAGCAATCCCCATATTGGGCTCAACATACTGGACGCTCTCGATCAATTGGCTGCGGTCGATATAATCATTGAGATCCTCCTTCAAGAACTCTTGGATGAGGATGGAATCGGCCCCATTAGACTTCAGATAAGAAGCCGCATCAAAGGTCCGCGAGCCCGTACGCAAGGAGAAGTTCCGTGAGTCAACCATAATCCCTGCCAACATGATCGTCGCTTCCAAGCGATTAACCGGACTGCCTTCTGGATTTTGGTATTCAAAGAATTCCGTAATCAGTTCGCAGGCCGAGGAAGCATAGGGCTCAATGTATTCTAAGAGAATATTACTGGCCACTTCTTCACCCTTCCGGTGGTGGTCAATAACCACAATCCCATTAACCGCTTCAATTAATTCAGGGGCTACCGTGATAGAAGGCCGGTGAACATCCACCAAGAAGACAAGAGAGTCTGGTTGGACCATCTCTTCGGCCTGGCTTGGCGAAATAATAGCCTCTGCATTATCTGGATCTTGGCGCAATTCTTCAATTACCCGCTTAATATCTTGGTTGATTCGATCTTCATTCACCACGATATAGCAGTGGCTATCATTCATCTGAGCAATACGCCGAATTCCCACGCAAGCACCAATAGCATCCATATCGGGATAATCGTGCCCCATAACAAAGATAGTCTGATTTTCCTGCATCATCTTGGCAATCGTATTGGCTATTTGCCGCGACCGCACATGGGTCCGCTTAACCATTGGATTGGTTTTTCCCCCATAGTAACGGGCCTTTTGGTTCTTAACTTTGATGACAACTTGATCACCTCCACGGCTCAAGGCCAGGTCCACATTGGCTTGGGCTTGGTCCCCAATTTCGCTAATACTTAGCGGATCATCCATCTCACGGTAAGAAATCCCAATCGATAAGGTCAGTGGGAAGTTCCACTTAGAAGTGGCTTCTCGGATTGTATCGATAATCTGGAATTTATCCTCTTCCATCTCTTGCAAGGCCCCGTAAGTCCCGATGAGAAGGAAGCGGTCATCGTCCAATTCTTTAACAAAACTATTATACTTTCTTCCCCAAGTCGACAATTGCTTGGTCATGTAGTTATCGATCGTTGACTTGCGGCGGTCATTCAAGGCCGACATGATTTCATCATAATTATCCACCAAAATATGGCCAATAATCATACGATTGTTGCTGGCTGCTTGACTGATTTCGCCATATTGGGTCACATCCATAAAGTACATGGCCCGTTGATCGCGCAAGAGACCGACATCAAAGAAACGATCCTGCCACTGAATCCGATCCGTGGATTGACCTTCTTCTTCATATAAACGATGAAAAACTTCGGCTAAATCAGCATCGATTTCTTCAAGTTCATGGCCAATCAAGTCATTACGGTCAAAATACTTTAATAAGTAAGGGTTCACCCAGTCGATCAAATTATCATTCGGATTAAACAAGATAATACCAATCGGCATCTGCAATAAAATTTCATTCTGTACCGATTGCAAACGATTTTCGAGCCGCTCCATTTGTTTAGCAAACTCATATTCCAGGGCATTCCAAGCATAAAGCAAGACTAAAGCTACTAAGATAACCAATACGAGGATGAGAGCCCCTAATTTCACACTAGAGATAAAGGCTAGGATGGCACAAGCCAAGAGTAAGAGTGCAGCAATCCCAATCGCAAGAGAAATGCGACCATCTTTTAATTCAGGATGCTGCTTAGACTGCTTGTAATTTTTTTGCATGATCTACTCCTTCATTTCATATAAGGATATTTTAACACACTTAGCTTATTTTTAAATTAATTTCAATCATCTCTATTATACCGTGAAATAGGCAAAAAGAAAAGGATTAAAGAACATACGTTCCCTATATAAAATGTTACACGTGAAACAAAATAAAGTCACTTTTTTGGTAAAACAATTAATTAAGCTTCATAAGAGTCAAAACAGTAAAAACTTAAAATATTATCTTTATATATTAAATAAACACTTTCTTTTTGCTTGAATTCTCGCTTGCTATCAATCATTAAGAAATATTATTGCTCAGCTATAAAAAAATCAGTTTTACTATTTCTATCTTTTATAAATGTTCCACGTGAAACACTAATACTGATTCCAACTTATTCAGCACTCAATTTTAAAATGTTTCACGTGAAACATAGCTGGAAAAAGTTAATAGGAAAGATATTAATCATTACGAAAAAGAAAAACTAAGCATTTATATTACAAAAGCAATAAGATATGGACAATAGCTTCATAGTGAATTAAAGTCGATTTTGATATTTTCATTTCAAGCATTCAAAACTTGACGATAAAAAAGAAGGACTAAAGAGAATAAAGCATTAGATATCAAAGTGGAACTCTTTCTTTAACTAGACAGACCTCCCTGTATGAAATATTTTTTTTAAGTCAACTACAAATTAAACTTCTGTCATCAACCAAGCTAAAGATTTCCCCATAATTTTTACCACGTATAGTTTTGTCCATAGCAATGTTAAAAGTGTCATGAAACACGGATAATAATAAGTGGTTCTATGCTAGCTAGTTAGCTGATTCAGAACTAACTACTCAACAGTAAGCAATTATAATCTGTCTAACTTAAAAGTTTTCGCCTCCTCCCAATTTCAACGATTGAGCTTATAAATAAAGATTAGCTGTCATAGATATGATTAACAATTACAATATCCAATAAGATAAACAAGAGACAAACATCTACAATCATTGTTTCACGTGAAACACAAATAGCAAAATTACTTTAATAACACGATTAAGTAGAAATAGAAAGGATCACACTTTTATTCAGTAATTAATTATTCTCCACTGGCCTCCGCTTGGATAAATTAATTTAATATTGCTAGTCTTTACAACTAATTGGTATGGAGAATTAAGATGATGCTATTTAGACCTTTCGATGACTTGAAATCACTTCAAGTCGAATCTTGCGAGCCCAACTCAACAACTATACCAGGAGTGTGAATGTAAGCATTGTCCGCTTAGCTTTTGTTCACTGGAGTAAGCCATCAGAATTAGAACACTCTTCAAGACTTGACTGTGTGTCGGAGACTTGTGAAGTCACATGAAGGTTAGGAAAATGAATCCAACTACTAACTATGTCCAATCCTTTACCAACAGTTTTCCATAGTTAACAGATAAGTTGTGCTATAGCTGATCGAAAGCTAGAGCGAATTACAGATATATATTCCGAATTCAGGACTAATAGACTTTTGTCACACGCTCTTATAGAATTAAAATAAATCTATTTTAACCTACATATCACATTCAATATCTTTTTTAAAGAAGACATTTTTAGAGAGAAGTATTAGCTATAGTCAATATAGTCAACAATACTGTTTTCATTAACTTGAAATCTAGCCCTAGATTCTAGATGTCTTCCATATTTAGTAAAAGGCTTCTGTGGCACACAGTCTATTGTTCCACGTGAAACATCGAAGTGGGTTAAGTAAAGCTAGCAATATATTAGCAACTAGTGGACAACATTTATTTACTAATTTTAGGAAAGCATTGTTTATTTACTTACGGCTATTAACATCACTAGCAAAATATAAAAAAAGAGAGACGATAGTTCTTGCATTCTTGAAGAAAAATCGTCTCTCTTTTATTTATTACACAATCTGATGATTCAATAATAGGTATTCTTGCTTAGGAAAGTATTATATTTAATCATTTATATTAAGATTATTTTGGTCAAAGTTATCCCAAATCTGCTAGGAAGTTAGATCTTTTCATTAACTTAAGACTAATTCAGTATTTTTCTTGGACTATGTATTCTCAAAAACTCAGCAATGGAGAATAAGCCAATTCATTATATTACGCTATCATATTTCCCTTTATAGTCCCAATTAAAAAACTTCATTTTGTTCCATGTGGCACATTAAAAGATCTACTCACATCGCTAATCATTTTTTAGCTAGAAGAACTTATACACAGCTTTATAATAAAAAGAAAATTTTATACTTATCCACACTAGACGAGAGGAACATCATTTCTTATTTTTATCCACAATTCAAGGATATCCACATTAGGTTTATACTTTTCCATATTTAAGTACTTTTTTATCTAATAATCAATAATAATGCTATAAATAAGAACATACGTTCCTACCAACGGACAAAACCCCTGTTTCCCAAACTTCTTATCCACAAATCAACAGGTTTGTCCACTTACGAACAGTCTTGTGGATAGTTGCTGTGGACAAGTTCTAGGCTGTTTCACGTGGAACAATCCACAGTTAGCCTCATAACTATCCACACCTGTGCATAAATAGAATTAACATGTGGAAAACTCTTGTTTTAGGAACATATGTTTATACACAGGCATAAAAAAAGCACCCGGTTGATACCCGGTGCTCTCTTCTATTAGTCCTGAACGGTAAATGGTAATAAGGCCATTACACGTGAACGTTTAATAGCAGTTGCTAAAGCACGTTGGTGTTTTGCACATGTACCAGTTACACGGCGAGGTAAGATTTTACCTTTTTCAGAAATATAACGTTGTAATAAATCTGTATCTTTAAAATCAATATGATCTACATGGTTAGCGCAGAAGAAACATACTTTTCTACGTCTACGGCCACCACGACGACGATTTTGTGCCATGTTCATTATCCTCCTTTATTCCATTTTTAGAATGGCAGGTCATCATCGGCAATATTAATCGAGGCCCCATCATTGTTAGACGATTGGTTCTGGTCGTTGTTACCAGAAGCAAATGGGTTGTCATTGCCAAATCCGCCTGCACTAAACGGAGAAGAATTATCATTAGAGGCAAAAGGATCTTGATTTGCTTGGGAAGCAAATGGATCTTGATTTTGGTTTGATGAACCAAAGTTATTGCCTTGGTAAGCATTGTTACCATATGAATTATTGTTAGATTGTGGACGACTTTCAGTAACTGATTTTGGCTCTAGTAAGCTGAAATTATTAGCTAAAACTTCTGTTACGTAAACACGTTGTCCTTGTTGGTTTTCGTAGTTACGCGTTTGAATACTCCCTTCAATTCCGACGAGGGAACCTTTCCGGGTAAACTTAGCAAAATTTTCGGCTGACTTACGCCACATCACACAGGAAATGAAGTCTGTCTCAGTTTCACCCTGTGAATTACGAAAGTTGCGATCACAAGCTACTGTAAAGTTAGCAACAGCGATGCCGCTTTGCGTATAACGTAAATCGACTTCTCGAGTTAATCGGCCAACTAATACGACATTGTTAATCATATGATAATCCCTCTCTCGTAATCTTAGTCTTCATTAAGCTTCAATTTTAGTGATCATGTGACGTAAAATGCCGTCGTTGATCTTAGCGAGACGGTCAAATTCGTTGATGCCTTCAGCATCTTCAGCTTCACATTCTACGATATGGTAGATTCCTTCGCGGAAATCTTCAATTTCGTATGCGAAACGACGTTTTTGCCAGTCTTTTGATTCAATGATTGAAGTCCCATTTGAAGTTAAGATATTGTCAAAGTTTTCAACTAAGGCTGATTTTGACGCATCATCTAAATCTGGACGGATAATGTATAAAACTTCATATTTAGTCATTGGCTTTCGCACCTCCTTTTGGTCTTGTGGCTCTCCTCATTAGAAAAGAGCAAGGAGAGTATATTCATACTCACAATATTATATTTTAACAGACTGGGAAAAATGACGCAAGTAATTGCTCAGTATTTTTCCATAATTATTTCTCTGATGGCTTCTGGGGCCCATCTAGCATTTTAGGGGCATTCCACCAAGCGATGGGCTATAATGAAGATAAGAGCTTTTATTGAAAGGGGTTTTTCCATGCAATTCTTTAACTATCTCCACCAGGGACAAGCTAGTCTAGGTGCTTACTTAAACGACAAACACTACGCCCTCAGTGACTGGATCTTAGACCATGAGAATTTGATGATCCATTCGATTGATGACCTCCTGAAGGCTAACCAGGCCAAGGCCTTAATCGACAGACTCAGAACTTTAACAAGCCAAGACCTGCCCCCCTTAGAAGGGGACTTTGACTTTCTACCCGCTGTGTTAGCACCAGAGAAAATTCTCTGCGTTGGGCTCAACTACCAGGACCATATCGATGAAGTGGACCGGTCGGATGCTCGGGAGGAACCGACGATCTTCTCTAAGTTTAATAATGCCTTGGCAGCGGCTGGACAAAAGATTCCTTTCCCAAGTTATGGCAGCCAGCTCGACTATGAGGCTGAGCTTGTCGCAATCGTGGGGGAAGAAATCAAAGACATCCGACCAAAAGATTTCCGGACAGACATGATCTTTGCCTATACGGCAGGTAACGATCTCTCCTTGAGAGACCGGCAATTCGCCAGTAGTCAGTGGTTGGTCGGGAAGACAGGAGATGGTTTTGCGCCAGTCGGACCCTATGTCAGCTTGTCGGACCAGCTTGATCCCCAGCAGCTCGCCATTAGCTGCCAGGTGAACGGTCAGACGGTCCAGACCGCTTCGACCCAACAAATGATCTTCAGCATTCCTGAAATTGTCAGCTACCTATCCCGTCACATGACACTTAAGCCGGGTGACCTCATCTTCACTGGGACGCCGGATGGGGTAGTTGCCGGTAAAAAAGCTGAAGACCGAGTCTGGCTGCAGCCGGGTGATCTGGTCTGTGTGACAATTGAAGGGATCGGCAGACTGGAGAATACTATTGCTTAAGCGAGTCCTTCATTTGCGCTAGTTTGACAAAAACTGTCAGGTAGATGAAGGCTGCCACAATAAGTAATAAATAGGCTGGTAAGTGGAAGAAATAAACAATAACTAAAATAAAGGCTAGAACCGTTCCAGCAAATAGGAGGCTAACACCCAATCCCTGGGCAAGTAGGTGGTTGTGGTCGGTCTGGTTTTGGTCAAGACTGTAAAAAGCGATCCGATCCTGCTTCAGTGCCCAAAAACCAAGTCCTAGGGTCACTACAGCCAGGATAAGAAAGATAAGATAAAGCATCACGAGCCCTCCTTTCTTAGGCTTAGCTATATTCTACCGGATTTATTCTCTTGGCTGCAAATGGGAGGACTGAGTTCTTTTATTCGCTTGCTGGCCTCGCTTGTGATAAAGTGGAGGGTACGCAATTATGATCAATAGTGATCGTTTGATTAGATTGGAGGCACTCGATTGTGCAAGTATTTGCTTACCTAAGAGCTTACCGTTGGCGAATCTTACTCGTTATTTTACTGACTTTCGGAAATGCTCTGGGTGAACTTTTTCTACCCAAATTAATGTCTACGGTGGTCGACCAGGGGGTGGCCAATGGGGATACCCAGCTGATTCTTAGGATAGGGGGCGTCATGTTGCTCGTTGTTCTTGTGACCGTCCTCTGCCGAGGCTCAGCCGCCTACCACTCAGCTAAGGCAGCTATGGGCTTCTCCCGGGACGTACGCCACCAAATGTATACCAAGGTCAACCACATGACCTTCGATGAGACCGAAGACTTCGGGATTTCCTCTTTAATTACCCGAACAACGGATGATGTCAATCAAATTGAACAAATGGCCTTGATGGGCATGCGGCCCTGGGTCCGGGGACTCTTAATGTTTGTGGGTGGGCTGATTATGGCCCTGACCACCAATCTCCGCTTGTCTTTTGTCATTTTTCTCAGTTTACCCTTAATTCTAATCGGGACCTATATTGTCTTTCGAGTGGCCTTGCCTTATTTTCCTAAGTTGCAAGCCTATCTCGACCGCATCAACCTGCTTTTCCGCCAGCGTTTGACGGGGCTGCGGGTTATTCGAGCCTTTTCCCGTAACCGTTATGAAGAAGAAATCTTCAGTGAGGCCAATGAGGACTACTACCAAACCGCTCTCAAGGTGAACCGTATTATGATTACCGTTATGCCTCTTTTGACCATTATCTTGAACTTCTCCCTAGTTGGGGTGGCTTATTTTGGTTCTCACCTGATCGACCAGGGGGACTTGCAGATTGGAGATATGATGGCCTATCTCCAGTACATTACCCAGGTCCTTTCGGCTTTGATTATGATCTCCCACCTCTTAACCATGCTGCCGCGGACCTTTACTTCGGCCCAGCGGGTGAATAAACTCTTGACCTATCCAACGCGTGAAATTGGGGGGCAGACTTCCCTCCAAGAGCCGATTCAACGGATTGAAGCCCGTGAGTTGACCTTCTATTACCCAGGCGCCAATCTGCCAGCCTTAAAAGGGATTAACTTTAGCATCGAACGTGGCCAGACCCTGGGCATTATTGGGGGAACCGGATCAGGGAAGTCGACCCTACTCAAACTCCTGCTCCAATTCTATGATCCAAGCACCGGCCACTTACTCATTAACGACCAAGATATTGAAGACTTAGAAGCCGCTAGTGTGCGCGACCAGATGAGCTATGTGCCCCAGCAAAACTTCTTCTTCACCAAGTCCATCCGTGACAACTTGTCCTATAGTAACGAGGGAGTTAGCGACGATCAATTGCTTAATAATCTAAGCATTGCCCAGGCTCGTGATTTTCTGCCCGCAGAAAACCCACTCGACGAAGCTATGATTCGCGGGGGGAACAACTTCTCGGGAGGTCAACGCCAGCGTCTAGCCATTGCCCGGGCCTTGAGTCGTCAGGTTCCTGTCTATATCTTCGACGACTCCTTCTCTGCCCTCGACTATCAGACGGACTATGAGCTCCGCCAGGCCCTCCAGGAAGCCCTAGACCAGGCCATCTTAATTATTGTCGCCCAGCGTGTGGCCACAATCCGCCATGCCGATAAGATCCTAGTCCTCGATAATGGCCAGGTCAAAGGTTTCGGCAGCCATGAGGACTTGCTAGCTCATAATCAAATTTACCGTGAAATTGCCCTAAGCCAAGGAGAGGAGGCGGCTGACCATGACTAAGAAAACACAAAAAACTTTACCCCGGCTCCTTGCCTATCTCGGCCAATACAAGCTCTTCTTAGGGCTTAGTGTTCTTTCTACCTTAGTTATCGCTGCTTGCGATATCATCGCCCCACGCATGATGGGGGACCTAACCAGCCAGCTCTTCCACGATGTCCAATCGGGCCAGGCTATTAACTTCCAGGCTGTAGCTAGGCTCTGTGTAATTTTATTGGGGATCTACTTGGCCCTTGGTATTTTTAATTTCATCCAAGGCCAACTGCTCACTTATATCTCTCAGAACTTTATCCTAAGGCTCAGAGAAGAAGTCTCCCGTAAAGTCAAACACATCCCCCTAGCTTACTTCGACCAATCCCGTACAGGTGATCTCTTGAGTCGGATGACCAGCGATGTCGAAATTTTGGGTAAGAATATCCAACAGACCATCAGCCAAGTCTTCTATGGGATCATTCTCCTCCTAGGTATCATCGTGATGATGCTCCGGATTTCCGGTGTCATGACAGCTATTTTCTTCATCACCATACCTATGAGCTTCTTTGCTACTCGATTTATTACCAACCGGTCGCAGAAATACTTCCGTGCCAAGGCAAAAGGACTGGGAGCTATGGTCGCCTACGTTGAAGAAAGCTTTACTGGGACGGACCTGATTAAGGCCTATAACTATGAAGACCGGGCCGACAAAGAATTCCGTACCTACAATGACAAGCTCTATGATGTGTCTTACAAGGCCAGCTTTATGGCGGGGGTCCTCCTACCTGTGATGACTTTTGTCAGCAACATGGGCTATGTCGCTATTGCCATCGTCGGCGGCCTCCTCGTCCTCAACCGGCAGATACTCGTCGGGGACGTTTTGGCCTTTATCCAGTATAGTCAGAAGATGACTCGCCCCATCAATACCATGGCAGAGATGGCCAATCTCCTCCAAGAAACCCTGGCTTCGGCCGACCGGGTCTTTGAATTTCTGGATGCACCTGAAGAAGTCGACTGCGATGAGGCACGAATTGAATCGCCTATCGAAAGCATCAGCTTCGACCACGTGGGCTTTGCCTATGAAACCGGCCATCCCATTATCAAAGACCTGAGTTTAGAAGTGGACCAGGGGCAAACGATTGCCATTGTGGGGCCAACGGGGGCCGGTAAGACCACCCTGATCAACCTCCTCTTGCGCTTCTACGATGTCAGCAAGGGGGCGATCCGGATCAACGGAACAGACATTCGCCAGGTACCGCGCGATAATCTGCGCCAACATTTTGGCATGGTCCTCCAAGACACTTGGCTCCTCCAAGCCAGTATCGAAGAAAACATCCGCTATGGTAAGTCCGGAGCTAGCCAAGAAGAAGTGATCCAGGCGGCCAAACAAGCCTACTGCTACCACTTCATTGAGAGCCTCCCAGATGGCTTCGACACCCTACTCAACGAAGAAGCCTCCAACATCTCCCAAGGCCAACGCCAGCTCCTCACCATTGCCCGGGCCTTCATCTCGGATCCTGATATCCTCATCCTGGACGAAGCTACCTCCTCCGTCGACACCCGGACAGAAGGCCTCATCCAAGAAGCCATGGCCAATCTCATGACCGGACGAACCAACTTCGTCATCGCCCACCGCCTCTCCACAATCGTCGACGCCGACCACATCCTCGTCCTCGACCAGGGGGACATCGTCGAACAAGGCAGCCACCAAGAACTCCTCGCCCTCAACGGCACCTACGCCAAACTCTACCAAAGCCAATTCGCTGAATAGAAAGGGTGAGAGGGAGCGCGGGTAGAAGTGGACC
>NZ_KV797903.1 GCF_001809535.1 Aerococcus sp. HMSC062A02 | reverse complement strand
ACGATCAAATTCAAAGCTCCACTCCTGCTCAAAAATAATTGGGTAGTCAAATTTTTTCTTTAATTACTAGTCGTAAAAACCAGTAGCAAAGAACTGAAAAAACAGATTTTAACTTAAATATTTATTGTCAGAAACATGAGCCTTTAATATTGCGTCACCAACTCTTCAAACTCATAGGCCTAGTTCTAGTCTTCAAGCAAGACCCATCGTCCAGTCAGCATATCCATCTGGTAGACCTGGCCTGTTGCTTCGTCAACTTGGTAGAGACCTTCCAAATGAGATACCCGACCATCGGGGCTGTCGACCCGGTAGTCGTACTGGGTCCGGCCGGTCTCAGGATCTTGGCTTGGGCCCATCAGATAGCTCTTTTGGGTTGCTGGAGCCTTTTCTTCCATCGGTTCAGCTTCCCTTTGTCTTGCTGGAGCTGGCTTAGTGGGCTGTAAGTTTTGTTCAGGAGCTCTTGCTGGTTGGATAGCTGCAATCTCCTGGTTTTGACGGGCTTGAACTGGTGCGATATCTTGGACACTGGTTCGAATATCGACAATGTGGGGAGCTGCGGTCAATTGATTGATGACTGGAATTTCTTTAATAAAGGCTTGACTGGCTTCATTCGGATTCATTTCTACGAGCGATTGACTAGCCGTTGCATCTGGCGCATTGAGGGCCACCAGTAAAGCGGCGAGTCCAACACTGGCAATAACACTCTTTTTCATGGGGATCCCTCCTCTATCCTTCTTAAGTTCATTGTAACACATTTGTAACATTTTGTTAATTATTATGTAAAAGAAATCCTGTGTTATGATTAAATAAAGGAAAGGAGCGATTCCATGTGCGGACGCTATGAATACCAGCTCAAGGACCCCCTCCTAGCCCACTTCTACAAGAAGTTGGGTCAGGAAAGCACGGCTGCGACAGGCACGGTCTATCCCG
Source organism: Aerococcus sp. HMSC062A02 (assembly GCF_001809535.1). GTDB lineage: Bacteria > Bacillota > Bacilli > Lactobacillales > Aerococcaceae > Aerococcus. Next base: position 8,723 of record NZ_KV797903.1, on the reverse strand, counting down.
GCCAAGAGGCGGTCTGCTTGGGTTTAGATCCAAAAGCCAAGGTCCGGGTAGCCAGTATGCGCTGGGGCTTTGATGGTTTCAAGAAAAAACAGCTTCTTATCAATGCCCGGTCGGAAAGCATCAATGACAAGCTGGCCTTTGCCCAGGCCTTCCGCTACCGCCGCTGCATCTTCCCCATGTCCGCCTTCTACGAGTGGTCGGCCGACAAGACCCGCTTCCTCTTCTCAGCCAGCGAGGTCCTCTTCGTGGGTGGCTGCTACCAGGTTCTTCCGCAAGCAGACGGCCAAAGCCAAGCCCAAGCTGTCCTCATGACCCAGGCCGCTGACCAGGTCGTCGGCCGCGTCCACCAGCGCATGCCTTATTTCATCCACAAAGAAGACCTCCGCCCCTGGCTAAATGACTGGGCCTACGCCTCCAACTACCGGGGCCAAGCACCTGAGCTTGCCATGCAAAAGGACAGCCCCGACCGGCTCAGCCACTTGGTCACCCTGGACTTAGAATAAAAGACTGTTCCAAAAGTCAGGACTGACTTTTGGAACAGATTTTTGAAACAATTGCTATTTAAAAGAGACTGGAGCTTTGACCCAGTCTCTTTAATTTTGAATGCTTAATATGGTCTACCAATCAATCCAGTGGTAGAGGTAGAGGCGGTAGCCGATCCACTTCAGGACTTCCATCCGGGCCATGCGGCGGCCATTAGGGGTTGCTCGGTAGCCGTGGCCATCCCGGTGGGCACTGACAAAAGTCAGGTCAAAGCCATACTGGCGGTTGGCCCGGCGGAAGGTCAGCATGGTCCGACGCATATGGTAGTCGCTAGTCACCACATTGGCACTGGTCCAGCCCCGGTCGGCCATGATAGCGAGGCTGTTCACCGCATTGGTCCAGGTAGAAGTCGCCTGGTCTTCGGCCACTAGACTCTCCGGCGGCGCCCCCTTCTTCACATAAGTGGGAAAGATATCAAAATCTTCACGCGCATGGCGGGGCGACACCAAGAGATAGCCCGTCTGGCTGTAGCCCGCCCTTAAGAGATCCACAGCCTGGTCACTCCGTTCAGGTGCCGGCCCCTCAGCCACCAGAATAATATCAGCTGGCTGGGGTATTTGGCCGGTGTCCAAATGATAATAGAGATAGACTAGGCGGGCAATCATTAACAAGATAGCAAGAAATCCGATTCCCAAATAAAACATGACAAGCCCTCCTTTCAGCGCTTGCCCTATTCTAGCAAGTTTCCGAAGACTTTGCTTGTTTTAGCTCTCCAAGAGCCTTTTAATCCCTGTTTGAGCTTAAATAATTCGCCAAAAACGCCTCAATCCGCTCATAATAGCCTGACTGGAACTTAGCTTCGGCATGGCCGCCTACTTGAAGGAGGAAGAGTTCTTTAGGTCCCTGCTTCTTACTGGCATAGAGTTCCTGGGCCATTTCCACTGGCACGAAGTCATCTTTTTCGGTATGGATAAAGAGAATGGGCAATTCACTCTTAGCCACATAGTCCTTGGGTTCAGCCCAGCGGATATCGTAGCCCGCTTGGAGCCGGCCCATGAATTCTGCCATGTAGAGGATGGGAAAGGCTGGGAGATTAAAGCGCCATTTCAATTCTGAAGCAAAGATATCCCAAGTTGAGCTATAGGCACAGTCCGAGACAATGGCCTTAACTTGCTTGGGCAGGGTCAGACCCGAGGCCATCAGGACACTTGCCCCACCCATGGAGGTACCATGGTAGACAATTTCCGCTTCCGGGTCTTCTTTGACCAACCACTTGGTCCAGGCTAAGAGGTCGTCCTTCTCAAAGTAGCCCATCCCGATATACTTGCCTTGGCTGGACGCATGGGCACGTTGACTGTATGTCAAGACATTATAGCCGGCCTCATCGAAGTGCCTGGCCAGAAGATTAGACTCGTCTTCACTGGACTGGTAGCCGTGGACGATAATCACCCAGCGCTGGTTGGCTTTGTCCTGCTTAATCTGGTGGCCGTAGAGCTTCAAGCCGTCTACTGACTGGATGGTCACCGGCTGGCGTCGCTCACCCACTTGGTCTAACCAAATCGCCCGCTCTTCTTCTTCCTTATCCCGGGCCCGGTCAATCACCAATTGGTCCGCTGACCGATCAACCACTTCTTCACGGTTCTCTGCCCCTTGCTGGGGGACCAGGGCATAATTCACGAAATAAGAGCCTACCCCATAAGTAGCCAAGCCCAAGAGAAGCAAAATTATGACTAGACCGTACAGGCAGCCTTTTCTTCTTTTTTCTTTCAACTGATCGCTCCTTATATTGTTTAATAATTTATATTTTAAACAATTAAAGCTCGCTCTTCAAACTTTTTATTAATAGCAATTTGCTTGAGGGCATCGCAGAGCTCTTCAAGTGCGGCATCCGTCGTGGCCCAGCTGGTGACAAAGCGGAGGACCACTTGGCCATCAAGGTCTGGATTCCAGACGCTAAAGCCGACATAATCAGCCAAGCGCTCGGCTTCTGCTGGCGACAGGCAGACAAATTGTTGGTTGGTATAGGAATCCGTATAGAAGCTATAGCCCGCCTCCGCAAATATTTCTTTGACAGTCAGGCCCTGCTTGACCGCATGCCGGCTCAAGTCAAAGTAGAGGCCATCCTTAAATAATTCCTCAAATTGGATGCCGAGCAGGCGGCCCTTGGCGACCAAGCCCCCATGTTTTTTCACCAGGGCGGGGAAATAGGCCGGTGCTTTCCTCTGGCTAAAGACTACAGCTTCCCCACAGAGGGCACCGATCTTGTTGGCCCCAATATAGAAGACATCGCACAAGTGAGCCAATTCAGCCAGGGTCAGGTCGGCTTCAGGACTCATTAGGCCGTAGCCGAGCCGGGCCCCGTCAATGTAGAGGGGCAGGTCGTGGGCCTGGCAGACCTGGTAGATGGCTTGCAAGTCTGCTTTAGAGTAGAGGGTGCCGAGTTCACTTGGATAAGTGATGTAAACCATGCCCGGAGCCACCATGTGGGCGCGGTTGGGATTAGCTTCAAAGGCTTGCAGATAGGCCTGGAGCTGGTCAGCTGACAGTTTACCCTGGTCATTCGCTAAGCTTAGGATCTTATGGCCACAGGATTCAACAGCCCCGGTCTCCTGGGTGTTGATATGGGCGGTATCTGCCGCCACCACCCCGCGGTAGTCCGTCAGCAGGCTATCAATTACCAGCTTATTGGTCTGGGTCCCTCCTACCGTAAAATAAACTTCTGCTTCAGGGCAAGCACAAGCACGCCGGATGGCTTGGACCGCCTGATGCGTATAAGGGTCCTGCCCATAGCCTGGCACTTGGTCACGGTTACTTTCCATCAGACGACTGAGCAAGCGTTCATGTGCCCCCTCTAAATAATCACAGGCAAAAGAAAACATATTGAGCCACCTCTCATTTTAAGTTTTAATTCCTTTTCTTAAAATTATATGTATAAATAATAGGATGTCTAATCAGTTTTTTACTCTTCTATCATAAAAAAACCTTTATTCACAAGAGCTTAGAACAGAATTTTCACGCAATTCATGTTAGAGTAAAGATAGGTTATTTTTATACTTTAAATCAAAAAAGGAGGTTTTTTATGCCATTTTTACGTTTTCTTCTAGCCATTGCCTTGGTCTATGGAGCAGGCCGCTTAATCCAAAAAATCAAACTTCCTGCCATCCTAGGCTGGCTCCTATGCGGCATGGTTGTGGGTCCTAACCTGCTCAATCTTTTTCACGAGAGCATCACTGGCCACCCCGCCTTCCAACTCTTGGCGACCCTGGCCCAAGTCATTGTCGGTATCATGATTGGGTCCAACTTAATCGTAAGTAAAATAAAAAAAGTTGGGACTTCCATCTTTAAACTCGCTATCTGGCAGATGCTAGGTATTTTCCTGATGGTCAGCCTAGCTTTTGGCTTGATTTTCTCTTGGATAGGGGTGCCTTTCCTGATTGCCATTATTTTCGGGGTTATCGCCATGGCCACAGCCCCGGCCCCCGTGCTATCAGTCATTAACGAATACAAGACAGATGGGCCACTCTCACGGACAACTGTTTCCATGACCGTCATGAATACCCTCTTAGTAAACATCATCTTCTATTTCTTCATTTCGGTCGTCCAATCACAAGTGACTGAGGCTTCAACTTCGGCTGTACTCAACCTGTCCTTGATGATGGTCCTTCCGATACTGGTCGGTGTCGGCCTAGGTTATCTAGCCGGTCGTTTCTTATCCGGAGCGGAAGAATCAGGTATCGGTCGCTTCCTCACGACTATTGTATTGACGACTGCTATCATGCTAGCAATTGACCATTGGCTCTACCCTAGCCCCATGGCCAATTACATCATCCTGGGAGCCGCCTTCTCAGCCGCCCTGGTCAACGGTATTTCAGATGACCAACGCGAAGCCCTAAGTGATGACTTTAGCCCCATCCAATCAGCTGGACTCTTGCTTATCATCTTGAACCTCGCTGCCCCACTCGATCCTGGCTTGCTCGTCCAAGCTGGCGTCTGGAGTTTGGCCTATATTAGCTTCCGCCTACTTGGAAGCTTTATTGGGTCTTATCTGGGAGGTAAGCGCATCGAAGCAGACCCCAGCGTCCAAAAATACCTGGCCTTAACCATGATGCCCCATTCCGGTATTTCCCTCGTCTTCTCCTCCATGGCAGCCCAGGCAATTGGTCAGGCAGCCAGTGACCTCGGCGCCAGTATCCAGATCATCATCCCTGCTGCTGCTCTAATCAATGAGATTATCGCTGTACTCATGGCTAAGAAGGCCTATGAATGGGCCGACGAAACGGACCAAGCCGAAGACGATGATGACTATGTGAACGAGGACACCTCTTATTGCACACAGAGTCGGGATACTCGCTACTACGATTATTAACATTTAAATTTAAAGGAGGACTTCTAATGACTCAAAAGAAACCAAATATTATTTTAATTTTTGCCGACGACTTAGGAATGGGTGACGTATCTGCCTTCAACCCTGAGTCCAAGATTCATACCGAACACATTGATGCCCTCGCTCAGGACGGCATGCGCTTCACTGATTCCCATGCCACCAGCGCCCTCTGTACGCCCTCAAGATATGGGCTCTTAACCGGCCGCTACAACTGGCGGTCTCAGCTCAAGAGTATTGTCATCCCTGGCGACGCCCAAAGTCTGATTGAGAAAGACCGGCGCACCCTCCCTCAAATGCTCAAGGACCACGGCTATCAAACAGCAGCCATCGGTAAGTGGCACTTGGGGATGGAATGGACCTTAAAGGACCACAAAGACTATGAGCGCTATGGTGTCGACGGAGACAAGTACCGCGAGCAAGAGGCGGACTATCAGAAGGGCCGCCCTTACTTCGGCAATGCCACAGCGGAACCCATCTTCCGGGGAACAGACATCGATTATAGCCAACCGATTAAATTCGGGCCGCTCAACTATGGCTTCGACTACTTCTACGGGACGGCAGCCAGTCTGGACCAAGGCCCCTTTACCATCATCGAGAATGACCGGGCCCTCTACCAACCTGAATACATGGCCGGGGACCATAATATTTCTCGGGTTGAGCCTGAAACCAACCGCTCCATCGAAGCCGGCGTGATAGCCCCTGAGCACAGCCCCTACCATGTCCCAGACCAAATGCAGGCCAAGGCACTAGACGTCCTAGATGATATGATTGAAGCGGATGCCCCCTTCTTCCTCTACTATCCTAACCACCTGGTCCACGGTCCGATTATTCCTCAAGAACGTTTCCGCGGTAAGTCAGGGATCGGTGACTACGGCGATTTCGTCCTCCAACTGGATGCCTATGTCGGTGAAATAGCCGACAAGCTCAAGGAAGCTGGCATCTACGAAGACACCCTATTCATCTTTACTTCCGATAATGGGGCCTCTCCGATTGTCGATATTGACCGCTTGAAGGAAGAAGAAGGCCACGACCCAAGTAATGGGCTCCGCGGGCATAAGATGCATATCTGGGAAGGGGGCCACCGGGAACCTACGATTGTGACCTATCCGCGAATGATTGAAGCCAACACGGTTTCTAACCACATGGTCTCCCACTCCGACTTCTACAACACCATCGCCGATATCCTCGGTGAGGACAAACGCGATAATGTCGCTGAAGATAGCTACTCCAACCTCCCCCTCTGGCAGGGTGAGGACCAGGCTATCCGTGAAGACATCATCCATTCAGCTGGTAACGGGGGCTTCTCCATTCGCCGTGACTTCTGGAAACTCATCATGGTCAAAGATGGCGGCCTAGGCAGTTATGACCGCAATGTGGACAGCTATAAAGAAACCTTCCAAGCAAGCGAACTCTATGACCTGCGCGATGACCTCTCCGAAAGCCACAATGTTATCGACGACCATCCGGATGTTGTGACTGAATTGAGCCAAGCCTTGGTCGACTACATCAAGGAAGGCCGATCAACGCCTGGTGAGCCTCAAACCAACCAAGCCGACCTACCGACCGGTGACTGGGAACAAGTCGCCTTCATGCCAGACTATGAAGACTATGTCCAAGGCCTTAACCAGGCAGCCGTAGAAAAGGGACAAATCAGCCAGGAGGAATTGGACAAGAATTCTGCCCTTAAGGATAAGGACTAGAACTATAAAGATAATCTCTAAAAAAGCAAAAGCAGTCTAGACGCTATTTATTTGGCGCCTAGGCTGCTTTTTCATCTTCTCTTATTTGAGGCTTAGCGCTTGACTAAGCGGAGTTTTGACTTGCTAATGAGGTAGGCCGTGGTGGCAAAGACTAGACCTCCTATGACATAAATCAGGGCCTTAGCCCAGTGCCATTCGATTGGCCGCCCGTCCAAATAAGGAAAGACCACTTCCATCCAAAAGATCATGCCCAGGGTCCACAAGAGGCCAGCGCGGAACATTTGCTGGCGGAGTTGACGAACGGCTTTTTTATAATCTTTGGCATCATAAAATTCCGTATCGGTTAGCCGGTACTTGCGGGTTTTAGCTAGGATGTAGAGGGAATTTCCCATCATGATCAGAAAGAGAAAGATGGTCCCCAAGCTGACCTGACCCTGATGGATATCCCAAATCAAGCTGATTAACATCAAGATGGCAATGGCATACTGGGTCACAATTCCAGCAAAAGCTAAAACTTCATTCAGTTTCTGTTCTTGGTATTCATCACGGTGGCCGACAAAGCCAAGGTAGTGTTGGATAATACATTTTTTCATTTAAGTTTCCTCCCCATTCCAAAACAATTGGTTTAGATCAGTTCCCAAAGCATGAGCTAAGCGCAGGCACAGGTCGAGCGACGGATTATACTTATCATTCTCAATTAAATTGATGGTCTGCCGAGCCACCTCCACCCGCCGAGCGAGTTCCGCCTGCGAAATACCTATCTTTTGGCGGTAAAAGCGCACATGGTTCATGGCCTCTCCTCCCTTACTGTCATCTATATATGACACACTCCCAGTTTAACTTAAAGTCGAAGAAGTGTCAAATATAAGTGACATATTTAAAATAAGAAAGGCGAAAGGACCAGCTAGCTTAAGCTAAGCTTTCCTTTCGCTATAAACGAATATATCGATAAATCGGGGTTAAAGATAAAAAGCTTGTTGGTCAAGTCGACATCCAACAGACCTAGCAGCTGAGAAAATTGCTTCCCCGTCTACCTGGCCTGGAATGGCAGGGGTCAAGTTTAATTCACAGCGCGGCCCCCTGTAGAAGGCGAGGTGCTTGGAATCACCCTGGCCCTTACGCCATAGAATCTGGTAGAGTAAGCCCGGAATCGCCCGCCAATCCAGGTCATGGACCACTACAAGGGCCAGGTCGTCCTCTAGCTCTGCTACCCGGGGATCAAGCTGGATACCCCCACCAAAGTAAGGATTCAACATAACCGCTACCAAGCTAACATCAGAAAAATGTTGGCTGTGACCGCTTAGTCTTACATCGAGGGCAAAATTAGGAACGCGACGCAAGGACTGAAAGAGGCTCACCAAATAGCGGACCCGGTTTGCCCAGGGGACTTGCCAGATTCCTCCCTTGGCTTTGAATCCTTCACTTTCATGGATGACCTGGCCATCGAAACCAAAGCCCAGGCTATTGACAAAGACGCCCCCAGCCTTGCCTAGGCTGGGATCGATACGACCAATTCTAAGCCGGCGAACCTGGCCTTTAAACATGGGGGCGAGCAAGTCTTCGATGGTCTCTTTGCCTGCCTGGTAGTAGCGGCTAAAATCATTGCCCGTCCCGGCTGAAACAAAGGCAAGAGGCAGGTCGAGGCCCCGGTCGGCCAAAAGATTCACCAATTCATGTAGACTTCCATCCCCACCAACCAGGATTAAGCTATCCTCTTCTTTAAATTGGCCCAAACAAGCGGTTAAGAGCTCTCTCATATGACCAGGATACTGGGTCAAATAAATCTGATAGTCCACCCCCCAGCTCTCTAAATAGCTAGTGACTTCGTTTAAGCGTCTCCTCCCTCTCCCCATCTCCGATTTCGGGTTACAGATAATATGCATGCATTCCACAAGCCATTAACTCCTTTACTTCTCTAGATTTACCTAGAGCAATCTAAACACAGTTCTTTTTAAGTTAAATGGTGAATGCGTTCATCACATTTTGCTATTGAATTATAACTACCATCACTATAAACATTATTTTATATATTAGCAGTCAATAATTTTAAAAAAGCAATTGCTACATTAGCTATTTTGAGCAGTAGTGGAGCTTTGAAGTTGGTCCTTAGCCATGAACAAGCAAGCAAAGCGAATTACGGATCGTTGGCGCAAGCC